>JBFXDK010000064.1:0-30894 GCA_050181195.1 Acetobacteraceae bacterium | reverse complement strand
GGGAATGACGGATGCTGCCGCCCCCGAACGATCACAAGCCAATGCTTGCGAACTGCGCCTCGTGAGCCTATGTGGGGCCGCCAAGGTTGCGGAAAGGCTGCCGCCCATGGCCCTCGACATCCCGAATGACACGCTCTCGAGCCCAGACCCCAGCACCTCGCGTGTGCTCGTCTCCCGGATCGAGGAAGCGCTCGCCTTCGACGACGTGCTCGTCGTTCCCGCCTACTCCCAGGTCCTTCCTTCCAAGACAAGCACCGCGACGCGGCTGACCCGTGCGATTTCACTGAACGTGCCCATCATTTCCGCCGCGATGGACACCGTGACCGAGTCGGACATGGCGATCGCGATGGCACAACTCGGCGGCATGGGCGTGATCCACAAGAATTTCTCGCCCGAGGAGCAGGCCGCGCAGGTCCGCCGCGTCAAGAAATATGAATCTGGCATGGTGGTGAACCCGTTGACCATCCACCCCGACCAGACGCTGGCCGACGTCAAGGCATTGATGGCCATGCATCACATCAGCGGCGTCCCGGTGGTGGAGCGGGACACCAACCGCCTGGTGGGCATCGTCACCAATCGCGACGTCCGCTTCGCAACCGAGCCAACGCTGAAGGTGTACGAGTTGATGACCCGGGAGAACCTGGTCACCGTCACCGCCGATGTCGATCCCGAGCAGGCCCGCCGCCTGCTGCACAAGCACCGGATCGAGAAGCTGCTGGTGGTCGATGAAGCCTATCGCTGCATCGGGCTGATCACCGTCAAGGACATGTACAAGGCCGAATCCCATCCGCTCGCCAACAAGGACGAGCTCGGACGGTTGCGGGTCGCCGCGGCCACGGGCGTGGGCACCGATGGCCAGCACCGGGCGCGCCTGCTGGTCGCCGCCGAGGTCGATGTGATCGTCGTCGACACCGCGCACGGACACTCCCAGGGCGTGCTGGAAGCGGTCGAGGCGATCAAGAAGGCATCCAACGCGGTGCAGGTCATCGCCGGCAACGTGGCAACGCCCGAAGGCGCCCTTGCGCTGATCGAGGCTGGCGCCGACGCGGTGAAGATCGGCATCGGCCCGGGCAGCATCTGCACCACGCGGGTGGTCGCCGGCGTCGGCGTGCCGCAGTTCACGGCGGTGCTGGAAACCTCCGCCGCCTGCCGTGAGCAGGGCGTGCCGGCGATCGCCGATGGCGGCATGCGCACCAGCGGCGACATCGTGAAGGCGATCGCGGCCGGCGCGGACTCGGTCATGGTCGGTAGTCTGCTGGCCGGCACCGACGAAGCGCCCGGCGAGGTGTTCCTGTATCAGGGCCGCTCCTACAAGTCCTATCGCGGCATGGGCAGCCTGGGCGCCATGGCGCGCGGCTCCGCCGACCGCTACTTCCAGCAGGACATCAAGGATCAATTGAAATTGGTGCCGGAAGGCATCGAGGGCCGGGTCGGCTACAAGGGACCGGCGGCGAACGTGATCCATCAGCTCGTCGGCGGACTGCGGGCCGGCATGGGCTACACCGGCAGCGCCAACATCCAGGAGCTGCAGCGCAATGCCCGGTTCCGCCGTGTCACGGGCGCGGGACTCAGGGAGAGCCACGTGCACGACGTCGCGATCGATCGGGAGGCTCCGAATTATCGCGCGGACTGAGCATGCATTCCTCGCCCGGGCCAGGAATGCATGCTCGCGGCACGGCTTGGGCGCATCATTTGGCCGGCTTCGCACCCGCGGCGCTAAGCCGAATGATGTTTGCGATCGCCGCGCCGACAGCACCACAAGTCACGGCGACCGCCGGCGGAGACACACTGAAGCGACGCTGCCCCCCCACCAGCCGCCCGCGTCCCGGTGCAGGCGCCGCGCTCGGCATCACGGCAAGCGCCACATCTGGACGAGACGGCCGTCCCACACGATCTGATTGCACGTGACCCCCGCCGCCCGCCTTGCCGCCGCAATCGATCTGCTCGACGCGATCGACGCCACGCCCCAACGACCAGCCGATGCGGTCGCCAACGATTTCTTCCGGGCGCGACGGTTCATCGGCTCGGGTGACCGCCGCGCTGTCTCCGATCGCGTATGGCGCGTGCTGCGCATGCGACGGCGCCTTGCATGGTGGCTGCACGAAACGCCGCCCGCCCCGCGCCTGCTGATCGCGGCCTCGCTGCTGCTGGAGGGATGGAGCCTCGCCGGCGTCGGCCAGTCCTTCTCGGGCGGGCGTTTCGCCCCGGCGGTGCTGCAGGCGGGCGAGCGCGCCGCCCTTGGCCGCATCGAGGGCCACACGCTGGATCATCCGGACATGCCAGAGGCGGTTCGGCTGGAAGTGCCGGACTGGCTGCTGCCGCGGCTCGCCTCCAAATTCGGGCCGGCGCTCCCGTCCGAGATGGCGGCAATGGACCGCCCGGCGCCGCTGGACCTGCGGGTGAACCTGCTGAAGGGCACGCGCGAGGAGGGGCAGGCCGCACTGGCCGCGGAAGGCTGGGACGCAAGGCCGACGCCACTCTCCCCCTGGGGGTTGCGGATCGAAGGACGGCGGCCGGTCACCTCGGGTCCGGCCTTCCAGTCCGGGCTCGTGGAAATCCAGGATGAAGGCAGCCAGTTGATTGCTTTGCTGTCCGATGCCCGTCCCGGCATGCGCGTCGCCGACTGGTGCGCCGGCGCCGGCGGGAAGACGCTGGCCCTGGCGGGGACGATGGAAAATCGCGGTCAGGTCGTCGCCTGCGACGTCTCGGCTGCGCGGCTCGAAGGCGCCGTGCGCCGACTGCGGCGGGCCGGGGTCCACAACGTCGAGCGTCATCTGCTGACGCCAGGCGACAAATGGGCGAAGCGCCGAGCGGGTACTTTCGACCGCGTTCTGGTCGATGCACCCTGCACGGGGACCGGGACATGGCGCCGGAATCCAGATGCGCGCATGCGCTTGACGGAACGTGACCTGACTGACCTGCTGCCTAAGCAGGCTTTGATCCTGGATACGGCGCAGGCACTGGTTCGCAAAGGCGGACGTTTGGTCTACGCTACCTGCTCGTTGCTCGAAGAGGAAAACGAGGCTCAGGTGTCTGCCTTCCTCGCCCGCCATAACGATTTCGTTCTGGTCCCGTTGGATCGGGCCTGGAGCGTGCCACCGCCCCCCTGCCCCGGCGACTTCCTGTCGCTCACCCCGGCGCGAAACAGCACTGACGGGTTCTTCGCAGCCGTCATGGAGCGAGTCGCGTGATTTCCATACGCAAGGCGCGTCCGGCGGACGCCATCGCGATCGGGGCCGTGCATGTCGCGGCTTGGCGCAGTACCTATCCCGGCATCCTGCCCGACCGGTTCCTGGCCCGCATGTCCGTCTCCCGCCAGGCCGCGCATTACGACGCGGCGATCCGCAGCGGAGTCGGTGTCCTGGTCGCCACCGCCTCGGGTCCGGACGTTCCCACCGGCAGTGGCCCGCGCATCGTGGGCTTCACCACGGCCGGGCGGGCGCGAACCACCGAAATCTCCGGCCGGCGCCTGGCCGAGGGCGAGGTCGAGACACTGTATGTGCTGGATGACTGGCGCGACCGCGGCGTGGGCCGGCGCCTGATGCGCGCGGCGGCGGCGCATCTGGCCGAGGTCGGGTGCAAGTCCGCCTATCTCTGGGTGCTGCGCGACAACCCCAGCCGCTGGTTCTATGAGCGACTGGGAGGACGGGCCGTCGCCGAGGCCGCGATCCAGGTCGGCGGTCAGCAGGTGATCCAGGTGGCCTTCGTCTGGGATCCGATCGAGAAACTGCTCGCGCCCTCGACGCAGGCATCCTGAGCATCGTGCGGCGCCGCGCCGCAGGGGCGAAGCCGATCGAATGACGCGCTCATTGTGGACCCATATCACGAATGCCGGCATCACGGTGCGCTGCGTGGACGTAACGGCCGTTCCCGGCCGCATGCCAGCAGTCATACCGTGCCTACCGCCGATCGAACGCCCGCAGGAACGACGACCCTTCGTTGGTGCAGTCGAACACGTGCAGCCCGAAATCCTCGGCCAATCCCTCGCAGCATAGCTGCCCGCGCACGGAATTGCCCGCGGCATCCAGACGCGGCGAGAACACGCCGATGCCAAGCTGACGGTTCACGGCCGCCATGATGCCCCCGCCGACTCCGCTCTTGGCGGGCAATCCCACCCGGCACGCCCAGTCGCCGGCACCATCGTACATGCCGCAGGTGAACATCACCGACAGCGTGTCTCGCACGGCGTCGAGATGGAACACGACCTCATGCGTGATCGGATTGGTCCCGAGATTGGCGAGCGTGGCGCTCATGAGCGCCAGGTCGGTCGCCGTCACACACACCGAGCACTGCCGGAAATACAGGTCCACGACGTCATCGACCGGCACGTCGAATACGCCGGCGGCGCGCAGCAGGTGGCCGATCGCGCGATTGCGGTGGCCGGTCTCACGCTCGGATTCGTAGGTCGCGAGATCAACGTCCAGCGCCCGCCCCGCCGCGTCGCTGAGGACCTGCAGCATGGTGTCGAAGGCCGAGGCGCCAAGGCGCTGGCACAACCGCCCGGCCACCGCGATGGCGCCGGCATTGACCATCGGGTTGAATGGCCGGTTGGTGCGCGGATCGAGCGTGATGGCATTGAACGGGTCGCCACTCGGCTGCACGCCGACCGCGCCATAGGTGTCCTCGCGGCCGAATCGGTCCAGCAGCAGGGCGAACATGAACGGCTTCGAGATGGACTGGATGGTGAACGGGACGGTGGCGTCGCCGATCGCCACGACGTCGCCGGTGGTGGCGGCGATCGCGATTCCGAACTGGTCGGGCGGCGTCTTCGCCAGTTCTGGTATGTAGCTGGCGACGGCGCCGTCACGGACATCCTGATATCGTGTGTGCAACCGCTGTCCCAGCCTTTCGATTTCCATGCGAACGGGGGACATCGACGAGGACCCGGTGGCGCCCTCTCCTGGATCAGCGGACATTGCTTCACGGCCTTTCTGACGGATGATGCCGTGCAGCATTCCGCGATGCGCCCAAACCTGCAACAGGGAGACATCCTGCGCGACGACACGTGTCTGTTTGTTGCGGTATGGGCCGGATGCCCGGTGTGATCCGGACCCAGGCCGGCGTTCGGGCAGACGAAATCGAAGCAGTCATCCGTTCCCGGAAATCCCCGCCCCGCGTGGACCGCCGGCGACGCTGGGCCGGTCGGATTTGATGCCCACCCCGCCTCCCGTGATGCATCACTTCGTTTTCACCACGGATTCAGCCTGCCCAGCGGTTCCGCTCCGCTGCAATCCGCTCTAAGCCCCGGCGCATGGATGCAATCCGGGTCAGCAGGCTGGTCAAGCGCTATGGCGACGTCCTGGCGGTCGACGACATCGAATTCACCGTCCCCGCCGGGATGACCGTTGGCCTCTTGGGCGGCAACGGCGCTGGCAAGACGACCACAATCGCCATGCTGATGGGCCTGCTCGTCCCGACCTCGGGGGCAATCGAGGTGCTGGGTCACGACATGGCCCGCGACCGCTTCGCGGCGCTGGAACGGATGAATTTCTCCTCCCCCTACGTGTCTCTGCCGGCCCGCCTGACCGTTGCCGAGAACCTGCGGGTCTACGGCCATCTCTACAACGTCCGCCACGTGGAGGAGCGGATCATCACGCTGGCGCGGGAGCTCGACCTGGAAGCGCTGCTCACCCGGCCCGCCGGCCAGCTCTCGGCCGGGCAGAAGACCCGCGTGGCGCTTGCCAAGGCGCTGATCAACCGCCCGGAACTTCTGCTGCTCGACGAGCCGACCGCGAGCCTCGATCCCGATACCGGCGACTGGGTGCGGACATGGCTGGAGCGGTACCGCGAGGAAACCGGCGCCAGCATCCTTCTCGCGAGCCACAACATGTCGGAGGTCGAGCGGCTGTGCGCCGACGTGCTGATGCTCAAGCAAGGCCGCATCGTCGACCGGGGATCGCCGGCGGACCTGCTGGAACGCTACGGCCGTGACGATCTTGAGGACGTGTTCCTGGACATCGCCCGCGGCCGGGCGCAGTCACTGCCGGCATGAACCCCACCGTCCGACGCATCTGGGGGCTGATGTACCGTCATCTGGCCCTGTACCGCCGATCCTGGCCGCGCCTTCTGGAACTGGCCTACTGGCCGGTGCTGCAGATGTGCATCTGGGGCTTCACCGCCTCGTTCCTCGCCTCCCGCATCGGCAACGCCGCCATTATCGCCGGTGCCACGCTGATTGGCGGGGTGCTGCTGTGGGAAGTCACGTTGCGCAGCCAGATGGGCATGTCGATCAGCTTCCTGGAGGAAATGTGGTCGCGCAACCTGGGCCATATCTTCGTCAGCCCGCTGCGCCCGTGGGAGCTCGTAGCGGCGTTGGTCGCGATGTCCATCATCCGCATGCTGATGGGCGTCATCCCCGCGATCCTGCTGGCCTGGGCGTTCTACGCCTTCAACCTGTTCGCCCTGGGGCCGGCGCTGGTGCTGTTCTTTGCCAACCTGATGATCATGGGCTGGTGGGTCGCCCTGGGTGTCATTTCCCTGATCCTGCGACATGGCGCGGGAGCGGAGCCGCTAGCCTGGGGCGTGCTGTTCGGGCTGGCGCCGTTCTCGGCCGTGTTCTATCCGGTCTCGATCCTGCCCACGGTCATGCAGCACATCGCGCTGCTGCTGCCGTCCACCCATGTGTTCGAAGGCATGCGCGCCATTCTCCTGGACGGGTTCGTGCCCTGGGACCACCTGTTCGCCGCCGTCGCCCTGAACGCCGTCTGGATGAGCGGCGGCATCCTGCTGTTCGCCCGCCAGTTCCACCAGGCGCGGGTGCGCGGTGCGCTTCTGAGTATCGGTGAATGAGCGAGACCCGTTTCTGGCTGATCCGCCACGCCCTGGTCGATGAGAACAGCCGAGCGATCCTGTACGGGATCATGGATGTGCCGCTGTGCGAGACAACACTGCTGGACCAGACGCCCATGTACCAGGCGCTGGCCCAGCGGCTGCCGCGGCATGCGGCCTGGAGGGTCACGCCCCTTTCGCGCACGCGGCGCACGGCCCAGGCCATTTTCGCCGCCGGCTATCCGCAGGCCGACCTGCAGGTCGAGCCGGACCTGATCGAACAGTCGCTGGGCGAGTGGCAGGGCCTGCCGCATGCCGACCTGCCCCCCCGCCTGCTGCTGCCGAAGCATGCGTTCTGGCCGCTGGCCGGGGAAGAAAAGCCCCCGGGAGGCGAGAGCATGCAGGACGTGATCGCCCGCGCCGGAGCGACGATGGAGCGGCTGGCAGACGAGCACGCGGGCGAGGACGTCATCATCGTCAGCCATGGCGGCACCATCCGGGCCGTCGTTGCGCATGCGCTGCGGATCGGTGCAGACAATGCGCTGCATCTATCGATCCAGAACCTCTCGCTGACGCGACTGGAACGCAATGCGGATGGCTGGCGAGTTCTGTGCGTCAACGAGTTGCCGGGATATTGAACAGAATCCGGCATTAAACGCCGCTATTTCGCCGTCCCGCCGGCGTCGGCTACGCGCGAATCGTCTCGCGCGCGCTATGCACAAGGGAAACTGGTGTCGAGGGAGGACCGTTCATGCTCCGTTACCTGCTGGCAGCCGTGGTTGCCGTTCTGCCCATGTTTGCGACCGGATGCGCGCATACCGAGGGTCAGGAACAGGCCCTGGTCGACCGTGCCACGCTGACCCTGCAGGACATGATGACCCAGACCGTGTCCGAGGACCCAAAGATCATGCTGCAGAAGTCCCGCGCGGTGCTGATCTGCCCGCGCGTCTTCAAGGCCGGGTTCTTCGCAGGGGCCGAGGGCGGCAGTTGCGTGCTGCTCGCCCGGGCCGGCAACGAGACCTGGTCATATCCCGCGTTCTATGGACTGAGCAGCGGCAGCTTCGGCTTCCAGTTCGGGGTGCAGGACGCCCAGCTTCTGCTGCTGATCCTGACCGACAAGGGCCTGAACGCGGTGCTGGACAGCCAGTTCAAGTTCGGCGCCAACGCCTCGATCGCCATTGCGACGATCGGCGCCGGGGTGCAGGGTTCGACCACGGCCGCGGTCGGCGCCGACATCGTGGCCTTCTCCGCGACGCGCGGCCTGTTCGGCGGCGTGGCCCTGGAAGGCAGCATCCTCTCCGCCCGTACCGAATGGAATCAGCGCTACTACGGCCAGCCCTTCGCCGCTCGGCAGATCGTAATCCAGATGCAGGGCGTAAATCCCGGCGCCGACCCGCTGCGCCAGATCCTGACGCGCTACGGCGTCCCCGCGCCAGCCGCCGCCCAGCCCGCGTCCGCCATCCCGATGCAGCAGGGGCCGGGTTACGCGCCCGCCTATCCGTCGGCCGGCGCCGCCGCCCCGCCCAGCTATCCGGCGCAACCCACCTATCCGGCACAGCCCGGCATGACGGCCCCGCCGCCGTCCGGCGGCCGCGGCCCGATCCAGGAGCAGCCGCTTTCAGTACCCCCTCGCTAGCCACGGCCAGCCAGGGCCGGTAAACATCCGGTCCATGGGCACGAACGAGCCGTTCTGGAAGACCAAACGGCTGGAGGACATGAGCGGGGAAGAGTGGGAATCGCTCTGCGACGGGTGCGGGCGTTGCTGCCTGCACAAGCTGCGGGATGAGGACACGAATGCCCTGGCCTACACGAATGTTGCCTGCCGGCTGCTGGACCTGCACACCGCCCGCTGCACCGACTATGCGCGCCGGCAACGCAAGGTGCCGGATTGCGTCAGCCTGACACCGGCGACGGTGCGGGAGGTCGACTGGCTGCCACCCACCTGCGCCTATCGCCTGGTGGCCGAGGGCAAGGACCTCGCCTGGTGGCATCCGCTGAGGTCGGGCGATCCGGACACCGTTCACCGGGCCGGCATCTCGATCCGTGGGCGGGCCGTAAGCGAGCGCCGCGCCGGACCACTGGAGCATCATATCGTCGATTGGCCGGGCCATGCCCCGAGCCCCCGGCGGAGAAAGGAGTCTGAGGAATGATGAAGGACGCCCTGTATGGCGGCGTGAATGCGGCGGTGCTGACCGCAATGAACACCGACCTGTCGATCGACCTGGACCGCATGGCCGCGCATTGCCGCTGGCTGTTGGCGAATGGCTGCAACGGGCTGGGCGTGCTGGGCACCACCGGCGAGGCCAACAGCCTGGGCATCCAGGAGCGGATCGCGGTGCTGGAAGGACTGGTCGAGCGCGGCATCCCGGCGGCGAAGATGATGCCGGGCACCGGCACCACGGCGCTGACGGATACGGTGCTGCTGACGAAGCACGCCGAGAAGATGGGCTGCCGCGGCGCGCTGCTGCTGCCGCCCTTCTACTACAAGAATCCCTCGGATGACGGACTGCTGGCCTATTTCAACGAGGTGGTCCAGCGCGTCGGCGGCGACATCAAACTGTATCTTTACAACTTCCCGCAGCAATCGGCCGTGCCGTTCGGCGTGGATTTCATCGGCCGCCTGCTGAAGGCGAACCCGGGCAAGGTGAAGGGCATCAAGGACAGCAGCGGCAGCTACGAGAACGGCTTGGCCTATGTCGAAAACTTCGCCCGTGACGGGTTCGAGGTCTATGCCGGCGACGACACGCTGCTGAAGCCGTTGCTGGAAAAGGGCAGCGCCGGCTGCATCACCGCCGCGTCCAACGTGAACTGTGCCATCGGCGCGCAGGTCTATGCCGGCTGGAACACCCCGGCCGGCGCGGCAGCGCACGAGATCCTATCGGCGACCCGCAAGGCGGTGATCTCGGTCCCGCTGATCTCCGGGCTGAAGGCGCTGGTCGCGCGCAACACGTCCAACCCGGACTGGGAGAATATCCGTCCGCCGCACCTGAAGCTGACAGCAGAGCAGAAGGCATCACTGTTCGCCGCCTTCGATGCAAGCGGACTGCAACTGCCTAAGGCTGCCTGAGCGCCCGGCACGTTCGGCTGCCGGCTTTCCAAGGCTGCGGCGATCCGATGGCTGTGGCAATCCCGTATCAAGTGTGACGAACTCGCGCTAAATGGGTTCGTCGGATTGGGGGATCGCTCGCATGCAATCGGGCAGCACAGGCCGGGTCATCCTGGCCGGAGCCGTCGGCAATATCCTGGAATGGTACGACTTTGCCATCTACGGATACTTCGCCGCCGCCATTGGTCGGACGTTCTTCCCCAGCGAAAGCGCGGTCGCGCAGCTTCTGGCCGCGTTCGGGATCTTCGCGGTCGGCTACCTCATGCGCCCGATTGGCGGCGCGCTGGTGGGCCAGATCGGCGACAGGATGGGGCGGAGCACCGCGCTGACGGTCTCGGTGCTCGCCATGGCGATCCCGACATTCCTCGTCGGGGTCCTGCCCGGCTACGACGTGCTGGGCATGCTGGCCGCGGTCCTGCTGACGGCGCTGCGCATGTTCCAGGGCCTGTCGGTGGGCGGCGAATACACGACCTCGATCGTCTTTATGGTAGAGCGCGCGCCGCCCGGCCGCCGCGGCCTGATGGGCGCCATCGGCTGCTGCGGCGCTGTCGGAGGGATCCTGCTGGGATCAGCGACCGGCGCGCTGCTCGCCGCCCTGATGTCCCCGGAAGCCCTGGCCGCATGGGGCTGGCGCATTCCGTTCCTGATGGGCCTCGTGGTCGGCCTTGCCGGCTTCGTGCTGCGGCGCCATACGCAGGATCTGCCCCTGACCGAGGACTCCCCGCCCGCCTCGCTGGTCGACACGGTCCGTATTTACCCATCCCTATTGGGCCGGCTGGCGGCCCTGTCGGCGTTCAACGCGGTCGGATTCTATCTGCTCTTCGTCTACATCGTCAGCTGGATGCAACTGGCCGACGGCGTCGCTCCGGCGCAGGCATTGGAGATCAACACGATCAGCATGGCCATACTGCTGGCTGTGATTGTGGCAGCCGGCTGGCTCACCGATCGCCTGGGTCACAAGCCGGTCCTGTTGATGGCAACCGGGCTCGGTGTCGTGGCCGCGTTCCCGCTGTTCTGGCTGATGCACCACCCCGCCCCGCCACTGATCCTTCTGGGGCAGGCGGGGTTTGTCGTCGCAATCGGCCTGTTCCTGGGTGCGCAGCCCTATTTCATGGTGCAGGCGACACCGCCGCATATCCGCTGCACCGCCATCGCCCTCGGCTACAATGTCACGCTCGGCATCATCGGCGGGCTGAGCCCGCTCGTCGCGACGTGGCTCGTCAGCCGCACGCAGAACGACCTCAGCCCGGCTTTCCTGGTGATGGCCGCCGCCGCCATTTCCTTCCTGGCGGTCACCCGCTTCCGTGGGACGGTGCGGGTCACCGCGGCCGAGGCCTGAACCGCCGCGACCAGTCACGCCAGCGCGGCAGCAATCCGGCGCGTGTTGGTCAGCATCATCTCGATATAGCTCGAGGCCGGCCCGCCGGGCGGAGTGAGTGTGTCCGGATAGAGCGTTCCGCCGATCTTCACCCCGGTTTCGCGCGCGATCTGCTCCAGAAGCCTGGGCGAGGCACCCTGTTCCAGGAACATCGCCCGGATTCCCTCGCGCCGGATCTGCGCAATCAGCGAGGCGAAGGCGCGCGCCGACGGCTCCTGCTCGGTTGAAATGACAGGGGCCAGGAAATCCACGTCGTAGGCGTCACCGTAATAGTTGAACGCCTCATGCGAGGTGATCACGCGTCGCGACGCGCGCGGTATCGGCGCCAGGATGCCGCGGATGTCCCTGTCCAACGTGCCAAGGCGAGCGAGATAGGCGTCGGCCTGCGTGCGATATCCGGCGGCACCGGCGGCATCGGCGGCGATCAGGCCGTTGCGGATGTTCTCGACGTAGGTGCGCGTGTTCGCGACATCCTGCCAGGCATGCGGGTCATGGGCACCGTGGCTATGGCCGCCCTCCCCCTGATGCTCCTCGTGCTTGTGGCCACCGGGCAGCGCCGGCACGCCGCGAGACGCGACCACGCCCGTTCCCTTGAACCCCGCCGCCTGTGCCACCCGCTCGGCCCAGCCTTCCAGGCCCAGGCCGTTGATCACGAACACCGCGGCTTCGGTGACACCGCGCATCTCGGACGGCGCCGGCCGGTAGCGATGGATATCGACGCCAGCGGGAACCAAGGACTGCACCGTGACAGTGCTGCCCCCAACCTCGCGGACCAGATCCGCGAGGATCGAGAAACTGGCGACCACGGGCAGCCGGGCCGCGGCGCGGACGGACGGCGCGAGCACGGCAAGTCCGGCGGCCAGGGCGGATCGGCGGGAGATCATGACTGTTCCTCCGGATCAGAACTCGAGACCAAACTTCACCCGCACCAGCTGGCGGCTGAAATTCGTCAGGTCGAGCCGTTGCGGATCATCGTTCGCATGGCCGGCGACCTGGATATTCCAGGCGAGCGCGAGCCAGGCATTGTCGGAAATGCGCCAGTAGCCGGTAGGGCCAATATACAGTGCCCGCCCGCTCTGCCGGCCCAGCAGGAGCTTCTCGAACGAGTAGAGCGCGCGCAACTCGACCCCCATGAACAGCGATCGGGTCACCCGCGCCGTCACCGCACCGGTGATGCCTCCAACCGACGCTTCCTCGGTCTTGCCGCCGCTCCAGGGCCGGAAGCTCTCGACATCATAGACGAGGTTGATCGCCGCCCAGACCTGGTCGTCGACCAGGACCGTGTCGATGATCAGCTTGTTCTCCGACGCATAGCCGGTACCCGCCTCACCCGAGACTTCGTCGGCCATGGTGACCGACGGTTCCAGGTGCAGCGTCACACCGAACCGCTCGGGTCCTCGCTCCACCAGCCGCCAGCGGACCTCGCCGCCCAGGCCGCGAAAGCGCATCGCGTAGGTGTCCGGCAGATCGGGGTTGTTCCTGATATTCCAGGCGCCGCCCAGCAGGCTGACCGAGGCCGAGAAATTGCTGGTCAGCGCCCGCGAGAACTCCAGCTTGTAGTTGCCGGCCGCGTATTTGCCTTCCCGCCTACCAAACCCCGCGACCGATTCGATGGCAACCCCGGTGGTGCCTTCCTCGTCGATATCGGATCCCAGGGTGAAACCGAACAGATTCTCGGTCTCCACCGGGTGCGACTGCGCCTGCTCGAGCGCGGGATTGCGGAAGGAACGGGTGACCACCTCGCCCTGGTCGAAGGTGGCAGCCATAACGGTCGTGGGCAGCACGGCGATCGCGACCAGCATACCCGTTCGTGACGCAACGCCCATTCCGGCCCCCATCCCCACTATAATGATACGTTATAACGTTCTGTTCCTGGCGACAAGCCCTCCCCGTCTGCGAATGCATGGCGCGCAGAATGCTCGGCTCGCACCGGATGAGTTGTTGACGAATCGGCATCACGGCCCGTCACTGGCGGCATGGAGGTTCCGCCGCCCGAAATCCTGGACCTGCCGTTCGGCGCCACCCGTGTCGAGTGGCGCCGCAGCACGCGGGCGCGGCGGATCAGCCTGAGGATCGATCCGTCCGGCGGCGCCGTGGTTGTCACGCTGCCGACCCGGGCAAGCCGCGCGGCAGGGCTGACCCTGCTGAAGACCCATGTGGACTGGGTGGCGGACCGGCTTGCCGCCCTGCCACGGCAGCTTCCCTTCGCGGATGGCGCCCGGATCCCCATCGGCGGCATGCCGCACACGATCCGACATGTGCCACAGGCGCGTGGCGGCGCCTGGTTGAAGGAGGGGGAGCTTCACGTTACCGGCGACGCCGCGTTCCTGCCGCGGCGCGTGACGGATTTCCTGCGCGCCGAAGCCAGGCGGCGCCTCACCGCCCTGGTCGCGGACAAGTCCGCTGTGGTCGGAATTGCCCCTCGGCGCCTGACCGTGAAGGACACGAGCAGCCGCTGGGGAAGCTGTGCGCCGGACCGATCGCTTGCCTTCAGCTGGCGACTGGTGATGGCACCCGACTTTGTCCAGGACTATGTCGCGGCGCACGAAGTCGCGCATCTGCGGCACATGAACCACGGACCGCATTTCTGGGCGCTGGTCGAGGAATTGACACCGCACCGCCGCGCCGCGATCCGTTGGCTGCGCAGCGAAGGGGCACAGTTGCTGCGCATCGGATAGCGCGGCCGAGGAATGGCCCGCCCTCCCGCACCAATCGCCGGGCGGCGTTGCAGGCAGGTCCTGACACGGCGTCAAGTCGCCCGTAGCATTCCCGCCTGTTTCGCGACATAACAGCGCGGGAGGAGTGACATCATGACGACAGCATCCCAAGCGCGGTGGACCCCGGACTCCTGGCGCTCGTGCCCCATTCGCCAGGTGCCGGCCTATCCGGATCATGCCAGGCTGGACGAGATGGAGCGCCGGCTGGGCAAGTTTCCGCCGCTGGTGTTTGCCGGGGAGGCGCGTCGTCTGAAGGCCAATCTCGCCCAGGCAGCCGAAGGCAAGGCGTTTGTCCTGCAAGGCGGCGACTGCGCCGAAAGCTTCGCCGACTTCACCGCCAATGTCATCCGCGACACGTTCCGCGTGTTGCTGCAGATGGCCGTCGTGCTGACGTTCGGCGCCTCGCTGCCGGTTGTGAAGATGGGGCGCATGGCGGGGCAGTTCGCCAAGCCGCGCTCCTCGGACACGGAAAGGCAGGGCGATGTCGAGCTGCCGAGCTATCGCGGGGATATCGTCAATGGGCCGGCGTTCACGCCGGAGGCGCGGATTCCGGATCCCGCGCGCATGGAGTTCGCCTATTTCCAGTCCGCCAGCACGCTGAACCTGCTGCGCGCATTCGCCTCGGGCGGCTACGCCGACCTGCATGAGGTGCATCGCTGGAACCTCGGTTTTGTCGAGCGTTCGCCGCTCGCGGACCGCTACCAGGACCTGGCCCACCGCATCGACGAGACGCTGGCGTTCATGGCCGCCTGCGGCATGACCAGCACCACGACGCGCGACATGCGGGAGACCGATTTCTATGTCAGCCACGAGGCGCTGCTGCTGCCCTATGAGCAGGCGCTGACCCGCGTCGATTCCACCACCGGCGACTGGTACGGCTGTTCCGCGCATTTCCTCTGGATCGGCGACCGCACCCGGCAGGTTGACGGCGCGCATGTGGAATTCCTGCGCGGCCTCAGGAATCCGATCGGCATGAAGGTCGGGCCGACGCAGGAACCGGATGACCTGCTGCGCATCCTGGACATCCTGAACCCGACGAATGAGCCCGGCCGCATCACCCTCATCAGCCGCATGGGGGCCGAGAAGGTTGGCGCGCGTCTGCCGGGCCTGGTTCGCGCCGTGGAGCGCGCGGGTCACAAGGTGGTCTGGCTGTGCGACCCGATGCACGGCAACACCGTCACCACCGGCGACAAGCTGAAGACCCGCAACTTCGAGGCGATACTGCGCGAAGTGCAAGGCTTCTTCGACGTCCACGCGTCCGAGAACACCTGGGCCGGCGGCGTGCATGTCGAAATGACCGGGCAGGACGTGACCGAATGCACCGGCGGCGCGCACCGCCTGAGCGAGGCGGACTTGGCCGCGCGGTATGAGACGTTCTGCGATCCGCGCCTGAATGCCGAACAGTCCCTGGAACTCGCATTCCTGGTGGCCGAGGAGCTGAAGCGCCGTCGTGCCCCGGCGTCCCAGCCCGCGCTCGCCGCGCAGTAGTCCCGGGAGGGCGAATGCGGTGGACGGGTCGGCCAAGCTGGAAGCGGACATAGCCGCCAGGACCGACAGCTACTTCAACCGCACCAAGCGCATTGTCGCCCGCTTCGGCGACAAGTCGGTGATCTACGCCGTCTTCCTGCGGCGTCCGGTCATCTGCGCGCCCAGGCTGATGCTGGACTGGCTGGCGTCCGTCGCAGCCGATCGCGGCGTGCGGATCGGTGTCGACCTCGTCCACAAGGAAGGGGATTGGGTCGGCGCCGGCGAGCCGATCGCTTATCTGAGCGGCAGCATGGTCCAGTTGTCGGATCTGGAAACCATTGCCCTGCAGAAGATTGGCCCGGCCTGCGTTGCCGCGCACAATGCCTACCAGATGAGCCTTGCCCTGCCACATGTTGCTTTCCTGGCGATGGAGGCGCGGCACTGCGCCGGGGCGGAAATGCAGGAGATGATGGCTTACGCCGCCTCGGTCGGCAGCAATGCCGCGCGGAAGGAGGGGGCCAAGGGCTTCATCGGCAACGCGAACGACGGCACCGCCCATTGGTTTGGCGGCCAGCGTGGCCTTGGCACGATGCCGCATTCGCTCATCGGCTATGCCGGATCCACGGTGCGGGCCGCCGAGATGTTCCGGGAGACCTTCCCCGATGAGCCGATGACCGTGCTGGTGGACTATTTCGGGCGGGAGATCACCGACGCCGTCGCGGTGTGCCGCCGCTTTCCGGAGCTTGCCGCGGCCGGACAGTTGTCGTTCCGACTGGATACGCATGGCGGACGCTTCCTGGAAGGCCTCGACCCCGCCGAGAGCTATGCCGTGCTGGAACGCAATGCCCCCGGCGCGATCCGCCGCTATCGCAGCGAAACCGAGCTCCGCTATCTGGTCGGCACCGGCGTATCGGCGGCGGCCATCTGGTTCACGCGGGAGGCGCTGGATCGGGCAGGCTTTCCGAAAACGCGGATCGTCGCATCATCCGGCTTCGGCGTGGACAAGTGCCGGGTGATGGCGGATGCCAGGGCACCGATCGATGTCGTGGGCACCGGCAGTTTCATTCCGGATTCCTGGCATGAGACCTATGCCACCGCGGACATTGTCGAATACGACGGCACGCCGATGGTGAAGGTTGGCCGCGAGTTCCTGCTGCGCAAGAATGGGGAACGGCGGAAGACCGGCGGGTAGATCAGCCCGGTTCCGGCCAGCGGTTCTCATTATGCGTCAAACTGCCGCGCCCGTCGTGCCCGGGCCTGATCCGAGCATCGCCGCAGACGGCGCCCCTGAAAAGTCAGCCCGTCATTCAACGCTGTGCTGTGCGGCGGTTCTCGGATCAAGTCCGAGTACGACCAAGATGTGCCCGCCGCCGGACGAGATGAGAACTGCCGGGTTCCGGCACGATCCCTTTCACTCACGCTGTCGCATCATGCGACCGCGGGCTATCCGCCTCGCCGTCCCGGAAGTTCCGGCACGCTGTCCGAGCAGGTGCCGCTACACGTCGGAGACACGCTCCCAGGTCAGTTCCCGTTGCTCGACCGTACCACCGACGTTGCGCGGCGGGGGACGCAGGATCAGCAATCCATTCTCGAACCGCACACCGCGCGGCTGTTCCGAGCCGATGCGGCTGGGGTCGGGCGCGCATTCCACGGTGGTGACAAGCTGCTTGCCATCATAGGTGTAGGTGCCGAAGTAGCCGCTGTATTCCCGCTTCTGGGCGGCGGGAACCTCCTTGCGCGCATCGATCATCATGACGGCCATATGCCCGTCGGCGGTGAACACGATACGGCCGAGGCCCTGCCCATCATAGGGCGGGGTCACCGGCTTGCCGTCGCCGTCCCACGCTTGGGCGCGCACCAGGCGCCAGGTGCCAACCAGTTCGTTCATGGACATTCCTCCAGACCATTGCTCTTTACGTGGAACTATACCCCCTGGAACCGCGCGACGCGCCGCTCCAGCCGCGCCTTCATGCCTTCGCTGGCGTCCTGGCTCTTCAAGGCCGCCTGAACCAGCGCGTCGATGTCGGCATGCGGAATGGCGTCGCGGAATTCCAATTGCCTGACCGTCATCGCCTTCATGGCCTTGAGCGAGAGCGGAGCGTTCGCGGCCAGCCGATCAATGACGCTGGTCGCCTCCGCCTCCAGCTGATCCGCGGGCACGCAGCGCGCGATCAGACCCAGGGCGAACAGCCGCGCGGCTGGCAGCGGGTCGCCAAGCAGCAGCATTTCCCGCGCCGTCACCGGCCCCAGTACTTCCATCAGCTTTTTTGCCAGGAACCAGTTGGGGGCCAATCCGACCTGGGCGAGCGACATGCCGAACCGCGCCGCCTCGCTTGCCACGACCAGATCGCAATGCAGCGCGAGTTCATTGCCGCCGGCGATCGCGTCGCCCTGCACCACGGCCACGACCGGCAGCGGGCAGAGTTCGATCGCACGCAGCAATGCCTCGATGCCGCTCGCTTCCCCGCTGCCCATGGTCCGCCGCCGCTCCGCCATATCCAGGCCGGAACAGAATGCCGGTCCCTGGCCGCGGATCACGATGACCCGGTCCTCGGCTGCGACCGGTGCACGAAGCACCTCCGTCAGGTCGCGTCGCATCTCGCTGTCCAGTGCGTTGCGCTTTTCCGGACGGTTCATCCAGACGGTACGCACCGGACCGCTCTGCTCAATCAGGATCTTCTGCATGACGCTCCTCCGGGTTTCGGCCAGCATAGAAGCCCTGTCCCGCGGCGCCCAGATTGGCCCGAACGAGCGATGGCAGGCTGCGTTCTCCCAGAAGCGAAGGAATGGCGAGCGACGGTGCAGTCCCTGAAGAACGGATGCCTTTGGATCGGCACCGCGGGTTGGTCGGTCCCGGCGGCGCAGGCAGGCCACTTCCCGCAACAGGGCAGCCATCTGGCGCGCTATGGCCAGGTCTTCCCCGCCGTGGAGATCAATTCATCCTTCTACCGGCCGCACCGTCCCGCAACCTATGCGCGGTGGGCCGACACCGTGCCGCCTGGGTTCCGCTTCGCGGTGAAGCTGCCGAAGCGCATCACCCACGAGGCGCGACTGGAAGGTGCCGAGGACATCCTGGCGCGCTTCCTGGAGGAAACGGCGCGCCTGGACCGCAAGCGCGGGCCGCTGCTGGTGCAGTTGCCGCCCAGCCTGGCGTTTGATGCGACGATCTGCGGCGCCTTTTTCGAGATGCTGCGCGGCCGGTGCGATGGGCCGGTGGCCTGCGAACCCCGCCATCCAAGCTGGTTCAGGGATGACGTTGACCTGCTGCTGGGCAGGTTCCGCGTCGCACGGGTCGCCGCCGATCCCGCGGTGGTGCCGCGCGCTGCCGAACCGGGCGGTTGGACGGAACTGCGCTATTACCGCCTGCATGGCTCGCCCCGGATCTACTACTCGGCCTATGCGCCGGAGCACCTGGCACGTCTGCGCCATCACCTGTTCGGCGAAACCGGCGAGGTCTGGTGCATCTTCGACAACACCGCCGAGGGCGCCGCCATGCACGACGCCCTGGCGGTGCTGCGCGGTTGAGCCGCGCAGGCCCATTTGATCCAGATCATCCGCCCCGGCGCGTGCAGCCGCTAATTCTTCCCCCATACCCAACGCGGCGGACGATGACAGGCCATGAAGCTGCAGAACCTCGAGCGTGTGAATCATCTCGTCTCAGAGCTGACCGACATAAGATCCTTGATCGTCATGGCGCAGCGCGCCGAACCCGCTGCGTTTCAGTTGTTTGTTGAAGCGCCCGGCGATGCGAGCCTGCGCATGTCGCAGGAAGGCGCGAGCACAACCCATTCCCGGGGTATCACCGCTTCGCCGACGTTCCTTGCCGATCTCAAGCGGCTGGCCGTCGATGAGCTTGAAGCGCACCGGCGCCGGGTGCTGGAGGAACTCGTGGCTCTCGGCGTCGATCCCGAGACCTGAAATTTCGTGCCATTTGCATCCGAGCAGGACCGTCCCTAGGTTTGCCGGATGGCACAAAGGCAATTTCTTCCACGCGTGCTGGCATGAGCGATCTGTTCGCCCCGGATGGGGGCTGGCGCGTGCGCATTCTGGATCTCTCTGGCGGAGCGCAGGACAACATCGTCGAGGAGGTCGGCGGCTTTCCGACCCTGATGCAGGCCAACGCCTTCGCCCGCCGGTATGTCCGTGACTCGGTAGAGCGATGCCGAGCGCCGGGTATGACGACGAAGGATGTGCTGGAGGCATGGTTCGCGTTCGGGGAGGACGCGGAGGTGGTCGATGCCGGGGACGCGGGTTGGAAAAGCGCGGCGGAACTAGGGGAATTCGTTGACCATCGCGCCGGGCCCGAGGAGCGGGACTGGCGGTCGCTCGATCCCCGCCGCGACCAGCCGGACGACGATGAGCCGGACGAGTGATGCGCGTCCGGTACGCGCCGACGCCGGTCGGTCATCTGTTCCTGGGTGGCGCCCGCCTCGCGCTTGCCAACTTCCTGCATGCCCGCCGCCATGACGGGTATTTCCTGCTTCGCTTCGACGACCTCGACCGGGACCGCGCCCGCCCCGACTTCGCCGAGGCGATCGAGCAGGATCTGCGCTGGCTGGGCCTGACCTGGGACGCCTGCATGTTCCAGTCGGAGCGCACCGCGCTGTACGACGCCGCGATCGCGCGACTGAAACAGACAGGGCAATTGTACCCGTGCTTCGAGTCCGAGGAGGAGTTGCGGGCCAAGCGCGACTACCGGCAGAAGCGCGGCCAGCCCACGGTCTATGATCGTGCCATGCTGCGGCTGACGCCGGAACAGCGCGCGGCTGCGGAAGCGAGCGGCAAGCGGCCGCACTGGCGGTTCCGGCTATCGGATCGCACGCTGGCCTGGCACGACATGATCCAGGGACCACGACAGGCGAAGCTGCCCGCGGTGTCGGACCCCATCCTGGTGCGCGCCGACGGCCGTTCGGCGCCGGTCCTGGCAAGCGTGGTCGACGATATCGACACCGGCATCACCCATGTCATCCGCGCAGATGACAGCGCTGCGCACACCGCCATCCAGATCGAGTTGTTCGAGGCGCTGGGAGCCGATCCGCGCCTTGTGACGTTCGCGCATCTCCCTCCCCTGCCCGAGCTCGGGCAGAGCAGGTTGGGCCGCCGCGCCGGAAGCCTGACGCTGCGCGGCCTGCGCAGTGACGGGATCGTGCCGCAGGCGCTTGCCTCCTGGCTCGCGCGCGCAGGGGCCGCGGCCGATCTGCCGCCGACCGAAATCGCCGATCTGGCCGGGTCCTTCGATCTGCGGCGCCTCTCGCGCACCCCGCCGGGGCTCGACGTGGAGGCACTGCTGACCCTGAACCGTCAGGTGCTGGTTCGGCTGGAGTTCGCGGCGGTGGCCGACCGGCTGCCGGCCGGCGCGACCGAGGCATTCTGGCTGGCGGTCCGCGACGGCCTTGACCTGCTGAAGGAAGCCCGCGGGTGGTGGGATGTGGTGACAGGGACCATTGTCCCGCCGGTCATGGAGGATGAACACGAATTGTTGTCCGGGGCTGAGGCGCTGCTGCCGCCGGAGCCGTGGGACAGCGCGATTTGGCAGACCTGGACCGACATGCTTGCCGCGGAAACAGGCCGTGACGGCCGAGAGGTACAGGAAACGTTGCGCCTGGCCCTGACCGGAGAGGACCACGGCCCGGACTTGGCAAACCTCCTGCCGCTGATCGGACGTCACCGCACGGCGAACCGGCTGCGGACCGCCGCCGCCTGACCCAAGGGGCAGACGTCTCCCCGCCGTCTGTGCCAGATTGCGGCACTGAACAGGCATCAAAGGCTTGCGCCGAGGATGCCTGCCCAAGACGCGCGTTCAACGCATCGTTCGGTCGGCTCCGCGCCTGCGATGCGCCGCCGGATGCTTCCGTGGGAGGAGACCATCATGCAGCGCAGCACCGATCGCATCCTGACGACGCATACCGGCAGCCTGCCGCGTCCGTCGTCGCTCGTGGAACTCTATGTGCGCAAGGCACGGGGCGAACCGGTCGATGCGGAGCTGGCGACGGCCGGTCATGCCGCAATGGAGGACGTGGTCCGCCGCCAGCGCGAGGCCGGCATCGATATCGGCAACAACGGCGAGCAGCAACGCGAGGCGTTCTTCCTGTATGTGCGCAGCCGCATGAGCGGATTCGGCGGGTCCTGGACCCGCCCGCCACGCCAGGACGTCGAACGCTATCCGGCGCTGAAGGCGGCGATCGCGCGGGAAATGGCGCATGCCGTCATGGTCAGCGCGCGCGAGGACATTCCGACCGCGATCGGTGAGGTCCGATACACCGACCGGGCCGCCGTCGAGCATGAGTGCGCCGATTTCCGCGCGACGCTGGACGCGATGGGACAGCCCTTCGTCGAGCCATTTCTGACCGCCCCCTCGCCCGGCATCGTCGCCGCCGCGATGCGCAACGACTACTATCCGGACGAAGCTGCCTACCTGGCCGCCCTGGGTGAGGCACTGCGGGTCGAATACGAGACCATCGTCAACCACGGATTCCTGCTGCAACTCGATTGCCCCGACCTCGCAATGGAGCGGCATTTTTCCTACCAGGACCGGCCGCTCGCTGACTTCCAGGGCTTCGTGGAGCGCGTGGTAGGCACGATCAACATGGCGCTTGCGAACATCCCGCGGGAGAAGGTGCGGCTGCATGTCTGCTGGGGCAACTACGAAGGCCCGCATGATTGCGACGTGGAACTGCGGGAGATCTTCCCGATCCTGCGTCGCCTGAAGGTCGGCGGCTTCGTCCTGCCTTTCGCCAATCCGCGGCATGCGCACGAGTACCGTGTGCTGAAGGAGTTTCCGCTGGACAAGGACCAGATCATCGTCGCCGGCGTGATCGATTCCGTCACCAATTTTGTGGAACACCCGGAAGCCGTCGCCGAAAGGATCGAGCGGGTGGTGGACGCGGTCGGCGATCCGTCCCGCGTGCAGGCCGGCACCGATTGCGGCTTCGACACCTCGGCTGGCATGCGGCGCGTGGCAGCCGACGTGGTCTGGGCCAAGCTCGCCGCCCTGTCCGAGGGGGCGCGCATCGCCTCGGGGCGCGTGTTTCCGCGCTGATCCGCAAGGGCCTACTTCCCCCTGCGGCGCTTTGCCGCCATCGTAGTGTCACAAGGGGACCGAGGCGGGGGGACAGGCCGTGGCCGGCGCGGAGGAATACGATTTCATCATCGTGGGTGCCGGGTCCGCCGGCTGTGTGCTGGCGAACCGCCTCAGCGCCGATCCCGATACGCGCGTATTGCTGCTGGAAGCCGGCGGCAAGGACACGGATCCCTGGATCCACATCCCCGCCGGGTTCTTCCGCAACATCTACAATCCGAAGGTCGCCTGGTATTTCGAAACCGAGCCGGTGCCGGAGATGAACAACCGGCGGATCTCCTGGCCGCGCGGCAAGGTCCTGGGCGGATCGTCCTCCATCAACGGGCTGATCTACATCCGCGGCCAGCAACAGGACTTTGATCTTTGGCGCCAGCTGGGCAACGCGGGCTGGTCGTATGACGACGTGCTGCCCTATTTCCGGAAGGCCGAGGACCAGGAACACGGTTCCGATGAGTTCCACGGCAAGGGCGGGCCGCTGGGCGTCTCCGACCTGAAGACCGACCATCCGTTGCATGACGCGATGATCGCCTCGGCGCAGGAGGTCGGCTACCCGTTCAACCGCGACTTCAACGGCGCAGACCAGGAAGGCGTCGGGCCGCTGCAAGTCACGGTGAAAGGACGCAGGCGCTGTTCGGCGGCGGTCGGCTATCTGCATCCGGTGCGCAACCGGCGGAACCTGCGGGTCGAGGTCCATGCGCTGACGCAGAAGGTGCTGGTGGAAGGCAAGCGCGCCGTCGGCGTTCGCTACAGCCAGCACGGGGTGATGCGCGAGGTGCGGGCCAGGCGCGAAGTGCTGCTGTGCGGTGGCGCCATCAACTCCCCGCAGATCCTGCAACTGTCGGGTATCGGCCCCGGCGAATTGCTGCAGTCGCTGGGTATTCCGGTGGTGCACGACCTGGCGGGTGTGGGCGAAAACCTGCAGGACCATATTGGCGGGCGCATGATCTACAAGTGCAAGCCCGGCACGATCACGATGAACGAGGTCTACCACAGCTGGATGCGCCGGCTGTATGCGGGCGCCGAGTGGATGCTGGCCCGCCGTGGCCCGCTGATGACCGGCGCCAGCCCGATCGGGCTGTTCGTGAAGACGCGCCCTGAGCTCGACAGTCCCGATGTCTGGTACCAGTTCCTGGCCGGCAGCGCGCCCAAGGTGGGCGATCCCATGCACACATTCCCGGCCTGCAGCATGAGCGCGATCCCCTGCCGGCCGGAAAGCCGCGGCTGGCTGCGGATCACCTCGCCCGATCCCGAGGTGGCACCGGCGATGCAGCCGAACTACCTCTCGACCCAGGGCGACCGCGACACCATGGTCGCCGGGCTGAAGGTGATGCGCCGCGTGTTCGCCGCCTCACCGCTGCAGCGCTATGTCACGGAAGAACTGATGCCGGGGCCGCAGGCCAGCACGGATGAAGACCTGCTGAACCACGTCCGCGCCACCGCCGGCACGACCTTCCACCAGACCAGCACCTGCATGATGGGACCAGGGCCGATGGCGGTTGTGGATACGTCGCTGAAGGTGAAGGGCATGGACGGGCTGCGGGTGATCGACGCCTCGGTGATGCCGACGGTCGTCTCGGGCAACACCAACGCGACGGTCATCATGATTGCCGAAAAGGGTGCTGACATGATCCTGAAGGCGGCTTGAACATGGAACAGACATTTGCCGGCAAGGTCGCGTTGGTCACCGGCGCGGGGAAGAATATCGGCCGCACCATCGCGCTGGATTTCGCGCGCCGCGGCGCATCCGTGGTGGTGAACGGCCGGTCGGACCGGGGCGCGGTGGACGCGGTGGTGGGCGAGATCAACGCCATGGGCCAGCAGGCGATCGGCTGCATGGCGGACGTATCCGATGAGACTGCCACCGGGCGGATGATTCAGGATGCCGTGGCGGCGTTCGGCGGCATCGACATCCTGGTGAGCAACGCCGGGCTGCGCCGGCAGACGCCGTTCCTGCAGATGAGCCTGGCGGAGTGGCGGGAAATCCTGTCGGTCGCGCTGGACGGCGCCTTCATCCTGGCGCGCGCGGCGGTGCCGCACATGATCCCGCGCGGCGGCGGGTCGATCGTCGCGCTGTCGGGCATTTCCACCCATGTCGGCACGCCCAACCGCTGCCATGTCTCGGCGTCGAAATCCGGGCTGGAAGGGCTGATGCGGGCACTTGCCATCGAACTGGCGCCGCACGGCATCACCTGCAACTGCGTTGCCCCCGGCGCTGTCGATACGGTGCGCGGCGCCTCGGCCGGCGGGCCGGCGCCGAGTGCGCTGGCTGACCGCGGCATCCCGCTGGGCCGCAAGGCGTCGGTGGAGGAGATTTCCGCCGCGGTGCGCTATTTTGCCGGGCCGGAAGGCCGCTATACCACCGGGCAGGTGCTGCACGTGAACGGCGGCGTGTTCCTGACCTGAGTTTCGTCACACCCTGACCGAAGGAGACAATGATGCAGGCCCTGACCGCGCGTCTGACCGATGTTTCCGCCCTGACCCGGCATCTGCCGGCGCTCGCGCTGCTGCTGTTCGGCACGGTGGTGCTCTACGGCGTCGGCTTCGCGCATTCCTCCGCCGTGCACAACGCGGCGCACGACACGCGGCACGCGACGGGCTTTCCCTGCCACTGACCCGTTCCTGGCGCTGAGCCCGATGGATCAGTTCCGGCATCTGATCGTTCGCGCGCTGATGGCCGGGTCGCTGGCGGGGCTCGTGCTGTTCGCCGTGCAGCATGTGACGATCGTGCCGCTGATCGACCAGGCCGAGGTGTTGGAAGCTGCGGCCGGACACGCACCCGCCGCCGCTGTCCATGCGCATGCCGGCACAGGGCATGACCATTCGCACGGGGATGAGGGCTGGCAACCCGCACCCGGTTGGCAGCGGATCGGCCTGACGGCGCTGACCACCGTCATCAGCAGCATCGGCTTCGCCGCGATCCTGCTGGCAGTTGTGACGCTGGCCGGTGCACGCATGGACATCCGGCGGGGCATCCTGTGGGGGATCGCCGGGTTCGCCTGCTTCGTCCTGGCGCCCGCGATCGGCCTGCCGCCGAAACCACCGGGCGCGGCCGTGGGCGACCTGCATCTGCGCCAGCTCTGGTGGCTGGGCACCGTCATCGCGACCGCTTTGGGCCTGTGGCTGGCGCTTGGCCCGTCGCGCGGATGGATACAGCGTGTTCTGGGCATCATCGTGCTGGCATTGCCGCATCTTGTGGGGGCGCCACAGCCGGACGGTCCCGATGCCGTCCCGGCGGCGCTGATGCGGGATTTCGCGATGCTGTCCGTCGCGACAAACCTGCTGTTCTGGATCGTGCTGGGCTGTCTCTGCGGCCTGTCTGCCGACCGGCAGGTCAGGCAGCGCGACGTGCTTCCGGTCTGATCACTCGCCGAGCAGTTGCGCAAGCAACGGGTGGGGTCGCGGGTCGAACGGGTTTACGATGGTTACGCCGGTCCAGCTGAAGCCGGCATGCATGTCCTCGGACAGCAGCATGCGACAGCCAGCCTCTGCAGCGGCCGCGAGTATTACGGCATCCCAGATGGCCAGCCTGTGATCGACAACCAGATCGATCGCCCGCATCACGGTTTCCTCGGTCGTGTCGACGATCCGGTTGGCGTCCCGCCAGGTCCGGATCATCCGTCGCGCATCCCCCGTGGGCCACTTTGCCTTGCGGGTCAGGACGTTGAATGCTTCCCCCAATACCTGCGCGGGAACGATGACCGACGAAGCAGGAATGTCCGCGATCAATGCCTCGACCTGGGCACGCCGCTCGGGTCCGTTCAGTCCCGCACCATAGATCAGGACGTTGGTATCGAATGCCGCTAGCAGTCGTACAGTTCCTCACGCGTCCAGGGACCGATATCGGTCGTGGGCAAGCTCTTGAGATGCTCCAGCAGCCGGCGCTTCGCGGCCTCCCTGTCCGGCGTGGCCACCGGCACAATCCGCGCCACGGCGTGCCCGTCCGCGGTCACGGTGAAACTCTCGCCCTCCCGCACCTCCCGCAGCACGCGGGAAAAATCCTGTGCGGCCTCGGCGGCCTGAATAACCTTGTCCATTTCCGGTGTCCGGCGTCCTGATACGCACCATATCATGCCGTATCCCACCACGAGCAACCATCGCTTGCCTTCCCGGACCCGGCCGTGGTCCAAGCCCACGGATCATGCTCGCCAGCGGAACCCGCCATGCCCGATTCCCTGCCTGATCCCGCCGACACCGATGAACGCGTCCTGATCCTGGACTTCGGCAGCCAGGTCACGCAGCTCATCGCCCGCCGCCTGCGCGAATCCGGCGTCTATTGCGAGATCTGGCCGTTCAACGCCGATCCGGACCGCATCCGCGGCTTCCAGGCAAAGGCGTTCATCCTCTCGGGCGGGCCTGCCAGTGTGCATGAGGGCGAATCCCCCCGCGCGCCGCAGATGGTGTTCGAGCAGAACGTGCCGGTGCTGGGCATCTGCTACGGCCAGATGGTGATGGCCGCGCAGCTCGGTGGAGAGACCCAGCCGGCCGACCATCGGGAGTTCGGGCGGGCCTTCGTCGATGTCACCGGCACGTGCGACCTGCTGGACGGGGTATGGCACCAGGGCGCCCGCGAACAGGTGTGGATGAGCCACGGCGACCGCGTCACCCGCCTGCCGCCCGGATTCCGTGTGGTCGCGTCCAGCGAGGGCGCGCCCTATGCCCTGTTTGCCGACGACGCCCGCAAATTCTACGGGCTGATGTTCCACCCCGAGGTCGTACACACCCCGCACGGCGCGCAGCTGCTGCGCAACTTCACCCACAAGGTTGCGGGCCTGACCGGGTCCTGGACCATGGCCGGTTTCCGCGCGACCGAGATCGCCCGCATCCGCGCCCAGGTCGGCACTGGCCGCGTCATCTGCGGCCTGTCAGGCGGCGTCGATTCCTCGGTCGCCGCGGTGCTTATCCACGAAGCCATCGGCGACCAGCTGACCTGCATCTTTGTCGACCACGGCCTGCTACGCCACGGCGAGGCCGAGGAGGTCGTCGCCACCTTCCGCGACCGGTTCAACATCGAGCTGGTGCACCGCGACGCCTCCGACCTGTTCCTGGGCGCGCTGGAAGGCGTCACCGACCCGGAAGCCAAGCGCAAGACCATCGGCCGCCTGTTCATCGAGGTGTTCGAGGAGGAGGCGAAGAAGATCGGCGGCGCCGACTACTTGGCGCAGGGCACGCTGTATCCCGACGTGATCGAAAGCGTCAGCTTCACCGGCGGCCCGTCCGTTACCATCAAGTCGCACCACAATGTCGGCGGGCTGCCGGAGCGGATGCGCATGAAGCTGGTCGAGCCTCTGCGCGAGCTGTTCAAGGACGAGGTTCGCGCGCTGGGCCGCGAACTGGGCATTCCGGACACCATCGTCGGCCGCCACCCCTTCCCCGGCCCAGGCCTCGCGATCCGCATCCCCGGCGGGGTGACGCGGGAGCGGGCGGATATCCTGCGCAAGGCGGACTCGATCTTCCTGGAGGAAATCCGGGCGGCCGGCCTGTATGACGCAATCTGGCAGGCATTCACCGTGCTGCTGCCGGTGCGCACGGTGGGCGTGATGGGGGACGGGCGCACCTACGACCATGCCTGCGCGCTGCGGGCCGTCACCAGCACGGATGGGATGACGGCGGATGTCTATCCGTTCGACATGGCGTTCCTGACCCGCATCGCCGGCCGGATCGTGAACGAGGTGCGCGGGATCAACCGGGTGACCTACGACATCACGTCGAAGCCGCCGGGGACGATCGAGTGGGAGTAACCTGACGACCGCGCGGATGGTCACGGAGCGAGACAGTCCGGACAATGAAGAGATGGAAACGCGCACCATCCTTCCTATGTTGCGCTGCAGCATGATCCCGTCTATACAGCGTCATGCATCCAGAGTGCGTTCATCCCGACGAACTGCCGGCTGAAGGGTTGCCGATCCCTCCCTAGAACACCGCGCCCGCTCAGCCCGCCGCTGCCGCAAGGCACCAAGCTTCGAACGCGCCCGCTCGGCCTTCCACGACGCGCGAGCCATCGATGAAAGCCCCGCCGTGAACCTGTCGACGCTCCGCGCCGAATGGGCGCCCAATGTCACGCGTGACCTGCTGGCAGGTACCGTCGTCGCCCTCGCCCTGATCCCCGAGGCCATCGCCTTCTCCATCATCGCCGGTGTCGACCCCAGGCTCGGCCTCTACGCCTCGTTCTGCATCGCCGTGGTCACCGCCATCGCCGGTGGCCGGCCGGCCATGATCTCGGCCGCTACGGGCGCAACGGCGGTGGTCATGGTCACCCTGGTCAGGGATCACGGCGTCAACTACCTGTTTGCCGCCACCATCCTGACCGGGCTGATCCAGTTGCTGGCCAGCGCGCTCCGCCTCGGCGACCTGATGCGCTTCGTCTCGCGCTCGGTCATCACCGGCTTCGTCAATGCGCTCGCTATCCTGATCTTCATGGCGCAATTGCCGGAACTCATCGGCCAGGGCTGGCAGGTCTATGCCATGGTCGCGGTCGGGCTCGCCATCATCTACCTGCTGCCGCGGCTGACCACGGCAGTGCCCTCGCCGCTGGTGACGATCGTCCTGCTGACCGCCTTCTCCATGGCCACCGGACTCGACTTCCACAAGGTTGGCGATATGGGCGCCTTGCCGAACGAACTGCCGTCGTTCGCACTTCCCATGGTGCCGCTGACGCTGGAAACGCTTCGCATCATCCTGCCCTACGCACTGACTCTCGCCATGGTCGGCCTGCTGGAAAGCCTGATGACGGCAGCAATCATCGACGAAATGACCGATACCGGTTCGAACAAGAACCGGGAATGCGCCGGACAGGGCCTGGCGAACATCACCTCCGGCCTGTTCGGCGGCATGGCCGGCTGTGCCATGATCGGCCAGTCGGTGATCAACGTGTCCTCCGGCGGACGGGGACGCCTGTCGTGCCTCTGGGCGGGTGCCTTCCTGCTGTTCCTGATCGTCGTCCTGGGGCCTTGGGTAAAGCAGATTCCGATGCCGGCGCTGGTCGCCGTCATGATCATGGTTTCCATCAATACATTCCAATGGGCATCGCTGCGCACCCTGGTGACGCATCCGAAGAGCTCCAGCGTGGTCATGGTCGCGACGGTCGCGGTGGTGCTCGCGACGCACGACCTCGCCAAGGGCGTGCTGGTCGGCGTCGTGCTCAGCGGGCTGTTCTTTGCCCAGAAAGTGTCACGCTTCTTCGGCGTGGGTTCGACTTTGGACGAAACCACCGGCACCCGCACCTATCGTGTCACCGGGCAGATCTTCTTCGCAACCGCCGAGGCGTTCCATGGCGCCTTCGACTTCCGGGAGGACCTGACAGGCGTCGTCATCGACGTTCATGACGCGCATTTCTGGGACATCACCGGCATCAACGCGCTGGACCGAGTGGTGCTGAAATTCCGCCGTCACGGCGTGCCGGTGGAGATCATCGGCATGAACGAAGCGAGCCAGACGCTGGTGGACCGGCTGTCGCAGCATCAAAAACCAAGCGCGGCGCTGGGCTCAGCGGCGCACTGATCGCGACGACCGAGGATCAGGCGGGACCGGCAGGAGGCGCGCTCCGCGCCGCGTCCTCGAACGCCCGCAGCCCCTCCTCGATCACCGATCGCGGCAGATCCCGCGTGATGAACACCAGCCGGCTGGTCTTTGGGTCACCCTCCGGCCAGCCGCTCAGCAGCGCGGGCGGATGCATCAGGTGCTGCACGCCATGGATCGCGACGGGCCGGTCCTGCCCTTCCAGGTTCAGGATGCCCTTGATCCGCAGCAGCTTCTCGCCCTGGGTCGCGATCAGCATCTCCAGCCAGGTGCCGACCCCCTGCCAGTGCAGTGGCCGGTCGAACGTGGTGCAGAACGCCGCAATGCGCGCGTCATGACGGTTCGGATCGTGGTGCCCATGATCACCCTCGCGGTCATGATCATGGCCGTGGCGCCCGTCGGCACCCGCGCCACGATGGTCATGGCCGTGATCACCGGTATGACCATGGTCGTGCCGATGGGAATGCCCGTCGTCCGCGGCCTGCGCGAACGCCTCGGCATCCAGCCAACGGCGCACATCGGCGATCTTGCCCGAGGCATCAAACAACCCGGCATCCAGGATGGCGGCCGGATCGATCACCCCCTGCCGGCTTTCCAGGATCGGCGCCCCCGGGTTCAACCGCTGCAGCCGCGCTCGCAGCGCGGCCGAATCGGCCAGGTCCGCCTTGCTGATCACCAGCCGGTCGGCAACCGCGACCTGCCGCACCGCTTCCTCCTGTGTGTCCAGATGCGCAGCGGCGTTCACCGCATCCACGACCGTCACCACACCATCCAGCCGGTAGGCGCTCGCTGCCACGGGATCGCTCATGAGCGTTGCAAGGATCGGCGCGGGGTCCGCCAGCCCCGTCGTCTCGATGATGATGCG
>JBFXDK010000063.1:0-31498 GCA_050181195.1 Acetobacteraceae bacterium | reverse complement strand
GGCGGCCGTGCTTGAGTACCGGGATCACACCGGAAAGCCGTCAAGCTGGACGGCTGCTGGACTGACGGTGGAAATGGACTGGTTCGGGAATGGCGCCGATGACGCTGGCAGACGTGCCATTCAGGCTTTGGTCATAGGGCAGGCAGATCTGAACGGCGATCCGGTTGAGCTTGCAACCGTGATCGGCATTTCCATTGTGCCAGGGCATGCAGGCCAGGTGCAGAAGGTCGTCAATGTCGCCCTTCCATTCGCCCGATCCATTCTTGATACGACCGGTGCGACACAGCTTGCCGGTGCAGCCGCGATACGTCTTGCCGCCGGGCATTCCGTTGCGTTCGAAGCCTCCGGCACCAACAGACTTGCATATGACAGCGGTACCGGGACTCTGCGGTGGCATCAGGGAAATCTATCCTATGCTGTCGGGAAAGGTATTACCGTCGGGTGGCAGAACGTTGTTAGCGGCAATGTCACTCTAGGAGCTTATCTGGCGGGGAATATCGTGTTCCTAGTGGGAAGTGGAACCTACACAGTGACGCTTCCACCCGCGAATCAGGTGGCCGCCGGTGTCGGCTTTACGTTCTCGACGTTGGGCAATGTCACCGCTACAATCGCCCCTACCTCGGGCGACATGATTGATCTTGGACCGATCGTTCTTCGCCAGCACGACCGATATCATGTCGTCTCAGATGGCAATGTCACATGGCGTGAGGTGTTTCGAACGAATGCGGCGAGCCCGCGCTTCAGCGCCCCGCCGGTTCTACCCTCCTATCTGGTTGGCAATTTGCCAGCGTCGGTTTCAGCAGGGGCGAAGGCCTTTGCGGTGAATGGGAGGAAGCCAAACGAGGCGGTAGGCTCTGGCACAGGTGTCGAAGTCTTCTTCGATGGAATTCGATGGGTGTCGGTCTGCAGCGGGTCGCAGGTGCTTGCATAAACTACCTCGTCTCGCACTGCTGCAACTTGCTGGGGAAACCTCTCAATGCCGTTAATTTCTCAGCTTCCTTCCGCCACGGGGGCCGAGGCCGCGGATACAGTTCCGATCAGCCAGGGTGGAGTTGCCAAGGCGGTGTCGGTTGGCAATCTGCTCGCCGGCGTCCAGCCTGCTATCCTGACTGCCAGGGGGACACTGCTCGGGCGCAAGAGTCTGGGGGAAGGGGGGCCGGAAGAAATCGCCGTCGGTGCTGGCCTCGTTCTGAACGAGGGTACTCTCGCCGCTGCCGGCGGTGATCTGACTGCGTTGACACCGATCAGTGTTGTCACATCCGGAGACCGCATGATCGTGGTTTCCGAAGGCGCCCTGAAATTGGCGCCGGTGGACCTTCCACATGACGTCTATTCTGCGGGTGAGCATATCACCATCGACGATCACGGGGTCATATCCGCAGCATGGCCCGGGGACGAAACTGGCGGTTCCTATAGCCTGACAAGCTTTTCCAATCTGCCAATCCTCCTGACCGCGTCGGCATTGGACAGAGTGCCCATCGAGCACGATGGCACAATCCATGCCGTTTCACATGCTGGTTTCTTGAACGGTCGAACAATCGATCAAGTGCAGAGCGCAGGTGATCCATCGGACAGCGACACGCTTCTCGTCGGACAAGGTGGCAGTGTGATGCTGCGACAGAGCCTTGGAGCGATTTGGCACTGGATGACCTCCAGGCTGAGTGCGTTGCGGATCCCGGTCGTTGAGGTCTCCACGGACACTACGTTGGACGCGACAGTGCATAACGGACGAATTCTTGCCTGCATTGCACCGATCACGCTTGGCGTTGTTCTCGGTAACCTCGGAAGCGGATTTCATTGTGAGATCGTGAATCTCAGCTCCGGCGACCTTATGCTCGACAGCGCAATCATGAGCGCTTCGGGATCGCATGTTGTCCCTCCTTGCCAAGTCGCCCTGGTTCGATGCGTCATGACATCGGCCGGCACGACCGCCTATGCTGCGATGATCGGGGGTACCGTCGGCCCGCTTCCACCTGGCGCGCCTGCAAACCTGTCCCTTGTCTCTCTCTCGGGAAATGCTGCGCAGGTGACCTGGGATCCACCCACATCAGGAGGGAGTGTCGCCGGGTACGTCCTGCATCGTCGTACCGCTGAAACTTCGGCGTGGGCGATCGTCGCGGATGGTGCGACCGGTTCGTCGTTCACATTCGAGGGGCTTGTGCAGGGCATTAACTACGAGGTAGCAGTGGCCGCAACAAATGTTGCTGGCCGAAGCGTTCTTTCGAACATTCTCCAGATTGCTGTGCCTTCCGGCGCAGCCTCCCCGGGGGTTGTGACAAACCTGTCCGCGACGACGCAGGGGACGTCTTCTATCCTGCTGACCTGGGGTGTTCCGACAAATGGCGGAGCGCCAACTAGCTATACCGTCCAGTATCGTCAAAGTGGCGTGCCGACCTGGAGCAACAGCGTCGCGGGTGTAGCTGCAACAACACTCACCGTCAGTTCGCTGACGCCAGGAACTACATACGAATTGCGTGTATTCGCCATGAACGAAGGCGGAGCAGGACCGGCCACTGCCCCGGTCAGCGCAACGACACTTCCGCTGACGGGAGCGGTAACCTCAGTGGCCTGGAATCTGGTGCCCGCTGGGCCTTACACCGCGGGGGTTGGCAGCATCGGGGTCAATGCCCGTATCCAACCGGCGGATGCGGCAGTGCACTTCGGCTTCTCGCAATCCCTCGCACAGCGTCCGTCGGAATGGACAGCGGGCATTCATGTAAACACCGACTTCTGGGCGGCCTACGTGCCAACTCCGCCCAACTCCGGAAGCTGGTATGCCTGGGTCGAGGGGACTGACGGCAGTGCTGCCACGCCATACAGCACTCCGTTCGCGGTCATTTAGGTGAGCATCATTCTCCTGGCGCCGGGCGTGTCGCTGGACCTCGGCCATGGTCAAGCTGGCCTCCTCGCCGACCCTGCGGGGCATTCGGATAACGATTCCGGTCAGGAAGAACAAGGCGCAGATTTGTCGCTGATGACCGGCATAGAAGGGTGGTGGGATGCCAGCAAGCCGGAAGGGCTGATCGGAGCTGGCGGCGTACCGCTGACGGCCTGGCATGAAGGGGTATACGGCATTGCCGATAAGGCAGGCGTCGTGGGTGCGATGCAAGCCTACTCGGCTGGTTCGGCAACGCCGCAGGGAACAATCTATCCACATCTCTCCGGAGTTCTGGGCGGCGTCGCGAAGCTACGGAATGCAGGCAGCCTCATGAACCCTGCCATTGATCCGGATTTCGGGTTTCGTATCGATATTGCCAGCTTCCAACCTGACTCGTCCTGGTCCTGGTATCTCGTTTGGTCACGTCCAAACTGGCGGCAAGGCTGCACGAGAGACCAGGAACCAGTGGTGCTCATGTCGTCCAACGGAGTTCCGATCCTGCAGGCGGACAGCAGCGGCACATCCAGGCGCCTGGTGCTCTTCCCGGCGGCCGGCGGAACGATTCTCACTGGTTCGTTGACCCGTCGCCATCTGCATTCGATCGTTCTGCGTCACGCGCCAGGTGTTGGCCTCGATGTTTGGCTCGATGACGATCGCGTCGCCTCTGCTCTTACTGTTCCTATGCCGCCAAATCCAGCCGGGCCTGTTCATCTGTTGCATGATGGACAGCCTTCGGGTGGTGCTCAGTGTTGGTTTCACGAGGCTGCATATTGGTCCAAGGCATTGTCGGATGCGGACGTATCCAGTGTCCTGGACCATGCGGCTCGGTGGAAGCGTGGAAGTCGCCGCGGTATCAGCCTGCTGGTCAACGGCCAATCGAATGCCATCAATTTTGCACTCAATGATGGCGCTGCAGCGCTGCTGGCCCAGGCTGTCGGATGGTATACGGGCACACTTGCCTTCAATGTGATAGCGACGACGGGGTCTTCCACGCAATCGACGATGCAGAGCGGCCACGGCATCTATGCCGCAATGGGCGGTGCATTACCGGGGAGCTTTCTGATTGACCCCGCTACCGGTTCCGATCCTGCGACATGGGCTCTGGGGGCGGATGGTCATGGCGTGCAGCAGGCCTTGTCCACAATGTCTGTTGAGGACCGCGATGATATCTGTGCCATCATATGGCCCTGGAGCGAGACGGACAGCCTGCGCACACCGGATGAGTTGAACACCTTCATTGGCGCGGCACGGCGCTTCATGTCCCTTGAGCGAGCAATGCTGGACAAGCCGGCTGCTCAGGTTCCTCTGGTTTGGTGGAACGCCATCCCTTATGGAACCACCGGCGGCATGCAGATGCATAGGCTTGCTGTAGCAACACTCGCTTCAGATGTCACGGCCAACGTGGTCATCGGCAATCCGCAGACAGCGGATACGAATGCCAGGGGGGCGAGTTGGGATGATGCGTCCGGGGCGTCAAGCGGTGGCGATTTCGCGCACAGGGATGCTCCCGACAACCGGCGGCTGGCAAGGCTTGCGGCGCCTGTGATTGCGCGGGCCATCGTCCGTGCAGGGCTTTCGGACAGCGTGGCCACGATTCCCGACGTCATATCCACTCGCGGCGGACCGCGGATTGTCCACGCATATCGGCAGTCGGCTTCCGGCATTCTGCTGACCGTGGCTCACGATGTTGGCAATGATCTCGTCGTTCCACGCCAAGCTGCCGTAGGCCGCGGCTTCGTCGTCATGGATGGGCAGATCACCTTCGGCACTGGCAGGATCGTGAATGCCATCTCCTGCGAACGCATCGATCCGACTCATCTGCTGTTGACACTGGCGGAAGCGCTGCAACATTCGTCAGATGCATGTGGCCTGTTTTATCCATACGGAAGCTTTTCCATTGGGAGAGGGAATGCAGTCACCGACAATTACTCGCAAATTTCAGTGCCGCCAGATTGGGATATTGGAAAGCAGCTGGGCGGTGCTTGGACTCTTGATTACCCACTCTCGGCGACATTTACTCCTGTGATACTTTCCGACTCTCCGGAGTGATCTGTGTCCGGCAGCCACCCAGTGGGACGGGCGACATCACGATGCAAGATAATAACGAGACAGGCCTTCGATCAGAAATCATGATGGTTCGATCGAATCTGGAGGATATCACGAGGCGTCTCGCGGAAAGCGAGGTGCAGACCGCCGTAAGCGCAACACGTATCCGAGTTCTTGAAGATCGGATCATGCATTTAGTAAGTGCGGCAGAATTTCTTCCTGTCAAATGGACATTCTATGGAAGCATCGGTACGACTCTTGCTGCAGTGCTTACTGCAGTAATCGCCGGAGTTCTGTCCGGGGTGCAACACACAACAATCAAGTAATGTATGCCATGTCAAGTCTGGTGGGAGCCATGAAGCGGCGCGGCCAAAAACTTCTAATGTGGTCACTGTGGACCTCGCTCGGTATCATCTGGGGAGGTATCGCGATCATCGCATACTGGCTTTGCTATACGCCCGTACTCTTCAGCGATATGGAAGGTCGGGCTTACGCCGCACACAGCAGGCACGTTCAGCCTGGAGAAGTGATGCGGGTATCACGTCCATTCTGTCTGGCCCGCGATGTGACGGCCATCATACGGCAGGAGCTTCGCGATGGCGTCATCTACCACCTTCCGGAACTTTCCGTGGACTTCCTGAAGGGATGTCACGCTCACTTGGTGGAACTGCAGATTCCCTCGGTCGTGCCCCCAGGGCAATACCGCTATCGTATTACAGTTGAGTATCGCATCAACCCGATTCGGGTTCTCGCCGTTCAGTTCCCTGACCTCGACCTGGTTATCGACTCACCCGCTGCCGATGCTCTGCAACCCTGACGGTCGTCAATCGAACATGAGAACCGTCCTGGCAACCTCACCAGCTTTCATTGCTCGAAATGCTTCGTTGATGTCACCAAGACGTCCGCGACGACTTACCATCTCGTCCAGCTTGAGACGACCCTGTCGATAGAATTCCAGGTAATTGGGAATGTCGGTGCGGAACTGGTTAGACCCCATCCGGGATGTCTGTACCCGGCATTCGGGACGGATCGCCATCCACGGAAACTCAATTATGGCGTCCGGTGGCAGAACGCCGACGATGGTTGCAGTCCCCCGAATGGCGAGACTCTCAATTGCCTGACGCACCAGCTTTGAGATTCCGACTGCCTCAAAGGCGTGATCAACGCCGAGCTTGCCGGTGAGGAAGCGGACTGCGGCGACAGGGTCATCCTGGGTCGAATTGACAGTGTGAGTGGCGCCAAGGGCCATTGCCATCTCAAGCTTGGAGTCGAACTGGTCAATAGCAATGATCTGCCGGGCGCCGCCGATCCGGGCCCCTTGAACGATCGATAGACCGACGCCGCCGCAGCCAAAGACGGCAACGGTCTGGCCGGCCTGCAGACCGGCCGAACGCAGTGCGGCGCCTACGCCGGTTAGGACACCGCAACCGACCAGGGCGGCACGATCCAGCGGCAGTTCGGGATCAATTCGAACTACCGAGTTCTCATGCAGAAGCATTTTCTCGGCGTAGCTGCCGATCCCGGCAAACTGCCTGACTAGCTGGCCGCCTTGGGACAGGCGCGGATCTGTCGTTTCAGGCCGGCTGACAACTCCTCCGGTGCAGACATTCGGATGGCCACTCAGGCACTGAGGACACGAGCCGCAGAAGCCCGACAGACAAGCGACCACATGATCCCCTGGTCGGACCGCGGTCACGTCCGGGCCAACGGCCTCGACAACGCCGGCCCCTTCGTGCCCAAGGACAAAGGGACGATCGAGCGGATAGCGCCCAAGTCCATCCACCACATGCAGGTCGCTGTGGCAGACGCCGGTCGCGGCGGTGCGGACAATTATCTCCCGGCCACGGGGGCGGTCGATTTCAACGGCTTCTATCGTCAATGGCTCATGAACCGCGCGGAACACGGCTGCCTGTATTTCCATTGAAACCTCCCTTGCTGCGCCGCGACCCGTTCTTACCGAATAAGGCCGGATAGAGGGCTGGACGGATCGGCGCCCATCCGGCGCGGCATCCGACCTGCCAAGTACGCCAGGCGCCCCGCTTGCACCGCACACTTCATGGCGCGCGCCATGCGGATTGGATCCTTGGCGTGGGCAATGGCTGAATTCAGCAGGACGGCCGTGCAGCCGAGTTCCATGGCGATGGCTGCGTCTGACGCCGTGCCTACCCCGGCGTCGACGAGGAACGGCACCGTGACCTGCTCCATCATCATGGAAAGCATCGCCGGGTTCTGAACCCCCAGCCCCGACCCGATCGGTGCGCCAAGCGGCATGATCGCCACACAACCCATGTCCTGCAGCCGCTTCGCCGCCAAAGGGTCATCGGCACAATAGACCATGACCTCGAAGCCGTCTTTGATCAGGGCTTCGGCGGCTTCAAAAGTTCCTCGCATGTCCGGATAGAGCAGGGGAGGGGGACCCAGCACCTCCAGTTTTACGAGGTTCCAGCCGCCGGCTTCCCGCGCCAGCCGAAGCGTCCTGACCGCCTCGTTGGCGGTAAAGCATCCCGCCGTGTTGGGCAGGTAAGTGTACTTCTTCGGATCAACATAATCCTGCAGCATTGGCGCCTTCGGGTCTGACAGATTGACCCGACGAACCGCTACGGTCACTATCTCCGCCCCGCTCGCCTCGATCGCAGCGCCAGTCTCTTCCAGATCCTTATAGCGGCCAGTCCCAACGATTAGACGCGAGCGAAAGCTGCGACCGGCCACGGTCCAGGTGTCGTCGCCGATGGTCAATCCATCCATTTCAGCCTCCACCGATAAAATGCACGATCTCGAGCGCGTCTCCGTCACAGAGAATCGTTTCCTTGTAGCGCGATCGAGGGACGATTTCCTCGTTTCGTTCCACCGCGACCTTCCTCGCATCAAGCTCCAGCCGCGTCAGCAATCCCAAAACCGATAGCAAGCCATCGTTCGAGCTTTCAAACACACGGCTTTCGCCATTCAAGGTCAGGCTAACGAACTTGCTCATACTCGCTAGTATGGGCCTGGCGGGCAAAACCGGCAACGCCACGCGGGCCGCCGCGACACGTCAAACCTGATCGCGTGCAGATTGGACCGCAACGCGGTCCTATGCTACGCAACAGGCATGAGTGATCTTCCTCGCAGACCTTTGATCACGGTCCTCAACGGGCCCAATCTGAACATGCTTGGCCTGCGTCAACCGCATATCTACGGCGACGCAACCCTGGACGACGTCGAGCAGTTGTGCGCGGAAACCGCGGAATCCCTTGGGTTTGCGATCGACTTCCGGCAGACCAACGGCGAGGGGGAACTCGTGACCTGGATTCAGGAATGTCGCGGCCGCGCCGCCGGGATTGTTATAAATCCGGCAGGGTATACAACGACCTCCATCGCACTCCTCGATGCGCTCTTGGCGTGCGAGTTGCCCGTGATCGAGGTGCATATCAGCAATATCCATCGGCGCGAGGAATTCCGTCAGCATTCGTTCGTATCGAAGGCGGCGGTGGGCGTGATCTGCGGACTCGGTATTCGCGGCTATGCCTTGGCCTTGCAGGCGATGGCCGACTTGGTGGAGGAAACGGCTTGACTCGCATACCTATCGACCCGGACGCAATCCGCGCTCTCGCTGCAGTTCTCGCGGAAACCGGACTTACCGAGATCGAGATTGCCGAAAAGGACAGCCGCATCCGCGTGGTGCGTGGTGGTGCGCAGGCCGCGACCGTGAATGTGCCGGTTTCCGTTCCCGCCACCGTTGTCGGGGCCGGGACCGCCGCGCCAGCGGATGCTGATTTCGCATCGCATCCGGGCGCCGTGACAAGCCCCATGGTCGGCGTTGCGTACCTTGCGCCAGAGCCCGGCGCGCCCGCCTTTGTTGCGGTCGGGCAGCAGGTTTCCGCCGGCCAGACGCTGCTGCTTATCGAAGCGATGAAGACGTTCAATCAAATCAAGGCTCCCAAGGCCGGAACCGTCGCGCGGATTCTCGTGCAGAACAGCGCACCGGTCGAGTACGGCGAAGTGTTGATCATTCTGGAATGAGCCGTTGTTCCGGAAAATCCTGATCGCCAACCGTGGCGAGATTGCGCTTCGGATTCAGCGTGCCTGTCGCGAGCTGGGTATTCCCACTGTGGCGGTCCACTCGACTGCCGACGCCGAGGCCATGCATGTCCGCTTGGCGGACGAGAGCGTGTGCATCGGGCCGCCGCCGACCCGTGACAGCTATCTCAACGTCGCGGCAATCTTGTCCGCTGCCTCGATAACGGGTGCCGACGCCATTCATCCGGGATACGGGTTCCTGTCGGAAAACGCCGGCTTTGCGGATATGGTCGAAGCGCACGGGCTGACGTTCATCGGCCCCGCCGCGTCCCATATCCGCATGATGGGCGACAAGATCGCCGCCAAGGCGGCGATGGCCTCCCTGGGGGTGCCCCTGGTGCCGGGCTCGGACGGGGCGGTTCCGGATCTGGATGCGGCGAGGATCGTCGCCGAGGGGATCGGATATCCGGTCCTGATCAAGGCGGCCGCCGGCGGTGGCGGGCGCGGCATGAAGGTCGCCAGCTCGCCGGCCGATCTCGAGGACGCATTCCGCCTCGCGCGCACCGAAGCCCGGACCGCGTTCGGCAATGACGCGGTCTACATGGAGAAATACCTCGATCGGCCACGTCATATCGAACTGCAGATCCTCGCCGATATGCATGGGAACGTCATTCATCTTGGCGAACGCGACTGCAGTCTGCAGCGGCGCCATCAGAAACTGGTGGAAGAAGCAGGCTCGCCCGCGATAACGGCAGCCCAACGTGACGATCTCGGGGCGACAGCTACCGCCGCCCTGCGGCGGCTCGGCTACCGCAACGCCGGGACGCTCGAGTTCCTGTACCAGGACGGGCAGTTCGCCTTCATCGAGATGAACACGCGGCTGCAGGTGGAGCATCCGGTGACAGAGATGGTCTGCGGCTTGGACCTGGTACGGGAACAGATCCGGATCGCGGCCGGCAGTGAGCTCGGGTATGGCCAGTCCGATATCATGTTCAGCGGTCACGCCATTGAATGCCGCATCACTGCGGAGGATCCGCGGACCTTTACCCCCACACCGGGCCGCGTCACCACCTTCCACGCGCCGGGCGGGCTGGGCGTAAGAGTCGATTCGGCCCTCTACTCCGGCTATTTCGTGCCACCCTACTACGACAGTATGGTCGCCAAGCTGATCGTCCACGCTCCAACGCGCCCCGATGCTATCAATCGTCTCCGACGAGCGTTGGACGAATTCGCCGTGCTTGGTATCCAGACCACAATTCCGCTGCACCGCCGCATTGTGGATGATCCCGATTTCCAGGCCGGACACTACAGCATCCATTGGCTGGAACGATTTGTGGCTTCTCAGGCCGAGGGGAGTCCATAATCGATCCGCTTGCGTCGATCGCGGTTGCGGGGACGCTCTTCACGTGGCGTATCGGGTGTAAATGAGCCGGGATCCGCAAGGATTCTACCAGGTTCTAGGCATTGAGCCCACCGCCTCCGCACAGGAGGTCGTGGCCGCCTTCCGCCATCATGCCCGTCGTTTGCACCCGGACGTGCCTGTCACCGGCAATGCGGACGCATTCATTGCGCTGAAGCGCGCCTATGAAGTCATAGGACATCCTGCCAAACGAGCCGCCTACGACGCAGACGCTCTGCATCATCTGCGTATTCTGCAGGCGGCCCGCACCCGTCCGCCCGCTTCCAGCCTCCAAGCCGACTCCGCCCCGCACTCCCTGCGAACCTGGTGGAAGACCCTGGCCGTCGCCGGAGGCATCTCCGCGCTGCTTTTCGCAGCGCTGATCTGGCACATCATCAACAGCGTTTCTTCGGCCGTCAAACCCCATAGCGTCGCGCGCATTCGCCCCAATGCTCCGGTCGTTGCCCCGGCGGAGCCGGAAACAGTTTCGAAGTCCCGAAGGGGGGGAGGCGTTCCACACCTTGCTGGTGTAGCCGATCACTACGTGGCCCCAGGGTTAGGCCCCGCCATTCTTTGGGAGTACGTGGCTGACCGCCGGCAGATTCAACCTATTGATGAAATTGATCCGTTCACTGGGGTCCGGGTCCTGCAGCCCGCCATCGTCGCGGGCATGGCGGAGGTGCAGCTGACCCAGGGGCGGACCGGATTGGTCCACGCATCCAGGCTGGTCGCCGGAGATCAATCGGTCGCGCGACGGGCGTTCTGCGCCTACCATGCCGGACCTCCCCCATCTCATAGCGAAATCCTTCACCAAACGGGCGAGGGCAATGCGCGCATTCGGATTCGCAACCAGGCGGCCGTGTCCGCGGTCGTCAAGCTCCGCCACCGACACACCACGACCTTGACGATGTTCCTCGCGCCAGGTCAGGAAACCACGGCACATCGCCTGCCCGCGGGATCCTACGCCGTGGACTATGCCATGGGCGAACTCTGGAGCCGCGGCTGCGGGTTGTTCGTCGCCGGCATGCGGGCACAAAGACTTCCGATCCTGTCGCTAGGCGCCGCGTTGACTGTGATGACCGTTCCCCCTGATCCTGGCGCCGCGATGGCTCCGCTCGATATTTCCGAGGAAGCGTTCGCACGGGAATAGCGCCGCCGCCCCCTCGGCTGGTGGCGCCATGCGAGAGGTGAGATATGGCTATCAGGCTTCAGGAGTCCCTGCGCGGCTTATTCTATGCCCCGTTCTACGCTGCCCTGGCGCGCAAGGCTTATGAAGCCGAGGGCGTGGACGTCCGGTTCGTCAGTTCACCTAGGCCCAGCGATGCGGCGGCCGCAATCATGACGGGTGCTGCGGATGTGTGCTGGGGCGGCCCGATGCGGGTGATGCAAACCTATCATAGCGATCCGGCCTGCGATCTTATCAGTTTCGCGGAAGTCGTGACCCGTGACCCATTCATGTTGGTCGGGCGGACGCCGCGGCCGGATTTCGACTTGCGCGACCTCGCTTCGCTGACGCTCGCAACCGTCAGCGAAGTTCCAACTCCCTGGATGTGCCTGCAGGAGGATCTGCGGCGCGCGGGCATGAACCCGGACGATCTGACGCGGCTCCCGAATAACACCATGGCCGAAAATTGTGCGGCGCTGGCGCGCGGGGACGTCGACGTCATTCAGTTGTTCGAGCCATTCGTCTCGACGCTGGAAGCGGCGGGGCAGGGATCGGTCTGGTACGCCGCCGCGAATCGTGGCCACACCAGCTACACGACCTTCTATTCTCGGCGTGGTCTCCTGATGGAACGCCGTGATGAACTGCTGCGGATGGTCAGGGCAATCGCCCGCACGCTCATCTGGGTACAGTCCGCGGACCCGGCCGAGATCGCGGAGACGATCCGCTTATATTTCCCGGACGCCCCGGCCGACAGTCTGACGCAGTCATGCCGGCGGTACAAGGCATTGCGCATCTGGGGTATCGACACCGTGCTGCCGCGGGAAGGCTACGACCGGCTCCGGGCCAGTCTCGTGTCCGGCCGCTTCGTGAACCCTGGCGCACCGTTCGAAGTGGCCGTTGACAACAGCCTGGCTGAGATCGTGCGGGCCGAACTGCAGGGATCGCAGCGCTGACTGTGCTGGCGCGGACGGATCCGCGCCAGCCATTTCGTCACATCGCCAGGTAACCGCCGTCGACATACAGTTCCGCGCCGGTGACATACGACGCCTCATCGGAGGCCAGGAACAACACGGCGTTCGCGACCTCATCCACCTCGCCCGTCCGCCCCAGCGGAACGGCGCGCAGCATCTTCTCGCGAACCACGGGGTCGGCCGTCGCGCCAGATGTCCGCATCGGCGGCATCAGCCCGGGATGCACCGAATTGCAGCGGATGCCATCCTTGCCGAACTGCACCGCGGTCGCCTTTGTCATCGTGCGTACCGCGCCCTTCGAGGCGTTGTAGCTCATGTGAACCATGGTCTGGCCGACGACGCCCGAGATGGACGACAGGTTCACGATCGACCCGCCCCCGTTCTTCTGCATCTGGCGGACGGCGGCTGCGGTGCCGAGGAACACGCCGGTGCTGTTCACGGCCATCACGCGTTCCCAGATGCCTGTTTCCAGCAGGTCGTTCACCGCGCTGCCGCTGATCCCGGCGTTGTTCACCAGGACATCCAGCCGCCCGAATTTGGCGACGGTCGCATCGACCACCGCCTGCCATCCCGCCTCATCCGTCACGTTCAGCTTCATGAATTCCGCGGTGCCGCCCGCCGCGTTGATCCCGGCTGCGACCTGGCGCCCTTCTTCTTCCAATTGATCCGCGACGACGACCTTCGCACCCTCCTTCGCGAACCGGCGCGCCGTGGCTGCACCCATGCCAGAAGCCGCGCCGGTGACGATCGCGACCTTGTTCTCGAGACGCATTTCGCGTTCCCTCCCGTCTGAAATCACCCTCGCAGGCTGCCACGCTGCCTTCCGCTTGGCTACCGCCAGCGATGGGCGCACGATAGGACAGCGGCGGGCAGGATTGCCCACCGACGGACGGAGTAACGGACATGGCGCATCGCGGCTTGAAATTCGGCATCTTCCTGGCCCCGTTCCATCGCCTGGGCGAGAACCCGACGCTGGCGATGGATCGCGATGTCGAGCTTCTTCAGTGGCTGGATTACCTGGGATATGACGAGGCCTGGATCGGCGAGCACCATTCCGCGGGTTGGGAACTCATTGCTCTCCCGGAGCTGGTCATCGCGGCGGCCGCGGAAAAAACCAAGCACATCCGCCTGGGATCGGGCGTCACCAGCCTGCCGTATCACCACCCGTTCATGGTTGCACAGCGCTGGGTGCAACTGGATCACATGACGCGCGGACGGGCGATGCTCGGATGCGGTCCGGGCGCGCTGACCTCCGACGCCTACATGCTGGGCATCGAGCCATCCACCCAGCGCCCACGCATGCTGCAAGCCATGGATGCGATCATGGCACTGCTGCGCATGGAAGAACCGGTCAGTATGAAGACCGACTGGTTCGAAATGCGGGACGCGCGCCTGCATTTGGCCCCCTACAGCGACCCGCATTTCGAGATCGCCGTCGCCAGCACGATCACGCCCTTCGGCATGATCGCAGCCGGCACGCATGGCGTTGGCGTCCTCTCGATCGGCGCTGGCCTGCCGGGCGGACCCGAGGCGCTGTCCAGCCAGTGGGAAATCGCCGAGAAGGCCGCGGCCAAGGCCGGCAAGACCATGAGCCGGAAGAACTGGCGCGTGGTGGTCAGCGCGCACCTGGCCGAGGACGACGAGCAGGCGCTGCAGGAAGTCCGCAAGGGCGAGCGTAACGAGACCATCACCTACTTCGAGGACACACTCGGCCGCCCGCCCGGACGAGCCGATGATCCGCTGCGCGACGGCGTCAAGATGGGCACGACGCTGGTCGGTTCGCCGGACACAGTGATCAAGGGGATCAAGCGCCTGCTGGAGTACAGCAAGGGCGGATTCGGCGGCATCCTGTTCCGCGCTCACGAATGGGCAAACCGCGAGCAGACGATGCGCAGCTACGAGCTGTTCGCCCGCTACGTAATGCCGGTGTTCCAGGGATCGCTGGAGCCGATCGCCGCTTCAAATGTCTGGGCGCGGGAGAACCGCAAGCAGGTGTTCGGGCCGACGGTTGAGGCGGTGAAGCGCGCCTTCACCGATTTCGGCGCCGCGGTTCCCGAGGAGTTCCGTGACAGGACCATTGGCGCGCGCGACATCGACCCGCTGCGATAGGCCGATCCGGCTCCGCCGCCGGTGGCCCGGGGCCGCGATCAGCCCGGCTTCATCGGCGGCAGGACATCCGCGGCGTCAAGGCCAAGCTCGTGAATGCCCATCGTCCACAGACAGTAATCGGCCGCGGGCGGCTGGATGGCGGCGAGCGCGCCGTCGCGGAACAACTGTTCGATGCGTGATCCCTTGAAGATGCCGTGCGCGCCGCCCAGGGTCAGCCCAGTGCGGGTGATCCGGGCCGCCGCCTCCCCCACCATGTACTTTGCCCGGTGAAGCGCGGCCGTGGTTCGCGGCGTCGGCCCCTCGGTCGCGCTGAGCCAGGCCGAATGATAGACGATCAGCCTTGCCGCCTCGAGATCGACGCTCATCTCCGCCACGTGGCGGCGGACGTCCGGGTGATAGGCGAGGGGCTGCCGATAGCCCGCGGGCTGGCGCTCCTTCACGATCCGCAGCACCTCCTGGTACGCGGCGATGGCCAGGCCCAGATACACCGCCGTGTATGATCCCCAGAACCAGTTGAAATAGTCGACGCGGAACGTCCTGATATCCTCGGCGCGAAACACGGCCGCGCTCTCGGGCACCCGGCAGTCCTCCAGGATCAGTGAATCGCTGCGCGTCGCCCGCATGCCCAGCGTGTCCCAGTTCGCGTTCACCGAACGGCCCGGCGCGTCCGGCGGCACCAGCAGCAGCATGCCCGCGGTCGGGCTGGTCGATTCGTCGGGATAGGCCAAGACGAGCACGTAGTCCGCCGCCTCCAGCATCGAAGCGAACATCTTCCGCCCGGTGATCGACCAGCCGCCCTGCACCTTTTTCGCCCGCACCGTCAGCGGCCGTTCGCCAATCAGCGATGTATGGCCAGGCTCGGAAAAGTTGCCGCCGATCATTCGGCCTTGCCGCACCACCAGATCGGCGATGAGGCGCTTCGACTCCTGTGAGACCTCCGGGCTTTCCAGCACCGGGTTCACGACCGAGGCGTGCATGTTGAAGGACAGCGCCGTGGACGGGCAGCCCTGGCCCAGCGCCTCATAGGCGATGGTATGCGTCAGGAAGTCGTGGCCCGCGCCGCCCCATTCCTTCGGCACCGTCAGCGCCAGAAATCCCTCCCGTCGCAGGATGTCGTAGTTTTCGGTGGGGTGGGAGGCATCGCGGTCGTGAAGCGATGATCGGGTCGCGAAATCGGCCGCCAGTTCCAGGCAGCGTTGCTGGAGTTGCTTTTGTTCTTCGGTGATCCGGAAATCCACGACCCATGTCTCCCCAGCGCCGAGCGGGCGTGACGGCTGTCACGCGCGCTCGGGTTCGAAGCGGGCATTGTGGAGTGCCGGACGCTTCGAGGAAAGCCGCTGCCGCGGGCCGGCAGAGGATTCCTGCGTCTCCCGAGAGAGTTCGACCGACGGCCGAACCCGGTGTCAGGCCGCCGCGCGCAATTCCGCGCCTGCGGTGGCCTTGATCATGTCCGCCCCTTTCTCGGCGATCATGATCACCGCGGCATTGGTGTTGCCGGATACGACTGTCGGCATGATCGACGCGTCGACAACCCGCAGCCCGGCGATCCCCCGCACACGAAGCTCATCGTCCACGACGGCCATCGGGTCCTGGCCCATCTTGCACGTGCCGGTCACGTGATAGGTGGTCTGCCCGTTCTCCCGCGCGAAATTCAGCCATTCCGCGTCGGTCTGTACCTTGCTGCCGGGGTTCATCTCATAGGCGCGGTACTTGTCCAGGACCCGGTTCTCGATGATCCGACGGCCGATCTTCATCCCATCCACCAGCACCCGCTGGTCCATCTCATCGGCCAGGTAGTTGGGCCGGATGGACGGAGCGTCCATCGGATCGCTCGACCGCGCGTGGATCGATCCCTTCGATTCCGGCCGGCACTGATAAACGGTCAGGGTCATGCCGGGCTCGCGGTCCAGGACCCGGTCCTTGGCTGAGGCGTAGCTGGCGTGCGCGAAGTGATACTGCACGTCCGGCTCTTCCAGTTCCGGCCGCGTCTTGACGAAACCGTAGACGATCCCGGCGGTGAAGGTCAGGATTCCCCGCCGCTGGGTGTAGTATTTCATGATCTCCCGCACGAAGGTCACGCCGCGCGTCTGCTCGTTCAGCGTCACCGGCAGCTTCACCCGCCAGTTCATCCGCGGCGCGTAGTGGTCGCGATAGTTCTCGCCCACCCCCTGAAGCTCATGCGCAACCTGGATGCCGAGCGACGTCAGCAATTCCGGCCTTCCGATGCCGGAGAGTTCCAGGATATGCGGAGACTTCACCGCGCCCGCCGCCAGGATCACTTCCCGCCCACAACGCGCCTCCTGCGACACGCCGCGCTGCGTGTAGGCGACGCCGACCGCGCGCTTGCCTTCCAACAGCACCCGCGTCGTCATCGCATCGGTTTCCACCCGCAGATTCGGCCGCCGCTTCGCCGATTCCAGGAACGCCCGCGCGGTCGACCACCGCTCGCCGTTCTTCTGTGTGACCTGATAGTAGCCGAAGCCTTCCTGCCTGCCGTTGTTGTAGTCGGGGTTGCGGGGATAGCCTTCGGCCGCCGCGGCATCGATGAACGCGTCCAGAAGCTCCGCGCGCTCGCGCATATCGGCGACGTTCAGCAGTCCGCCGCGGCCGCGCGAGTCGTCGCTCCGTCCCTCGAAGTTTTCCGACTTCTTGAAATACGGCAGCACGGAATCATACGACCAGCCGCGATTCCCGAACTGCGCCCAGGTGTTGTAGTCGAGCGGATTGCCCCGGACATACAGCATGCCGTTGATCGAGCTCGATCCGCCCAGCGTCTTGCCGCGGGGGATCGGGATCCGGCGGTTATGCGCGTTCGGCTCGGGCTCGGTCTCGAAGTTCCAATTGTATTTCGGGCTGTTCAGCAGCTTGGTGAACCCGGCTGGGATGTTGATCCACATGGAGCTGTCCTTCGGCCCAGCCTCCAGCAGCAGCACCTTGGTGCGCGGATCCTCGGATAGCCGGTTCGCCAGCACGCAACCCGCCGAACCCGCGCCCACGATGATGTAGTCGTAGTCAGCCATGTCGGTCCCCTCTTGTTGCGCCGTCTATAGCGGCGGGGGAACCCGGCCGGAAAGTGGGCAGCTTGCGCCGGGGAAGGGGCGCGGCAACTATGCCGCGCGATGAACACGGGATTGAGATTCTCCCTCGCCGCCATGCTGCGCCGTGCCGTCGGGGGCGACTGGGACGAACAGTGGCGTTCGCCGGACCCGAAGCCGGACTACGATGTCATCATCGTCGGTGCCGGCGGGCATGGTCTGGCGACGGCCTGTTATCTGGCGCTGGAGTTCGGAATTCGCAACGTCGCCGTGCTGGACAAGGGCTGGCTGGGCGGCGGCAACACCGGGCGCAACACCACGATCATCCGCTCCAACTATCTCTGGGACGAGAGCGCCGCGATCTACGAGCATTCCGTCAAGTTGTGGGAAACGCTCTCGCAGGCGTTGAACTACAACGTCATGTACAGCCCGCGCGGCGTGATGATGCTGGCGCACAGCATCCACGACGTGCAGGTGTTCAAGCGCCACGTTCATGCCAACCGGCTGCAGGGCATCGACAATGAATGGCTCTCGCCGGAGCAGGCCCGGGATTTCTGCCCGCCGCTGAACATCTCCCGCGGGCTGCGTTATCCCGTGCTGGGCGCGGCCTTGCAGCGCCGGGGCGGGGTGGCACGCCATGACGCCGTCGCCTGGGGGTACGCGCGCGCAGCCAGCGCGCTGGGCGTCGACATCATCCAGAACTGCGAGGTCACCGCGATCACGCGCGATCACGGCGGCGCCGTCAGCGGCGTCGAGACCACGCGCGGGACCATTACGGCGCGCAGGATCGGCGTGGTCGCCGCGGGGCATACCAGCGTGGTGATGGCGACGGCGGGTGTGCGGATGCCGCTGGAATCCTTTCCCCTGCAGGCGCTGGTCAGCGAGCCGGTCAAGCCGGTCATGCCCTGCGTGGTCATGTCCAACACGATCCACGCCTATATCTCCCAGTCCGACAAGGGCGAGCTGGTGATCGGCGCCGGCACGGACGTCTACACCTCCTACAGCCAGGCCGGCGGGCTGCACATCGCCAGCCACACGCTGGAAGCGATCTGCGAGCTGTTCCCGACTTTCCGGCGCCTGCGCATGCTGCGCAACTGGGGCGGCATCGTCGATTGCACGCCCGATCGCTCCCCGATTATCGGCAAAACTCCGGTGCCCGGGCTGTTCGTGAACTGTGGCTGGGGCACCGGCGGGTTCAAGGCCACGCCCGGGTCGGGCCATGTCTTCGCGGCGACGATCGCGCGCGATGAGCCGCACCCCATCGCCGCGCCATTCTCGCTCGACCGGTTCCGCACCGGGCGCCTGATCGATGAGGCCGCGGCCGCCGCGGTGTCGCACTGATGCTGCTGATCCAATGCCCCTGGTGTGGCCGGCGCCCGGAAAACGAGTTCCGCTATGGCGGCCAGGCCCATATCGCGCGTCCGGCCGATCCATCCACCGTTGATGACGCGGCCTGGGCCGAATACCTGTACATCCGAGCGAACACCAAGGGCGCGCACGCCGAACGCTGGCGCCATGTCCACGGCTGCGGCCGGTTCTTCAATGCCGTGCGCGACACGGTGACCGACCGGATTGCCGCCACCTACAAGCCGAACGAACCCCGGCCCGCATGACCCAGACCTTCCGGACCCATGATACCGGCCGCATCCGGCGGGACCGTCCCCTGCGGTTCACCTTCGATGGGCGCGGCTACACGGGCTTCGAGGGCGATACGCTCGCCTCGGCCTTGCTGGCGAATGACGTCCACCTCGTCGCCCGCTCCTTCAAGTATCACCGTCCCCGCGGCATCCTGACGGCCGGTCCCGAGGAGCCGAACGCGCTGGTCACCATCGACCGGGGCGCCGGCCGCGTCACGCCGAACCTCCGGGCGACGCAGGTCGAATTGTATGACGGGCTGCGCGCCATCAGCCAGAACCGCTACCCGTCGCTGCGCTTCGACCTCGGCGCGAGCGCCGGCCTGGCGTCGCCGCTGCTGTCGGCGGGCTTCTACTACAAGACCTTCATGTGGCCGGCCGCGTTCTGGAAGCGGCTCTACGAGCCCATGATCCGGGCCACCGCAGGGTTCGGGCGCGCACCGTTGCTGCCGGATCCTGACCGTTACCTGCATCAATACGCGCATTGCGATGTGCTGGTGATCGGCGCCGGCCCGGCCGGCCTGACCGCCGCGCTCGCCGCCGTATCCCGGGGGGCGCGGGTGATCCTGGCCGATGAGCAGCCGGAGCCGGGCGGCTCCCTGCTGGCTGAACCGGACGCCATGATCGATGGCTGGCCAGCGCCCGAGTGGCTTGCCGAGGTGCTGCGAAGCCTCACCGGCTCGGTCACGCTGCTGCCGCGCACGACCGCCTTCGGCTGGTATCCGGACAATCTGATCGGCCTGGCCGAACGGGTGACCGACCATCTGCCGCATCCGGGCGCCAACCAGCCGCGCGAACGCCTCTGGCAGGTGCGTTCGGCGGAGGTGGTGATCGCGACCGGCGCCATCGAACGGCCCCTGGTGTTCCCGCAAAACGACCGGCCGGGGATCATGCTGGCGCATGCCGCGCGGACCTATCTGCTGCGCTACGGCGTGAAGGTCGGCGCGCGGGTCGTCGTCGCCACCGCCGATGACAGCGCCTATCGCGTGGCGCTCGATCTGCAGCGTGCCGGCATCCCCGTCGCCGGAATCGTCGACGAACGGGCCGATGCCGGCGCGGATGTGCTGGCGGCGGCCGAGGAGGCCCGGATTCCCGTCCATCGCGGCCGGCGGATCGCCGCGACCGAGGGGCGGATGCGGGTTCATTCCGTGAAGCTGTCCGACGGCACGCAGGTGATTCCCTGCGACACGGTCCTGATGTGCGGCGGCTGGACGCCGTCGGTGCACCTGTTCGCCCAGTCGCGCGGGCGGCTGCGCTTCGATTCCGAAATCGGGGCCTTCCTTCCAGGCGAGTTGCCGGCGCGGGCCCGATCGGCCGGCGCGTGCGCGGGGCTCGCGGACCTGGTGGCCTGCCTGGCGGACGGGTATCGCGCCGGGGGCGGCGGCGAGCGGCAATTCGAGGTCCACGGGATGCCGGTGCTGGCGCCCAGCGGCCTGCCGGATCCCGGGCCGCCGCACCCCAAGGCCTTCGTTGATTTCCAGAATGATGTCACCAGCAGGGATCTGGCCCAGGCAACGCGTGAGGGCTTCCGCTCGATCGAGCATGTCAAGCGCTACACGACCGCCGGGATGGGCACCGACCAGGGAAAGACATCGAACCTGAACGCGCTTGTCTCGGTGGCTGGACTGCTGGGACGGAGCGTTCCGGAGGTCGGCCTGACCACCTACCGGCCGCCCTATACGCCTGTGACATTCGGCACCTTGGCCGGCGCCGCGCGCGGCGCGCTGTTCGATCCGGTTCGCCAGGCGCCGATGCACGACTGGGCCGAGGCGAACCGGGCGGTGTTCGAGGATGTCGGCCCCTGGAAGCGGGCGCGCTACTTCCCGCGCGGGACCGAGGACATGCGCCAGGCGGTCGACCGCGAATGCCGGGCCGTGCGCAACAGCGTCGGCCTCTTCGATGCGAGCACGCTGGGCAAGATCGAGGTCGTCGGCCCCGACGCCGCGAACTTCCTTGACCGGCTCTATACGGTGAACCTGTCGTCCCTGCCGGTCGGGCGTTGCCGCTACGGGCTGCTGCTGGGCGAGGATGGGTTCATCCGCGACGACGGGGTGATCGCGCGGATCGCGCCGGACCGGTTCCACGTCACCACCACCACCGGCGGTGCCGCGTCCGTCCTGCACCACATGGAGGATTACCTCCAGACCGAGTTCACCGACCTTCGCGTCTGGCTGACCTCGACAACCGAGCAGTGGGCGGTGATCGCAGTACAGGGACCGCGATCGGGTGACGTGCTGTCACCGCTGGTCGCGGGAAATGTGCTTTCTACCATGCCGCATATGAGCGTGCGGGCGTGCGAGGTCGCCGGCGTTCCGGCCCGCCTGTTCCGCGTCAGCTTCACCGGCGAGCCCGGCTTCGAGATCAACGTCCCCACCGGCTCCGCGCAGCGTGTCTGGGACGCGGTGCTGGCGGCCGGGGCGGCGTTCGGCGTCACGCCGTACGGCACCGAGGCCATGCATGTGCTGCGTGCCGAGGCCGGATTCGTGATCGTGGGGCAGGAGACCGACGGCACGGTCACGCCCTTCGACCTCGGCCTGGGCTGGGCCATCGGCAAGGCCAAGCGCGACTTCGTCGGCAAGCGTTCCCTGGCCCGACCGGACATGATGCGGGATGATCGGCCGCAACTGGTCGGTCTGATCACTGGGGATCCTGCGTTCGCTTTGGAGGAGGGGGCACAGGTCACGGCCGCGCGGGGCACCGGTGCTCCCAGCGTCGGGCATGTCACATCGGCCTATCACAGCCAGGCGGTCGGCCGGTCGATCGCGCTGGCCCTGGTGCGCGGCGGGCGGGCGCGCATCGGCTCCACCATGTTCGTGCCGCTGGGGAACCGCACGATCGACGTCACGGTCACCCCGCCCCGCTTCGTTCCACCGCACCCCGACCCGCTTCCCCGTGGCCAAGCCCCGCTGCCAGCACCGGTCGCAGATGCGGTCTTCGCGCCCGCGCCCGCGGATCGCGGCCCGCGGCATTTCGCCAATCCCGCGCTGCGGGTCACGGCGCTGGCGCCGACGCTGAGCCTGAGCGTCAGGGCTGGAACAGCCGCCGCGACCTCGATCGGCGCCGCCATCGGCGTGCTGCTTGGATCGGTGCCCTGCCGGGCGGTGGTATCGCGCGACAGGGCGGCGCTGTGGCTGGGGCCGGATGAGTGGCTGGTTCTGGCGCCGGAAACCGAGACGGATCTCGCGGGTGCCGCGGCGAAAGCAGCCGGCGATGCTCCGTGCAGCATCGTCGATGTGTCCCACCGTGCGACCTCGCTGGAGGTCGCAGGGCCGTGGGTGGCGTGGTGCCTCAACGCGTTCTGCGCGCTCGATCTCGACCCGGGCGCATTCCCCGTGGGGATGTGCACCCGCACGCTGCTGGGCAAGGCCGAGATCGTGCTCTGGCGCCTGGGCAACGAGACCTTCCACATCGAGGTGGCCCGGTCGCTCGCATCCTATGTCTGGGCCTGCCTGCACGAGGCAGCGCGGGAGTTCGACGAGGACGCGCCTATCCCGACACACCCGGCGGCGGACTGAAGGCGAGCCAGGCCGCTTCCAGCATCCCAGCCACGGCGATAGTGGTGCGGTCGCCGTAGATCGGGCCGCTGATCTGCACGCCCAGCGGCAGCCCGTCCCGCGTGAAGCCCATCGGTGCGACCGTCGCCGGCAGGTGATAGCCGCCGGTCAGGCCCGGCCAGAACAGCATGTCGTTGTAGGGGATTTCTCGTTCACCCACGCGGGCGCGCCGCTCCCAGGTCTGTCCCTCCCGCATGTGCGGCAGGGCCGCGGTAGCGATGGCGGGACTCAGCAGCACGTCCCATTCGCGGAAGAACGCGCTCCAGCTTCGGCGGAACCGGTGCCGCTGCTCATTCAGGCCCAGCCAGACGCGGTGCGACATGTCCACCGAGCGTGCCATGATGGCATCGGCGCTGATGTAATCGGCGGGCAGGGCGGCCGCGAAGCGGCGCTTCTCGATCAGGAATTCCTCGGAATTGCGCGCGCTCCAGGCGGCATCCAGCAGCCGCAGATACAGGTGGAAGGCCTCGGTGGCATCGAATGCGGGACGGGCGGTGCGGCTGACGGTGGCGCCCTCGCGTTCCAGAAAGCTCGCCAGATGTTCGATGGCGGCGATGGTCTCCAGGTCTGTCTCGTGGCCCGGTTCGCTGGCCCAGACGGCGACGCGCAGATCGCGCAGGGAGCTGGCGCGGGGCGCCGGCAGGGACAGCGCCAGTCCGGTTTCAGCCGGGTCGGGGCCGGCAAGGACGTCGAGTGCCTCCCGCAGATCGGCGGCGGAACGGGCAAGGGGACCGATGACGGCAATGTCGGTCGCCGCCGCGGCACTGGTCGCCGGGTCGCCGTAGTTCGGGCACAGCGTCCAGGTCGGCTTGTGGCCGAACACCCCACAGTAATGCGCGGGCACCCGGATCGAGCCGCCGATGTCGCTGCCGATTTCCAGCGCCGAAAAACCCGCAGCAAGCGCCGCGGCCGATCCGCCGGAGGAGCCGCCAGGGGTATGCGCGAAGTTCCAGGGATTCGACGTGGCTCCGTAGACCGGGTTGTAGCTTTGCCAATCGGCGAGATCGACGGGAACGTTGGTCTTGCCGAGGATCACGGCGCCGGCCGCTTCCAGCCGTTGCACGGACAGGCTGGAGACCGCGGCGCGATGATCCCTGGCCGCCGCGTGCCCGCGCGTCGTTGGCAGGCCGGCGACGTCGAAGCTCTCCTTCACGGTCATCGGCACGCCGAACAGGGGCGCGGCGCGGTCGTCGGTGGAATCCAGCCGGCGTGCCCGTTCCCGCGCGCGCTCGAAATCGCGCACAACGACGGCGTTGATCGGCCCGTCCAGCCGCTCGACCCGGCCGATATAGTGGTCCAGCAGTTCCAGGCAGCCGACCTGTCGCGTGCGGGCCAGGTCCGCCAGGCGGGTGGCGGGCAGATAGGTCGGGTCCACGCTGTTCTCCTGTTCCGGCAACCCTGTCGGGTGCTCACCTCTTATCAGTGCCACAACCCGTCCGGCGTTCCGATGCAAAATGCAGGCGGGAGCGGACGCCGCACCGGCATCCCCCCTGGGCCGCCCCCCTGGGTCATCCCCCCTGGGCCATCCCCCTGTGTCATCCCCCTGGGCCATCTTGGCAATTCGCCGCCGCCGGAGCCGGACGGCCCGCGTGCCGCGGCGGCATGCGCGCGATGTGATGCCTACGACAGGTCACACATGACGCTGCCCGGAACGGATCGGGCCGTATGCCCGTTCCCCTCGGAAGGCGCTTGCTTCCGGCGGTTCCCGGCACGGGACGGCGCCCTCGAACGGCCCCACCGGACTATGCGGGTGACCGTGAGCCCGCGCGCGTCCTGCGCTCTGTTTGACCCGGTGCCGCGAGCCCAGCGTCGCTTCTTGGGTCGGATATCGGCTCCGGACACCGCAGTCGGCACTGGCGAAAGGAGGTACCATGTCTGCGAACCGCCGCTGCGCGACCTGGGGGATTGAAGCCGAATCACGCACCCGACTGGAAGCGCCACACGGGGAACGGCCGAGCTGCTTCATCGTCTTTTCCCGGCGCCGCCGCGGTGCCGCGACACCAGTTTCGCACGGGTCGGACCAAAGGGTCCGCGGGACCTTGGTCAACCACCCTGGGCTGCGGGATCCGGGCGTGGTTGCGGGCCCGGCGTCGATCGCTTGTCCGGTTCGTTCATGGCAGCCGGCGCGATGAGTGACTTCTGGACCCTGCTGCTGCTTGCGTTGCTGCCGCCGTTCGGCTGCATCGCCGGTGCGCTGGCCGCCGAACTGACCACGGTCTCACGGCGCTGGCTCAGTGCCTCATTGCATGCGGCCGTCGGGATCGCGGTGGCGGTGATCGCGGTGGAGCTGATGCCGCGGGCTTTACGAGGCGCCCCGGTCTGGGCCGTTGCGGTGGGGTTTGCAGCCGGCGGACTGGCGGCGATCCTGATTTCCCGCGGCATGACCCGGTATCAATCGTCCCTTGGCACCCATGGGGACAAAGGTCCCTGGATGGTCTACCTGGCGGTCGGCAGTGACTTGTTCAGTGACGGCGTGATGGTGGGTGTCGGATCGGCCGTCTCCTCCGGGCTCGGCCTTCTGCTGGCCATCGGCCAGGTCGCGGGCAACCTTCCGGAAGGATTTGCCACGATTGCCAACTTCAAGGATGCGAAGCTGGCCCGGCGGCGCCGGATTCTTCTGGCCACATCCTTTGTTCTGCCGGCGCTGGCCGGCGCGGGAGCCGGCTATTTCGTCCTGCGGGGCCAGGCGGAACTGCTGCAGTATTCCGCGCTTGCCTTCGTCGCAGGACTGCTGCTGGTGCCCACGGTGGACGACGTGATCGCCGAAGCGCACGACGCGGCCGACACGGCCAAGGTGGACCTGGCCCTCGTCGGGGGTTTCGTCCTTCTGCTGCTCCTCTCGCGTTATGTGGGCGGTGGCGCATGACCGCGTCGCACCCGCTCCGCATGCCGCCGCGGAGGGCGATGCGTGACTGAAAGCCGCATGCCGTCCGCCCGTTTCGGCGCCCCATCGGCATGGCGGCGGTTTCGCGCCCTGCTGTCCGAGGTATTCAGCGATCACGCGATGATGCTGGCCGCCGGCCTCGCATTGCACGGCCTGCTCGGCGCACTGCCCGCGCTGGCCGCCGCCGCGGCGGTCTGGGGCCTGGTCGCCGATGTGTCCGTCCTGGAGGGTTCGCTGGAGCGGGCCCGCGGCCTGCTCCCGCCACAGGCGGTTCAACTCCTCGGGGAGTTCGTGACCAGCGTGGGCCAGGGATTCGGCCTGGGCATCGGCCTGGTGGTGAGCCTTGCGTTCGCGATCTGGGCGGCGATGCGCTCGGGAAGCGGCCTGATCACGGCCTTGAACATCGCATTCGACCGGGATGAGCGGCGGGGGTGGCTGCGCCGCACGATGGTGGCGCTGCTTATCGCGCTGGGCGGGAGCGGCACGCTGCTGCTGGCGTTCGCGATCCTGGCGCTGCCGCCGTGGGTGGCCGCGGGCAGCGATGGCGTTCTGGGCCGCGTTCTGCTGCTCGCCCGGTGGCCGGCGCTGGCGCTGTTGTTCGCAACGGCCCTTGGCGTGCTGCTGCGCCTGGCGCCCAGTCCCAGCCCCGGCACGCACCGGACGGGATGGATGAGCTGGGGCGCCGTGGTCGGCACGGTGCTCTGGGTCGCCGCCTCCTACGGTCTGACGCTCTATGTCGAGAATGTCGGTGCGTTCGGGCGTCTTTACGGGTCACTGGGCAGTGTCGTGGTCGTCATGATGTGGTTCTACCTCGGTGCCATGGCGGCGCTGGTCGGCGCCGAAATCGAAGGCATGCGCGAGCGGGAATCCGAGGGACGCGGCGAGGATGCGCTGAAATCCGCGCTCCGGCGCCGGGAGAAGGGATAGACTCCGCGGCTCTCGTCGCCCCTGTCGCTGTGTGCGGGGCGTAGCGCGTGGGCATTCGGGAACCGCGCAGCAGTCGCCCCCGGGGCGGAGGTAGCCCCGCGTGGCGGGACGGGCTAATCCCGGCGATGCGTTCACGGGAAGACGGGAAGGAGGAAGCGCCGATGGGCAAGCTCGATGGGAAAGTTGCAGTCGTCACCGGTGCCGGGCGCGGCCTGGGGCGGGCCTATGCGCGGCGGCTGGCCGGGCTTGGGGCGAAGATCGCGGTGACGGACCTGAACCTGAAATCCTACGCTGAATTCGAAGCCGAGGCGCAGGCGATGACCGCTGACAGCACCGTCGATGAGATCATCGCCGGCGGCGGCGAGGCCATCGGCATCGAGATGGATGTCCGCGACGAAGCCGCGGTGCAGGCGATGGCGAAGCAGGTCATGGACAAATGGGGCCGGATCGACATCCTGGTCGCCAATGCCGGCGGCGGGCGCGGCAAGCCGATCGACACCAAGGCGAGCGCGCTCGAGTCCGAACTCGTGCACCTGGTGACCGAGATGAACTACTACGGCACCGTCTACAGCGTGAACGCGGTGGCACCGGCGATGAAGGCGCAGCGGTCGGGCAAGATCGTGACCGTCAGTTCGGTGGCCGGGCTCAACCCGTCGCTCGACGGCGGCTACGCGCATTACGGTGCGGCGAAGGCGGCGATCCTGCACTACACGCGCTATCTGGCACAGGATCTCGGCCCCTATGGCGTCCAGTGCAACTGCATCGCCCCGGGCACGATCACCACGGGCCGGATCGTGGCGACCGTCATGCCCAACCGCGCCGGTGCCAATCGCGACCAGACCGAGCGTGTGGCGCTGCGGCGGCTGGGCAGTGTCGAAGATTGCGCGAAGGTCGTGGAATTCCTGTGCACGGACCTGTCGGACTATGTCACCGGCCAGTGCATCGCGATCGATGGCGGGCTGATGCGGTAGGGCGCTGTGAAGGCCTGCCACCCCAATCGTCGTGCCCGGGCCTGACCCGGGCATCGCCGGGGAGGCCGTTCCCTGAACCGTTGGCACGTCATTCCAGCGCGTTGCGCGCGGCCATACCCGGAGCAGGCTCTCGGAGGACAGGGCACAAGGCAGATGCCACGCGCCGAAATCAGCGCCGCTGGACCGTCATGCCGATACGCACGGCATGACGGTGCGGGTCATCGTCCGATGCCGAAGATGCGGCCGACCTTCGCGAGATAGGCCTTCACGACGATCCAGAACAGGCTGCCGGCCGACAGCGCGGGCGCCGGTTGCGGCGCCGCCTGGGACTGCGCCGCCGGGCGGGGCGGCGCGGGAGGCGGCGGCGCCGGTATCGGGGCCGGGGTGGCAACCGGTTCCTCGAGCGCGGGTCCCGTCGCCGCATCGAGCACCGGCGCGGGTTCCGATGCCGCCGGCCGCGGTTCGGCCACTGTCTCCCCTGCCGCTGGCCGCGGTTCGGTCGTGGCTTCCCCCGCCGCGACGGCTTCCGGCTCCGGCGGTGGAGCGTCCTTCGCGAACTCGTCGGCCGCCCGCCGAGCGAAGTCCTTCATGATGGCGTTTGCCACCGCAATGCCGCCGGTGCGGGCGAAATCCGCCAGCACGCCGCCGAGGTCCGCATCGGAGACGATCTTCACGATGGTGGTCGGCGTGGCCGCCGCCGGATCCTCCCGCAGCGCGAAGGATACCTTCACGCCGATCCGGGCGGCGCGCATGTCGGCCGTGCCGCGGCCATGCACGCTGCCGGTCAGGTTGTCGTAATCGAAATCGACATTCGCCCGTCCGCTGAACTTGATCTTCTTCGGCCCGAACGACACGATCATGCCGCCGGGCCACGACCCGTCCTCATTCTGCTTTTCCAGCACCGCGCCCGGCATGCAGGTTGCCATGCGCGGCACGTCGGAGAACCGGCGGATGACATCCGCCGGCTTGCCCGGAACGCTGAATTCCCCTTCGAAATGCATCTGTGGCTACGCGGGCTGGCGCAGCAGCGGCGCCATGCTGGGGATGCCGTGATACACCTTGGCATACGGATCGGTTGGCGTGCTCGCCGACACCCGCGCGTCGATCACATAGAGTCCGCCCTTCGCCAGGCCGGTCTGCACCGCCTTGCCGATGTCGTCGATGCTGTTCAGCAACTCCCCGTCGCCGCCGAACGCCTTGGCCAGGGCCACGAAGTTGGGCGATTCCCACTGCGCCAGCTTCTCGTTGAACCCCTTGGCGGTCAGCTTGTGCACCTCGGCGCCATAGCCGCCGTCGTTCCACACGACCAGGCAGATGTTCAGCTTCTCGCGGACGATCGTCTCGAGCTCCTGCAGGTTGAACAGCATCGAGCCGTCGCCCTCGATCGCGACATGGGTGCGGCCGGGATTGCCGACGGCGGTGCCGACCATCACGCCCAGGCCCTGACCGACCGCGCCGAAATTGTAGGAGAACTGGATTTCCGCCCCTTCCGGCAGCGGCATGTAGGAGGCGACCCAGGAAAAGAAGTGGCCGGCGCCGCAGGTCACCAGTGCGCCCTTGGGGATCACGGCCCCCAGCTTGCGTGCCAGCCCGCGCGGGTCGAGACCGTCCGCCGGCGCTTCGAACTGGTGGTCGGGCGCGTCGATCACCGCGCGGCTTTCCGGCGTACGCAGGCCGGTCCTGCGCACCTGGCGGGCCTCCAGCGCCTCATTGATCGCGGCGACGGCCTTCTTGGCATCGGCCTGGACATAGAGGCCGGGAATGACACCGATCTCCTCCGGCATCGGGCGGATGTCGATGCGCGCCACCTCGGCCGAGGGGTACATCAGCCCGCCTTCCGTCGTGTAGTAGCCGAGCTCGGCGCCCACCCCCAGGACGAAATCGGCATCCGCCAGCAGGCGTTCCGCCGGTTCCGCGGCGAAGGCGCCGGAGATGCCGACATTCCATTCATGCCCCGCGAACAGGCCCTTGCCCTGCAGCGACGTCGCCAGCAGCGCGCCGGTGCGGTCGGCCAGCTTGATGATTTCGTCCTTCGCGCCGGAAATGATGGCGCCGCGGCCGGCGACGATCACCGGGCGTTCGGCGGCGGCGAGCTTCTCGACCACCCCTTCCAGGATGTCCGCGGCCGGCGTTTCCATCCGCTTCGGCAGGAACTGCCAGGACGGGCGATAGTCGTAGTCCCAGTCGAAATCCTCCTCCTGCAGCCCCATCGGCAGGTTCAGCAGGACCGGGCAGCGGTTGATCCGCGCGGCGTAGAACGCCTCGGCGATTTCCTCGGCCATGTTGTCGGCGCTGGTGATCGTGTGGAACCGCGTGTTGCACGCCTCGGCGAAGCGCTTCTGGTCCATCGACTGCGTGCGGTTCTTCGATCCCGGCTGGATCTCGCCGGCTACCATCACCACCGGCGTCTTGCCGCGGAAGGCGGCGATCATCGACGTGCCGCACTGGGTGATGCCTGGGCCGCAGGTGACCATCGCCACGCCCACCTTGCCGGTGGTGCGGGCATAGCCGTCGGCCGCGGAGACGGCCATCGCCTCATGCCGCAGCGAATAGCCGCGGACCTTCGGATCGCGGCAGATCGCGCCCCAGAGCCACATGTTGCCGTCGCCCATCAGGCCGAAGAAATCGGTGACGCCTTCGGCAATCAGGGATTGGGCAATCGCTTCGTAGACTTTCATCGTGGTTCGTCCCCTGGGGTTGGTCTTCGTCGGTCGTCACCCGGCGCCGCCGGGGATCGTTGCCGCACTGTGCGGAAATCGGGTGCCGGGACAAGCCCCGGCGTGCAGAAGGCGGGCTCAGTCCGCCGCCGCCTGCCTGGCCGCCTCGGACGCGTGGCCTTTCTGGTGGAAGTAGTTCTTGCGATAGAATTCCAGCACCAGGTCGCGGTACACCGCCGGCGGATAGCGTGCCGGATTGTCGGACGAGACGCAGCTGGGCAGGCATGCGATCGTGCGGGCCGGATTGGGGCTGTGGAAATAGGCGATCGAGTAGCGGTCGGTCCCCGACTCGTTGATCACCCCATGCGGGGTCGACAGGAACCTGTCATTCGACCAGCGCCGCATGATGTTGCCAAGATTGATCAGGTAGGTGCCCGGGATCACCGGCGGGGCGAACCATTCGCCCGAGGTCAGCCGCACCGCGAGACCCGGCACGTCGGTGCGGGCCAGCGCGGTCATGAAGCTGTTGTCGGTGTGCGGCGCGGCGCCGAACGTGTTCTCGCTCATGTCCGCCTGCGGCGGATAATGCAGGAAACGCAGGTTGGCATGCGCCTCATCGGCGAAGAACGGCGCGAAATGATCGGCGGGCATCCCCAACGCCACCGCGAAGCCCGGCAGCATGCGGTCGCACATGGCGCCGACGGCGTGGAAATACGCCATCATGTCTTCGCGTAGCCCGGGCATTCCCTCGGGCCATTGGTTGCGGCCACGCAGCGGAAGCCCGGCCAGCACATCCGGATGGTCGGGGCCGCGATCGTGGCTGACGAAGAAACTCTCGTTCTGATTGGGCTTCGTCGCCTTGTGGACGGTCGAGGCGCCCTGTACCGAGGCATTCATCGGCATGTAGCCGATGTTGTTCTCGTTCAGCCGCAGCTTCAGCTTTTCCTCGAGCGGCAGGGCATGGAAGCGTCGGGATGCGGCGAAGGCCCGGTCGATCAGCTCCTGCGGCACGCCGTGGTTGATCGCATACAGGAAGCCGACATTCTCGCAGGCGTATCGCAGATTCTCCGCCAGTCGCTCCAGAGCGTTCGGCTCTCCGGCAAAATATGGGCCGAAATCGACGATCGGAATCAGCGAGGACACTTCCTCGACATTCTTCACCGCATGCTGCTTGAACAGGTGCATTCCTGGTCCCCGGGCGCTGCCGAACCGCGATTATAGGCTGATTGGCGCCGACCGGCCAAATCCCCCAAGGCGGTCCGGAAAACCCGC
>JBFXDK010000062.1:0-31507 GCA_050181195.1 Acetobacteraceae bacterium | reverse complement strand
ATGCTGAATGGCTACGCCGGGGCTTGCACCCTGCCCGGTCATGCCGCGCTGCTGCTGCGCGACCTGCGCTCGCGGTGGCGCCGGACCGGAACGCAGCAGAGGGACGACGGGCGGGAGCCGGATACACGCGATGCGCACGCGCCGGAAAGCCTGACGTCTGCATGAAGGTACTGAGTTTCGCACCGGCCTATCTGGTGCCGATGGTTGCGACGCTGCTCGGGATCTATGTGCTGACCCGCATCCTGCCTCCCGAGCAGTACGGCGCCTATGCATTCGTCATAAGCCTGGTCACGCTGGGTCAGGCGGCGCTGTTCTCCTGGCTGGATATCGGCACCAAGCGCTTTCACGAGCGCCTGAAGGCGTCCGGGCAGAGCGCCGTGCTGAACATGACGGTCTACCTGGGCATGGGGGTGAGCACGGTCATCCTGTTGCTGGTGTGCGTCGTCGGGTTCGAACTGCTTCCGTTCGATGAGGCCCTGGTGCCCCTGCTGTGGATCGGCGCCGCCGTCACCGTGGCGCGCCAGCTTGCGCAGGTGTCGAAGATGTTCGAACTCGCCGCGCTGTCCCGCACGCGGTACATCGCGATGGAGTGCGGTGAAAGCCTGATCGGCACCGCCTCTGGCCTGGCGCTATGCTGGTATGCCGGGTTCGGCGGGGCGGGTATCCTCTGGGGCATGCTGGCGGGAGCCGTGACGGTGGTGCTGTTCGACCTGCCGCGGACGCTAGCGCGCCTGCGGGGAGGACGGTTCGATCCGGCTCTGCAACGCCAGATCATGACCTTCAGCACACCAATCGCGGCGTGCTTCCTGCTTGAGTATGTCATGGCGTCGTCTGACCGGCTGCTGGTGCAGTATTTCCTGGGCGCTGACGCGCTGGGGTTGTACGCCGTCAGCTACAGCATCGCCGAACGTGCCGTGACGGCGGCCTTCCTGGCGGTGGCGGTCGCGTCGTATCCCCTGCTGGTGCGCGCCTTTGAACGTGAGGGACCCGAGGCAGCCCGCAGTCAGGCGTTGAGCAACGCGGAAATCCTGGTGGCCGTGGCACTTCCTGCCTGGGGCGGGTTCACCGTGGCGGCACAGCATATCGCCGTGGTGATCGTCGGACCGGACTACTCCGCGAAGGCGGCGCAACTGATGCCGCTGATCGGCTTCGCCATCTTGCTGCACGCGATGCGGGCGCATTACTTCGCGCATGCCCTGCATCTGACCGGCAACACGGTCGGTCTGCTGCTGGGCGCGCTGCCTGCCGCGCTGGTCAATGTCGCACTGAACCTGTGGCTGATGCCGAGCTTCGGACTGGTCGGGGCGGCGTGGGCGAGCATCATCGCGTACTCGCTGGCCCTGCTGGTCAGTGTCTGGCAGGCGCGCCGCCAGTTCGCCATGCCCTTCCCGCTGCGCGAGACCTGCAAGGCAGCTGGGGCGACGGGCATGATGTGCCTTGTCCTGCACGCCCTGCATTTTCCGACCACCGCCGCGGGCCTGTTGGGCCTGATCGCGACTGGCGGCGCTGCATATCTGGCCATGGTCGCCGCGTTCGACATTGGCGGGTTGCGCAGCAAGGCCATGATCCTGCGCCGCCGCCTGACCGTCCGGCCGGTCGGATAGGAGCCGGACGCGCATACCGGGCCGCCGAAGGGCCGGCCGGTATGCGCGCCGGATTGGCGTGGCGGCCGCATGTGAAGGCAAGAGCATGCCTGTCGGCGATCATGCGTCACATCGGTCAATGCTTCGGTCGTCAAGTATAGGGCATGTGCGCCTGGCCCGAGGGAAGCGCGCCTGGTGCATTGCCGGTCGGCGGCCTGATCGGAGGCCGATGATGGAGATGCTTGCCGGATGGTCTGAAGCGGCGATCCCGGGTGTCCGTCCCGCTCCAGCCGACGTCGCGTAATCGATCGTTGTGCGATCGATTCCGGCGTATCCAGCGACGGTGGGGCGGCGGGGCAGCATGCCCCGCCTCCGTCACGGATCAGGTCCGCGCCTGCACCGGCTGCAGCCCGCCCCGCATCGCGACCGCGGAACGGCTGGACAGGCGGCTGAGATGCGCGCTCAGGCGACGGGACGCGAAGCCCGCGCCGTGGGCGAACCGCAACAGCGGTCCGAAGCTGTTCGCGGCCGCAGTACCGATGAAGTAGAGACCCGGGATTGACGATTCGAACTGCCCCGAGAGCGCCGGCGCCTGGTCCACCCGCTTCATCCGCGCGCGCAAGTCGAGCGAGAGAAACGCCAGCCGGTCGAGATTCACCCGGAAGCCCGTGGCGGCGATCACATGGTCCGTCGTGATCTCCTGCGTCCCACCACCCTGCATGCGCAGCCGCAGATAGGCCCGCCCGTCGATCTCTCGCGCATCGGCAACGATGGCGTTCAAGGCAATCGGCACGTTTTGCTCGACATACTCGCGGACCGACCAGCCAGGCGCCGGCCCGAGATGCTTGCGCACCACCATCACGCGGAACTCGGCCGGCATCCGATGGAACACCATCGGCGCGAGTTCGCAGGCGAGCGACCGCCAGCCGGTGCCGATGCCGGACATCGGCCAGCGGATCTTGTCGATCATCGAACGCGGCCGCGGCGGATCGCACCAGGCGATCCGATCACCGCGGGTGATCACGGTCACCGCCGCCTTGCGCTCGTGCATCAGGGCTGCGAGATCGAGGCTGGAGGCACCACCGCCGATGATCGCGACCTCCTTGCCGCTGAAGCCATCAAGCTTGTGATGGTCGATGCTGTGCGACAGCAGGGGCTTGGGCAGGCCGCCGAGTTCCGGCGGGATAAACCAGAATGGCGCGATGCCCGCTGCCACAACCACCCGATGGGCCTCGGTGGTTTCCCCGTCATCCAGCGTCAGGCGGAAGCCGTCGCCGGACCGTTCCAGATAGGTGACCATCCGGCGGTCCAGCATCGGAACGCAGCGCTGCTGGAAGCTGTTGCCATAGTCGCAGAATGTCTTCAGCGGCACCGGCAAGCCGACATCGGCGTAGGGAAGGCCATGCTCTGCGCAATACGCCTGTAGGGTACAACGTCGCTGCGGATCATGCAGCGTGGAGGCGAACCCTTCGGACTTCAGGACCATGCCTTCGGGCATATGTTCCTGCCACGTCTGCATCGGCTCTCCGAAGATCCGGAGATTGACGCCCGCGGCGGCCAGGTGTGCGGCGAGTGAGAGGCCGTAGGGCCCTGCACCGACGATGGCCACATCGGTTCTTATTGCCATGAATACGTTTCTCCCATCCGGAGCACGACCGATGACATCACAACATCCTCATATTCTCGGGAAATGCTTGGCACCACCGTTCCGCCAATGGTCTACTGACGCCTGGGAAACGTAGACCTTCGTCGCAAAGTTATGCGATCCCTGTCCAGTAACTCTCATGGATATGATGGCGAGATATGCAACAGACCCAGCTGCCGTCTCCTGTTCGCTCGGCTTCCATCGGAACCCCCGTGAGCGCCGTGGAAACTCATCACGAAGCATCACCACCCAGCCCGGTCGTTCTGATCGTGACCACAAGCCAACTGCCATCGACCGCCCGGCTTGTGATGGAATTCGCTCACGCGGGCGCGAGGGTCGTTCTGCTCTCACCGCGTGATCACCCCGCGCGCGTGACCGATGTGCTGTCCGACGCGCTGACCTTCCATGCGATAAATCCCGTGGGCTGCCTGGAACGCGCAATGACGGATGTGCGGGCCGACCTCGTCTTGCCCTGCGATGAACGTGCCGTTCGCCTGATGCATCGGCTGCATGAGAAAACGACACAGCCCGGCGTCCGCCAACTGATCGAGCGGTCGTTGGGACCGCCCCAAAGCTTTCCGGTCGCGACGACACGCCACGACCTGCTGATGCTCGCACATCACGCGAACGTGCGCACGCCGCGATCCATGCCGCTCGGCAGCATCGATGACCTGAGCACCTGGGCAGCCGACCAGCCCTTCCCCTGGGTGGTGAAGGCGGACGGCAGCTGGTCCGGTTTTGGCGTCCGGGTCGTGCACGATCTTGCCGCGGCGCAGGCTGCGTATGAGGATCTGATTAGACCCATCACGCTCTACTACGCAGTGCGTGAGGCCTTTATCGAGCGCAACTATTTTTCGATCGCACCATGGTTCCGCCGTGATCGTGCCTGCATCTCGGTGCAATCCTATGTCGACGGGTGGCCCGCCAACTGCGCCGTCGCGTGCTGGAACGGCAAGGTGCTCGCCGGGATCTGCGCGGAATCCGTCACGACCGAATCCGCCACCGGACCGTCCAGCGTCGCGCGCGTGATCGACAATCCCGAAATGCTGGACGCTGCCGAAAGGGTCGTGGCCCGTCTCGGCCTGAGCGGGCTCGTGGGCTTCGATTTCATGATCGAGGCCTCGACCGGCACGCCCTACATGATCGAAATGAACCCCCGCTGCACGCCCATCGCCACCGTCCGTTTGGGACCTGGCCGCGATCTGACCGCAGCCCTCGTGCAGCAACTCACCGGAGGTCCGCCCCGCGAGCGGCCGGCTGTCACCGAACGCGATATCATCGTCTTCTTCCCTCACACGTGGGAGTTCACCCCCGACAGCCCATTCCTGCACACCGGCTATCACAACGTGCCCTGGGAACAGCCCGCCCTGGTGCGCGCGTTGGTTCGCGCGGAACGGCGGGAACGCTCCTGGATCCTTCGCCATCTCCGCAAGGCGCTGCTGGCCTGGCGCCGCCGGCGGTAGGGCACCACGATCACGTCCCGGTGATCCCGCCTCCCGTCGCTTATCGCGGCGGGGGCGCCAGCCTAGTTTGGTCATGCCCGCCCGCTCGCGCGGCGGCACGGGCCTGCCGCAAGCATGGGAGTTGCAGACGCCATCACCCGCCTGAGCCCCGCCGTCCTGCGTGCCGCGCCGAAGGCAGAGCCGGTGGCGCGGCCGGCCGAGGAGAACGAGCACACAACGGAGCCGTATCTCGGTCTGTATGGACTGGCCCGTTCACCGTTCAGCAACCCCGACAATGCCGGCGACTTCCTGCTGTTCGACTCCCAGCGGGCCACCCTGGATGCGCTCGTCGATGCCCTGCGCAAGGGACCGCGGGTCTGCGTGCTGGCGGGCGATCCCGGCAGCGGCAAGACCGCCCTGCTGGAAGCCGCAATCACGATCGCCCAATCCCCGGACCTGACCGTGCGGCGCCGGACCGGCGACACCGCCACGCCCGAGGACCTGACCGACGACCGCGATCGCCCGGACGTCCTGGTGATCGACGACGCGCAACATCTTGCCCCCGCGGTACTCAGCAGCCTCGCCGCCCAGGGCCGCGGATCGGCGAAGAAGCCCGCCGCGCGCATCGTGCTCGTCGGGACGCCCGAGCTGCTGCGCATGGTGGAACAGGTCGATGAGCAGGCCCTGCCGCGCGGGGCCATGATCCGCCTGCGCCTCAACCCGCTGTCGCGGACCGAGGCCCACCGGTATCTCGAGCACAGGCTTTGGCTCGCCGGCGGGTCGGTGCGCCGGATCATGAGCCAGGCCGCGCTGCGGGACATGATCCTGCACGGGCAGGGCAATCCGGGCCAACTCAACCTTGTGCTGAGCGCCGCCCTCAGCGCCGGCTTCGCGCGCAACGAACCCGCCATCACGCCGCGCACCATCCGTTCGGCAGTCGGGCCGATGCCAAAGCGGTCGCGCGCCGCGACATCGCCGCAGCCAGCCGAACGGGTGCGCGAACCGCGGCGGGATTCCTCGCGGCTGATCATGGCCCTGTCGGGGCTGATCCTGGCAATCGGATCGGGAGCGTTCGCGCTGGCGATCTGGTTGGGCCAGCCCCAGGACCCTGCGCGAACGCCACCGGCGTCCGCACCCTCCCTGCCGCGCCCGCCCGCGCCGCCCGTCGCGCGTCCCGCCCCGGAACCGCAGGCCGCGCCGCCGTTGCCCCTGCCCCCGCCGCCGCCGCCGCGGCCCGCCGCGGCTCCGAAGGCACCTGCGCCAACCATGGCGCGGGAGGTGATCGACACGCTGATCCGGCGCGGCGACGAAATGATGAAGACAGGCGATATCGGCGCCGCACGCCTGCTGTACCAGCGTGCCGCCGAGGCCGGAGACGCCAAGGCCGCGACCGCCACCGGACGCACGCTGGACCCGAACTTCCTGCGCCAGAACCGCATCCTTGGGATCGAAGCCGATCCGGAACGCGCCGCGGCCTGGTATCGGACGGCCATCGAACGCGGCGATTCCACGGCGGAACCCCTGCTCCGCCAGCTTCCCCTGCCAGCACCTGCCGAGGCGCATCGAATTGACGGGCGCGCTACCGGTCGGTAGCGTCCGATGCTGAAGCAGACCACTCGCAGAGGAAACCGTCATGAAGGTCGGAATTGCCCTGAATATGTTGAGCCAGGCCGGCCGGCCGGACGTGGCCGTGCTCAACGAACACATGCAACTCGGCGACCTCGCCGAACCGCTGGGCTTCGACTCCCTGTTCGCGCTGGAACACCATTTTACCGGCTATGCAATGTCGCCCTCGCCGCTGCAGCTTCTGGCGTACTACGCCGGCCGCACGAAGCGCATCCATCTGGGCACCGCGGTGATCGTCATCCCCTGGCATGATCCGATCCGCATCGCCGAACAGATCGCCCTGCTCGATGTCATGTGCGGCGGACGTTGCCTGTTCGGATTCGGCCGCGGCGCCGCCCGCGTGGAATACGAAGGCTTCCGCATCCCAATGGATGAGGCCCGCCCGCGCTTCAAGGAAGGCCTCGACGTGATCAAGCTCGGCCTGAGCCAGTCGAGCTTCGAATACAACGGCCAGTTCCACCAGATCCCGCGCACCTCGATCCGCCCAGCGCCAATCTCCCACCCCGAGCGCCGCTTCTACGGGTCCGCCAACAGCCCGGAATCCGCGAAGCTGATCGCCAGCAACGGCCTCGGCCTGCTGATCGTCATGCATAACGAATGGTCGAAGGCCGCACACGAGGTCTACGACTTCCACAAATATGCGATGGAAGCCGGCCACGAGCCGCGCCCGCCGATCATTCTGACCAACATCTCCTGCGCCGAATCCCGCGAGGAGGCCCAGGACCGCGCCATCACCTGGCTCGGCAAGAAATGGGACTCGGTCGACAACCACTACCGGTTCTCGGACGGCGGCCTGTCGTCGGTGAAGGGCTACGAGGCCTACAGCAAGATCGGCCGCACCTACGCCAAGATGAACGACATGTCCTACCGCGACCGCATGACGGACACCTATGTGAAGATCCAGATCGTCGGGAACCCCGATGACTGCATCCAGCAGGTCAGCCAGTTGCGCAAGCTGACCGGCCTCGATCACCTGGTCTGCGAATTCGGCTATGGCGGGCTGCCGCATCACGATGCCGAGGCCAACATGCGCCTGTTCGCCGACAAGGTCCGCCCCGTGCTGCAGAACGACGCGCTGTTCACCGCGGTGCCGGAAATCATCACGACCCTGCCGGAACTGAAGGAAGAAGGCGTGTTCGTGCCGGCCTGACGGCGCCCTTCCCACAAGCCCCCTTCCGCGCCGCGGGAGGGGGTTTTTCGTCTGCTGCCCGGTCCTGTCCCGGTGCTTGGATGCTCCTTTCGACGACACGCGTGTGAAATCAAACTGTTTTGCTCGCCGGACGCACGAAGGGTCGGTTTGCCCCGACGCCTAATCCCGGCCGGGGTACCGCGCCAAGCGAAATCCGCCGGAAGGGGTCAGTTTCCGCCGAATCCGCGGCTTTTCGCCCCGATCCGGCCCGGTTTGCCCGGAATTTGTGCATATCCGAATCCACTGGGGCATTGCGGATTTTGTAACGAATCCCGATCCCCGCGTTCCTGAGACCCGATCGCAGGATCGTTCGGCAAATGCCACACCATGCGCATTTTCCCGTCCAGCGCACTGCGCGTGGCCCGGTGCCGATCGGGGGCAGAATCGTTGCAAATTCGTGCGCAACCCCCGGGGTTTCGTTACATTTCCGTGCGCATCTGCCGGGGGTTCGTTGCGATTGCCGGCGGAATGAAAAATCGAGCATTTGCCGCTTCTTCAGGCAGAAACCGGGCGCGGCATCTGCCCGTTCCGTAATCACAGCCCCGTCGAACACCGCAATGGCGGCGCGCCAGAGATCCGGACCGGACCGCAGGCCTGCTGCGTCTCCTCCCCCGCCAAACAGCCCGCGCCGAGCGCGACCGGGATTACGGCGCAAGGGCGCTCGCGGCCTGTAAACCTGCGGAGGCCGGTCCGGCCGGCTCAAACGCGCTGGTATTTCACCACGCGTCGTGTGCGACCCCAGTCGCCGGGCTGGACGACATAGATGTCGCCATGGGAATCACCCCAGATCCCATGGCAGGACTTGTGGATCGGCCCCTCGCCCCAGCGCGCCAGCCGCTCACCGTCCAGGGTCAGCACGCTGACCAGCCCGCCATTGTGTTCCGGAATGTAGACAATATCGTCCTGGTCCACATAGAAGAACGCAGGCCCGATCAGCTCGGTGGGCCAGATGCCCAGCAATGCCCCGCCCTGGTCGAATACCTGCACCCGGTCGTTCTCCCGGTCCGCTACCAGCAGACGCCCGCGCCGATCCACCCATGCCCCGTGCGGCAGGTTGAACTGACCGGGCGCGGTACCCGGCTGACCCCAGCTGAACTGATAGCTGCCGTCCGGGCCGAACTTGTGCACCCGCGCATTGCCATAGCCGTCGGTCATGAACATCGACCCGTCGGCGGCGAAGGCGATGTCGGTGGGAATGTTGAATGGCCCCGCGCTGTGCGTGACCTTCTTCCAGGCCGTGGAACTCAGGTCGTCGGCCGGCACGCCGGTGTCCGAGCGATATCCCTTCTCGCCGATCGTCTGCAGCAGCACACCATCCGGTGAATACTTGAAGAACTGCATCCCGTGCCCGTCGGTCAGCCACAGATTGCCCAGGGCATCGAAACGGATCGCATGCGGCTGCACGAACTGCCCGGCCCCCCAGGAGGAAACGAAGTTGCCGTTCCGGTCGAAGATCACGATCGGATGGCCGGCGACACGGTTGAAGCAGAACACCCGGTCCTGCGCATCGACCGCGACCGCCGCCGCCTTCATCTCGATATGCGGCGGCGTCTGTGCCCAGTCCTCCAGCACCCGGTAGGTGTGCTTGCCGCTGCCGACGATCTTGTCCATGGCGTCTCTCCCCTTGTGGCTACATGCTCAGTTCTGCATCCCCCAGCGCCGCACCGTGCGCAGCTCGATCGTGCGGAAGATCACGTTCTCTACCAGCAGCCCGATCAGGATGATCGTCAGCAGCCCGGCGAAGACTTCCGGTATGTCCAGCTGGTTCTTGCTTTCGAAGATGTACCAGCCCAGCCCGCCCTTGCCCGAGGCCACGCCGAACACGAGTTCCGCGGCGATCAGGGTGCGCCAGGCGAAGGCCCAGCCGATCTTGAGCCCGGCCAGGATCGACGGAAATGCCGCCGGGATCAGGATCTTCAGCACGAGCCCGAGCCCCGACAGCCCGTAATTGCGCCCGACCATGCGCAGCGTCGGCGACACCGCACGGAAGCCGGCATTGGTGTTCAGCGCCAGCGGCCACAGCACGGAATGCACCATCACGAAAATCAGGCTGCCGACACCAAGTCCGAACCAGATCAGCGCCAGCGGCAGCAGCGCAATCGCCGGCAGCGGCGACAGCATCGCCGTCACCGTTTCCAGGAAATCCGTGCCGATGCGCGTGGTGATCGCCAGGATCGTCATGACGGCGGCCAGGAACACGCCGACCGAGAAGCCCATCAGCAGGATCTGCAGTGTCGTCCAGGCACGCTCCAGGATCACGAAGGACTTCAGCCCGCCCCACAGCGCCGTGACGGTCTCGCTGAACGTCGGCACCAGCAGCGGATTGTCCAGATGGCGTCCGTAGACCTCCCAGGCCAGCGCCATCAGCACCAGCAGCACCAGCTTGCGCAGCCAGACCTGGTTGTACAGCCGCTCCCACAGCGTCAGGTCCTTCTCCACGATGCCGAAATCCGCGGCGCCCTTGGTCTCGCGGTTGATCTCGGGCCGGGTGATGGTTTCAGACATGCTCTTCCTCCTCCACCCGGTCGGCGAACAGCACGCGGTGGATGCGCTCCTCCAGCGCCGCGGCCTCGGCCGGGTCGGCTGTCGGCGGCACGCTGTTCCATTCCGCCTTCACCTGGCCGGGATGCGGCGACATCAGCAGGATACGGTTGCCGATCTTCACCGCCTCGGGGATCGAGTGCGTGACGAACAGCACGGTGAACCGTGTCTCTTCCCAGAGTTGCAGCAATTCGTCCTGCATCCGCCGCCGCGTCAGCGCGTCCAGCGCCGCGAACGGTTCGTCCATCAGCAGGATGTCGGGCTCCATCGCCATGCCGCGCGCGATGGCGACGCGCTGCTTCATGCCGCCCGACAGCGTATGCGGATAGGCATGCGCGAACCGCGTCAGATGCACCTTCTCGATATAGCCCATGGCGCGGTCGCGGGCTTCCCGCCCGCGCAGCCGGCCCGAGGTTTCCAGCGCGAACACCACGTTCTGCAGCACGGTCTTCCACGGCAGCAGCTGGTCGAACTCCTGGAACACCATCATCCGATCGGGGCCGGGGCGACTGATGCGCGTGCCCTTCAGCGTGATCTCGCCTTCCACCGGTGTCATGTAGCCGCCAACGGCCTTCAGCAGCGTCGACTTGCCGCAGCCGGACGGCCCCAGAAGGATGAACCGGTCGGACCGCTGGACGCTGAAATCCACGCGATAGGTCGCCGTGACCAGATGATCCCTGGTCTTGTACTGCAACGTCACGCCGCGGACATCGAGCAGCGGCGGCGGCAAGGTCTGGTCGAGCATGCGGCCTCTTGGACGGATTATGCCGCCATTATGCCGCAGCCGGCGCCATGCGCCATGGGGGGGCCGCCCGGTGCGGTTCCGCGCATGGCGCCAGTGCGGCCGGGAAGCCGTCCGTCGGCGTCCTTCTTTTCCAGGACCATCGCGGAGGCTGAAACGGTCAATCGCCGGTCAAGCATGTCCGCGCTCGGGGCTGGCGGGGTTATGCGCGGCACGCCGTGGCGGCCGGCCATGAGCGTGACCGTCCGGGTAGGCAAGACGCGACAGCCCTTGAGCGGCCGGCCCCCGCGCGCGACACTCGGCCGAGATCGCGATCCCGGGGAGAAACACCATGTCCGAACTACGCTCGATCCTGCGCAACCACATGAAGGAAAAGCTCGCCCGCGATGAGGTCGTGGCGTCCATGACCGTGCGCCTCTGCCGCTCGATCGAAATCGCCCAGATCGCCAAAACCGCCGGGTTCGACACGCTCTACGTCGACATGGAGCACAACACGCTCTCGATCGACACGGTCTGCCAGATCTGCATCGGCGCGCAGCAGATCGGCATCACCCCGCTGGTGCGCGTGCCCGCCAACACGCCGGAATACATCTGCCGCGTGCTGGACGGCGGCGCGATGGGCGTCATCACCCCGCATGTCCGCTCCGCCGCCGAGGCCCAGGAAATGGTCAACCTCGTCAAGTTCCCCCCGCTCGGCCATCGCTCCGCCGGCGGCGCGCTGTCGCATTACCACTACCGCAGCTTCCCGATCGCCGAGACCCAGGCGGCCATGAACGACGCCACCTCGCTGGTGGTGATGATGGAAACCGTCGCGGCGCTGGAGAACGTCGAGGAGATCGCCGCCGTCCCCGGCGTCGACATGATGCTGATCGGCAGCAACGACCTGTGCGGCGAAATGGGCATCACCGGCCAATACGACCACCCGAAGCTGAAGGCGGCGTTCGAGCGCACGATCGCCGCCGCCCGCAAGCACGGCAAACACGTGGGCGTGGGCGGCCTCGCCGCGCGCGACGACCTGATGACGCAGTTCGTGCAGATGGGCGCGCGCTATGTCTCCACCGGCACCGACCTCGCGTTCCTGATGTCGGCCTGCGCCCAGCGGGCGCGCTTCGTGCAGGGGATCAAGGCGTGATGCAGGATACATCCGTCCGCGTCCGCGCGCATGACGGCGGCGAATTCGAAGCCTTCCTGGCAACGCCATCCCGCGGCAAGGGACCCGGGATCGTGCTGCTGGCCGAGGTCTACAATGCCAACCACTGGGCCCGCGAGGTGGGACAGGGCTACGCCGAAGCCGGGTTCGTGACGCTCACGCCCGATCTCTACTGGCGGAAAAGCCCGGGCGAATACCTCTCCTATACCCCGGAAGGACAGCAGCGCGGCCGCGACCTGGGCTTCACGCTCGACCTCGACCTGTTCATCCATGACCTGAAGACCTGCGTCGCCTGGCTGCGCGCGCGGCCCGAGTGCAACGGCCATGTCGGCGCCGTCGGCTTCTGCCTGGGCGGCAAGCTGGTCTACCTGGGCATGGCGCGCCACGTGCTGGAAGCCGGCGTCGGCTACTATCCCGTGCACCTGGAGAATTTCCTCGATGACGCGAAAACCATCGAAGGACGACTGATGATGCATTTCGGTTCACTGGACCATCGCGTGCCGCCGGACCTCTATCGCACGATCTGCGAACGCCTTGAGGGCAAGCCCGACATCCACAATTACTGGTACGAGGGCGCCGATCACGGCTTCAACCGCCATGGCTATCCGCCCTACCATCCGGACGCCGCGGCGCTGGCGCGGCCCCGCACGTTGGAATTCCTGTCCAAACATCTCGGGGAGCCGGCACGATGAACGACAACGATCCGATCGTCACCGCCAGGACACTGAAGTCCTGGCTGCACGACGGCCAGGAACTCGCGCTGCTGGACGCGCGTGAGGAAGTGCCGTTCGATGCGCGCCACATCCTGATGGCCGCCTGCCTGCCGCTCAGCCGGCTGGAAATGCTGGCGAACGACATGGTGCCGCGCCGGTCCACCCGCGTGGTGTGGTGCGACGACAATGACGGCCTGGCGGAACAGGCCGCCGGACGCATGCGGGCGCTTGGCTATACGAATGTCTCACGCCTGTTCGGCGGCATCGCGGCGTGGGAGGCCGAGGGATACCGTATCTACAGCGGTGTCCACGTCCCGTCCAAGGCCTTCGCCGAGGTGGTTGAACATGAAGCCGGAACGCCGTGGATCGACGCCGAAACGCTGAAGCGGCTGATCGATTCCAAGGCGGACTTCGCGCTGTTCGACAGCCGGTCGTACGAGGAATACCATTCGAACAGCATCCCCACCGCCATCAGCGTGCCGGGCGCGGAACTGGTCTACCGCTTCGCCGACATGGTGCCCAACCCGGAAACCCTGGTGGTGGTGAACTGCGGCGGCCGCACGCGCAGCATCATCGGCGCCCAGGCCCTGATCAACGCCGGCGTGCCCAATAAGGTGGTTTCGCTGAAGAACGGCACCCAGGCCTGGCACCTTGTGGGATACGAGGTGGTGAAGGGCGCCACCGCCCGCCCGCCGGAACCGTCCGAGGCCGCGCGCGCCGCGGCACGCGCCGCCGCCACCCGCGTGGCCGAACGCTTTGGCGTGCGCGCCATCGACCAGGCAACGCTGGAGCAATGGCGGCAGGAAGCCGAAACCCACACGCTGTACGTCTTCGATGTGCGAACGCCGGCGGAATACCGCGCCGGCCATGTCCCCGGCGTGAAGAACGTCCCCGGCGGACAACTGGTGCAGGAAACCGACCGCCACGCCGCCACCTGGGGCGCGCGCATCGTGCTGCTCGACGATACCGACGGCGTGCGCGCCACCATGACCGCGCACTGGCTGATCCAGATGGGCTGGAACGCGGTGACGCTGCCACTCGACATGGCCTCGCTGGGCACGGAAAAAGGCGCCTACCAGCCGGTCACCATCACCATCGACCACGGCGCCGTGCCGATGATCGACGTCGAGACGCTGCGCGAACGCATGGGCCTCGCCTCGGTCGTCGTCGTCGACCTCGATTGGAGCCGCGACTACGTGGATGGCCATATCCCCGGCGCCTGGTTCGCCATCCGCTCCCGCCTCGCGGACGTGTTCATGGCCCTGCCGCCGGTGGAAGGCGTGGTGCTGACCTCGACCGATGGCGTCCTGGCCAGGCTTGCGGCGGCGGACTGGAACGACAGGGCAACGGTGCCGGTGATGTATCTCTCGGGCGGTACGGCGGCCTGGGTGGAGGCGGGATTCGCGCTGCAGCAGGGGGAGACGCATATGGCGTCCCCGCGTGACGATATCCGGCTGCGGGCACGTGAGGCGACCGGCAATGTCGAGGAGGCGATGCGGGCGTACCTGAGCTGGGAGATCGAGCTGGTCAACCAGATGGCGACCGACGACGATCAGCGGTTTCGCGTGGGTGCGGCGTAAGGGTTTTCGGGGCGCTGCCCCGAACCCCGGCCAAAGGGGCGCTGCCCCTTTGGATACCCCGCCAGGAGCACAGCCCCTGGACCCGAAAAATCTTCCCGTGCCCTGATCAGCCGCCCTACACTTCGCGCACATAAGAAACACGGAAACCCAAGATGCTTGGCCTGATGCAAGGGCGGCCCCTGCTGGTCTCGTCGCTGATCGAATACGCCGAACGGTACCGCCCGGATGGCGAAATCGTCTCCCGCATGCCGGACGGGCCGATCCATCGGGCATCCTGGGGTTCGGTCGCGGCGCGGTCCCGGCGGCTGGCCGGGGCCGTCGCGCGGCTGGGCATCGCGCCCGGCGACAGGGTGGCAAGTTTTGCCTGGAACCATCACCGCCACCTGGAACTGTTCTTCGGCATCAGCGGCACCGGCACCGTGCTGCACACCGTGAACCCGCGCCTGTTCCCCGAGCAACTGCGCTACATCATCAACCATGCTGAAAACCGGGCGCTGTTCTTCGATCTCACCTTCGTGCCGCTGGTCGAACAGCTCGCGCCGCACCTGCCCACCGTGCGCCACTACATCGCGCTGTGCGATCGCGGCGACATGCCCGCCACCGCGATCCCCGATCTGCTGTGCTACGAGGACCTGCTGGCCGACGGGGACACCAACTACGACTGGCCGGCCTTCGATGAGAATACCGCGTCTTCGCTGTGCTATACGTCGGGAACGACAGGAAATCCGAAGGGCGTCCTGTACAGCCACCGCTCGACCATCCTCCATACAATGAGCCTGATGGCCGTCGATACGATGGCGATTTCCGCCCGCGATTCCATCCTGCCCTGCGCGCCGATGTTCCACGTCAACTGCTGGGGCATTCCCTATGCCGCCGCCGGCACGGGCGCCAAGCTGGTGCTGCCGGGCATGAAACTGGACGGCGAAAGCCTGTACGAGCTGATGCGGGACGAAAGCGTGACCTTCGCCGGCGCGGTGCCGACCGTCTGGCTGAACATGTTCGCCTGGATCGAGCAGAACCGCGACCGCATCGACCTGTCGTCGCTCTGCATCGAGCGGATCCTTTCGGGCGGCACCGCCGTGCCGCGCATCGTCATCGAAAAGATCCGCGACTACTTCGGCGCCACCACCGTGCACGCCTGGGGCATGACCGAACTCAGCCCGCTCGGCACCATCGGCACGCCGCTGCCGCGGCACGAGACCCTGGACGCCGAGGAACGCATGGCCCTGCAACTCAAGCAGGGTCGCGCGGTCTATGGCATCGAAATGCGCGTCGTCGACGACGCGGGACGCGAACTGCCGCGCGATGGCACCAGCGTCGGGCTGATCCAGGCACGCGGGCCATGGGTGCTGTCGGGCTACTTCAAGGGCGATGGCGAGCCGCCCGGGCCGGATGGCTGGTTCGGCACCGGCGATGTCGGCACGATGGACGCCGAGGGCTTCATCCAGATCACCGACCGCGCCAAGGACGTGGTGAAGTCGGGCGGCGAGTGGATCAGCTCGATCGACATCGAGAACCTCGCCGTCAGCCACCCCGCCGTGCACGAGGCCGCGGTGATCGCCGCCCGCCATCCGCGCTGGCAGGAACGCCCGTTGCTGCTGGTGCAGTGCAAGACCGGCGCCACCGTCACGCGCGACGACATGCTGGCCTTCCTCGCGGGCCGGATCGCCAGATGGTGGCTGCCGGACGATGTCGTGGTGCTGGACAGCCTGCCGCACACCGCGACCGGCAAGGTGATGAAGACGAAGCTGCGGGAGGACTATGCCGGCTGGCTGGAGAAGGACCAGGCGGGATAGTTCCGCCTTCCGTCCATCCACCGGGCGGGCTATGACCCGGGCCACGCCGATCATTGCCTTGGGGGAACGCCCGACGTGAGCGACAGGACACAGGTTGCGCCCGGCCGTTCCTCGCCGCTGGACGTGTTGCTGATCTTCCTCCGTCTGGGTTGCACGTCGTTCGGCGGTCCCATCGCGCATATCGGTTATTTCCGCGCCGAGTTCGTCGAACGCCGCCGCTGGGTCAGCGAGAGCGGCTTCGCCGACCTGGTGGCGCTGTGCCAGTTCATGCCGGGGCCGGCGTCCAGCCAGCTGGGCATGGCGATCGGCCTGCTGCGCGGCGGGCCGCTGGGCATGTTCACGGCCTGGGTCGGCTTCACCCTGCCCTCGGCGCTGGTTCTGCTGCTGTTCGCCTACGGCGTGCAGGCGCTGGGCGATGTCGGCAATGCCGCCTGGCTGAAGGGGTTGAAGCTCGTCGCGGTGGCGGTCGTCGCGCAGGCGGTGTGGGGTATGGCACAGAGCCTGACGCCCGACCGCGCCCGCGCCACGCTGGCTGTCGCCGCGGCAATCGTCGCGCTGATGATCCCCACCTCGGCCGGGCAGATCGGCGCGATCCTGCTGGGCGCCGCCGTCGGGCTGACGCTGCTGCCGAAGCCCGAGATCCGCGCCGGCAGCGAGCATGTGCCGCTTGGCCTGACGCTGCATCGCGGCGTCGCGCTGGCATCGCTGGCGCTGTATGCGATCCTGCTGGTCGGGCTGGCCCCGCTCGCGGCCGTGACGGCCAGCCAGACCCTGCACCTGATCGAGGCCTTCTACCGCGCCGGCGCCCTGGTGTTCGGCGGCGGCCATGTGGTGCTGCCGCTGCTGCAGGCGTCGGTCGTGCCGACGGGATGGGTGACGAACGACGCGTTCCTGGCCGGCTATGGCGCGGCGCAGGCAGTTCCCGGGCCGCTGTTCACCTTCGCCGCCTATCTGGGCGCGGTGATGGGGCCGGCGCCGAATGGCTGGCTGGGCGCGCTGATCGCCACCGTCGCGATCTTCGCTCCGTCCTTCCTGATGGCCGCCGGGATGCTGCCGTTCTGGGACACGCTGCGCCAACGCACCGGCGTGCAGGCGGCGCTGCGCGGCGTGAACGCGTCCGTGGTCGGCGTGCTGCTGGCCGCGCTGTACACCCCGGTCTGGACCGCGGCCATGCACACGCCGGCCGACTTCGCCTTGACCGCGGCCGCTTTCCTGGCGCTGACGCTGTGGGCGGTCGCGCCCTGGATCGTTGTCATTGCCGGCGCGTTGCTGGCCGCGGCACTGGCGGCACTCGGCGTGGCGCTTTGACCGTTGCCGTCCCGATCAACGCACCGCCCATTGTCAGCCTGATCGACTCACGGCTAAATCCGACCATGCGGCAGAGTCATACTGCCGGGGGAGGAAACACACGATGCAACGTCGAGAGTTGCTTGCGGGCGCTGGTGCGGCCGCAATCCTGAGCAGGACGGCGCGGGCCGCGGATACCATCAAGATCGGCTCCCCCATGGCGCTGTCCGGCGTGGGCGCGTTGTATGGCCAGCCGATCACCCGGGGCGCGGAGCTGGCGGTCAAGGAAATCAATGATCAGGGGGGACTGCTGGGCCGCAAGCTGGTGTTCCTGCCGCGCGACAGCAAGGCGAACGCCGATGAATCGGTCCGTGTCGCGCGAGAACTGATCCTGAAGGACAATGTCGATTTCATCGTCGGCACCTTCACCTCGGCGGAATCCCCGGCGGTCTCGACCATTGCCAAGGAGAATAAGGTCCTGATGGTCGCGCCGACCGCGAAGACCATCCAGTTGACCAGCCCGGCCAATCTGCATCCGTATATCTTCCGCACGGCATCCACCACCGATATCGAGGGGCGGACGGCCGCCACGCTGGTGGCGAAATGGGACGTCAAGCGCGTCGCAACCATCGCACCCGACTACGCCTATGGCCGCGACATCATGGAGGCATTCGCGGTCCTGCTGAAAAAGCTGCGTCCCGACATGGAAATCGTCGATCAGCAATGGCCGAAACTGGGCCAGGCGGATTTCGCGCCCTTCATCACCGCGCAGCTCAGCAAGCGGCCCGAAGCGGTGTTCGGCGCGGTCTTCGCCGGAGACTTCGCAAGCCTGGTGAAGCAGGCGAAGCCGTTGGGCTATTTCGAGACGATCCAGAACCGCTATGTCGGCGCCGGTGAAACCGGATCGATCGAGATCACGCGATCCCTGGGCGCCGACTATCCCGTGGGCATCATCGCCAACACCTATGATCCCGTGATCTGGCCGGACGGCCCCGAGGTCCACAAGAAATTCATGACGGCGATCCGTGCCTACCTGAAGGATGACTACGGATCGTCCTGGGCTGTGATGGGCTACACCGGCGTCGCGGCGCTGGCAGCCGGCATCCGCAAGGCCAACAGCATCGACGCCGACAAGGTCTCGAAAGCCATGATCGGCCTCACCTTCGAAACGCCGATCGGCCCGCAGACGATCCGTGCCAAGGACCACTCGGCGGATCGCGGGCAGTTCTGGGGCAAGCTGGTGAAGAAGCCGGACTACCCGTTCCCGGTGTTCGAGACGACGCAGTACACCGACCCAACCCCGTTCATGGACTGATCGCGCCGTGACCGAACGATCTCCCCCGGCAACGCTCGCGCGTTGTCGGAACCGGGCGGGCTGACCCCGATGGCGGCACAGTTCCTGTTCAGCCAGTTCCTCAGCGGCCTGACGACGGCGATTTTCCTGTTCCTCGTCGCCTCGGGCCTGTCACTGGTTTTCGGTGTCCTGCGGGTGCTGAACTTCGCCCACGGCACGTTCTACATGCTCGGCGCCTATCTGGCCTGGCAGGCGGTGGACTGGATGGCACCGAGCCGGGAGGCATTCTGGCCGGCGGCGCTGTTCGCGGCGCTGATGATCGCCCTTCTGGGCCTTGTTGTTGAGCGTCTGATGTTCCGCTACCTCTACGACAAGGAAGAACTCTACCAGCTTCTGTTCACCTATGCCCTGGTGCTGATCCTGGGCGATGCCGCGAAGATCCTGTGGGGCACCGGACAGCTCTCGGTCAGCCGGCCGCCTGTCCTGGAAGGCAGCCTGTCGGTCTTCGGTGCTCTGCTGCCCACGTACAACCTGTTCGTCATGATACTGGGCAGCCTGATCGCCGTCGGCTTCTGGGTGATCCTGCAGCGCACCAGCATCGGGCGCATGATCCGCGCCGCCGCGATGGACCGCGAGATGCTGGGGGCGCTCGGCGCCAATGTGGGCTGGCTCTACACCGGCGTGTTCGTTGTCAGCTCGTTCCTGGCCGGCCTGTCCGGCGCGCTGGTTTCCCCGATCAAGGCCATCCTGCCGGGAATGGACGTCGAGATCATCGTCGAGGCATTCATCGTCGTCGTCATCGGTGGCCTGGGCTCGTTCTGGGGCACATTCCTGGGGGCACTGATCTACGGCCAGGTCCTGTCATTCGGCATCCTGATATTCCCCCGCTTTTCCATCTTCTCGGTGTTCGCGCTGATGGCGGTGATCCTGATCGTGCGCCCCTGGGGCCTGCTGGGGAGGCCGTTGAAATGAGCCGCCGGATTCCTTGGGCGCTGATAGTGTTCCTGCTGGCCGTCACGATCCCCTGGATCGGATCGCGCTACTACACGTTCCTCGCAACCCAGATCGCGATCCTGTCGCTGTTCGCGGTCAGCTACAATCTGCTTCTGGGCACCACCGGCCTCGTGTCCTTCGGCCACGCCGCCTATTTTGGCCTCGGCGCCTATGCGTGCGGGCTGCTCATGAAGGAACTGGGCGCGCCCTTCCTGATCGCGCTGCTCGCCGGCGGGTTGATGCCCGCGGCCTTCGCCGCGCTGTTCGGCTATTTCTGCGTGCGGTTGACCAAGATCTACTTCTCCATGCTCACGCTCGCCTTCGCGCAGATCGTCTGGGCGATCTGTTTCCAGTGGAACGAGGTGACCGGCGGCGACCAGGGCATTTCCGGCATCCCGTATCCCGAGCTTGGCTGGCTCGCCGCGATTCCGGGCCTGGATGGGTTCCGCGCCGGTGACTACTTCTACATGACGACGCTCGCCTTGGTCATGCTGTGCATCTGGGCCCTGCGCCGCATCACCGACTCGCCGTTCGGACGGATGCTCGCGACGATCCGCGAGAACCCCGAGCGTGCGTCGTTCATCGGCATCAATGTGCGTGCCTATGAACTCGCGGCATTCGTCGTCGCGGGCGGGTTCGCAGGCATTGCCGGGGCGCTGTTCGGCATCTTCAACCGCGGCGTGTTCGCCGATTTCATGTTCTGGCCGAAATCCGCGGAAGTGCTGATCATGACGATCCTCGGCGGGATGAATCATTTCTGGGGTCCCGCGGTGGGAACCGTGCTGATGGTTCTCCTGAACCAGCAGATCACCTCTTACACCGAGTATTGGCCGCTGGTTCTTGGCACGATCCTGCTGGTGCTGCTGTTCGTCTTCCCCGGCGGCCTGGTGGGCGCGCTGGATGCCGGATACCAGCGGTTGCGTCATGGCCCCGGGAGGCGCCGGGATGCTTGAGATCGACGACGTTACCAAGACGTTCGGCGGGTTCACCGCCGTGTCCTCGGTCAGCCTGACGGTCGAGCGGCGGCAGATCGCCGCGGTGATCGGGCCGAACGGCGCCGGAAAATCCACGTTCTTCAACCTGATCACCGGCCATCTGCGGCCGGATGCCGGGCATATCCGGCTCAATGGGAAGGACATCACCGGCATTGCGCCACACCGGATCTGCGCCGCCGGCATGGGCCGCTCGTTCCAAAGGACCAATATCTTTCCCCGGCTGACGGTGTTCGAAAACGTGCAGGCGGCGTTCCTGGCGCATCGCGGCCGCGGCGGCAACTTCTGGTCGCGCGCCGAGAGTTTCTATCGCGACGAAACCGAATCGCTGCTGGCCTCGATCGGCCTGCTGGAACAGGCCGGGGCCGTTGGCGGCACGATGTCGTATGGCAACCAGAAGCAGCTTGAACTGGGGCTGGCGCTGGCATCGGACCCTGCCCTGCTGCTGCTGGATGAACCGACCGCGGGCATGTCGGCGACCGAGACGCATGACGCCATCCGCTTGCTGGAGCGCATCGCGGGTGAGCGCGAACTGACGCTGCTGTTCACCGAACACGACATGGAGGTCGTGTTCTCGATCGCCCAGAAAATCGCGGTGCTGCACCAGGGCCGCAAGATCGCCGAGGGAACGCCAGCCGAGGTGCGCGCCGATCCCGAGGTGCGCCGGATCTATCTGGGGACGCACTGATGGCCGCGCTGCTGTCGATCGAGGACATCCACACCGCCTATGGCCTGAGCAAGGTGCTGTTCGGCATCACTGCCGAGATCGCGGCTGGCGAGTGCGTCTGCCTGCTGGGACGGAACGGGGTGGGAAAGAGCACGACGATCCGCTCGATCATGGGGCTGATCGTGCCGCAGCGCGGCCGCGTCGTGTGGAAGGGCCAGGACATCACAGGGTGGTCGCCGCACCGCATCGCGCGGGCGGGGATCGGCTTCGTTCCCGAGGACCGGCGGGTCTTTCCCGAATTGTCGGTGTGGGAGAACCTGGACATCGCGGCGCGTGCATCCGGCCGGTCCGGGCACTGGACGATCGATGCCGTTTACGACCTGTTCCCGCAGCTGGCGAACATGCGCACCCGCATGGGCGGCTACCTGTCGGGCGGCGAGCAGCAAATGCTGACGATCGCCCGGACGCTGATGACAAATCCGGACCTGCTGCTGCTGGACGAACCGTCGGAAGGCCTGGCACCGCTGGTCGTCGATATGCTGCTGGAGAAAATCGGCGACTTGAAACGCGGCGGGCTGACGATCCTGCTGGCGGAACAGGGCGTTGCGTTCTCCCTGGCGCTGGCTGATCGGGTGTATGTGCTGGAGAAGGGGAGCGTGCGCTACACCGGTCCGTCCAGCGCGCTGCGTGACGACAAGGCGCTGGCCGATCGGCTCTTGGCGCTTTAGAAAATCCTCGGCCTGCGACGTCAGGCTGATGATTTTCCATGCCCTTCGTTGATTGCGTGATTCACGCGCCGTTGGCGTACCGGCCGGAGCGTCTGCCGCAGCGATCGAGGGGATCAATCAAGCTTCCTGAGGCGGGCGACGCTGACGTTGAGTGGCTTGCCTCCCTTCCTGCGAACACCGACACCTGCACCTGAGGTACACCGACCATAAGCGACCCCATGCGTCGCAGGCGCAACGTTGGGCGCACACGGCTGAAACCGAACGCCGTTTGCGTGTTCTGCGTGGCGAAGCCATTTGCGGAAAACAACCCTGCCCGACATCCTCAAGCCGACGCCGATGAGGCACCGAACCGTCGCACATCCTGACGGCGCCATCCCGTCAGGCAGCGTCCACCGATGTCCGCTTCCGCGTCGGTTGCACTGGACACCATGGGTCAGCCAAGATTCAATCGCACCCCGTCCGCCATCACCGCAGCGCGACGTCGATCTCCTCGCTCGTCATGCTCCAGGCATTGTCGAGTTCCGCAATCACCGCCTGCATGAACCGCTCGGTCAGGGCCAGCGCGCGCTGCGGATCGCCCAGGTGGTCCGCCAGGATCGCCAACGCCAGTTGCCGCGGCCCGTCGCCTTCGTAGGTCCATTCGAACCCGGCCGGGCTGAACCGGCGGATATCGAAGCGCGGGTCCAGCGGCCTGCCGTCCACCGTCACCACCGCGCCGTCCAGGCTGCGTCCGCCTTCGTAGATCTTCATCCGAACATCACCACGCTGCGTATGGTCTCGCCGCGCTTCAGGGCGGCGAAGCCGTCGTTGATCCGCTCCAGGGAAATCCGGGCGGAGATCATGTCATCCAGCTTCAGCTTCCCGTCCAGATAGGCGCGCGCCAGCATCGGAAAGTCCTGCTGCGGTTTCGCCCCGCCGTAGGAGGAGCGGGTGATCCGCTTTTCCTGCATCAGGCTGCCCCAGCGGAACGCGACCTCGTCCCCCACCGCCACCTTGCCGAGCCAGACGACCTGGCCGCCGGGGCGGACGGCTTCGACGGAGAGGCGGAAGCCAGCGGGCACTCCGGCGGATTCGATCACCACGTCCGCGCCGCGCCCGTCGGCCAGCGAGCGGCCGAGTTCGGCGGCGTCAGCCGGATCGACGGCATGCGTCGCGCCGATCGCCTGCGCCAACTGCCGGCGTGCCGGGTTCGGGTCCACGGCAATGATCGCGCCCGCGCCCGCCAGAACGCAGCCCTGCACGGCCGACAGCCCGACCGCGCCGCAGCCGATCACCATGGCCACATCGCCCCAGCGCAGCGCGGCGATGCGCGTCGCGGCGCCGACACCGGTCATGACACCGCAGCCGATCAGCGCCGCGCGGTCGAACGGCATCGTATCGGGCACCCGCACCGCGCTCTGTGCGGGGACGATGCAGTATTCCGCGAAACCGCCGAGGTACATCAGTTGGTGCACGGGCACGGCGTCGCAGGCGAGGCGCGGCCTGCCGTCGAAGTGGAATGCCTTGGGTCCGTTCGCCAGGAACTGCCGGCACAGGATCGGCTGTGCCCGTTCGCAGTAGAAGCAGGCGCCGCAATGCGGGTTCCAGGACAGCACGACCCGGTCGCCGACGCCGAGCTCGGTGACGCCCTGGCCCAGCTCCACCACCTCGCCCGCCGCCTCGTGGCCCAACACGGCCGGCAATTGCACGGCGAGTGCGCCTTCGATCGCTTCCAGGTCGGTGTGGCACAGGCTGGCGGCGCGGATCCGCACCAGCACGTCGCCGGGCGCGACCGGTCCCACGTCCAGGGTTTCGATGGTCATCGGCGCCTTGGTCTGGCGCAGCACGGCGGCGCGGGCCTTTGGCATGAGCGGTTCCTCCCCTCCGGCAGACTACGCCGGCATTCGTGCGGGGGGCACGAATGCCGGCTCATAACACATGATGAACGCATCATTCGATCGGCTTCGCGCCCGCGGCGGCGCACCGCCGGCTGCTGCCTGGCAGGACCGCACGCGGCTGCTCAGGCGCGTTTGATCGCGGGCAGGGGAAAGTCGGCCAGCCGCAGTTGCAAAGCATTTGCAGTCGCAGCTAGATTGCGCGCGAACGGAGTAGCTCATGACGATCGATGACCTGGGTGTGGGGCGTGCCGCGCGGATTGTCGCGATCAACGCTCCGGCGGCCGACCTGGAGATCAAGCTGCGGCAGATCGGCTTCTGCGAGGGCGACGAGGTCGAACTCCTCACGCGCGGCCCCCTCGGCCGGCAGCCGCTGGCGGTGCGCCTGAACCGGCGCATCATCGCGCTGCGCCGCGCCGAGGCCATCGCTCTGCGGATCGAGCTGCATCCATGACCGCGCTTCGGCTGGCTCTCGTCGGGCCGCCGAACTGTGGCAAGTCCACCCTGTTCAACGGCCTGACCGGCGGGCGGGCAAAGACGGCGAATTATGCCGGCGTCACCGTGGAGCGCCGCCGCGGCCGCTTCGTCACCGAAGGCGGCCGGTCCATCGAGCTGCTGGACCTGCCGGGTATTGTCGGCCTGTCGCCGCGGTCGCTGGACGAGAGGATCACGATCGAGGCGATCGGCGGCCGGTTCGGCCGGGATGAGGCGCCGGATGCGCTGCTGGTGCTGGTGGACGCCGCGGACCTGCGGACCCAGTTGCATTTCATTCTGCAGGTGCGTGCCCTCGGCCGCCCGATGGTCGTGGCGCTGAACATGATCGATCTGGCCGAACGCGACGGTGTCCGCATCGATGTCGCGGCGCTGGAACGGCGGCTGGGCGTGCCGCTGGTGACGACGCGCGCCACCCGGGCGGCCGGGCGGGCCGCCTTGCTGCGGCGCATCGATGAGCTGATCGGCTCCGAGCACTGGCTGTGCGATCAGCCGCCGGCGATGGCGCCGGTGGAGATCCGCGCGCTGCAGCGCGAGGCGCGATCGATCGCGGACGAGGTGATCCTGGCGGAGCCGGTGCTCAACCGGCTGACGCGCGTGCTGGATAAAATCGTGCTGCACAGGATCGCCGGACCGATCATCCTGGCGGCAATCCTGTTCTTCATGTTCCAGGCGGTGTTCACCTGGGCCAAGGCGCCGATGGATGCGATCGAGGCCGGGTTCACGGCGCTGAGCGCCTGGCTGGGCACGGTGCTGCCCCAGGGCTGGCTCCTGAGCCTGCTGACCGACGGCATCATCGCCGGCGTCGGCAGCGTCGTGGTGTTCCTGCCGCAGATCGTCATCCTGTTCGCGCTGATCCTGGCGCTGGAGGCCTCGGGCTACATGGCCCGCGCGGCCTTCCTGATGGATGAGCTGATGCTGCGGGTCGGGCTGAACGGACGCGCCTTCATTCCGCTGCTGTCCAGCTTCGCCTGCGCGATCCCCGGCATGATGGCGGCGCGCACGATCGAGAACGAGCGCGACCGCCTGACGACGATCATGATTTCGCCGCTGATGACCTGTTCCGCCAGGCTGCCCGTCTACACACTGATCATCGCCGCATTCATCCCGGATGCCGCGGTCGGTCCGTTCGGGCTGCAGGGGATCGTGATGTTCGCGCTGTATGCGATGGGGATCGTCAGCGCGGTGATCGTTGCCTGGGTCCTGAAGCACACGGTCACGCGCGGACCGTCACAGGCGCTGATGATGGAGCTGCCGACCTACAAGCTGCCGGACCCGCGTGACTTCTTCCTGAACCTGTTCGCGCGCGCCTGGGCCTTCCTGCGGCGGGCCGGCACGATCATCTTCGCGGTGTCGGTGATCCTGTGGGTGCTGGCGAGTTTCCCGGAATCGGCTGACAGCGTCCGGGGCTCTTTCGCCGGGATGATCGGCAGCGTGCTGGAGCCGGTGCTGCGGCCGATCGGCTTCAACCTGGAGATCGCGATCGCCCTGGTGCCCGGCATGGCTGCGCGGGAAGTGGCGGTGGGCGCGCTGGGCACGGTGTATGCGGTGCAGGGCGCCGGCGACGATGCCGCGGGGCTCGCTCAGGTGCTGTCGCATGCCTGGACGCTGCCGACCGCGCTGGCATTCCTGGCCTGGTATGTCTACGCGCCGCAATGCATTGCCAGCATGGCGGTCGCTCGGCGGGAGACGAACTCCCGCCGCTGGACCGCGCTGATCATCGCTTATCTGTTCGCCCTGGCCTATATCGCCGCCGGTGTGACGTATTGGATGGCCCGCTGGGCGGGGCTGTAGCGGGCGACCCGATCCCCGCGACAACGCCGCGGCCGGTGAACCGGATGCGCATCGCCCTGGCGGGCGGAGGAGCGGTGATCAGTCGCCGTTATCGCCTTGACGGACAGCGGGCGATCAGTGTCCGTGGCCGTGGTCATCGCCATGCAGTTCCGGGGCGAGCGGGGCGTGGTTCAGCAGCGCCGTCAGGATCACACCGCCCAGCGCATTGCCGATGAAGGTCGGGACGAGGAAGCGGCCGAAATAATCGCCAAGTCCGGCCTGGCCGGTCGCGACCAGGAAAATCACCTCAACCGAGCCCGCGATGATGTGCGGGAACGTGCAGGCGGCGATCGCATAGGTCAGCAGGATGATGATCAGGGGACGAGCGGGACCGGCGCCGGGGAGCAGCCAGACCATGAGGCCGATCAGCCACCCGGCCGATCCGGCCGTGAGCACGGTCTTCCAGAATGGCCGGTCGATGGCATGATGGGCGATGTCGGACATTGCCGTCATGGTCTCGGGCGGAAACAGGCCACCCCTGGCCAGGATGACGCCGAACACCAGCGTGCCCACCAGGTTCATGGTCAGCACGACCACCCAGACCCGGAAGACCTTCCGCAGCAGCGCCAGCGACGGCTGGGTCAGGAACGGAATCATTGCCGTCAGGGTGGTCTCGGTGAACAGCTGCTGCCGCCCAAGGATCACGATCAGAAAGCCGAGGCTGTAGCCAAAGCCCGAGACCAGATGCCGCCACGGCGTATCGGGCAGTCCAGCATGCAACACGGATTGCAGCAGGAAGGAGAACCCAATCGACAGTCCCGCCGCGAGGCCGGACCAGGCCAGGCCGGAGAACGGCCGGGTCAGTTCCCGCGCCCCTTGTTCGCGCACGATTTCATGGATCACGATCGGGCCGAGGGGCGCGCCGGCAGCCGCCTGGCGTTTCTGCTGGCGGTCGAGATGGGGTGAATTCTGGCCGAGCTCGTCCGTTATCCCGGATCGGTCATGCATCTCGTCGTTCATGGAATCCGGACCCGCACGCCGCTTCTCCCGTCCCTGCGTGGAAGGAACACCAGGCGCGATGGCCTGACGGCATCATCTTGCGGTGAGGAACATCTACACCGCGGCAACCACGCGGGTGGTGGAGCGGACATGCGGCGCGAACTGGTACCAGCCACGCATCGCCTTGAATTCTGGCGTCTCGACGGCATCCGGCCCGGTGATCTCATAGATGGTGGTGTAGACCCGGGCCGAGGAGGCATCACGCGTGCCGCGGTCCGACGACCGGATCTCCCCCACCGAGGCGTAGCGCCGGCCGCTGAGCACGCCGGGACAGGCAAGCGCATCGGGCAGGTGGACCGTATCGTACCAGCGGTTCCAGTCGGCCTCGACCTCGGCATCGATTTCAGCCGTGACGATCAGCAGGTATTTCGGCGGGTGCATGGTGTTCCTCCCGGGCATTTGACGGTGGATCTGGCTTGCCGGCATGGTCGGCCGAAGCCGCAGGAGAGGCAAGGGAATGACCGAGGGACCGTCACGGATGACACTGGAAGAACGCATTCGCCGTTTGGAGGACATCGAGGAAATCCGGCGCCTGCGCAACCGCTACCACGCCGCCCTGAACGAGAGCCGCTATGGCGAGTGCCGTGCGCTGTTCACGGACGATGCGATCGTGGAACTGGGGTATCTCGCGCGCTACGAGGGAATCGAGGCGATCGATCGCGGGTTCCGCGCGATGGGCGAGCGCGAGCGGTTCTTCATCAAGCAGTTCATCCACAGCCACGACGTGGATGTGGATGGCGATACGGGCACGGGCACGTCATACCTGGAAGCGCGGTATGGACGGTTCGGCGTGAGCTATGTGGTGGCGGGTCGCTATGACGATGTCTATGCACGCGTCAACGGCGTGTGGAAGTTCAAGGCGATGATCGCCGAGCTGTTCTACACCGTGCCGAACGGGGTGGGCTGGACCGGCGACGAGATGCATTATCTGCGGCCGAGGAAATAGCGCCGGTCGCAGGCATTGATGTTGAGGTACTGACCTGACCTAGCGTCATGGCCCGCGCAGGCGGGCCATCCACAAGCTGCTGAGCATGCATCAGGCAAGGCATGCTTGGCGGGACCAGGTTCCGCTACGACGAGGATCTTCGGAGGTCGGTCAAGGACGACCCGCGCTGCTATCATGTCGCCCCGCGGCCACGCCGCCGCGACACGCCTGGATCAGATCCTCCAGCGCGTTGAACACCTGCGCGCCCGCCTGCGTCAGCCGTCGTGTCTTCGAAGCCAGCGTCCCCGTCTCCCCGTGCACCAGCGCGCCGGCATGGCCCATCGCCACGCCTTCCTTCGCCTCGCGGCCGGCGATCAGCGCGAACAGCGGCTTGCGGGCGCCCAGGCGCGCATAGGCATCGGCGCATTCCTCCTCCTCGGTGCCGCCGACCTCGCCCACCAGCACGATGCCCCGGGTGCGGCTGTCCTCGAAGAACATCGGCAGCAGGTCGGCGAAGCGCACGCCCTTTACCGGATCACCGCCGACACCCACCCAGATGCTCTGGCCCACACCCTCGCGCGCCAGGCGATAGCCCACCTCGTACGACAGCGTGCCGCTCTTGGTCATGATCGCCAGCGGTCCAGGCGTCAGGCACACATCCGGCAGGAAACCCAGCTTGATCTCGCCGGGGATGGCAAGCCCAGGCGTCGAGGCACCCACCCACGTCGCGCCCGCCCGCCGCACCGCGCGCCCGATGCGGATCGCATCGTGCAGCGGCACGCCTTCGGCCACGGTGACGATCAGCTTGATGCCGGCGGCCAGCGCCTCCTGCACCGCGGCCAGCGTCTCCCCGGGGGGCGCCATCGCCACCGACGCGATTGCGCCGGTCGCCAGCACCGCCTGGGCGCAGTCGGCGAAGACCGGCACGCCCGCAGCTTCCTTCATGTCGGTGCGGGTGGAGGTGCCGCCGACGATGTTCGTGCCATAGGCCCGCATCAGCGCGGCATGGGTCCGGCCCATCCGGCCGGTGATGCCCTGGACGATGACGGGGGTCTCGCGGGTGAGCGTATGGATCATGTCGCCCTCCCCGCCACGATGGCGTCGATGCGTTGCAGCGCTTCCTCCAGATCTTCCGTCACCAGCATCGCCGGCTGACGCTCGCCCAGGATGCGCGTCGCCGCGTCGGCATTGCGGCCGACCAGGCGCGCGACGACCGGCACGCGCAGGCCGGGCGTCTGCTCGATGGCGGTCGCCAGCAGGGTGGCGAACTCCGACAGGTCGGTGATGCCCGCGAAGATGTTGACCAGCACGGCCTTCAAGGACGGACGCGCGGTAATCCATTCCAGCACCCGCATCAGCCTGGCCGGCGAGCCGCGCATCTGGCCGGTGCGGATGTCGCAGAAATTCAGCGGCTTTGCCCCGCGCGCGGTCAGTTCGTCGATCAGCATCATCGACAGGCCGGCGCCGGTGGTGACCAGGCCGATCTCACCCGCGGGATCTAGTTCGACGTAATCGAACCCTTCCACCAGTTTGCGGTTGGCATCGACGTAGATCCCGGGCCGCGCCCGGATCATGGCGTCGATGCGCGGCTGGCGCTCCACCGCGTTCAGGTCGACCACCACCTTGGCATCGCCCGCCACGCAGCCGGCTTCGGAGACGAACAGCGGGTTGATCTCGGCCAACGCCAGTTCGCGCGCGATCAGCATCTCCGCCAGGCCGCGGCCGATCGCGGCGACCGTGTCCCGCCAGGCCGGCGATTCCCCGGCGATTAGGTCCGCGAGCGCCTCGGACACCGCGCCGGGATGCGGTGGGCATAGGCGGTATTGCGCCGTATCGGACTGTTCGATCTCCACCCCGCCCTGCGCGGACCAGATCACCCGCAGACCATAGCTGGCGGGATCGGCCATGACGGACAAATAGCGCTCCTGACCCGAGGCGGTCTGTTCGATCAGGCAGGCATCCACCGGATGGCCCTTCAGGCGGGAACCCAGCATGCGGGACGCGGTTGCGGCGGCATCGGACGGCGACGTGCAGCGAACGATGCCGCCCGCCTTGCCGCGCCCGCCCACCGGCACCTGCGCCTTCACCATCCAGGGGCCGGTGCCAGGCGGCGCCGCGTCCTGCCCGGCGGTCACCACGATGCCGGCCGGGACGGGAATGCCGTGTTCCGCGAACAGCGCCTTGCCGTCCGCCTCGATCAGCAGCACCTCAGTAGGTTCCGAAGCTCAGGATGCCGTCCGTCACGTCGAAGTCGCCGACGATCTTCTTGCCGATCAGATCGCGTAGGGTTTCCGACGCGCCGCCGCCGATCGAGCCGTAGCGGGCGCCGCGATAGAAGCGGGAGACCGGATATTCGTCGGTGAAGCCGAAGCCGCCATGCACCTGCACCGCCTCGGTCGTGACGCGCAGCGACATCTCGTTGTTGAAGATCTTCGCCGAAGCGGCGAGGAACGGATCGGGGAACGGGTTGGCCGACAGGCAGGCACGATACAGCAGGCCGCGCCCGGCCTCGATGTCCTTGTACATGTCGGCCAGCTTCCAGCGGATGCCCTGGAAGTCGCTGATCGGCTTGCCGAACACCGTGCGCTCGCGGACATAGTTCACCGCCTCGTCGAACGCGCCCTCGGCCAGGCCGAGCGAGATGGACGGGTTGAGGCAGCGCTGGGTGTTGAAGGCGGTCAGCAGCTTGCGGAACCCGTCGTCGCGGATCACCAGGTTTTCCAGCGGCAACTCGCAGTCATCGAACTGGATTTCGTGCAGGTTCTCCCCACCCATGGTGTGGTACGTGCCAGTGACCTCGAAACCCCTGGTGCCCTGCTCGACCAACACGCAGCCGATCCCCTCGCGGCCCGGCTTCCCATCAATCCTCGTGAACACGACCAGCATCCCCGCTTCCGGCGCTCGGCTGATCAGGGTCTTGGTGCCCTTCAGGATCACGCGGTCGCCGACGATGCGGGCGTTGGTACGGTAGTTCGCGACATCGGTGCCGGCATGCGGTTCTGTCATGCAGACCGCCAGGATGCAGTCGCCGCTGACCACGCGGGGCAGGATGCGGTCGCGGATGGATGGCGGGGCGTAGCGCGCAATGACGCGGGTCTGCACGCCGGCTTCGCCCAGCACCGCCATGGCGGTGACGTAGTCGACCTTGGCGATCTCCTCCAGGATCAGCGCGGTATCCAGGATCGGCAGGCCCAGCCCGCCATACTCCTCGGGGACGGACATGCCCAGGACGCCGAGCTCGGCCAGCTTCTTCATGTTCTCCCAGGGGAAGGTGCCGTCCATCCAGCGCTGCGCGATGGGCTTGAATTCCCGCTGCGCGAGGTCGCGCACGGACTGGATCATCTCGCGCTGCTGCGGCGAAAGCTGGAAGTCCATCTGGTGGTTCCCTTGGTTTGCTCGCTGATCAGTTTAGCCAG
>JBFXDK010000061.1:0-31519 GCA_050181195.1 Acetobacteraceae bacterium | reverse complement strand
CTGGTGCGCGCCGTGTGACGAAGGCTTGACATTCTTATACTCAGGCCTAGCATAAGCTCCGGAAATGCTCATATAGAGCATAACAAGGAGGAGCACCCATGTCGGCATCCGCTGTGCTGGAACGCACCGCCCCGCTGTATCAACGGGTCAAGGCGTTCATCCCGCCGATCGAATGGCCGGTCTTCGCCGACGATATCGACGCGATCCTGCACCTGAAGCGCGAGCGGAACGCGGTGATCCTGGCACACAACTATCAGACGCCGGAGATATTCCACTGCGTGTCCGACATCGTGGGCGACAGCCTTGCACTGGCACGGGAGGCGATGAAGGTCGACGCCGACGTCATCGTTCTGGCCGGTGTGCACTTCATGGCCGAAACCGCGAAGATGCTGAACCCGGACAAGACGGTGCTGATCCCGGACATGCGCGCCGGCTGCTCGCTCGCGGAATCGATCACCGCCGCCGACGTTCGCCTGATGCGGGCGCGCTACCCGGGGGTTCCTGTCGTGACATACGTCAACTCCTCCGCTGCGGTGAAGGCGGAGTCCGACATCTGCTGCACCTCGGCCAACGCGAAGAAGGTTGTGGAAAGCCTGGGTGTCGATACCGTCATCATGCTACCCGACGAATACCTGGCGCAGAACGTGGCGGCGCAGACCAAGGTGAAGATCATCGCCTGGAAGGGTCACTGCGAGGTCCATGAGCGCTTTACCCCGGCCGAGGTTCGTCAGTTGCGCGTGGAAAACCCGGGCGTGATCATCCTGGCGCATCCGGAATGCCCGCCCGAGGTGATCGCCGAGGCCGACTATGCCGGCTCGACCGCGGACATGAACAATTTCGTGGCGCGGGAAAAGCCGAACAAGGTCGTGCTGCTGACCGAATGTTCGATGGCCGACAACGTCTCGGTCAACCATCCCGATGTGTCCTTCGTGCGCCCCTGCAACCTGTGCCCGCACATGAAGCGCATCACCCTGCCCGGCATCCGCCGAGCGCTGGAGACGATGACGCATGAGGTGACGATCGACCCGGCGCTGATGGATCGCGCGCGGGCGTCGGTCGAACGGATGCTGGCGGTCTGAGCGGGAGAGGCGCCATGTCCGTCCCTCCCCTGCCGCTGATCATGGTCGAGCCCTCGGTACGCGCCGCGCTGCTGGAGGATCTCGGTCGCGCCGGCGATCTGACCACGGACTCGATCGTGCCGGCCGAGGCGCGAACGGAATGTGCCATGGTCGCCCGCCAGCCGGGCGTGGTCGCGGGCCTGGATTTCGCCCTGACCGCGTTCCGGCTGATCGATCCGGATATCCGCGTCCAGGTTGAAAGTCCGGATGGCAGCCGGCTGCGACCGGGCGACCTGATCGCGACCGTCAGCGGGTCCGCCCGCGGCATCCTGACGGCGGAGCGGACAGCGCTGAACTTCCTGGGTCATCTCAGCGGCATCGCCTCTGCCACGCGCGGCATCGCCGATGCCATCGCCGGCACAAAGGCGCAGGTTTGTTGCACACGCAAGACGATGCCGGGCTTGCGTACCGCGCAGAAATACGCGGTGCGGGTTGGCGGCGGATCGAACCATCGGTTCGGCCTGGATGACGCAGTGCTGATCAAGGACAATCATGTCGCCATCGCCGGCGGTGTGCGACCGGCGGTCGAGCGCGCCCGCGCTGGCGTGGGACACCTGGTAAAGATCGAGCTGGAAGTCGATACGCTGGACCAGTTGCGCGAGGCGATGGAGCTTCGGGTCGACGCCGTGCTGCTCGACAACATGGGGCCGGACATGCTGCGGGATGCAGTAGGGATCGTCGCGGGGCGGGCCATCACCGAGGCGTCGGGCCGCATCCGCCCCGATACCGCACCCGCGATCGCGGCGGCCGGGGTAGACCTGTTGTCGGTCGGCTGGCTGACGCACAGCGCGACGGTGCTGGATATCGGCCTCGACCACCGGGGCTGAGCCAGCGCCGATCTACGCGCTGGGCAGGAGCTCGATCAGGGAACGGATGATGCGATCGGGCTTCACGGGCGAGGCTTCGGGCAGCCCGCGGCCGAGCGCATCATGCCAGATCGCGTAGATCCCCAGCCGCTGGGGCGCGACAATCTCCCATTCCAGGTTGTCGCCCACCATCCAGGTTTCGTGCGGTTCCACGCCCAGGGCCGCCATGGCATGCCGGTAGGCCCGTTCCTCGGGCTTGCCAAACCCGTGCTCCCCTTCGATCTGGATGTGGTCGAAGCGGTGCTCCAGTTCGAACCGCTCGATCTTCCGGCGCTGCGCCGGCCCACTGCCATTGGTGATCAAAGCGAGCTTGACGCCGAGGGCCCGGAATCCATCCACGACCGTATGCGCGCCGTCGAAGAGGTACATCTTCTCGTCACGATAAGCGGCATAGCGTTCGGCCAGTTGCAGCGCGAGATCGGCCCGCGGTTCCCTCTTCCCCAGCCGCGCCAACGCCTCGAACGCCTGCGACACGATGCCGGCCCGGGCATCGAGCAGGTTGAGGCGTCCCAGCCGGTGGCGTTCGGCGTCCGCCCAGAAGCATTCCGACGCACGGGAAACGGCATCGGCGACGTCGGCGGGGTCCAGCGGGTGCAGAGTGCTGCGGAACTCCTCGGCGATTGCCATCCACGCCAGTTCGGGCTGCGCGTAGGCCGAAATCAGCGTGTCATCCATGTCGAACAGGATCGCGCGCGGCAGTCTGTCAGTCATTCCCGGCGATCCGCGTGGGATCCATCGTTACGGCATGGTCCAGCGGCCCGTGTCCCCCGCCATAGCCCGGCGCGGCCGCAAGCGCCGCCCGCACAAAGGCGCGTGCCCGGATCACCGCGTCGCGCAGGGACAGACCTTGCGCCAAGCCGGTTGCGACCGCCGAGGCGGTGGTGCAGCCAGTGCCGTGCGTGTGGCGCGTCTGGATGCGCGTGCCGGCGAATTCCTCGATCCCGTCCGGCGTTGCCAGCAGGTCGACCAGATCATCGCCCGGCAGGTGGCCGCCCTTCAGCAGCACGGCCGGCACGCCCAATGCCAGCAGCGCCTGCGCGGCGGCGCGCATCTCGGCCACCGAAGCGATGTTCATGCCGGCCAGCGCCTCGGCTTCCGGCAGGTTGGGCGTGATGACCGTTGCGCGCGGCAGCAATCGGCGGCGCAGGGTCGCCACGGCATCGCTGGCCAGAAGATGGTGACCGCCCTTGGCAACCATCACCGGATCCAGCACCAACGGCACCTTGGGAGCGTGCTCGGCCAGGGCGTCGGAGACGGCTTCGATCGTCGTCGTGTCGCCCAGCATGCCGGTCTTGAGGACGTCGGCACCCAGATCGTCCATCACGACGGCGATCTGTTGGCGGATGAAATCCGGCGGCACCGGCAGCACGCCGAACACCCCCAGCGTGTTCTGCGCCGTCAGCGCCGTCAGCGCGGTCATGGCGAATCCGCCCAGAGCGGTGATGGTCTTGATGTCGGCCTGGATCCCGGCCCCGCCGCCGGAATCGGATCCGGCAATGACCAGGACCCGGCCGCGCATCAGGCTGCGGCCTCCGGCACCCGGACGATGCTCGCGATCACCTCGCAGAGCGTGTCGACGACCTCGGCGACCAGCGCCTCGTCCTCGCCCTCGGCCATGACCCGGACCAGCGGCTCCGTCCCACTTTCGCGGATCAGAAGGCGGCCTGCGCCGCCCAGGCGGCTCTTGGCTGCGGCGATCTCCTGGTCCACGCGCGGATCCTGCAGCGGCGAGGAACCCGCGAAGCGCACATTCTTCAACCGCTGCGGCAGCGGCGCGAACATCCGACAAGCGGCGGCGGCCGGTCGCTGCTCCTGCACCAGCACGGCCAGCACCTGCAAGGCTGCCAGCAGCCCGTCGCCGGTGGTCGCGAAATCCGAAAGGATCACATGTCCGGACTGTTCGCCGCCGACGTTCATTCCGGACTCGCGCATCCGTTCCGCGACGTAGCGGTCTCCCACCTTGGTGCGATGCAGGACCAGATCCTGGCTGGCCAGGAAGCGTTCCAAGCCCAGGTTCGACATCACGGTCGCCACGATGCCATCACCGCGCAACCGGCCGGAGCGCTTCCACGACCGCGCAATCAGCGCGAGGATCTGATCACCGTCGATCAGTTCGCCGTTTTCATCCGCCATCAGCAGGCGGTCCGCGTCGCCATCCAGCGCGATACCCAGATGGGCACCATGCTCGATCACCTGGGCGCACAGGAAGTCCGGGACGGTGGAACCGCAGCCCTTGTTGATGTTGAACCCGTCCGGCTGCACGCCGACCGAAATGACGGTTGCCCCCAATTCCCACAGCACGGTCGGCGCGACGCGGTAGGCAGCCCCATTGGCGCAGTCCACCACGATCTTCAGACCGTCCAGCCGCAGACCTCGAGGGAAACTCGCCTTTGCCGCCTCGATATAGCGGCCTGCCGCATCCTCCAGCCGGGACGCCCGCCCAAGGAAGGCGGACTCCGCAAGACGATGCCCAAGCGGACGCTCCATCAACGCCTCGATCTCGGCCTCGACCTCGTCCGACAACTTCGTTCCGTCGGGGCCGAACAGCTTGATGCCGTTATCCTCGTACGGGTTGTGCGATGCCGAAATCATGACGCCAAGGTCCGCGCGCAGGGAGCGGGTGAGCATGGCAATTGCCGGCGTCGGCAGCGGGCCCAGCAGGGTGACATCCATGCCGGCGCCGATGAAACCAGCGGTGAGCGCCGGTTCGATCATGTAGCCCGACAGCCTTGTGTCCTTGCCGATGACAACCCGATGCCGGTGATCCCCGCGGGTGAAAAGCAGTCCTGCCGCCTGCCCTAGGCGCAGCGCGATGTCGGCTGTCATGGGATCGGAGTTCGCCTTGCCCCTGATTCCGTCAGTCCCGAACAGTCGCCTGGATTTACTCATGCGATCTCCGTCTGGCATCGGTCGCCCTGACACAATGTGGTCGATGTCATAATGAATAGCCACGCGTTACGACAGACTATGCCAGACCTGAATCGCTTGGGCGGTGCAAAAAACGTCATGCACGCGGATGATTGACGCCCCTTGCGAAATGGCAAATAGCGCTGCGGCAAGAGAGCCGCCCAAACGCTTGCGTGCATCAGCCTCTTTCGACAGGTGACCGATGAAGGATTTGCGCGACACGCCGACGAGGATCGGGTAGCCGATCCTGGCCAGGCCAGGAAGGCCGCGCAGCAGCGTAACCGAATGCGACACAGTCTTGGCGAAACCGATGCCGGGATCAACGACAATCCGATCCGCGGCGATCCCGGCTTCCAGCGCCGCCCGTATCAGCTCCGAAATCTCCGCGGTAACCTCGCGTAACACATCGTCATAGACAGCCTGGGCGACCATCGTGGCGGGCGTACCCCGCATATGCATCAGCACCACCGGACAGCGATGCCGTGCCACAACGGCGCGGGCGTCGGGGTCATGACTCAGGCCGGAAACATCGTTGATGATACGCGCGCCGGCCCGCAGGACTGCATCCATGGTCGCGGCGTTCCTGGTATCCACTGACACAGAAATGTCCTTGGCCACGAGTGCGCTCACCACGGGCAGGATCCGGCGCAGTTCCTCCTGTGGAGACACCGCCGGCGCGCCGGGCCTTGTACTTTCCCCGCCGATGTCGATGACGTCAGCGCCATCCCGTGCCATTGCGAGGCCGATCTCGACCGCTGCCACAGGATCAAAGTGGTCGCCACCGTCGCTGAAACTGTCCGGGGTGACATTCAGCACCCCCATGATGCGGGGGCGATCCAGGGGCAGGCCCGCCCAAAATCTTGCCATTGGCCTGAATTCTTCCGGTTGCCTCTTGGCCTTTGTACACAAGAAGGGCCACCCGAGGGTGGCCCTTTCCATGTCCGTGACGCAGGCCGGATCAGCCTGGCTGCGGGGCCGGGGCAGGCCCGCCGGCTGGCGGGGTCGGCGACACCGGGCGTCCCGCGGTGGGGACCGAGGCGCGGCGGTTTTCCGGGGCCGGGTCATCCACGACCTTGCGGATCACCGGCTCGCCGCGCAGGACCGTGCGGATCTCATCCCCGGATAGCGTCTCGTGCTCCAGCAGGCCGCGCGCCAGGCGGTGCAGTTCCTCGACGTTCTCGGTCAGGATACGCCGCGCCTTGTTGTAGGCTCGGTCGATGATCTCCTTGATCTCGGCGTCGATCTCACGTGCCGTCGCCTCGGAGACGTTCTTGCTCTGCGTCACCGAGTGACCCAGGAACACTTCCTGGCTGTTGTCGCCGTAGGCGATCATGCCGAGCTTATCGGACATGCCCCATTCGGTGATCATGCGGCGGGCCTGGTCGGTGGCCATCTTGATGTCGCCCGCTGCGCCGTTCGACACCTTGTCCTGGCCGAAGATGATTTCCTCGGCGGCGCGGCCGCCCATCGCCATGGTGAGCTCCGAGAGCAGCTTCGACCTGGACTTGGAGTAGCGATCCCCTTCCGGCAGGCTCATGACCAGACCCAGCGCTCGGCCGCGCGGGATGATCGTCGCCTTGTGAACGGGATCGCACTCAGGCTCATGCATCGCGCACAATGCGTGGCCGGCCTCGTGATAGGCGGTCATGCGCTTCTCGGCCTCGGACATGACCAGGGAGCGGCGCTCGGTGCCCATCATGACCTTGTCCTTGGCGGCCTCGAACTCGGCCATCGCCACCACGCGCTTGCCTATACGAGCCGCCAGCAGTGCTGCTTCGTTCACCAGGTTGGCAAGATCCGCGCCCGAGAAGCCGGGAGTGCCGCGCGCGATCGTCTTCGGATCGACGTCGGAGGCCAGCGGCACCTTGCGCATGTGAACGCGCAGGATCTTCTCGCGCCCGTTCACGTCCGGGTTCGGCACCACCACTTGTCGGTCGAAGCGGCCGGGGCGCAGCAGCGCCGGGTCCAGCACGTCCGGGCGGTTGGTGGCGGCGATCAGGATGACGCCTTCATTGGACTCGAAGCCGTCCATCTCGACCAGCATCTGGTTCAGCGTCTGCTCACGCTCATCGTTGCCGCCGCCCAGTCCGGCACCGCGATGGCGGCCGACCGCGTCGATTTCGTCGATGAAGATGATGCAGGGTGCGTTCTTCTTGCCCTGTTCAAACATGTCACGGACACGCGAGGCGCCGACGCCCACGAACATTTCGACGAAGTCGGAACCCGAGATCGTGAAGAACGGCACATTCGCCTCACCCGCGATGGCACGAGCCAGCAGCGTCTTGCCAGTGCCGGGCGGGCCGACCAGCAGCACGCCCTTGGGGATCTTGCCGCCGAGGCGCTGGAACTTTTGCGGGTCCTTCAGGAACTCGACGATTTCCTGCAGCTCGCCCTTGGCTTCGTCGATGCCGGCGACGTCGTCGAATGTCACGCGTCCCTGCTTTTCCGTGAGCATGCGGGCACGTGACTTGCCGAAGCCCATGGCCCGTCCACCACCGGACTGCATCTGGCGCATGAAGAACACCCAAACGCCCACCAGCAGCAACATCGGGAACCAGGACAGCAGGTAGTGCAGCAATGGATTGACATCGCTGTCTTCCGGCTTGGCAATAACGCGCACGCCCTTGTCTGTCAGGCGTTGCACCAGCGACGGGTCTTCCGGCGTGTAGGTCTGGAAGGTACGCCCGTCGGTCAGCTGACCGGAGACGGTGCGGCCCTGGATGACGACGTCACGGACTCGACCGTTGTTCACTTCCGAAATGAAATCGGAATAGGCCACCTGCGTCGCGCTGTTATGCGAGACACCTGGCTGGAAGAGGTTGAACAGCACCACCAGCAGCAGTGCGATAATCACCCATAAGGCCAGGTTGCGGCCAAAATTGCTCATCTGACGTCGCTCATGTCCATAGGCCAGAAGTTGCCGCGTCCGGCGGGTTGCCATCTGCGCACAAGGTCAACATAGGGTGCCACTCGCCCGACCGCATCCCCTATCCATTCCAACAACCTGCACAATTGGGAGCGTTGGCAGGAACGGTGCGCCGGCCAGGGGCTGCGGCGGGTCGAAGATCAGCCGAGCCCGTGAACGGTTCGCCGACCGATCATAAGGTAAATGCGGCACGTCCACCAGCAGTTTGCCGCAACGGACCGCCGGAAGCGTCCGCAGCACCACCGACGGCAGTGACGACAGTCGGCGAAGACGCGCGGCATCGTCTCCCAGGGCCGAAATTGTGGCACAGGCGTGCGGGCCAGCGGCTTCAACGATGCGATAGCGACCGTCCCAGATCGCCCCTGCTGCCAGGGCAACCGGCCCCATGATCGCCTTCTGCTCCCGCACCACAAGCCATCCCGGGCCAAGCCGTCCCGCGGGCAGCAGCCTGACGCCGCCAATCGTGGCCGGCCCGGGATTCCTGGCCAGCGTCGCAATGCGCTCGGTGTTGGCCGGATACGCCCGCCCGCCGATCACCTGCAACAGCCGGCCGAACGCTTCCGGCGACACAGCCCCTGGGGAGAGCACCGCGAACCCTTCCGGCCGCAATGTCACCCGCTCCGCCAGTTCCGCGGCAACCGCCTCGTCGCGGCTTGCGCGCACGTGCCCGGCGGACGCGGCGGCGGCGCAGATCGACCCTGTCGCGTCGTCGTCTGGTGCCGCACTCGCCATTCGCAGTCTCGGCCGACGTGCCCCTGGGTCGGTGTTGGAAGGATCCTCCACCCAATCGATGCCGTGCCGGCGCAGGTCCGCGCGCAGGACGTCGGGACGAATGCTCAGCAAGGGCCGAACAAGCCGCAGGTGATTCGCCTCCACCAGCGCCGCCATGCCGGCCAATCCGCGCGTGCCACTGCCGCCAAGCACTCGGATCATCACCGTCTCGGCCTGATCCGCCGCGTGATGGCCCAGCAGCAGATGCGGCACGCGCGCCTCAACGCAGGCCGCGGACAGCGCCCGATACCGCGCCGCCCTTGCCCGTTCGGCAAGCGCCGGACCACGCACAAGATCCATGAGCGTGAGCAAACGCGCCGGAATCTGCAACGCGGTCAGGCGCGCGATCGTGATCCGCGCCTCCTGCGCGGAACCAGGACGCAGCCCATGATCCACAACCAGCGCCAGCACCGACCCGCCGCGCGCGGCCGCCCAGTCTCGGGCCAGCATTGCCAGGCACATGCTGTCGGCGCCGCCCGAGACGGCGGCTGCCACGCGCGGCGCTGCCTCCCAAGGACCTGCCTTCGCCATCGCCACCGCGAATGATTCGGGGAGCGACGCGGTCATCCGGTCAGGCCCGCTTGCACCGGATCACGCGCCATCACACCACGAGCTGTCCCGACCGCTCAGCGGCAGCCCGCGCGCTGTCCTGCCGATACGATCGCATCGCGCAGATCGGCGCGTGGCTGCGGGAATTCATTGCGTAGACGGTTCAACGTATCACAGGCCGCCTTCTTCTCGTTGATTGCGGTCAGAGAATTGGCAAGGCCGAGCAGCGCGTCCTGGGCATGACTGCCCTTGCGGTTGCGGTTGTAGGCATCGTCATACGCGATCGCCGCCTGCGGGTATTGCCTCTGGCCGGACAGCGCCTGTGCCAGCAGCATCTGCGCGTCATAGGCGCGTGGCGAGGTGCGGTTCGCCAACACTTCCCGCGCCGCCGCTTCCGCCCCCGCGTAGTCCCGGCGCGCCAATGCGGAATTCCCTTCCTGCAGCGCAAGCTCAGGCGTGCGGACGCGCGGACCGGCCGGCTGCACCGGCGTCGGTGGCGGCGGACTGGCCTGAGACGGCGGTGCGGTGGGACGCGTGGCCGCGGCCGGCGCGCCAGCGCCCGGCGCCGCGCTCATCTGGAAAGCCAGATCGTCTATCCGCTTGCCCAGCTCCGCGTTCTGCCGCTGCAACTGGTTCTGGGCCTCGTCAACGCGGCCGCGCAACTGGCGAACCTGCTCCTCCAGCGCGTCCACCCGCGTCAGCAGTTGCGCCACGAGTTCGCTGCCGCCTCCCGAGGGGGCACCGTAGGGGCGCGGCTGCGGCATGCCGCCGCCCCGCATGCCCTGATCGCGCAGCATCTGCAATTCCTGCCGCAGTTGATAGATCTGGTTCTGCAGGCTGATCGCCTCGCGGCTGTCCATCTGTGCCAGCGCGGGTGCTGGAACCTGCGCGACGGCCAGCAATGCACATGTCAGGATGGTGGGGGAATGGAAGAATGACCGCACGCGGCGCCTCCTCGCTGAGCTGCAACTCTCGGGCACAGCCTCCGCCCGCATGCGCTGTCGGAGGCTGATGCTCATTGCTTATAGAACACATTCGCCAGCATGCGCGCGTGCACACTGGCTGTTTCCGTCCGCCATGACATCCGGACGTGGCGCACTCAAGGCAGCGCACAAAAAAAACCGGCGGCCTCTGCCGCCGGTTCCCACGTCAGACCATCGCCGGCGTACGACCGGAAAGCCGCAACGCCAGCGCCGTTCACCTCACCGAGGTGATGGCGTTACGGTTCTGCGCCCATGCCTGCTCGGTCGATCCCAGCGCCGTCGGGCGATCCTTGCCGTAGCTGATGGTGGTGATGCGGGCAGCCGACACGCCCTTCGCCCGCAGATAGTTGGCTGCCGCGTTGGCGCGCCGCTGGCCCAGTGCCAGGTTGTATTCGGTGGTGCCGCGCTCATCGCAGTTGCCGGCGACCTGCACATTCACCGTCGGATACTTCGCGAGCCAGTCCGATTGACGGTCGAGGGTCGCACGGTCATCGGGCCGGATCGTCGAACGATCGAAGTCGTAGAACACCCGGTCCCCGACATTCGCGACGAGGTCTTCCTGGCTGCCGGGAACCGGCCCGGTGGACGCCATGCTGCCGGTACCGGTCGAAGCCTGTTCCTGGTTCGCGCACGCCGCCAATAGGGTGACAGCGGCAAGGGCGCCGAGGATTCTTGGGTTCATGGGTGTTGTTCGTCCCTGGATAAGGATGCAAGCGGGGATACAGCACGGTTGACACGGCCGCGACGGAACTCCGTGCGGCCAGCCTCGCGCTTACCGTGCCTGAAGGGTAACGGTCAAGTTTTTGCGACCGGCCCTTGACAGGTCCCTGCCGTGCGGTCCCGGCCCTGCGTGCTCAGGTCCCCAGGGGAGACCAGGCGGGATCAGACGCATCGGTCGGCGTCGAAACGGCACGTTCGTTGAAACCGGTGATGTCCACCGACATGAGCCGCGAGGAGAATCCGCGCCCCCTGGCGTCCTGCGACCGGCTTTCGCGCCAGAACATGATCACGCGTCCGTTCGGTGCGAAGGTCGGCCCCTCGACCAGCCAGCTTTCCGACAGGATCCGCTCGCCCGAGCCATCCGGCCGCATGACGCCGATCGAGAAATTGCCCGCCTCTCCACCATAGCGGGTGAAGGCGATCAAATCTCCGCGCGGTGACCAGACCGGCGTCGCGTAACGCCCCGAGCCATAGCTGATCCGCCGCGGCGACCCGCCGCCTGCGCCCATGACATAGATCTGCTGATCGCCGCCACGGTCCGAGGCGAACGCGATCTGCGACCCGTCCGGGCTGAAGCAAGGGCTGACATCGATCGCGCCCGACTCCGTCAGGCGCCGCGGCGAGCGGCTGCCAACGTCCAGCAAGACGATGTTCGAGCCGTTGCCGTCGGCAACCGCCATCACCACACGGCTGCCATCGGGGGAGAAGCGCGGCGCGAAGGTCATGCCGGTGAAATCGCCCAGCACCGTCTGCCGACCGCTGCCCAGGTTGAACAGGTAGACGCGCGGGCGATTGTTCGCATAGCTCATGAACGCGATCTCGTCGCGGCTCGGGTGGAAGCGCGGGGTCAGCACCAGCCACGAGCCATCCGTCAGGAAACGGTTGTTCTCGCTGTCCTGATCCATGATCGCCAGGCGCTTGGTGCGGCGGTCGCGCGGCCCGGTCGAGGCGATGTAGACGATACGCGTGTCGAAATAGCCCTTCTCGCCCAGCAGCCGCTCGTAGATCACGTCGGCCATGATGTGGGCGATGCGACGCCAGTTGGACTGCGTGGTGGTATAGGCGGTGCCCTGGATCTGCGTCTGCGGCAGGATGTCCCACAGGCGGAATTCCACGCGGACCTGGCCGCCGCCCAGCATCTCCACCCGCCCGGTCACCAGCGCCTGCGCGCCGGTCACGCGCCAGTTCTGGAAGTTGGGCGTACCGCCGCTCGAGGCTCCGGACTGCACGAAGCTCGCGGGCGAGATCATCCGAAACAGGCCGCTGCGGGCTAGGTCGGCAGAGATGACGCCGGCGATGTCGCGGCCGAGCGCACCCGAGGCGCCGTCCCCGCCTCCCAGGTCCGGAATCGCGATCGGAATCGGCTCCGCCCGCGCTCGGCTCACGTCGATGACGGCCGACTTGTCGCTGCCGCCTGGCAAGGCCTGTGCCAGCACCGGGATGGGGGTCGCAAGCGCCGCCGCAGAGGCAGCCGCGCCAGCCAGCACATCGCGGCGGCGAAGACGAGGATTGGGGATATGGATCATAGCGCTCTCTTCACCGATTGGTCGTGCAAGGGCAATCCGGACGGCATCGTCGATCGCATTCACGTCAAGGATAGCATGAACATCATGAACATGGGGCTACGGGCTGAACCGGAACGTGAGCACCGCATTACGTCCCAGCAAGGGCTTCGGCAGCGGCAGATTGGCACAGCGCACATCCATCACCGCCCGAACCGCTCGTTCGGCGAAGGCCCGGAATCGCGGATCGCTGAGACGTGCAACGTCCTCGCCGGCAACCTCCGCACGCCTGGCAGTCCCGGCGGCATCGGTCGTCACGGTCAACAGCACGCGCTGCTTATCGAGGTCCAGCGCGCCGGCGTCCTTGGTCCAACAGGCCCGCACATGCTCGCCGATGGCGCCGCGCTGATCGGCCGTCAGCGCTGCCGTGTCGTTCCCCAGCGGATTGCCCCCAGAGTTGGGTTGGCCGCCGGCACGCGGATTGGGCCGCGCCGCCGGCGGCTGCGACTGCCGAACCATCTGGCGCAGCTTGTCCAGCGTGTTGTCGACCGAGTCGCTGTTCGGTGCCGGGTTCTTCGTGGGATTTGGCTGCGCCGTGGCGCTCTGGGCTGACGGCGGCGCCGGCGGTGGCGGCGGCGCGGGCCGCGGCGGCAAGGGCAGAGGCGGCTCGGGCTTCGGCAGCTGCGGCGCCGGTGTGGGCGGCGCCGGCTGCGGCGGCGGCACTGGTGTCGGCGGCAAAGGCAGCGGCGCGGTCTCTGTCGGCGGCGTCGGGGGCGCCGGCGTGGGCGGCGCCGGGGTCGGCGGTGTGGGGGCAGGAGGCGTCGGCGCCGGCGGCGCGGGCGGTTCCGGTGCCGGGGGCGTGGGCGACGGGGGCGGCGGCGGTGGAGGCGGCGGCGGGGCTGCCTCGGTCGGCTGTGGCGTCGGCGGCTGGGACACCGGTGGCGCGGGAGGGGCCAAGTCCTGTGCGGGCGCGGGCACCGCGGCCGGGGTCGGCGCCTGCATCGCGGTGTCGCCGACCGCGTCGAACACCATCGCGACGGTCTGCTCCTCGGGCATTGGTTCATCCGGCGTGATGCGCGGCAGTCCCACCAGGACCAGCACGAGCACAACGATATGGCCCACGACCGATATCACGGCTCCGCGGCGCAGCCCGGGTTTCAGCACACCCCGGTGCCACGGCGGCTTTTCCAGGCCACGCAAAACCTGTTGCAGCACGGGCGATCAGCCGGGGGCCGGACGTGTGTCGGGACGTGTCGCGGGCGGCTTGGCGGGCGGCTTTGCGCCTGATTCCGCCAGCAGGGCGACCTTGGTAAAACCACCCTGCGTGATCGTGCCCATCACCTCCATGATGCGGCCATAGGCCAGGTCCTTGTCGCCGCGCACGAAGATGCGCCGGTCCGGATTGTTCTGCGCGATGGCCTGCAGCTTCGCGACGATGTCCTCAAGCGCGATTTCCTGGTCCTGCAGGAAGACCTTGCCCTGGGCATTGATCGACACCGTGAGCGGTTCAGAATCATTGTTCAGCGGCGAGGCGTTGGTCTTGGGCAGGTCGACCGAGACGCCGGAGGTCATCAGCGGCGCCGTGACCATGAAAATGATCAGCAGCACCAGCATCACGTCGACCAGCGGCGTGACGTTGATTTCCGCCAGTGGCCGGTAGCGCCCGCGTCTGCCGCGCGTGTTCAGCGAGAAAGCCATGGCGGTGTTACTCCCGCGCAGCCTGCGTCATGTGGCCCGCTCCTCGCCCTGGCGTGAGAGGATGGCGCTGAACTCGCTGCCGAACCCTTCAAGCCGGGCGGCGAAGCGCGCGAGGCTGGTGCTGATCTGGTTGTAGGCGAGCACGGCGGGGATCGCCGCCACCAGGCCGATGGCGGTGGCGAACAGCGCCTCCGCGATGCCGGGGGCGACGACGGCGAGGTTGGTGGTGTGCATGGCGGCGATGGCGGAGAAGCTGCGCATGATGCCCCAGACGGTGCCGAACAGACCGATGAAGGGCGCGGTGGCGCCGACCGAGGCCAGGAACACCATCCAGCGCTCCATGCGGTCCATCTCCCGCTGCACCGTCACGGCAATGGCGCGATCGATCCGCTCCCGCACGCTGGTATGGGTGATATCGGCGCCGGCGACACGCAGCGACCGGCGCCATTCGCCCATTGCGGCGGCGAAGACCGATGCCATCGGGTGCGACGGATTGGCGCCCTCCTGCTCGAACAGCTCGTCCAGGCTGCCGCCGGACCAGAACCGGTCCTCGAAACTGTCGGCGTCCTTGTTGACGCGGCGCAGGCTGCTCCATTTCTCGAACACGACGGCCCAGACCCAGATGCTGGCGGCCAGCAGGCCCAGCATCACCAGTTTCACGACGATGTCGGCTTCGAGGAACAAGCCCCAGAGCGACAAATGGCCGCCAGCCGCTCCGAGATTCACTGCGTCAACAGCCCGATCCACGACCTGATCCCCTTTTCAACCCCTGTCACCCCGTTCGGCAGCGTCCTGGCCCTGGATACCCCGTCCGGCATCGCTGAACGCCGCGAGTGTCGTCCGCCACGCCGGCGGGATCCGTTCCGGTTTGCGCCCTCCCGCCCGGATACAGGCCAGCCGGAGCATCAGCGTGGCGCAGGCTCCGTCCGGTCCGATCACATCCTGGCGCAGCAGCACGGAGGCGCCGGCAACCTCGACCGCCGTGGTCTCGACCACCAGCGAATCGTCGAGTCGCGCGGCACGCAGGTATTCCACATCCACCTTCCGCACCACGAACATCAAGCCAAATCGCTCCATCATCTCCGCATGCGGGATGCCCATGTCGCGCAGGGCTTCGGTGCGCGCCCGTTCCGCGAAACGCAGATAGTTGGCGTGGTATACGATCCCACCCGCGTCGGTGTCCTCGAAATAGACGCGCAGGTGATAGCGGTGGCGCCCATCCGGCGGGATGGCGGCATCGTTGCTAATCGGTCATTCTCCGCGATTGCGTCATTCGCCCCCGTCATCCTCCCGCAGCATATCCAGAAGCGGGGCGGGATTGCGCGGCGGTTTCATATCCAAATGACGCCAGCCGGGTTCACCCAGCATGCGGCCGCGGCTGGTGCGCAGGATCAGGCCTTCCTGGATCAGATACGGTTCGACCACGTCTTCCAGCGTGTCGCGTGCCTCTGCCAGTGCCGCGGCCAGCGTTTCCACGCCGACCGGACCGCCACCGTGATGATCGGCGATTCGGCGCAGATAACGTCTGTCCATCGCGTCAAGGCCGAGCCGGTCGACTTCGAGACGGGTGAGGGAGGCGTCGGCGATGGTGCGGTCGACCGGCGTCTGTCCGGCGACGCTGGCGAAATCCCGCACTCTTCGCAACAGCCGCCCGGCGATCCGCGGCGTGCCACGGGAACGGCGGGCGATCTCATCGGCGCCTTCCGCCGTCAGGTCGAAGCCCAGCAGGCGCGCGCCGCGCGTGACGATCAGCCGCAATTCCTCGGGCGTATAGAAGACCAGCCGGAGCGGGATCCCGAAACGGTCTCGTAACGGGGTCGCCAGCAGCCCGGCGCGGGTGGTTGCACCCACCAGCGTGAACGGCGGCAGATCGATACGGACGCTGCGCGCTGCCGGCCCCTCGCCGATGATCAGATCGAGCTGGAAATCCTCCATCGCCGGATACAGCACCTCTTCGATCGCGGGGTGGAGGCGATGGATCTCATCGATGAACAGGACATCCCTGGGCTGAAGATTTGTCAGGATGGCCGCGAGGTCGCCGGCGCGCGCGATCACCGGTCCGGAGGTCGCGCGAAATCCGACGCCGAGCTCGCGCGCGACGATCTGGGCAAGCGTCGTCTTGCCGAGGCCGGGCGGGCCGTGCAGCAGGACGTGGTCCATCGCCTCGCCACGCTCTCGTGCCGCCTGGATGAACACCGCAAGGTTTTCGCGGGAGGCTTTCTGGCCGGTGAACTCGGCCAGCGTCTGCGGGCGGAGCGAGGCTTCGGCCGCATCCTCCTCCTGCCGTGCGGCGGAAACCGCGCGATCATCCGGTTCCGCCGGGCGGGGCCTGGGTTGCCTCATCGCAGCCTCCGAGACCGGTCAGGCGCGGTCATCCCATCGTCCTTTGCGCGAGTTCCCGCAGGCTTTCGCGGATCAGCGCGTCCAGGTTCGCGCCTGCCCCCAGGCGTTCGGCGACACGCGCCACCACCGGCCCGACCTCGGCCCGCCGGTAGCCCAGGTTCGCCAGCGCCGAAAGCGTATCCTCGACGGGACCGCCGGCGCGAGGGGCCTGGATCGGAATGCCGGACGGCATGGACGGCATCGCGCCGACCTTGTCCCGCAATTCGGTCAGCAGGCGCACGGCAAGGCGTGCGCCGACGCCCGAGGCACGCGTCAGGCTCGCCTTGTCGCCGGCGGCGATCGCGCCCACCAGATCGTTCGGCGATAGCGCTGACAAAATCGACAGCGCGACACGCCCGCCCACGCCCTGCACCGTGGTCAGAAGGCGAAACCAATCGCGTTCGGCCGATTCGGCGAAGCCGTAGAGCAGGATCGCGTCCTCCCGCACATGCGTTTCAACCAGAAGCCGTGCCGTCGCCGGCGGTTGCGGCAAGGCCGAGAGCGTGCGCGAGGAGGCATGTACTAGGTATCCGACGCCATTGACGTCGATCACGCAGGTGCCGTCGCTCAGCGCCTCGGCTCGGCCCGTAAGCGAGGCGATCATCCTGCGCTCCGGCGCGTTCCCGCGGCGTGACGCAGGCGCCTGGGAGCCAGGCAGGCCGATATGCCCCGGCTATTCATGCAGCGGTTCGACTCCGTGCTGGCCATCCGGCGCCTGTATACGATGAACCCCCGGATCAGGGGAGAACGTTTGTGGACCCTCGGGCCGTGGTGTCCCCTGAACGCAGGGCGGTCAAGGCTTATCGGCACACACCGCAAGGAAGCCCGCGCCCAGCGTCGTCAGAGCGCCGAGGCGGATGTCGAGCGGGGCCATCCGCCGCGCCAGCGCCTCGGATGGCGGATAGTAGATCGAGCCCTCGACCGCGCGCACCTCGAGGCCGGCGCTACGCACGAGGCTGCTGAGTTCGCCGGCCGACCGGAAGCGCGCCGTCTGCCACAGACGAGCGCCCAGCCAGCCGCGGACGCGACGCCGCGCGGCCCAGACGCTCCACTTTCCAAGATCCCCCAGGATCAGCCGTCCGCCGGGCGCCAGGACGCGGGCCGTTTCCCGCACCGCGGCCGCGGCGTCCGGCACGAAGGTCAGCACGGTGATGCAGGTGATGAGGTCGAAGCTGGCATCGGCGAAAGGCAGCGCCTCGGCCCGGGCGACCGCGTAGCCTGTCACCGGGGCGGGTCGTCCGGCTGCGGCGGCGGCGCGGGCGACCATGCGCGGATCGAGATCGCAGCCCGCAGCCGATCGCGCACCCTGGGAGGCCATGAGCCGGCTCAGCGTGCCGTCGCCGCTTCCAACATCCAGCACGCGCCGCCCCGCGACGTCGCCGGCCATGCGCAGGATCAGCGCATGTTCCAGGGCTTCGGTGATGTCGCCGAGGGAGGAGGCGCGCCATTGTGCGTAGACATCAGGTCCGAACTGCCCCCGACCGGTCGGATGCGGCTTCGGCGCCATCCCGCTTCGCTCAGTCCGGGATTGAGCAGGCGTTGGAAACAGTGACGCTCAGCACCACATGCCCTGTTTCAGCTGCCCTGCCAAAGGCATCGGACAGGGCAGCGAAAATCGCTTCGTGCTCGCCGGTGACGTAGGTGCTCATCGGCCCCGCTTGTGGCGCCAAGCCATGCCGTTCCAGGGCCAGCCACACCTGTTCGATCGCCGGGCCAAGATGATCCTGGCGCAGCGGATACAGACTGATCTGGGCGCTGATGATCATGCGTCCTCCGTGCCGGGATGAACGCGGCCTGTCATTGACCTGGCGCAAGCCGCGCGATGATCCGCTTCCACCCGGAGGGAAAACGTTCCACAACCCCCTGCCCTGTCCAGCGGAGACCGCATTGCCACCCGATACCGCGACGACCGCACCCGCACCGACCGATGAGAGGGACTTTCCACGTGATCGTGACCTGATCCTGGACTGTGCCGCCCATGCCTTCGCCACGGCACAGCGACGCATGCATCCGCTGAAGCCGCTGACAGCCTGGCTCAAGGAATTCCTGGCGGCGATCGATGTGCCGCTTGCCGCCGTCATCGGCCCGGACAGCGCGATCGTGGCGGACGAGACGGCGAACGGATCGGCCATTGCCCGCGCGCTGCGGGAATTCCTGCTGCGACAGCCGGTGCCCTTAGAGGAGGACGGGCTGGAGCAGCGGCTGTCCGTGGTGGAACGCCTGTTCGATCTTTCGCCACTCGACGGCCGGATTCTGGGCATCCTGGCCCATGTGCGCCGCCTGGAAGCGTTGGAAACGCTCTGCACGCTCGCCGCCCCCTGGAAGTCCCCGGGATTCGAAATGGAATCGATTTCGCCGGTCGGGGTTGCCAGCGTGACCGGCCTGCCGTTGCAGGAGGTGACGCAAGCCTTGGCCGAGGGCGGCCGGCTCGCGGGCGCCGGGCTGGTAACTGTGGAGCCGAGCGGTCGGCTGAATTTGCTGGGACGGGTGTTCCGGTTCATCGCGTCCGGGGGCAATCGGCCGGCGCGGGATGCGATCATCGGCACGCCGGCCCCTGCCACGCTGCGCTGGGCGGATTTCGCGCATATCGGACCGGAACTGGACACGATCGCGGCTGTGACGCGGGGCGCGCTCGCGGCCGGAGAGAAGGGCGTGAACATCCTGCTGTGGGGGCCACCCGGCACCGGCAAGACCGAACTTGCGAAAACGCTGGCCGCGCATCTGGGGGTGCCGCTGTTCCCGGTGGGTGAGGTCGATCGCCGGGGCGGCGAACCCGAGCGCTATGAACGGCTGGGTGCGCTGCGGGCGTCGCAGCGCCTGCTGGCCCTGGGCGGGCCCGGCATCGTGCTGTTCGATGAAGCGGAAGATCTGCTGGTGCCGCCGTCCGGCCCGTTCAACGAGGAGATCACGCAGGGGTCGCGCGTGTTCCTGCACCGGCAATTGGAAACCAATCCGGTGCCGGTGATCTGGGCGCTGAACAACCTTGATGACGTCGACCCGGCGATCCGCCGGCGCATGGCCTGCTGCGTGGAAATGGCGGTGCCGCCGCTGGGCGTGCGGCGCGGGCTGTGGTCACGCTTGGCGCTGGAGGAAGGGATCGCGTTGCCGGCGGAGGAAGCGCTGTATTTGGCGCGCACCCTGCGCACGCCGCCCTCGCTCGTGCGTGGCGCCCTGCGCGCGGCGCGGCTTGCCGGCGGTGATCCCGTGCATGTGCGGCGCGTCGTGGAGGGCATGACCTCGACATTGGATGGCGGCATTCTGCCGCCGCCCGAGGCCGAGGCGCTGGCGGATTTCGACCCCGCGCTGATCAATGCCGATACTGATATGGCAGGACTGGCCGACAGGCTGGCGACGGCGGGCGAGCATGCCGGTGTGTCGATCCTGCTGTCGGGACCGTCGGGCAGCGGCAAGGCGGGATGGGCACATCACCTGGCTGGTCACCTTGGATTGGAGGTGATCACCCATCCCGCGGCGAGCCTGCTGGCGTCGTCGCATGTCGAGCGGATGATTGCCGCCGTGTTCAGCCAGGCGCGCAAGACCCAGTCGATGCTGCTGCTGACGGGGGCGGAAGCGGTGTTGTTCGAACGTGGCTGGCCGCAGGCGAGCCAGCGCGCCCTGGCCGCGATGGCGGCGTGGCTCGACCAGCAGGACGGTCTGGTGATCTGCACCGTGGGTGATACCGGCCGGCTGGATCCGGCCGCGCTGCGACGGTTTTCGCTGCGCGTGACATTCCGGTTCCTGACCCAGGCGCAGGCCGGGCGCGCCTTCAGGACGACATTCGGGCAGGAGGCACCGGCGGCGCTGGATGATGTGACGCGGTTGACACCGGCGGATTTCCGCGCGGTGAAGCGCAAGGCGGCGTTGCTCGACGACGGCAAGGATTCGAAGCGGCTCGTACAGATGCTGGCGGCCGAGGCAGGCGGCCGAACCGCGTTGCCCGGCGAAAGCGCGGTGGGATTTGGCCGTGTCACTCCTGGGGGGCGCTGACTACGTCACCCCGCCCTGGAATTAAGCGCACGGAACGCGCGCTCGGCCGCTTGCACCCCTGTCGTTTGCACATGGCCGGAGGGTGGGACGGTCCTCCGGCCCCTGCCCTATGCCCCGATCTTCAGCAGATGCGCGGACAGGTCTGTCGAGGGATCGGTGTTGCTCATCTGAAGACCGAATGAGGTGCTCGCGCCGCCCTCGATATCGGCATTCCAGGTCGCATTGCCGATGACATAGGTGTTGCCGTCATGGCTGAGGATCGTTCCATTCCACAGATTGACGATCTCGTCCGCCGTCTCGATCTCCACCTGCCAGGAGTGGGCCGCGTCCGTCCCGGTATTCTTGACCGTGACGGTCGCGGTGAACCCGGATCCCCAGTCGTTGTCGATCATCAGGGACACCGCCCCGTCGCCGCCGCCGGATGATTGGGGCGGGCTGGAGACCGGCTCATGCACCAGCAGCGCGGTGGCGGAAAAGGTGCCGAGAAGCGCGTTCTGTGGAGAGTCGAGCGCGAGGAGAAAGCACATCTCGCCGGCTCCGCCAGGCATGTCGTAGATCTGCGTCGACAGGATCTTCGTCGTATCGCCTGGCTGGAAGATCAAATCGCCGACGATCCCGGCATAATCGATACCGGCCTGCGCGGTGTCGTCGACGGTGTGGTAATGCACGGCAACCGGCACCGCGGACGGCGCTGACAGCTTCACCACGAAATTGGCGATGCCGCTGACCTGCGGGGCAGGATCGGTGCCGCCGGAACTCGTATTCTCGTGATACATGATCGGACTGATCGCGGCGACCTTTTCGGTGTTCACCGTCGTCCAGTCATCCGCCAGAATCCCGCCCGTATCCCCGGAGTTCGGATTCCAGCTCCAATACGCCCAACTCGGCCCCTCCGCGCCGGCCGCAACGGAAAGACCGCCATTGGACGTGTCGTCGTCCATATAGGTGACGAGTTTCTGCAGCCATTGCTGGTCGCTGGCGGTCTGCAGCTTGCTGCCGAACTCACCCAGGAACACCGGCGCGGTTCCCTGCTGGAAGATGAAGCCCCAGTACTTGTCCCAGATCGCCGGCAGGTTGTTGGGATAGTTGGCGGCGCTGAACCAGCTTTGCGGGTAGACCGTCGCCGGATAGTCGTGCGGTGAATAGACGAGCCGGCCGGCCACATCCAGCGTGATCGGCTTGTCCGCGACGCCCATCAGGTTGCCGCCCCACCAGGTGGAGGCACCCTTGTAGGTCTCGATGCCCTCCACCATGATCAGCCAGTTCGGATTGGCGGCCAGCACGGCATTGCCGATCCGCGTCGCGGCGGCCGCCCAGTCGGCGGCGCTGCCATCGCCCCAGGTCGCGGGGCCGTGCGGTTCGTTGTTCAGGTCGGCGCCGATGACGGTCGAGTTGTTCGCGTAGCGCTGGGCGAGCTGCACCCAGTTCGCAATCATCCTCGCCTCATTGTAGGTGCCGTCGTACCAAAGTCCGTTGCCGTTCGGGCCGTTGCCGGCAGAACTGCGGTGATGATCCAGGATGATCTTCAGGCCGATCTGTCCGGCATAGTCGACGATCCTGTCCATGATCTGCTGGCCGGTCAGGCCCTGCAGATCAGGGTTCTTGGCAAAATCAATGCCGTTCGGCTTGCTGGCTGCGTCGAACAACTGGTCGGAGAATGGAAGCCGGATGGCGTTGAAGCCCTGCTTCACCATCTCGTTCATCATGGTCCTGTAGCTCGCGGTCCACAGCCCGTGCGGCGCGTAGTTGGTTGTCTCCATGCCGAACCAGTTGACCGCGGCGATCCGCACCGCGTTGCCGCCGGCATCGACGATCTGGTTGCCGGCGGTGTGCAGGGGACCTGCGGGCAGTAACCTGGTATCCCCCTGCTGCGGCGGCCCGCCGACCGGCTGCTCCACCACCGTGATGTCATCGACGGTGATCGTCGGCGGAGGACTTGGCGGCGGGTTGACGATCGTGCCGGTCGCCCGGTTATCGGCGATCCTTGCGCCGGTCGGCGCGGACAGGGCCACGATGAAGCTGCGCGTGCCCTCCGCGCCGGGGTGAGTGGCCACGACGATGGTCTGGGTTGTCGTGCCTGGTGCGAAGGTCAGCGTGCCCGAGGTTGCGTCGTAGTCCCTGCCGGCCCGCGCGGTACCGTTCGCGGTGCGATATGTGACGGTCACCGTTTCCGTGGACGCCGCGGACAGCCGCACGGTGAATGCCTGATCGACGGTTGCCGCCCCGGTCTGCGTCACGCTGACGTCGTCGATGGCCAGGGTGGGTCTTGCGACGGGGGTCGACGTGGCGGAGATGGGCGTGCCATTCAGGGTGAACGATGCCGGCATCGGCGGATTGCCGCCCGCCGCCTGAAACCCGAACGAGACTGTGGCCCCGGCGGCCACCGTGCCATTCCAGTCGGCGTTACGGACAACGTAATGGTCGCCCACGTGGCTGACGATCGATGCGTTCCAGATCGACGTGATCGCAAATGGCAGGTCGAATTCCAGCACCCAGCCATCCAAGGCCGCAAGGCCGCTATTGGTGAGTGAAACAGCGCCGATGAAGCCCGAACCCCAGTCATCGGTGTCCGAGAACGTGATGCTTGCCGTCTTCCCCTTCAGGGTGACGGATTTCCCAGGATTGGCCACGATCTGTTTTCTCCTGCCGGCGGTAGACGGCGTGTTCTTGATGGATTCATATGGGGCACATCACGGACATTCGTTCAATCATCGGAAATAATTCGGTTACAATAGATCACTGACGGACATGACTGATGCCAGTCGGTTACAGCCGTCAGGTTTCGTTACATGGGATGCAGGAAATCCGTGGTCCATTCATGTGCGTTAACGTGCGGGTAATGGGTTGGGTCTAGTGTTTCCTCACCCACAAAAGGGGTGAAATGGCAGAAACAGCATGAACTACAACAATGCCGGGCTGACATCAGCCCACTCTGATACCTGCGCGGAAGTCGTGATGTCCCGGCGCCTGGCGGCCCTGGCCAGTGACGCAATCACCGAGGGGTTTCCGTTCGTTGCCGAACACCTGAAGCACCTTGCTCTGTTCATCCTGGATGAGGCGGCTTTCGCCAGCGCCTTGCGCCAAACGACGAAGGATGGCTGATCGTCGAACGATACAGGAAAATGACTGACTACCGGAGATGCTGGGAGGCGGATGACCGACGGACGTCGGAAAGCAGTTGACACGGGTATGGGATTATTGCTGTTGACGCCCAAGGATTGATTGAGGTCAATATGAGTCTCCCTGGACCGGCCTCAATCGTGCCGCCCGACCGGGAGACCCAGATGCGACTTGGCTTCGAAACACTTGGCAATGCGTCGCTCGTGTTCCGGGAGAATGACAGGCCGGTCCTGGGCACCGATCCCTGGCTGACCGGAACCTGCTATTTCGGCAGCTGGGCGCTGGACCGGCCGCTGACGCCCGACGAACTGGCCGTGATGCAGGCCTGCGAATTTCTCTGGATTTCGCACGGCCATCCCGACCACTTCCATACCCAATCGATCAAGCTGCTGAACACGCACCAGAAGATCCTGCTGCCGGACCACTACGACCCGGGCATCCAGCACTATCTGGAACACCACGGCTTCCCGGTGGAGGTGATGCCATACCGCGCCTGGAAGCAGCTGTCGCCGCAGATCAGGGTGATGTGCCTGGACAATGAGAACCAGGACGCGATCCTGCTGATCGAGGCGGGCAGCAACCTGGTGGTGAATTTGAACGATTCGCCCTTGTGCGGGGAAGCCTGGTTCATTCGCGACCTCGTCAGCCGCTACGACCGTGACCGTACCTATGCCGCGGCCCTGTGTTCCAACGACGCGGACATGTTCAACCTTGTCGATGCGTCAGGGCGCCGGGTCGTCGATCCGCCGGAACAGCGCAAGCCCGGCATGGTCTGGGCGCTGGCCCGCACCATGGAATCCCTTGGCGTCGGCACCTACGTCTCCTCGGCGTCACAGCATGTGTACGTCCGCAAGGATGCGCTCTGGGCCAATCCGCACCGCGTGGGCTGGTCCGACGTGGTGCGCTACTGGACCCGGCCCGCCATCCGCCTCGTGGAACCCTTCGTCGTGCTGGACCTGGAAACCGGCGAGTATGAGCGCAAGCACCCCGAACAGACTACGGATTTCTCCCAGATCACGGACGCCACCGCCGATGACGACTGGTCGGCAGGAATGACCGAGGCGGAGTGGGGAAAGGTCGGGAACTTCTTCCGTTCGATCGAAATCCTGCGTCCCTACATGGACTATGTGGAATTCACGGTCGGCGGGGAGACGCGCCGCATCTGGCTGACCCCGAACGCCGAACGGCGGCCGCCCCGCCGGCCACGCGGCATCGCCTTCACCGCGCCGGCGCAATCCCTGCTGCGCTCGGTTGATCTCGGCTACTTCGACACCATCCTGATCGGCAACTTCATGACCGCCCGCCTGGAGAACATGGGCCTCTACCCGCACTTCACGCCAATCGTCGCCAAGCTCGCGGGGTCGTCGCGGGTGAGCACCTTTGCCGCGTGGCGCAAGTTCCGTTGGCGCTATTTCCGTCGGAATCCGATCGGCTACATGCAGTGGCATGCTGCCGAAAAGCTGCAGCAGTTCGGCAACGTGGTTCGCGCGGTTGCGGACCGGTTATACGTGAAAAGGCCGCTGAAGATCATGTATCGCCGCTGGCTCGGCGATCCGGTGACATGACCGCCACAGGCCGCGTAGCGGCCTGATCCGCGTATCCGGCGGGCGCGATCCGGTCAGGGAGCGCAACCCGCTCCGCCGGATTTACCGGCCGAAGCGATTGCTCCCGTCCCCGAAGAAGATGTCGGTCGAGATTTCATCCACCGTGTTGCAGCCGGTATAGGCCATCGTCTTTTCCATCTCGGTCTGGATGATGCCCAGGGCCTTGAACGCCCCCTCCTCGCCCCCGACCGCCGTGCCGTACAGCGTCGCTCGTCCCGTCAGAACGCATTTCGCCCCCAGCGCGAGCGCCTTGACGATATCGGAGCCGCGGCGGACCCCGGAATCCAGGATCAGCGTCGCCCGATCGCCCACCGCCTCGGCGATCTCGGGCAGAACGTCGAGCGTGGCGGCGGCGCTGTCCATGTTGCGCCCCCCGTGGTTGGACACCACCATGCCATCGACGCCGTAGCTGAGCGCCTTCAACGCGTCGTCCACGCGATTGATGCCCTTCAGCATCAGCACGCCCGGCCACATGTCCCGAAACTTCGCGACATCGTCCCAGTTGAGTGAATCCCGGTTCATGCCGTCGTTCTTCTGCGCGCCGCCGCCGCTGGTGATCGTGCCCTGGAATGCGTCGGGGTAGTTCTCGTGCTTCGGCATGCCGATGGTCGTGAGGTAGCGACCCATCACGCCCAGGGTCCAGGACGGGTGGCGCGCGACATCGAACAGGAACCTGGGAGAGGGATTGAACGGAACGCCGAACCCGTTCCGCTCATTGTATTCGCGGTTGGGCGAGACGGCGGAGTCGACCGTGACGATCAGCGCCTCGTAGCCCGCGCGCTTTGCCCGCTCGATGATCTGATACGACAGATCGCGCCGCTTCCAGACATAGAGCTGAAACCACAACCGTCCGCCGGCCTGCTCCGCGATGGTTTCCATCGCCGTCATGGACGCGGTGGACAGCGTCAGCGGGACATTCGCCCGCGCCGCTGCCTTCGCCAGCGCGAGTTCGCCGCGATACCAGCATAGGCCGGCGGCACCGGTGGGTGCGATCGCGAGCGGGAAGGCGGCGGGCTTGCCGAACAGCGTGGTTTCCGTGGTGCGGCGGGAAACATCGACGAGCGACCGGTGCCGGAGCTTGATGTCGTGGAACGCGGTGCGGTTCCCGGCAACGGCGAGATGGTCCTCGGTTGCGCGGTCGACGAATTCGAACACGCCGCGTGGCAGGCGGCGCCTTGCCGCGTCCCGAAGATCAAAAATATTGTAGCAGTTGTCGAGCGCGGACATGCGGCACGTTTCCCTGAAGCCGGATTTTCGGCGTATCGTCGGCAGATCCTTGGATGCTAATCCGCCGACCGCCCGATCGCCAAGCAGCCGGTCGTGTCGCGTTTGCAGCGACCGACGCGACTGTTCCATCGCTTCGCTGGAACTGGACCGGTCCGGGCGCTTGCAAGACCGAATGTCCTCCAACCGGCATTCATCGCATGCGCACAAGTCCTTTTGCAGTCCGTGTCAAAACTACGTGAAATATGAAATCACCAAGAACGGCCCTTTGACTTTGACGCTGCTGCGGAAGCTATGCTTCGGCAAGCATCGTGCCGTAATTGACAATGAAAATTTTCAGGAAACGCATCGTGGTCGACATCGACATTCCCCGCATCAAGGTCAAGCTGCCGTCCCTTCATCTGGACACGGAACAGCTCCTGTCCAAGCTGAACCTCGACAAGCTCGATGGCCTCGACACCGAGGTCGGTGGTCAGACGATCAGCGCATGGACCCAGGAATGGCTCCGCTGGGCCATGCAGGCTCCGGCCGACGACAATCCGCTTTCTTCGACGTCGTATGCGGCGACCCACGACGGCAACACGATGGGCGTCTTTTTCCTCGCGGGTGGCGGCTGGACGGATGCCGAAATTGCTGACGTGCCGGCGAACACCCCGATCCTGCTGCCGATGATCAATGCCTGGGACATCGAGGGGCCGGGCACCGGGACCCTGCAGCATCCCTCCGGCGACTGGGCGCAGGACGCGGCAACGGTAACGAGACTGGCCCTCGACAGTATCCAGTCGACGCGTTTCAGCCTGGTCAAGCTGAACGATGGCTTGTCTGCGCATACGTCGGGTAGCAGCACGTCCATGTCCTCGCTCCGGACCGTCTCCGGTGTGTCGGACCTCTTCGCGCTCGGCGAACCGCAGCCCGGCAGCCTGATCGAATCCCTGGTCGGAACGTCCCTGGAGCCGTCGATCCAGGACCTGCCCTACAGCATGATCGCCGGAAAGTGGGTGATGATCGGGGGCCTCTCGCCGGGAGATTACCGCGTGGAGTTCGGCGGGCACGGCCAGCCGGTCCTCGATCCCACCGCCGATCCAGGCGAGGCGCGCTACATCATTGGCGACGAGCAGGGCTGGGGCACGGTGACCAGCGATATCCTGCACGTGGTGGCGCAAACGCCCTGAATGGCGCCCGGGCGCACCCCGGCGTTCCAGCCGTGCCTGCGCCTGTGGACCATCATGGCCGCCGGCCTCTCATCGGGACGCTGGACGCGGAAGGATCGCACCACGCAGGCGGGTCGTTGGGAACCGGACCGCGGAACTACCCGCCCCCGGTCTCCGCCCGGTGTGCCGCCGCGAAGTCGCCCAGCGTCGGAAACCGGAAATCGTAGCGCACGTTGTCCGGCGGGGCCGAGGTCGCGCCCGACCCCGGCGCGCCGTCTCGCCGGTCGATCCAGGCCGACGGGAGGCCGATCGCGTTGGCCGGCGCATGGTCGTGGAACAGGCTTTGCGCCACGTGCAGAACCCGGTCCTTTCCGATGCCCTGGTCGGCCAGCCGATCCAGCAGGTAGTGAAAATTGCGCAGGTCCGGCTTATAGAATCCGATATCCTGCGCCGTGTACACCGCGTTGAACGTCACGCCCAAACGGGTCTGGGTCACGCTGAAACTGGCTCGGTCGACATTCGACAGGATCACCAGCCGGTAGTGCCGACCCAGGTAGCGAAGCGCCTCGACCGTGTCGGGAAATGGCGGCCACTCACCAATCGACTCCCCGAACCGGCGGTTCTCGTCAGCGGACGGTGTCACGCCCCAGGCGTCGGCCAACTGCCCATGAACCACCGCCAGCAACGCCGCATAGGGCATATCGGGCGTCGCCGCCTGCTGGCGTGCCTCATGTTCAGCAAACACTGCCAGCGCGGCATCGCGCTCAATTCGAAGACCGGCGCGGGTCAGCAACGGCTGCAGCGCCGACCAGAGGCCGGTCTCCCAATCGATCAACGTCCCGTAGCAGTCGAACGTCAGGGCGTCGAAGTCCCGCAGCCTCATGCGGCCTCTCCCGGAATTGGCGGCCAGTCGCCCAGGGCCGCCGCCTCACGCAGCCACGCACGCACCCCGGTCGGATTGGAAAACGCCACGTCCACTCGAAGTCCGGCTCCGCCCATCGCGCGAGCCACGCGCATCCCGTCCTCGTCGGTCACGTCATCGCCAATGAACACGGGCAGGCGCTGCGCGAAGGGCGGCCGCTGCATCAGGATGTCGACCGCCCGACCCTTGTCGGTGCCCTGGGGCCGGATTTCCCACAGCATATGCGCGGGCAGGAGCTGGAACAGCCGCGAGGCGGAAACCAGGGCTGCCAGCGCGTCATGAAAGACGGGACCGGCCTCGGGGGCGTTGCGGTAATGCAGGGCAAAGCCGCGGGCCTTGCGCTCCAGCAACGCGCCGGGATAGGCGGCAACCAGCCGCTCCGCCTCGTGCAGCCAGGCTTCCGGCGGCGGCAGGACCTCGGGGCGCTGCACCGGTTCCCCCGGCGCCGGACGCACGGCCCCGCCATGCTCGCCGGCAACAGCGTGGATCGCGTCATCCAGCAACCGGTCCACCACCTCGATGGGGCGGCCGGTGACCACGGCCACGGCGTTGTCCAGATGGCCGCGCAACGCGCGGAGCGAGTCCTGCAATCCGGGCTCGACCACGACGGCATCGGGCGTCGGCGCGATGTCCAGCAATGTGCCGTCCATGTCCAGCAACAACGCGGTCCGACGGAAGGGCGGCAGACGATCGATCATGCGCTGGCGCATCCCACCACGCGCAGGTCGTAGATCGGGTGTTCCAGCATCGAGGCCGCGGGCGCGGATTGCAGGATCCAGCCGTTGAACGGGGCCGCGCCTGGCAGGCTGTCAGTCACGCTGACGAATGCTGCGGCATCCGCTGGCTGGTCTGGCGGGCGCACGAGACAGGATCGCACCGCGATGGTCAGCGTCTCAAACGGCACGCTCTCGCCCGGCTTCACGGTCAGGGTTCGGGACCTTGCGTTCACCTTGTCCAGCGCCTGCAGCACGGCCGCCTGTCGTGGTATCCACATATTCGGCGGGGCAGAGGATCGCGGTATCCCGGGCGTGCCGGGCAGAGGCGGCGTCGATGGTTCGGCCCCCGTCGGGGGCGGCAGCGGTGTCGCGGTGATCGGGGCTTGCGCCTGCGCCCACCGCGCGCCGGCCGATCCAGCCAGGGCGCAGGCCACAGCCACGCCAACGAGCAGCCGGCGCGTCATCTCTGGGGACGCTTTGGCGATTCCAGCCCGTCCACCATCCCGGCAAGAATGGTGCGCATCGCCTGCTCATCGACGCCCATCAGGATCGCGTCCTCGAACGCGTCCTGCAGTACCTGAGCGACCTCGGCATGATTCTCGGCCAGCATGCGCATTTTCTCGCGGCACCCCACGGCGTTGCCGTCGAGTCCGGGCCAGACGGAAGGGGGCGGCGGGATCATTTCGGGCCTTGCGGCGCCGGCGTCTCGCTGCCGGACGATTCGGGTTTGCTGGTGCTGGTCATGCTGAAGATGAACTTGCCCAGAAGCTGTTCGAGGCTGATCGACCCCTGAGTGATGGTGATGCTCTGCCCCGGCTTCAACACCGCCTCGTCCCCGCCAGGGGTCAGGGACAGGTATTTGCCGCCCAGCAGGCTCTCGCTCGTGATCTCCGCGCTGGTGTCCTTCGGCAACTGAAGGTCGTCACGAACGGTCAGCGACACGACGGCAAGAAAGGTGCGCGGGTCGATCCGCGTTTCCGTCACCGATCCCACCTTCACGCCGGCGATCCGCACATCGGTGCCGACGGCGAGACCATCGATCTGGTCGAACTGCGCGTGCAGCGTGTAGCCGGGCTGCGTCACACGCCCGGTACTCGTCAGCGCATAGACAAAGAACCCCGCGGCAACGACGAGCACGACGGCGCCGACGAGCACCTCGGCAATTCCGTGGCGCTGCATGATTGCGATTACTGCCCGGGGGTCCAGGCTTCGTAGTCGCCCGTGGCCCGCGCGCGCTGGCCGCCGCGATAGTCGTGCCCGGGGGGTCGATAGCTGGCCGGTGTGCCGGTCACGTTTGGTACATGCGGCTTTTGCCAGGGCCTGCGGCCGGTGTCCGGCAATGGCGCATCAATCGTGTAGTGCAGCCAGGCATGCCATTCCGGCGGTACGACGCTCGCTTCCGGTTCGGCTGCATACATGACCCAGCGGCGAGACCGCAGGCCGGGCCGAGGCTGCTTTTCCTCATAATAGATGTTGCCCGCCGCGTCGGTGCCGACTTGGCGACCCCTCAGCTTGGTGAAGAGCCAGGTTCCGATGTTCATGGCGCTGATATACGCAGCACGGCGGGTTTGGTCCACCCGTCCGCAGGCCGGGCGCGCGGACGGCGCAGGTAGCGCGAAACCTTGGCAAACCGAAAGTATCCACAGGATTTTGTGGTCCGCGGAACTTTCGGCCCCCAAATGTGCTTTTCTGACATCCGGTCTCGCATTAGCATCGGAGCCATGAAGATGCATCGAACCTGGCACGGCGTACGCATGCGGCAGACCCGTGTGGCCGCGGACCCTGACCAGGCGCCCCGCCTGGTGACCCTGCCCACCGCCTGGGACGATTCCGCCGTCGCCGGACTGGTATCCTTGGCCGATTGCGCGTCCCAGGGACGGATCACGCTCGTCGCGGCCGCTCAGGCCTGGATCGATCCCATTGCCGAACGGGCACGGGATCGCGGCATCGACCCGTCCCTGGCTGAACGCCTGCATCGCCTGCTGCTGTTGCGCCGCGGCGCCCCGGGCGAGGCAGTCTGGCAGCGCCGCGCGGCCGACGATCCGACCTTCGTGCTCAACCTGCCGGCCTTCGTGGACGCCAGCGGACATTTCGACGTCGCGGACTTCGCCGATGCTGTGGAAACGGCGGTGTTCGCCCTGACCATGGCCGCGCCGGACGCCCGCGACATCGCCATCGGCCTTGCCGATCTCGCCGGTCTCCTCTCCGCGCTCGGCCTTGAATACGGCGCCGCTGCGTCGCGTGATGTCGCGCGCGCGCTCGCGATGATCCTGCGCGCTCGTGCCGATCTCGCCTCCGCTGCGCTTGCACGCACCTTGGGTGCCCGTGCCCAGCCGGATTTCGACTGGCCGGCTCCGCCGCTCCTGGCCGTCC
>JBFXDK010000060.1:0-32099 GCA_050181195.1 Acetobacteraceae bacterium | reverse complement strand
CTGAACGGCGTTTGCAGCGCCCGTTCCACCATCATCAGCCGGTCCTGCCCGTAGAACATGTCCCCGTCCACCACATAGGTGGGCGATCCGAACACGCCGCGGGCGATCGCCTCCTGGGAATTCGCCTGGAACTCGGCCTGGATGGGGTCGGACAACGCGATCGCCAGCAACGGCTCGGGATCGATCCCGGTTTCCCTGGCAATGGCGGCGAGCACGGCCGGATCGCCCACATCCCGGTCATCCCGCCAGAGCGCCTGCAGCACCGCATGGTGCAGCGTGTCGACATCGGCGCCCGTCCGCTGCGCGGCGATCACGAACCCCGATGGCAGTGTCCGGTCGCCGCGGTGATGCACGGGGTCCACGAGGGCGGGCACGCCGAGGTATTCGCTCCAACGTTCGATTTCGCGTCCGAAGAAATAGGCGCGATGCGCCTGGGACCGTGCATCGAACGGGGCGCTGCCGGAGGCCGGGACGACCTTCGACAGGTCGACGGGTTTGTGCACCAGCGTCCGGCCGAAGCGCCGCGCCAGGTCGACGATGCGCGCCGAACCGAGGTAGGCCCAGATCGAACGGGGCGAATAGAAATAGTCGATGGTTCCGGTCATCGTTCCGTCGCCTCCTGCCGGGCCCGTTCCCGGCGGACGGGCGTGCCATGGCGAGAATTCCATGGAATTGGCGAACGGGCCAGCGGCGATGGATCGGCCTCCATACCGCCATGCCGGCGGGACCTCGCCCGGCCCAACGCCGGGGCGGGCGAGTGACCGTCTCGATGCCGGATCTATGCCGACATCTGGATCGGCGGCACCACGTCGTCGGGGATCGGGCAGACATAGGGCGTGCGGCCGATCCGCGCCTTGTGGTCGGCCTTCGCCTGTTCCAGCAGCGCGGGGTCGTGCAGCACGTCCAGCGCCGTGCCCGCCATCACCTTCGCCACATGCACCAGGCCCTTGTGGGCGGCCGGCAGCTTGCCCTGCGCGGTCAGCTGCCAGGAATGCCCGGGCGTGCCGATCGCGTAGGTCGCGCCGCGCGCCTGCACCGTGGGAACCGCCCACGACACGTCGCCGACATCGGTGGATCCGACCATCGGCGCTGTCTTGGCATCCAGCGGGACGATCGTATCGCACAGCACGACGCCGTCCCGCATCGGCAGGCCGGCGCGACGGAACGCGCTCTCGATGTCCTCGTAGGTCAGTGTCGCCTGAAATTCGGCGGCGCGGGCGCGATCCAGGTCGTCGAAGCCCGGCGGGCCAAGGCGCATCAGGTTGTCGTACATCGCCTTTTCCAGCGGCGTGTTGCCCAGCAGGTTGGACACCGCGCTGACCACCTGGGCCTTCACGCTGGTCTCGGTCATCAGGGCGGCGCCATCGGCGATCTTCTTCACCCGCTCGATCAGCCGGTTCAGTTCCGGCAGGTTGCGGGCGCGGATCAGGTAGCGGACCTTGGCGTTGGCCTGCACCACGTTGGGCGCGATGCCGCCGGCGTCCAGCAGCGCGTAGTGCACCCGGGCGTCGGACGGCATGTGCTCACGCATGTAGTTCACGCCGACATTCATCAGTTCCACCGCGTCCAGCGCGCTGCGTCCCAGATGCGGGGACGCCGCCGCATGCGAGGCTCGGCCCGTGAAGGCGAAATCGATGCGCGTGTTTGCCAGCGACACCGGCTCATTCACGCCCGAGAACGACGACGGGTGCCAGGAAATCGCAAGATCGACGTCGTCGAAGGCGCCGGCCCGCACCATGAACCCCTTGGCGGCGCCGCCTTCCTCGGCCGGACAGCCGTAGTAGCGCACGCGGCCCTTGATGCCGTGGGCTGCCAGGTAGTCCTTGATCGCCGTGGCGGCGAGCATCGAGGCCGAGCCCAGAAGGTTGTGGCCACAGCCATGGCCGAAGCCGGGGCCGGGCAGGGGGCGTGGTTCGGCGACGCCGGCTTCCTGCGACAGGCCGGGCAGGGCGTCGTATTCGCCGAGGATGGCAATCACCGGCCCGCCCTCTCCGGCTTCGCCGACCACCGCGGTGGGGATGCCGGCGACGTTCCGTGTCACCCGGAACCCTTGCTGCTCCAGCATCGCCGTATGTTCGGCGCAGGACTGGAACTCTCCGTAGCAGAGTTCCGGCGTTTCCCAGACCCGGTCGGACAGGGCGATGAACGCGTCCTGCTTCTGATCGACAAGGCGCCAGATTTCCTCGGTGTTCTGCATGGGAGGGGTTCCTAGGGTTGGCCGTGGCGGAAACAGGTGGTCAGGTGATCGTTCACCATGCCGCTCGCCTGCATGAAGGCATAGCAGATGGTGGGGCCGACGAAGCGAAAGCCGAGCTTGCGGAGGGTTTTGCTGAGGTGGTCTGAGAGGGGCGTGGTGGCAGGCACCTGCGACGGTTCGGTGAAGCGGTTGACGACGGGCGTGCCATCGACGAAGCGCCACAAGAAAGTGTCCAGACTGCCGTCGCGCTGTCGCACCGCCTGGGTGGCGCGCGCGTTGTCGCGGACCGACCAGATCTTCTGGCGGTTGCGGATGATCCCGGCGCCGGCCAGCAGAGCTTCGAGCTCCGCGTCCGTCATCGCGGCGACCCGGTCGATGTCGAAGTCGTGGAACGACTGGCGATAGTATGGCCGGCGCATCAGGACGGCATGCCAGGACAGGCCGGCCTGCGCGCCTTCGAGGGTCAGGAGTTCGAACAGCGCCCGGTCGTCGTGCAGCGGCACGCCCCACTCGGTATCGTGATAAGCCTGCATCGCCTCGTTGCCGCCGGCAGCCCACGGGCAGCGAATCGTCATCAGGCCTGGCTCATGATCTGGACTCGATTCCTGTTGCCTTTGGGCGGCTGGCGATCAGCCGAACGATCCTTCTACATCCGGGCGGGCTGTGCCGGCCAGAGCGGTATGCGGCGATGGGTCTTCCGGCGATCCCCCGGGCGGCAATCCCGCGCGTCGCTTCGGCTGGCTGCGGCATGCCCAGAATGCCGAAGGCCCCGACGTTACCGCCGGGGCCTTCGCATTGTTTGTGACTGTCCGTTGCCGGACCGGAGTAGTCTACGCCGTCGCGCGCGCGCCGGCGATCCAGGTCAGGGCAATGGTAGCCACCGAACAATGAGACACTGGATCACCTCCTTTCAGTTGTTGCCACGATGTGCAGACAGTGGGCTGCCGGCGCCGCCATTGCAAGGACAATCGTGCGAGGCCAGCCGTTCTCATTGTGTGTCGAACTGCCACACCCGTGATCCTCGGGTTGGCCGCACAACACATGGGTTTTGCCCGGTCATCCTCGGGCGCTTACCCGAGGGCCGCGGGAAATGCGGGTGGATGCGACACCGCGGGTCACGTCAACTTGCGTGAAGTGGCCCCTCGGCGGGGCCGTCAGTCCAGCTTGATGTCGAGCTCCTTCACCAGCCGCGCGTACCGGTCCGAATCCTTCTTGAGTTCGGCGGCGAGTTCCTCGGGCGTGCTGCCGGCGGGCCGCACCGCGACCTTCTGCATCTGCGCCCGCAGATCCTGGTCCTGCGCGATCTTCTGGATGGCGGCGCTCAGCTTGCGGATGATCGGGTCGGGGGTGCCCACCGGCGCGAACAGCCCGCCCCAGCTGACCGCGTCGGCTTCGGGCCAGACTTCCTTCAGCATCGGCACGTCGGGGAATTCCGGATGGCGTTCGTTGTCCGCCACGGCCAGCAGCCGCGCCTTGCCCGTCTTGGCATGCGGCATCACGTTGCCCTCGCAATACACCTGCACGTGGCCGGCCAGGAAATCGCCCAGCGCCTCGCCGCCGCCGCGATAGGGGACGTGCAGCATGTCGAGCTTGCCCGATGCCTTGGTGAGTTCGCAGATCATCTGCGTCATCGTGCCAAGGCCAGACGAGCCGAAGGCGAGCTTGCCGGGATTGGCCTTCGTGTAGGCCACGAACTCCTGCATGGTCTTCGCCGGGATCGAGGGGTGGATGGCGACGACCAGGGTGTTGTCGAAGATGCGGGAAACCGGAACCATGTCCTTGAAGGCGTCGTAGGACAGCTTGCGCGCCGCGGGCACGATCGTGGCGGTCGCGACCGGCACCACGAAGAAGGTATAGCCGTCGGGCGCGGACCGGACGCCGGCCTCGGTCCCCACGGTGCCGGATGCACCGCCCCTGTTCTCGACGACGAATTGCTGGCCGAAGGCGTGCGACAGCCGGTCGGCGACCGGGCGCACCGCGTTGTCGGTCGAGCCGCCCGGCGCATAGGGCACGATGATCTTGACCGGCCGCACCGGCCAGTTCGGATTCGCCTGGGCGTGGGATGTCCCCGCCGCGCACACCATTCCTGCCAGCGCGACCAGGGCCGCGCCGAGTCCCTTCCATCTCATTGCCGTTTCCTCCGTGGCGGGCCTTGTTGGATCGTGCCCGCTGTCAGTCCATCCGGATCTTCAGGTCCTTCACCAACCGGCCGTACAGGTCATAGTCCTTGCGCACGCGCGCGGCCAGGACGTCGGGCCCGGCCCCGTTGGCGCGCAGGGCGAGGCGCAGCAGGTGGGCCTGCAGCGTGGGATCCTTGGCGGCCTTCGCCATCTCCTCGGCCATGCGCCTGACGATCGGTTCGGGCGTCCCGGCGGGGGCGAACATGCCGAACCAGTTCTGGATGTCGGCGTTCGGAAAGACTTCCCGAAGCGTCGGCACGTCCGGGAAGTCCGGATGGCGCACCGTGTCCACCACGGCCAGCAGCTTGGCCTTGCCCGATTTCACGTGCGGCAGGACGTTGCCTTCCGAGAACACCTGCACCTGGCCGGCAAGGAAGTCGGTGAGCGATTCCGCGCCGCCGCGATAGGGCACGTGCAGCATGTCGATGCCGCCTTCCAGGTTCACCACCTCGCAGATCATCTGCGTCAAGGTGCCCAGGCCCGAGGAGCCGAAGGCGATCTTGCCGGGGTTCTTCTTCGCGTAGGCGACGAACTCCTGCATGCTGTTGGCCGGGATCGACGGGTGAATGGCGAAGACCAGCGTCGAATCCGCATACCAGGACACCGGCACCATGTCCTTGAACGGATCATAGGCCGTGGGCCGGGCATTCGGCAGGATCGTGAGGGAGGCGACGGGCGTGACGAAGAAGGTGTAGCCATCGGGCGCCGAACGCACACCGGCCTCGACGCCCACCGCCCCGGACGCGCCGCCCTTGTTCTCGATGACGAACTGCTGTCCGACCGACTGGGACAGGCGTTCCATGAACGGCCGTGTCGCGTTGTCCGTCGATCCGCCGGGAGCGTAGTTGACGATGATGCGGACCGGCTTCGTGGGCCAGTTCGCCGGTGCCTGCGCCCAGGCGCCGGCCATCGCAATCGTCGCGAACGCGAGCGCCATGACGCTCGTCTTTATCCATGCCATTGACATGCCAGTCTCCCTTTGCCCGCCGATCTCTCCTGTGTCCAATTCACTTAATCGGATGCCGCCGGGCTTGCGACGCTGTGTAGCCCGCCATTGGTTCCGGAACAATGCATGCGCCGAGAGGATTTTCGGGCTGTGCTGGGGCAACGTGTGTTCCGGGACGTAAACCGCTTGGTGACGACTTCATGTGATGATACGAGGAGCGCCGGACGGCCCTCCGCCGGTGAGAGGCTGTTATCTCAAGGAGTTCGTTGATGCGTCTTCGCGTTCTGGCGGGCGTGGCGTTGGGCTGCGTCCTGCTTGTCGGTCAGGCCATTGCCCAGGACAAGTATCCCAGCAAGCCGATCCGGATGGTGGTGCCGTTCGCTGTCGGCGGTCCGACCGATATCGTGGCGCGCCTGATGGGCGCGAAGATGGGCGAACTGCTGGGACAGCAGGTGATCGTCGACAACCGCCCGGGCGCGGGCGGCAATCTCGGGGCCGACATCGTCGCCAAGGCGCCGCCCGATGGCTACACGCTGTTGATGGCGACCGTATCAACGCATGCAATCAATCCCGGCCTCTACAAGAAGATGCCGTATGACCCGGTGAAGGATTTCGAGCCGATTGCGCAGATCGGTGTCACGCCGGCGATCCTTGGCGTCAATAAATCCGTGCCGGTAAAGACGCCGAAGGAGCTGGTTGATTTGATAAAGGCCAATCCCGGCAAGTACAGCTACGGTTCTTCCGGCATGGGCAGCATCCTGCATCTGTGCGGCGAGAGCTTCAAGATGATGGCTGGCGGCCTCGATCTTGAGCATGTGCCGTATCGCGGCTCGGGGCCGATGATGAACGATTTGGCAGCGGGACAGATCCCGATTGCGTTCGATGGCACGCCGACGATTTTGCCGCAGATCCAGGCCGGCACCGTCCGCCCGCTCGCGGTCGCCACCGCGACCCGGGCGCGCGCGATGCCGGACCTGCCGACGATGCAGGAATTCGGGTTCAAGGGCTATGAATGCTACACCTGGAACGCGATCTTCGCCCCGGCCAAGACGCCGAAGCCGATCGTGGCCCAGCTGGAGGCGGCCATCCACAAGGCGCTGGAGGATCCGACCGTGTTCAAGCGCCTGCAGGATGCCGGCATCGATCCGACGCCCGGCCGCACGTCCGCGCAACTGTCGGATTTCGTAAAGGCCGAGCTGGCGAAATGGGCGCCGATCATCAAGGCATCGGGCGCCGAGGTCGACTGATCGTGCTCGGCGGCTTTCCTGGGGCGCTCTCCTTGGGGGGCGCCCGCGTTTGAGTTATGTCATTCCGCGGTGCTATAAGGCTGACAATGCCTGCCGGAGGAATGGCGGGGCAACCGGGGGGCGTCGATGAAATCGCTGCGTCGCGGCGCGGCCCCCGCTGGTGTGAAATGGGGGCAAAGGACATTCCGTGCGTAGTCTGATTCGCCTGCGCAACCCGCAGGACCTGGCCGCGGGCCTGTTCCTGGTGGCGTTCGCGGCCTTCGCCTGGTACCTGGCGTCCGATCTGCCGATGGGCCGGCTTGTGCGGATGGGCCCCGGATACCTGCCCGTCGTGCTGTGCTGGCTGCTTGGCGGGATCGGCGTGATCATCGCCGCGCGCGGCTTCACGATCGAAGGCCCGCGGCTGGAACGCTGGGCCTGGCGGCCCCTGATCGCGCTGTGCGCCAGCCTGATCGTGTTCGGCTTTTTGCTGGAGCGCGCTGGCCTCGCCCTGACCATCATCGCCACGACCCTGATCGCGAGCCTTGCCGCGCCGGGCATTCGCTGGATCAGCACCCTGATCCTGGGCGCCGTGCTCGCGGTGATGTCGACGATCCTGTTCGTCTGGCTGCTGGGCCTGCCCCTGCAGATCTGGCCGGAATTCGGCTAGCCATGGAAACGCTGCTCTCGAACCTGGCGCTGGGCTTCGGCGTTGCCTGGACCTTCAACAACCTGCTGTTCTGCCTGATCGGCGCGCTGCTGGGCACGCTGATCGGCGTGCTGCCCGGCATCGGCCCGCTCGCCACCGTGGCGATGCTGCTGCCGATCACCTTCAACCTGCCGCCCGAAGGCGCGCTCATCATGCTCGCGGGCATCTACTACGGCGCGCAGTATGGCGGCTCCACCACCGCGATCCTGCTGAACGTCCCGGGCGAGTCCTCGGCCGTGGTGACCGCGCTCGACGGGCATGCGATGGCGCGCCAGGGGCGTGCTGGCGCGGCGCTCGCGATCGCGGCGATCGGCTCGTTCTTCGCGGGCTGCGTGGCGACCGTCGCCATTGCCATCGTCGGGCCGTTGCTTGCCTCCATTGCCCAGAAATTCGGTGCGGCCGAGTATTTCTCCCTGATGGTGTTCGGCCTGATCGGCGCCGTGGTGCTGGCCTCGGGTTCGGTGCTGAAGGCTGTCGCGATGATCGTGTTCGGCCTTCTGCTTGGCCTTGCCGGGCAGGACATCACGTCGGGGGCCAGCCGCTTCACCTTCGGGCTGCCGGAACTGGCCGATGGCATCGGCTTCGTTGCCGTGGCGATGGGCCTGTTCGGCATCGCCGAGATCATGACGAACCTGGAGCGTTCGCGCGGGCATGGGCCCGGGCACGACCAGCTCGCGCCGGTGCACAGCCTGATGCCGACCGGACCCGACCTGCGGGAGTCCGCCGGACCGATCGTGCGCGGCACGCTGATCGGATCGTTCCTGGGGATCCTGCCGGGCGGCGGTGCCGTGCTGGCGTCGTTCAGTTCCTACACGCTGGAAAAGAAGCTCGCCCGCGATCCGTCCCGCTTCGGCAAGGGCGCGATCGAGGGCGTGGCGGCGCCGGAATCGGCCAACAACGCCGCGGCGCAGGCGTCGTTCATCCCGCTGCTGACGCTGGGCATTCCGTCGAACCCGGTGATGGCGCTGATGATCGGCGCCATGACGATCCAGGGCATCACGCCCGGGCCGCAGGTGATGGAAAAGCAGCCGGCGCTGTTCTGGGGCATGATCGCGTCGATGTGGATCGGCAACCTGATGCTGGTCATCATCAACCTGCCGCTGGTCGGGATCTGGGTGCAGTTGCTGAAGGTACCCTACCGGCTGCTGTTCCCGGCGATCATCATCTTCTGCTCCATCGGCATCTACAGCCTGAACAACTCGCCGGTGGATGTGTTCTTCACCGCGTTGTTCGGGCTTCTGGGCTACCTGTTCGTGAAGCTGGGCTTCGAGGCGGCGCCGCTGCTGCTGGGTTTCATCCTGGGGCCGATGATGGAGGAAAATCTGCGGCGCGCGCTGCAGATCTCCCGCGGCAACCTGATGACCTTCGTGGAACGGCCGATCAGCCTGGGCCTGTTGCTTGCCGCCGCGGTCCTGCTGGTTATCGTGGTGCTGCCCTCGATCCGCCAGAGCCGCGAGGAGGTGTTCCAGGAATAGCCGGCGCGGCCGCGTGACCGGCCCGCCGCGTACGAACTCGTAAAGGGAAAACATGCTTGGTGAAGTGAGCAGCCCAACCTTCTGGGTGGACCTCATGCAGATCATGGGGATCAACATCCTGCTGTCGGGCGACAATGCCGTGGTGATCGCGCTTGCCAGCCGGTCGCTTCCGGAGAAGCAGCGGAACATGGCGGTCCTGGGTGGCAGTGCCGCGGCGATCGTGCTGCGCGTGATCTTCTGCCTGATCATCGTCTGGCTTTTGGCGGTTCCGTTCCTGAAGCTGATCGGCGGGCTGTTGCTGCTGTGGATCGGCGTGAAGCTGATCATCCCGGAAGCCGAACATGGCGAGGACGGGATCGCGGCGAAGTCGAATCTGTGGGGAGCGATCCAGACCATCATGATCGCCGACGCGGTGATGTCGCTGGACAACGTCGTCGCGATCGCCGCGGTCGCGAAGGGCAGCGTCCTGCTGATCGTGCTGGGACTGCTGATCAGCGTGCCGCTGATCGTGTTCGGCAGCCAGCTGGTGCTGCGGGTCCTGACCCGGTTCCCGATCCTGGTGGTGGCCGGCGGCGGCCTGCTGGGATGGATCGCCGGAGAAATTATCGTCAGCGACCCCGTTGTCCACGAGAACGTTCCTTACGATATCCACCTCCAGGAACAGATCGCTCGGCCGTTGCTGGCCGCCCTGGTCGTGGTCACAGGCATGCTGCTTGCCCGACGCGCCAAGGCCAGGGAGCATGCGCTCGTCGATCTTGCACCGGAGGACCGTAAATGAGCGATCCCGTCCGCATCCTGGTACCGACCGACGGTTCCGACCATTCCCGCAGGGCCATCGAGCATGTGCTGGACATGGCGGCGAAGGACAGCGCCGTCGAAATCCACCTGCTGAACGTGCAGCCGCCGGTGCGCGGTGCCGCCGCCACGATGGTGTCGCAGGCCGACCTGGAGGCCTATCACCGCGAGGAAGGCATGAAGGTGCTGTCCAAGAGCGCCAGCGCCGTGGAGGCGGCCGGGATCACGCCGCATCTGCATGTCGGGGTAGGCAATCCGGCGGACATCGTGCTCGACTTCGCCCGGCGCCTCGGCTGCAGGCAGATCGTGATGGGAACGCGCGGGCTCGGCGCCGTCGGAAGCCTGCTGCTGGGCTCCGTCGCGCGCGACGTCGCCGGCGCGGCCGAGATCCCGGTGACGCTGCTGCGCTGAGCAGGCATCCGCGCCCCCGGGGCGACAGTAATCACGCCGAGCGGACCGTGCCGGCGTGCGAATCAGGGCGTGTGAATCGCGTGGCATAACGAGACGGCCGCGTCGTTTCACCCGCACACTCGGGGTGAAACTACTCTGGCCGTCCCTGGCGCGGTGGTCGCGGGTTCACCTCGACCGTTGGGAACCGAACGGGTAGCATCCGCTCAGTCCGCCGCAGGAGGCCGCCCATGACCTATGTCGCTCCCAATTCCGTGCAGGCGCGTGACATCGCCAGCATCGTCCATCCGCAGACCAACCTCGTGCAGCATCTGGAACAGGGGCCGATGGTGATCGGCCGCGGCCAGGGCTGCTACATCTATGACGACAGCGGCACCGAGTTCCTCGACGCCGCCGCCGGCCTGTGGTGCGCGTCGCTGGGCTATGCCTCGGAACGCCTCGCGCGCGTTGCCTACGAGCAGATGCGCAAGCTGGGCTACTATCACCTGTATCGCGGCACGACGAACGAGCCCGGTGTCGACCTGGCCGAAAAGCTGCTGTCGATCGCGCCCGACGCCCATGGCGGCCGCATGAGCAAGGTGCTGCTGCAATGCTCGGGTTCCGAGGCGAACGACACCGCGCTGAAACTCGTCTGGTACTATCACCACGCCATCGGCAAGCCCGAGAAGCGCAAGATCATCGGCCGGCAGATGGGCTATCACGGCAGCACCTCGGCCTCGATCAGCGCGTCGGGCAAGTGCGACATGCACGCCGATTTCGGCCTGCCGTTCCCCGGCTTCTTCCACACGGAATACCCGCATTACTATCGCAACCATGTGGACGGGGAGAGCGAGGAGCAGTTCGCCACCCGCATGGCCGACGCGCTGGAACAACTGATCCTGCGGGAGGGGCCGGAGACCTGTGCCGCCTTCATCGCCGAACCGGTGATGGGCGCGGGCGGCGGGCTGGCGCCGCCGAACACCTATTGGGAGAAGATGCAGGCGGTCGTGCGCAAATATGACATGCTGTTCATCGCCGATGAGGTGATCTGCGGCTTCGGGCGCACCGGCAACATGTGGGGTTCGCAGACCTACGATCTGAAGCCCGACATGATCTCCTGCGCCAAGGCGCTGTCGGCTGGCATGCAGCCGGTCTCGGCCACGCTGATCAGCCAGCGCATCTTCGACGCCATGCTCGATGAATCCCGCAAGCTCGGGAACTTCGCGCACGGCTTCACCTATGCCGGCCATCCCGTTACCACGGCGGTGGCGATGGAAACGCTGCGCATCTATGAGGAAATGGACATGATCGGCCATGTCCAACGCGTCGGGCCGCATCTGCAGCAGACATTGTCACGCTTCGCCGACCATCCGCTGGTGGGCGAGGTCAGAGGCGTCGGCCTGCTGACCGGCATCGAGATGGTGGAGGACAAGGCGAGCCGCAGGCCGTTCGACGCGGCCCGCAAGGTGGGCGCGACGGTCGACAGGCATGCCCGCGCGAACGGGCTGATCACACGCTTCGTCGGTGACCGCATCGCGTTCTCGCCGCCGCTGATCATTACCGAGGAGGAAGTCGATCAGATCGGCGTCCGCCTCGGCAAGGCGCTGGATGCGGCCTGGGCCGAAATCCGCGCGCACTGACCGGCGCATGTCGCGATTCGCCCCGGGGAGAATACCCCGGGGCGGCCGTGATCACCGCGCCGGCGGCGGCGTGGTCTGCAGGTTCGGGTTCGGCGGCGCGACATTCTGCGGCGGCGGCGGCGGCGGCACCGAGGCGCCACGGGTTGTCCCGGTGCGGTCGACCGCGGGCTGCTGGCGCCCGACATTCAGCGCGAGAAGGGTGGGAATATCCAACTGCCCGGTCGTATTCAGGTTGTGGTCGCGCTGGAAAGCCGTCAGTGCGCTCTGGGTGTCGGTGCCCCAGATGCCATCGACATTGCCCTGCCGGTAATAGCCGTCATTCTTCAGGCGCTCCTGCACCTCGCGGATCATGTCGCTGGATACCGCGGGCGCTGCCAGGGCGGTGCTGCCGCTACCGCCGCTGCCCGCGCTGCTCGCCTGCCGGTTTCCCCCAAACAGGCTGGAATTGTCGGAGCAGGCGGACAGCGATATCAGGGCCGCGGCGGCAAGCAATACTGGTACGTTCCGTGTCTTGATCATCGTTGTCTCCGTTGCACACGATACGGTGGGTGAAAGTACCCGTTCGGTGCAGCGGTTGCTTAGGCGCCGCTATTTGATCGGTCCGATGTAACCACGTCGTGATGCCCGGATCGGGCGGCCGGCGGACAACCGGGCCGGCCGGTGCGATCGGCTTGCGGTCGCCGGCGGCGCCGGGGGCATCGGGGGAACCGCGGCGTCTGGCACGAACGGGATGAAGCCGCGTTATCGCGCGGCACTGCTCGGCCGCCGGTTGCCTGGCTCAGCGCAGTCCGGTCGCGATGTCGCGGAACAGACGCGCGGGCAGTCCGCCGCCCATGACGCCCTTCATCGGGCGGTTGTCGTCGTTGCCCAGCCAGATCCCGATCAGCAGTCCGCCGGTATGGCCAACGAACCAGGCGTCGCGGAAATCCTGGGTTGTCCCGGTCTTGCCCGCCACCGCCTGGCCCGGCACCGCGGCGGCCCGCCCGGTGCCGGACCTGACGACGGCGGTGAGCATGCGCGCCATCATCCAGGCGATCTGCGGGTCCAGCACCGGCTGTGGCGCCGGACGGGCGGCGCTGTCCAGGCCATGCGGCGTCACCCGCAAGCCGCCATTGAAGAACGGCGCGTAGGCGGCGGTCAGTTCCAGCAGCCGGACCTCGCCGGTGCCCAGCGCCAGGGAAGCGTCGTTGGGCAGCGTGCTGCCGATCCCCATCCGCGACGCGGCGGCGATCACCGAACGCGGCCCGCCGGCCTGCAGCAACAGCCGCACGGCAGCGGTATTCACCGACCGGGCCAGCGCCTCCTCCAGCGTGATCTCGCCCAGGAACCGCGGCTCGTCGTTGGCCGGGCTCCAGCCACCGATGCGGATCGGAGCGTCCAGCACCAGGTCCGACGGGGTGAAGCCTTTCTCCAGCGCCGCCAGCCAGACGAACGGCTTGAACGCCGACCCGGGTTGCCGGCGCGCGAGCACCGCGCGGTTGAACGGGCTGTCCCGGTGGTCGCGCCCGCCCACCATGGCGCGGACCGCGCCGGTGCCGGCGTCCAGCACCACCACCGCCCCCTGAGAGACCCCGGCCGCGACGCCCGGCCCGTCGAGCAACGCCACCAGCCGGGACTCCGCTGCCGCCTGGATGCGGTGGTCGAGCGTGGTGCGCACGGTCGCGTCCCGGCTTTCGGGCAGGACCGATTGCGCCCGGTCGGCGGCCCAGTCGGCAAACCAGCCGGGGGCGGCGGATGGCGCGCGCGGGAAGGCGATCTGCGCCGCCGCGGCCTGCGCCTGGGATTCGGTGATGGCGCCGGCCTCCGCCATGGCGGCGAGCACCACCCTGGCGCGGGCCGAGGCGGCCGAGGGGTTGGTGTTCGGGTTGAAGCGCGATGGCGCACGCGGCAGGCCTGCCAGCACCGCCGCCTGCCACAGATTCACCCTGCGCGCGGAAATGCCGAAGAAGATCCGCGCGCCCGCGTCCACGCCCCAGGCACCGGCGCCCAGGTAGACGCGATTCAGGTAGATCTCCAGGATCTCCCGCTTGCTGAAGCTCCGCTCCAGCCAGACGGTCAGCATCAGTTCCTGCACCTTGCGGCGTATGGTGCGGGTGTTGCTCAGGAACAGTGTCTTCGCCACCTGCTGGGTGATGGTGGAGCCGCCCTGCACGACCCGCCCGGCCACGAGGTTCACGGACAGCGCGCGGATGATGCCGATCGGGTCGATGCCGGGATGCTGCCAGAAGCGCCGGTCCTCCACGGCGATGACAGCGGCGGGCAGGGCGGGCGGCAGGTCCTTCAGGCGCAGCGGTTCGCCCACCAGGTCGCCGAAGGTTGCGAAGGTCCGTCCCGCGCGGTCCTGCAGCGTCAGGCTGGGCCGGCGCGCGGCGTCAAGCGCCGCTTCCGGGCGCGGCAGGTCCTGCGCGAACCACAGCAGCACGGCGGCGATCGCAAGCGTGCCCCAGATCGCCAGGATGATCGACCAGCGCAGCAGGAACCACATCACGCGCCGCTTCCTGGGCCGCACCGCCGGCGCCGCATCGGGCGGAACCATGCGCCGCTCTGCCCGGATCGGCTTGCCGCCAGGGCGACGGGGCGGGGCGGCGGGCGGGGACTTGGCGGTAACGGCGGATCGGCTGGCGCGCGGCATGAACATGTGTGGCGAGGAAGCGCGCCGGACATCAGGCGCCTGGCGGCTTATAGCAGGTTGGAAACGGATTGGCCCGCTTTATGCGGCGGACGCCCGGACTGTGGCCGGTTTCGCCGACGGATCCGCCGCGGCGCGAGCGAATGAGAACTGGCAGCGGCCGCTCGCGACGGTTACAAGGCAGAACAACATGCTCGTGATCGCGGTCCCGGCAAGGATTCCTGTCCCTTGAAATTCCTGCTTCCGGTTCTCCTTCTCCTGCTGATCGGTTCGGCTTGCGGACCGGCTTCCGCGCAGGTACCGGCCGCCGAACCGCTTCGCGGGCATGTTGTGCTGCGCGGCAAGCGCCTGCCCTTGCCGCCGGGTGACTGGATCCGCCTCGCGCACGGGTATGGGCGCGTGGAAGGCGACTGGCCGGGTGCCTATGGCGCGATCGAGTCCGTCCTGCTGGCATCGGTTCGCGACAATCAGGTCCAGGCGCTGGCGCTGCTGCAGACCAATGTGCTGCCGGTCGAAGCGGGTTGGGGTGTTCCCGCCGGCTGCGAGACGGCCGCCTTTGTCACCGCGACCCGCGTGAGCGCGCGCAACATCGCCTGCGCCTACGCCGAGGTGCAGGACCTGGCGTCGCCTGGCCTGCGCCGCCTGCCGGTGTGGCAGGCGGGCCTGGAGGAGAGCCAGCGCCGCGGGCTGACGATCCCGCGCCGTCTCGCGTTCGCGGTCGCCCGCGTCGGCGACCGGCAGGACGTGCTGGAAGCGCGCTATGCCTTCACCCCAGGCACATTCGGACTGACGGGGGCGGCCCAGGCGGTCGCGCCGGACAGCAGCCTGGCCGGTTGGACCCGGCAGATGGAATCCCGCCTGGAGGCCGCCCTGCTGGCCCCGGGTGCGGCCGTACCGGCGCTGCCGCCGCCCGGGCAGGCGGCAGCGGCCACGGCCGAGGCGGGCGAAATCCCGGTCTGGCAACTCAGCTTGTACAAACTCGCCACCAACCGGATCATGCAGACCGCGATTTCCTTCGGCATCGGTCTGGTGCTGACGGCGGATGCCTACGCCTCGACATCACTCGCGCTGTGGCAGAGCGTCACGCACAGCCTGGTGTATTATGGCAATGAGCTGATCTGGGAATGGCCGACGCCGCCCACGCGCATGGAATTCGTGGCGGAGGTTCGGCCATGATGCGGATCGCCGCCGCCGTCCTGATGGTGTTGGCCACCGCCGCCGCGGCCATCGCCGCGCCCGGCGATACGGTGGAACGCGCCTTTCCCCTGGGTGCCACGCTCGTCCCCCTGCCGCAGGGACGTTGGACCGTCGCGGCCGACGCGCCGGAGATGGACGGCAGGATCAGTGCGGTCGTGCTGGCGCAGGTCCAGGACAAGGCGGTGCGCGGTGTGATCATCGCACGCACCAACGCGGAGCCGCTGAAGACGATCTTCGGCAGTTCGGCGGAGTGCGATCGGACCGACACCTACCTCGCCTACACCGCCTACGACACGCCGCAGGACGGGCTGTGCGGCTTCGCGAACCTGGTTGTCGGGGGCGGCGAGGGGGCGGCGGTCTGGACCGCTGCCCGCACATGGCTGCGGCAACAGGGCATCGAGGCCGGCGACATCTGGCTGATGGTGGGGCTGCGCGCGCGGGTGCGACCCACCCTGCTCGATGTCCGCTACTATTTTCCGCCGCCCGATCATGAGCGGGCGGCCGGGTGGAGCGCCAGTGCCTGGACTCCGGCCCGTCTCGACGCGGCGCCGCAACGCGCCGCCGCGATCGATCAGCTGCGCCTCTGGGCGGCGTGGATGCGCAACCCGGTTGCGCTTGGCGTCCGTGGCCGGTCGGATGATATCGACCTTCCGCCGGTGCCGTTCGGCGGGACGGACATCCTGGCCGCACTCGTCGCCGCGCGCATGCGGGCGCTGGATGCGCTGCGGGACGCCGGCGGCATCGGGCCGGCGGAGTATGGCCGCCAGCGCGCGGTGCTGGAACAGGTGCAGGCCGCGCCGGACCGTGCGGACATGCCGCTCTGGGTCCGGTCGGCCTGGAAGACCCTGACCTACCGGGTCGCCTCGATCATCGACGCGCTTGGCGTGTCCTACCTGGTTCTGGGCAGCGTGACCCAGACGATCGGCTTCTCGCTCATTGGCGAGCTGATCCGCCCGCCCGCGGTGTATCTGCACGAGATGGCCTGGGCGCGCTCGGGCATCGGCCGCCCGGCTGCCCCCGCGCGCCCGCAGGAGTTCGCCGAAATCGGAGCGGATCGCTGATCGGGCCAGCCCCCGGACCGACGCGCCACGCCGGAGGCGTTCCGCCCGCGCCAGCCGTTTGACCCCTCGACAGACGCTCCGCGCGCGGGCAGGCGGGTATCCGCCGCTTGCGGCGGACGCGGCGGCTGCGCAGAGTCGGGTCCTGCCGCGGCGAGGAGGTTGGCATGAAGGGTCTGTTCATGGATGCCGTCGATGATCTGGCATCCGTCTACCATCGCGTGGCGCGACCGGATGATCCGCCGGTGACGGTGAACGAGCAGGGTGACATCGCGCCCGACGAACTGCCCGGTCTGCTGGCCGGCTATGATTTCGTGCTGGACGACCACACGCAGATGCCGACGGCGGCAATGCGCGCCTGCAAGGACCTGAAGCACATCATCTTCCTGGGCACCGGCGCGCGCAGCTACATGCACCCCGAGGAGCTCGCGGAACTCGGCATCACCGTCCACATCATCAAGGGCTATGGCGACACCGCGGTCGCCGAACACAGCATCGCGCTGATGTGGGCGGCGGCGCGCGGGATCGCGGCGATGGACCGCGGCATGCGCGAAGGCAACTGGCTGCGCACCGAGGGCATGGAACTCACCGGCAAGACGATCGGGCTGCTGGGCTTCGGCGGCATCGCGGCCGAGGTGGCGCGGATCGCCGCCGGATCGGGCATGACCGTGCTGGCCTGGAACCGCACGCCGCGGACGGCGCCGAACGTGAGGTTCGTCGAGCTCGACACGCTGCTCGCCGAAAGCCACGTGCTGTCGATCCATCTGCTGCTGAACGACGAGACGCGCGGGTTCCTGAACGCGGAGCGGATCGGGCGCATGCGGCAAGGGGCGATCCTGGTGAACACGGCCCGCGGCGCGCTGGTGGATGAGGATGCGATGATCGCCGCGCTGGCATCGGGGCAGATCCGCCATGCCGGGCTGGATGTGTTCGACATCGAGCCGCTGCCGGCCGGCCACCGGCTGACCACGCTGCCGAACGTGACGCTGTCGGCGCACAGCGCGTTCCGCACGCCCGAGGCGAGCGACAATCTGATCCGGCGGGCGCTGGACATCGCGCGCACGCTGACGCCGTAGCGCGGGACCTGTCGGCGTGGCGCCGGCTGGCCCGCTGTTGCTGGAAGCGGGCCTGACCGGCCTGTCCGGCCTGTCCGTCATGCGCCGGGGCGGACCGGCGGCGATGCGGCGTAGCGCCTGTGGCGGCGGGTCCGTCAACCCCGCCGGACGTTCCAGGGATAGACTCCCGTCGCCTCGATAATGCCGCTCAGCGCCTTGCTATGGGCGGAGCGGATCTGGAACTGGCCGAGCGGGATGGAGGGAAGGGCGTCGAACGCCTGTCGCTGGAGGGCGTCGGCGATCCGTGCGCGCTCGCCTGCGTCCGGGGCGAGCAGCCATTGCTCGGTCAGGTCCTCGATCACATCGTCCTTGAACCAGCCGGCCCAGCCTTTGGCGCCGACGCCGCGGATGAAGAACTGGCCGATCGGCGTGCCGATGGCGGTGGTGGATCCCCAGGTGTGCAGAATGGACCAACCGCCCTTGTCGACCGGTTCGCGGCTGTTGCGCCGCTGCGTCACCGTGCCCCAGTCGGTCTGCACGATCTCGACATTCATCCCCAGGCGCCGGAGCAGGTCGTAGGTGACCTCGCCGAACGGGCCGATGGTGGGAAAGTCGGAAGGGCTGATGATGACGACGCGCTCGTTGTTGTAGCCGGCCTCCTTCAGCATGGCGCGGGCGCGATCGAGGTTCGCCGGCATGAGGTTGGCGCCGATCTCCCGCCCGTCTGGCGTGCCGCAGGGCAGCAGCGCCTTGCAGGTGCGATAGGAGGTGGCGTCGTCCGCGGTCACCGCGGCCATGTAGTCGTTCTGGTCCACCGCTGTCAGGATCGCGCGCCGCATCCGCACGTCGTTGAACGGAGGATGCAGGTGGTTGAACCGCAGGATGCCGTTGTAGCCGGAGGGGTTGGCGAAGCCGATGCGCAGGTTGGAGTTGTTGCGCAGCAGCGCGACGAGGTCGGGCTGCACCTGCTCGTACCAGTCGACCTCACCTGCCTGCAGGGCCGCGGCGGCGGTGGAGGCGTCTGGAATGACGTGCCATTCTACGCGGTCGAAATGCGCGACCTTGCCGCCGGCGGTGCGTTCGGCCTTGTCCTGCCGCGGCAGGTAATCGGGGTTACGGACATAGACGACGCGCGAACCGGCGACGAATTCGGACGCGACGAAGCGATAGGGGCCGGAGCCGATGGTTTCGGTGATCGCCTTGAACGGGTCGGTGCGCGCGATCGATTCCGGCATGATGAAGGGAACGATCGCGCCGCCGCTGGACATCAGCGGGATCAGGGCCGGCAGGGGGCGCTTGAGGCTGATGCGGATCGTGCGATCGTCCTTGACGCCCCATTCGTCGATGAATTTCGAGGCCATCTGGCCCAGCGCCTCGCGCGCGGCCCAGCGCTTCAGGCTCTGGGCGCAGTCCTGGGCGCGGACCGGCTCGCCGTTGTGGAACTTCAGGCCGTCCCGCAGGGTGATCAGCACCGTGCGGCCGTCATCCTCGGTGGACCAGCCGGCAGCCATCTGCGGCTGGACCTCCATCCTGTCGTTCACGCCGAACAAAGTGTCGTAGATGGCCCAGCCATGGTTGGTGGTGACCAGCGCGGTGGTGAAATGCGGGTCCAGCAGCGTGAGGTTGGCGTGGGGCACGAGGCGCAGGGTCGATGCACGCGTGTTCTGCGCAATGGCGAAGCGGGTCGGGACCATGGCGGCCGCGGCGGCACCCGCGCCCAGGAATTCTCGGCGTTTCATTGATGTTTTCTCCCCACCACGGGCGCGCGGCGCGTCGGCCGGTCCCGGGCAGGGGAATCATAGCAGCGGGGCGGTGCAGGGCGAGTCCGGGCGGCGGCACGCGGGCGTGCGCGATGGGCTGACGCGGTGGGACGAAGGCGCTATCTACCAGCCGTCAGCCGATGCCCGCCTGGCGGAATGGTAGACGCAGCGGACTTAAAATCCGCGGTCGTGAGACGTGGGGGTTCGAGTCCCCCGGTGGGCAGGCCATCTTCCGGTGCGCGGCGCCGCGCGATCAGTCCCACGCGCGGCTCCGCGCGATCACCCCGCTCGGCGCCGCCCAGTCAGCCCCGCGCACGGACCCGGCCGCTACCGGTCGAGCCAGACATCCTCCAAGCGCCAGCCGTTGAAGGTGCTGTTCAGCATCATCGTGTGGCCCTTCACCTCCGGCCGCCAGCAGGTGGCGGCGCGGGTGTAGAACAGGATGGGGCGGACCGCGTCCTGGGTCAGCCGGCGGTCGATCTCCCACACGATCCTGCGGCGCTTTTCCCGGTCGGATTCCGAGGATTGCTGCACCATCAGCTTGTCCAGCTCGGGATTGCAGTAATCCATGTAGGTGCGGGAGCCGCAGGCGTAGTTCTCGAAGTAACCCTGGTCGGGATCATCGACGCCGTTGCCCACCAGGCTGAGGCCCATCTGGTAGTCGCGCCGGATCAGCTTCGGCACCCAGTTCGCCGTCTCCACCGGATCGAGTTCGCCGTCGATGTAGATTTCCTTCAACTGGCCGATCAGGATGACGGCGGGATCGCGGTACACCGCCAAGTTGCGGGCCGAGAGCTTCACCTTCACCCGGTTGTCCGGTCCATAGCCATGCTTGCGCATGATCGCGCGGGCTTCCTCGCGGTTCTTCGCAAGGTCGGGGCCGTAGCCCGGCAGATCGGCGCGCAGGTCGGCGGGCATGCCCCACTGGCCCTCGGGCGGCGGCAGGTTGGCGGTGCCGACATCACCCTTGCCCTCGGTCAGGATGTCGATGAAGGCCTGCCGGTCGAGCGCCAGCGCCACCGCGCGCCGGATCTCGACATTGTCGAACGGCTTCACCGGATTCATCAGGATGTTGGGCGCGACATTGGTCGGCGTGACCTCGCAGACCGCGTCCGGCATCTGGCTTTTCACGTCCTTCAGCAGCGGGATCGAGACCTCATAGGGGAAGGTCATGTCGAACTTGCCGGCAATGAAGGCCAGGATCGCCGTGGAGCGGTTCGGGATGATGGTGTACTCCACCCCGTCCAGGTAGGGGCGTCCGGGTTTCCAGTAGTTCGGGTTGCGGGTCACCTTGATCGACTGGTTGCCCTTGAACTCGACGAACTTGAACGGGCCGGTGCCGACCGGCGCCTGGCGCATATCCCGCTGTGAGACGTGGCAGGGATAGATGGGCGTGAAGCCGGATGCGAGCAGCGCGAGCAGCGCCGGTTGCGGGCGCTTGAGGTTGAACACCGCCTCGTGGTCGCCATTGGTCGTGACGTTGACGACGTTGGTGTACCAGCCCTTCCGCGAATTGACCTTGAACGCGTCCTTGGACTGTCCGGTCAGCAGGTCCCAGGTGCATTTCACGTCCGCCGAGGTGAACGGCTTGCCATCGTGCCATTTCACGCCCTGGCGCAGGGTGAAGACCAGGCGCAGCCCGTCGTCGCTCCATGTCCAGGATGTCGCGAGGTCCGGGACGATCGAATCCAGGCTGTTGGTGGGGACGTGCTGGTCGTACAGCACCAGATTGTTGAACACGCCCATCATCGGCATCACCGCCGAGATGGTTCCGAGCTCATGGATCGACATGCTGCCCGGGGTGTCGCGGTGATAGACCCGCAGCACGCCGCCCTGCTTCTGCGCCAAGGCGGGCAGGGCGGCAAACAGCATGACCGCGGCCAGCAGGAACAGGCGGACCGGGAGGCCGCAGCGTTCGGGCCGTGGACACGCAGACATGGCGCGGGCTGCGCTTTCGGGTGGACTCATGGCAACGCTTCCTCCTTCTCCGCCATTCGTTTGATGACGGGGTTGTTGGCGGAAGCGTGGCACGCGGGGCCGCCTGTATTCAACGGCCGTGTGGTCGCCGGAATCGATTGCGCACGGACTTTCCCCACTTCGAAGGTGCGCGGCGTCTTCCTTTTGATCTCGAGACATTCCGTGCCCCCGAACGGTAGTGCACCCCGGACGGTCGCTGCGCTCGTGGTCCGCGGGCTGATACCGGAGGCCTTGGAGACGCGGGTGACGCGCTTATATCCAGACTGCCTTCCGGTTGTGGATGGCGCCATGCCTCGACCGTCGGTCCCGGTGCCGCCGGTCCGGAGTGCGCAATCCTCACCCGGATGTTCCGCGCCGTGATTGGCCGCATCGGCAGGCCGGCGCCTGATGGGGCGTTGTCATCGGCAGTGGTCGTGGTGGTTCGCCCACTGGCGGGCGGTCAGCCGGCCTCCTATTCGCTGTGGTGCGGCACATACGAGGCGGAACGGATGCAGCACAGGGATTTCGCGCACAAATGCCCGGGACCATGACCGGCTGGCTGGCCTGGGCGATCACGGCCAGCTTGTCCCACACGGGGTATTTCGGCCTGATCGCGCTGATGGCGGCAGAATCGGCCTGTCTGCCGCTGCCGTCCGAAATCATCCTGCCATTTGCCGGCTATCTGGTATCGCGCGGGGAGATGACGCTGCTGATCGCCGCGACGGCGGGCGCGGTGGGCTGCAATATCGGATCCGCCGTGGCGTATGAAGTTGGCCGGTTCGGCGGCCGGCGCGCCATCGAGCGCTGGGGCCAATACGTCCTGCTGACGCGGGAGGATCTGGAATGGGCGGACCGGTTCTTCGTCCGGTTCGGCACTCTGGCCGTGCTGATCGCGCGGATGCTGCCGGTCGTGCGCACGTTCATCGCGCTTCCGGCCGGGATTGCCCATATGCCGAGGGTCCGCTTCCACCTCTACACGTTCCTGGGTTCGTGGCCCTGGTGCTTTCTGCTGGCGTATATCGGCTTGCTGCTTGGCAATCAGTGGAACAGCGATGCGCGCCTGAGCACGGTTTTCCATTACATGGACTATGGTATCGCTGTTCTTGTCGTTGGTTTCATCGCCCGGTTTGTCTGGAGACGATCCAGGAACCGTCACCGCGGAAACGGAGCATAGTCACGTTGGCATTCGCCCGAACCCTGTCGGACTTGACCGCGCCGCGCGATCATTCGTAAACGAACGATGCACCGGTCCGGGAAAGAAGATTGACCGAGAACTTCGCCCTGGAAGGGCATGTGGGCTTCCTGCTGCGCAAGGCGCATCAACGCCATGCGGCGCTCTTCCTCGAAATGGCCGCGGAGCACGGCCTCACCCCGACCCAGTTCGCCGCGCTGCACAAGACCATTCTCCTCGGCCGGGTGACGCAGAACCATCTGGGCCGGCTGGTGGCGATGGACCCGGCGACGATCCAGGGCGTGGTGCGGCGCCTCACCGCGCGGGGGCTGCTGGCGGTTGCGCGGGATCCGTTGGACCGGCGCACCGTGGTTCTGACACCGACCGAGGCAGGCCTTGCCCTGATCGACGCAATGGTGGCATGCGCCCAGCGGTCCCATGAGGCCGCGCTTGCCCCGCTGACTCCAGACGAACAGAGCGTATTTCTCTCCCTGTTGAGCAAGATGGTCTGATGCCGTGATGGATGCCGTCACCACCGCCGAAACCCCTGAACTGAGCTTCGGCTTCTCCTTCGCCGACCTCGCCGGAAGGGCTGGCCTCGTGCGCCTGGACCAGGCGTTCCTCGAACGCCTTGCGGCCGAGGACGCGGCGCTGCATGCGCGCCTGATGGCCGCGCGCGCCGAACCCGACGCGCTCTCCGGCCGTGACGAAAGCGATCTCGTCGTCGCGCTTGGCCCGCATCTCGACCACTTCGTGGCGGCGCTGTTCCGGATCGAGGCGGACACGGCGGCGCTTGCCCGGCAGACGGCGGAGCTCGACCCGATCCATAGCTGCAAGCGCCTGTTCGTGCAGCGCCAGGCGGTGCGGAAATATCCCGATCCCGCGGATTTCGATGCCGCCGCCCTGCGCGCGGCGCTGGAAGCCCGGATGGGCGCGCCACTGACGGAATTGGCGTTCGCCCATGCCGTCACGGCCTGGGAGACGGAAGGCGCGAGCGACATCCTGGACACGGCCCTGCGCTACGCGGCCTGGGCGACGCTGACCCAGGCCGGCCAGGACGCGCACCGTGGCGGCACGCTGTTCCATGTGCCGCACAAGGTCGATCCGAACCATCTGGTGCCGGTGGAAACCGTGGTGCGCGACGGCGTGACGATGCTGCGCCTGCCCGAGGAGCGGTGGCGGCATCGCGAGGGCTTCGCGCTGACCGATCCCGGCATGAACACGCAGCAGGCGCTGGACCAGATCAACTACTGCATCTGGTGCCACACGCAGGGGAAGGATTCCTGCCGCAAGGGGCTGACGGACCGCAAGACCGGGCAGTTCCAGAAGTCGGTGTTCGGCGTGACGCTGGCCGGCTGCCCGCTGGACGAGAAGATCAGCGAAATGCACACGCTGCGCGCCCAGGGCAGCGTGCTGGGCGCCTTCGCGACCATTGCCATCGACAACCCGATGATGGCGGCCACTGGCCATCGCATCTGCAACGACTGCATGAAGGCCTGCATCTACCAGCGCCAGGAAGCGGTCGATATTCCCCAGGCCGAGACGCACATCCTGCGCGACGTCCTGTCCCTGCCATGGGGCTTCGAGATCTACGCGCTGCTGACGCGCTGGAACCCGCTGGATATCCGTCGCCCGCTGCCGCGACCGGACAGCGGGCGAAAGGTGCTGATCGTCGGCCTCGGCCCGGCCGGGTTCACCCTGGCGCACCACCTGATGAACGACGGCCATACGGTGGTGGCGATCGACGGGCTGAAGATCGAGCCGCTGGGCTTCGACCCCACGACGCCGATCCGCGACACCGAAACGCTGTTCGAAAACCTGGACGATCGGGTAATGGCCGGCTTCGGCGGCGTTGCCGAGTACGGAATTACCGTACGCTGGAACAAGAACTACCTGAAGCTGGTCCGGCTGCTGCTGGAGCGGCGGGCGGCGTTCGCGCATTTCGGCGGGATTCGCTTTGGCGGCGGCGCGACGCTGGGCCTGGACGATGCCTGGGCGATGGGCTTCGACCACATCGCGCTGTGCATGGGCGCCGGCAAGCCGACGGTGCTGGACATCCCGAACGGGCTGGCGAGGGGCGTGCGGCAGGCATCGGACTTCCTGATGGCGCTGCAGCTTACGGGTGCCGCGAAGCTGTCCTCGATCGCCAACCTGCAGCTGCGCATGCCCGTGGTGGTGATCGGCGGCGGCCTGACCGCGATCGACACCGCCACCGAGAGCCTGGCCTACTATGTGCGCCAGGTGGAGAAATTCGCGCTGCGCTATCGCACCCTGGTCGCCGAACGCGGCGAGGCAGCGGTGCGTGCCCGCTGGACCCCGGAAGAGGCGGAGATTGCCGCGGAGTTCCTGGCCCACGCCGAGGCGATCCGCGCCGAACGCGCCGCCGCGGCCGCGGAAGGCCGGGAGCCGCGGCTTTCCACGCTGCTGGAGTCCTGGGGCGGCGCCACCATCGCGTATCGCCGCCGCCTGATCGACAGCCCGTCCTACACGCTGAACCACGAGGAAGTGGCGAAGGCGATGGAGGAAGCGGTGCGCTTCGCCGAGGGCCTGACGCCTGCCGCGGTCGAGGTCGATGCGCACGGCCACGCCGCCGGGCTGCGGGTCAGGCACGCCGATGGCAGCGAAGCCGTCCTGCCGGCCCGCGCGATCCTGGTCGCCGCCGGCACGCAGCCCAATACCGTGCTGGCGCGCGAGGACGGGCGGATCCAGCTCGACGGCCGCTACTTCCAGGCGGTGGACGAGGACGGACATCCGGTGACGCCGCAGCGCGGCCTGGCCAAGCCCGACGTGGCACAGGTGCTGATGCACCGCGCCGGGAACGGCCGCTTCGTCAGCTTCTTCGGCGACCTGCATCCAAGCTTCTTCGGCAATGTCGTTAAGGCGATGGGCGGCGCCAAGCGCGGCTATCCCGTGGTGACGCGCGCCCTGGCGGCGCAACCGGCCTCCGCGGTTTCCGGCACCGACCTGATCGCGCAGGTCCGCGACGCGCTGACCGCCACGGTGCATGCGGTGAACCGGCTGACACCCACCATCGTCGAGGTGGTGGTGCGCGCGCCCGCCGCCGCGCGTGCCTTCCGGCCCGGCCAGTTCTACCGGCTGCAGAACCACGAGGTTCTGGCGCCCCACATCAGCGAACCCGGCATCGGCGCCACGGTGCTGACCATGGAAGGCCTGGCGATGACCGGCGCCTGGACCGACCCCGAGCAGGGCCTGGTCAGCGTCATCGCGCTGGAAATGGGCGGCAGTTCCGACCTGTGCGCCGCGTTGAAGCCCGGGGAGCGCGTGGTGCTGATGGGCCCCACCGGCTCGCCCACGGAGATCCATGCGAATACCACCGTCGCCCTGGTCGGCGGCGGCCTGGGCAACGCGGTGCTGTTCTCGATCGGTGCCGCGACGCGGGCAGCCGGTTCGAAGGTGATCTACTTCGCCGGCTACAAGCAGATGCAGGACCGCTACAAGGTAGCGGAAATCGAGCGCGCGGCGGATGTCATCGTCTGGTGCTGCGACGAAGCACCGGGCTTCACGCCGAACCGCCCGCAGGACCGCGCCTTCGTGGGCAACATCGTGCAGGCGATGGCGGCGTACGGCTCGGGTGCGCTGGGCGAGCAGGTGGTGCCGCTGCGCGACGCCGAACACCTGATCGCCATCGGCAGCGATCGCATGATGCAGGCCGTCGGTGCCGCTCGCCATGGCGTCCTGTCGCCCTATCTGCGGACGGACCACACGGCGATCGGCTCCATCAACTCGCCCATGCAATGCATGATGAAGGAGGTCTGCGCGCAGTGCCTGCAGCCGCATGTCGATCCGGACACGGGCGAGCGGACGATCGTGTTTTCCTGCTTCAACCAGGACCAGGCGCTGGACCGGGTGGATTTCCCGGCGCTGCATGAGCGGCTGATGCAGAACGGGACGCAGGAGAAGCTGACGGCACAGTGGATTGATCGGGCGATGCGCAAGGCGGGACTTCGTCCCGTGCCCTGACCAGGGAGGGCGCTGCCCTCCCTGGACCCTCCCGCCAAGGCCTCGGGCCTTGGAACCGATCCATTTGTTGGTTTGGGGACAGGGGGCCTGACGCAGCCGTTGCACGGTCCGGGTCAGGCCCCTGTCCCCAAACCAACAAACAGAATGGGATCAAAGGGGCTGTGCCCCTTTGCGGAGGTCCAGGAGGCAGCGCCTCCTGGTCGGGGTCCGGGGCGGAAGCCCCGACCTTGCGAACCACCCGAAGATGGAGTGCATTGCCTCCATGACCAAGGAAATCCGCCTGCTCTCCACCAGCGCCATCCTGGGCTACGGTTTCCCCGAAGCCTCGCTGCAGGCCGGCCTCGACCGCGACCCGCACGTCATCGGCGTCGATGGCGGCAGCGTCGATCCCGGCCCGCACTACCTGGGCATCGGCAAGCCGTTCTGCTCGCCCATCGCCATCCGTCGCGACCTGCGCCTGATGCTGAATGCCGCCATGCGCCGCGGCATCCCCCTGGTCATCGGCACCGCGGGTGGCGCCGGCGGGGAGCCGCATCTAAAACTGGTGGCGGACATGGCGCGGGAGATCGCGCGGGAGGATGGGTTGCGCTTCAAGATGGCGCTGATCCATGCCGAACAGGACAAGGACACGGTGCGCCGGCTCAATGCCGCCGGCCGCGTGCACGGCCTGGCGCACCAGCCGCCGCTGGACGACGCGACGATCGATCGCAGCGCGCGCATCGTGGGCATGATGGGGCCGGAGCCGTTCATCGAGGCGCTGGACAACGGCGCGCAGGTGGTGCTGGCCGGGCGCAGCAGCGATCCGGCGCCCTGGGCCGCGGCGGCAACGCGCGCGCAGCTTCCGCCGGCGCCCGCCTGGTATGCCGGCAAGATGCTGGAATGCGGCGCCACGCCATCGATTCCGAAAGGGCATGACTGCCTGTTCGTGACGGTGCGCGAGGACCATGTGGAATGCGAGCCGACAAACCCGGCGCGAAAGTGCACGCCGCTGTCGATCGCCAACCACTCGCTGCATGAGAATTCCAGCCCGATCCATCATATCGAGCCGGGCGGGATGCTGGACACCTCGGAGTGCCGGTTCGACGCGTTGAGCGACCGCGCGGTGCGGATTTCCGGGATGCGCTGGAACCCGGCCGAACGCTACACGGTGAAGCTGGAAGGGGTGGAGATGGCGGGCTACCGTGCCATCTGCATCTGTGGCACGCGCGATCCGCTGCTGATCGGCCGGCTGGACAACTTCCTGGACTCGGTCCGGTCCGAGGTCGCGACCAAGGCCGCGGCGTTCGGCGCGGCGCCGGATACGTATCGCCTGGGCATCCGTGTCTACGGCCGTGATGGCGTGATGGGGCAGCGCGAGCCGGTGCGCGATATGCTGGCGCACGAACTCGGCTTCGTCATCGAGGTCGTCGCCCAGCAGAGCCAGGAGATGGCGAGCGCGGTGCTGGGCATGGCCCGCACGAATATGCTGCACACGGATTTCCCGGGTCGGCTGGCCAAGGAAGGGAACATGGCGTTCCCGTTCTCGCCGTCCGACATCGATGTGGGACCGGTCTATCGTTTCAGTGTCTACCACGTCGCGGAACTGGACCACCCGACCGAGTTGTTCTCGATCGAATACGAGATGGTGTGACATGGCGCTGATCAAGGATGTCGCGCGCGTCTGCAAGAGCAAGAACGCCGGCCCGTTCGAACTGACCATCGACGTGGTGTTCGACGATGCCGAGACGTTCCGCAAGGTAAAGGCGTCGGGCGTGCTGTGCCCGGATCTGTTCGCGCGTCTCTATGGCGTGAAGGCCGAGCACGTGCTGTTCACGCCGTATGATGCCGCCTGCGCGTTCAAGGCGACGTTCCCGCGCCTGGTCCCGGCGGGGGAGTTCGGGGATACCGATGTCTATGGCTGCCAGCAGCACGCGCCGTTGCTGGATGTCGATTTGCCGATTTGAAAGAAAGACCGCTGCCATGTCTTCCCAGTCTCGGATGATGACCCTTGTCGCCTTCCTGCAGGCGCAGAACTGTTCCAATCTGCCGGGGTCATGGCGGCATCCGTCCACGATCCTGGACTTCCTGACCCCGGAATACTACCAGCGGATCGCCCGGGCGCTGGAGGACGGCAAGATCCACATGGCGTTCTTCGACGACCGCCTGGCATTGCCGGATCGTTACACCGAGAACCATCATGAGGCGATCGCCGCCGGCGTGCGCGCGGTGAAGCTGGATCCCAGCACGATCCTGATGGCGATGGGAATGGTCACCAGCAGGCTGGGCCTGGGTGCCACCTACTCCACCACCTATTACGAACCGTTCCATGTCGCGCGGGTGTTCGCGACGATGGACCTGATGCTGAAGGGCCGTGTCGGCTGGAACATCGTGACCTCGCTGAACAGCGGCGAGGCGCTGAATTTCGGCGGCGAGAAGCACATGGAGCACGACGCGCGCTATGACCGTGCGGACGAGTTCATGGACGTGGTGATGGGCCACTGGAACACGTGGGAAGACGATGCGCTGATCCTGGACAAGGAGGCCAACCGCTTCGCCGATCCCGACAAGGTGCACCGGCTGGATTTCCACGGAACCTATTTCAACTCGCGCGGGCCGTTCAGCGTGCCGCGCTCGCCGCAGGGGCATCCGCTGCTGATCCAGGCCGGGCAGTCGGGCCGCGGGCAGGCCTTCGCCGCGCGCTGGGCGGAACTGGTGTTCGTGATCTATCACAGCCTGGAGGCCGGCAAGCGGCAGTACAAGGCGTTCAAGGACGTGGTCGCCGCCGAGGGGCGCAACCCCGATCATGTGAAGGTGGCGCCGGCCTGCTATGTGATCGTGGCTGAGTCGGAAGCGGCGGCGCAGGAAAAGCGCGCGATCATTGAAGCGACGGCCAGGCCGATCGACGGGCTTGTGCTGATTTCCGAGGTGCTGAACTACGACTTCTCGAAGAAGCCGTACGACGAGCCGTTTTCGGACGAGGAACTGGCGGAATTCTCCTGGCACGGGTTCCGCGACCGGGTGATCGAGATGTCCGGCAAGAAGAACCCGTCGGTGCGCGACTTCGTGGAAGTCTCCGGCCGCGGCACGATCAAGGAGCACAAGGTGTTCTGCGGCACGCCGAAATCGGTGGCCGACCAGATGGAGGAGTGGTTCACCGCGCCGGCCTGCGACGGGTTCGTGCTGGCCGCGTCGTCCATGCCCGGCACGTATGAGGATGTCGCGCGCCTGCTGGTGCCAGAACTGCAGCGGCGCGGGCTGTTCCACAAGGACTACGCCGGCACGACGCTGCGGGAGAATCTGGGCCTGCCGATCCCGCGCGCTTCTGACTGGCACGCGACCCGCCGCAAGGCGGCCGAGTGATGGCTGCGCTGCGTTCGCTGCTGTTCGCCCCCGGCAACCATGCGCGCCGGGTGGAAAAGGCGCTGTCCCTGCCGGCCGACGGCGTGATCCTGGACCTGGAGGACGCGGTTGCGATTGCCGAGAAGCCGGCGACACGCGCCACGATTGTCGATACGCTCCCGCGCCCTCGTCATGGCAGGCTGTATGTGCGTGTGAATGCACTGACGACCGAGTGGTGCTATGCCGACCTGGTCGCGGTGGTGCGGCCGGGGCTGGACGGGATCATCCTGCCGAAGGTCGAGGACGCGGACCAGCTCAAGGCCGCGGACTGGGTAATCGGGTCGCTGGAGCGCGAGCGGGGGCTGCCGCCGGGCGGCATCGACCTGGTGCCGATCATCGAAACCGCGCTGGGCATCAGCAACATCCACGCGATCACCCGCGCGGGCACGCGCACCAGGCGCATCGCCTTCGGGGCTGGGGATTTCACGCTCGATCTCGGCATGGTCTGGTCGCGTGACGAATCCGAATTGCTGCCGCATCGCGCCGCCTGCGTCGTGGCGTCGCGCGCCGCGGGGATCGAGCCGCCGCTGGACACGGTCTGGGCCGACCTGCGTGACGCCGAGGGGCTTGCGGCGTCGGCGCGACATGCGGCGGCGCTGGGGTTCCAGGGCAAGATGTGCATCCATCCGGACCAGGTCGCGGTGATCAACGCCGCCTTCACCCCGGACGAGGCCGCTTTGACCCAGGCCCGCCGCGTCGTCGCGGCGTTCGAGGAGGCCGAGGCGAAGGGGCTGGCGTCGATACAGCTTGATGGGCAGTTCATCGACTACCCGATCGTGCAGCGAGCGCGCCAGGTGCTGGCTCAGGGGGGACAATGATGCTCGACGTTCAGGCGCTGCAGGGCTGCCGGGTGCTGGACGTGGCGACGTTCCTCGCCGGTCCGTTCTGCGCGACGCAGCTGGGTGAGTTCGGCGCCGAGGTCATCAAGGTCGAACTGCCGGGTGTGGGCGACGCCACGCGGCGCTTCGGCACGATGCACGACTGCGGCGACACGCTGCCCTGGCTGTCGGAATCACGGAACAAGAAATGCATCACGCTGGACCTGCGCAAGCCCGACGGCGTGGCGCTGGTCAAGCGCCTGGTGGAACAATCGGACGTGCTGGTGGAGAACTTCCAGCCTGGCACGATGGAGCGCTGGGGCCTGGGCTGGGACGTGCTGCACGCGGTCAATCCGCGGCTGATCATGGTGCGCATTTCCGGCTATGGGCAGACCGGCCCGTACAAGGATCGCCCCGGGTTCGGCCGCATCGGCAACGCGTTCGGCGGACTGTCCTTCCTGGCCGGCTATCCGGATCGCGCGCCCGTCACCCCGGGTTCAGCCACCATCCCCGACTACATGGCGGGCCTGTATGGCGCGCTGGGCACGCTGCTGGCGCTGCAGGCGCGGGAGAAGACGGGGAAGGGGCAGGTGGTCGATATCGGATTGTACGAACCGATCTTCCGCATCCTGGACGAGCTCGCGCCGGCCTTCGCCTACAAGAACTATGTCCGCCAGCGCATGGGGCCGGGCACGGTGAACGTCGTGCCGCACAGCCACTATCCCACCAGGGACGGACGCTGGATTGCCATCGCCTGCACCAACGACAAGATCTTCGCGCGGCTGGCCGTTGCCATGGGGCAGCCGGAGCTTGCCGAGGAATCCCGCTGGGGCACGCTGGCGGCGCGGGAGCGGGATCGTCCCGTTGTCGATGAAACCGTCGCCGCCTGGACCGCGCAGTACGACCGGGCCGATTTGCTGCGGATGTGCGAGGCGGAGCAGGTGCCGTGCGGGCCGGTCTATGCCGTCGATGAGATTTTCCAGGACCCGCACTACGCCGCACGGGAGAACATCCTGCGGATGCACGATCCGCGCGCGGGCGAACTGGCTGTTCCGAACCTCGTTCCCCGCCTCAGCGAGACCCCCGGCCGTGTGCAGTGGCTGGGACCCGCCTTGGGTGCCCACAACGACGAGATCTATCGCGGACTCCTGGGAATGGACCCGGCCGAACTCGACCGGCTGCGCGGCGCCGGCGTGATCTGAACAGCGCCGGCCGGCGTCCACACCGACGCCGGCCGGGTCGTGTTGTTGGCTGTGACAAGTTCGGCAGCACGTTCTCGGCGTAGAAGTCGATCACCCGCTTCTGGTCGGGTTGTCCGGCGTGGTACCGTCGCGGGCAGAGAGATTGGCGCATCGATCCCGCGCCAGAGCCGGTCCGAATCCGGATCGGTCGGCAGCCGCCGAGCACCGGCGCCGATTGTGCTCCCGTTGGAGCGCGCGCGGGCTATTCCCGGCGCGGCAGCATCTGCTCGACCAGCGTGGCCCAGTACGACGCGCCGACCGGCAGGACGTCATCGTTGAAATCATAGAGCGGATGGTGCA
>JBFXDK010000059.1:0-32320 GCA_050181195.1 Acetobacteraceae bacterium | reverse complement strand
GTGTATCCGGCTCCCGCCCGTCGTCCCTCTGCTGCGTTCCGGTCCGGCGCCACCGCGAGCGCAGGTCGCGCAGCAGCAGCGCGGCATGACCGGGCAGGGTGCAAGCCCCGGCGTAGCCATTCAGCATTGTCACGGCGTTCGTCATGCGGGTCTTGAATGCCTCCGAGCCGCGCATGAGGTCGACGCTCTCGATGCCGTGGTCGAACGCCCACATGGCGTATTCGACGATCAGGATTGTGCCGGGGGAGGCGCGCTCAAAAGCCGGATCATAGGACGTCAGGTAGGCCTGCATCTTTCCTTCGTAGACGAAATTCAGCGACGCTGCCGCCAGCCGGTCTCCCGCTTCCAGCAGGAACACCGTCATGATGCCGGACCGCCAGGCCGCCTCCAGCATCGCGCGATGAGTCGCGGCACCCGATCCCAGCATGCTGGAGGCAGGGTCATGGATGCGCAGCCAGGCGCGCTTGAGCTCCAGGATCCGGTCGAGCACAGGACTCAGCGGTTCGGACGGGTCATGGATGCGGAACACCACCTCGCCCGCCAGTTCTCCCAGGATGCGCTTTCCACGGGTGTGGTTGTTCCGTTGCTTCTTCGTCAGGTCGCGGAAGAAAGTCCGTCCGTCGGCCCATTGCCGGTCGATCCGCATGCAGGGAACTTCGTCCAGATCCTGGCGCAAGTGGCCGCTTTCCGCGATGTCCGCATCCAGCAGGCGGCGTACCCTTGCGTCCGGCCGCACCTGGCGCAGGCGGATCAGGTCGAAGCCGCCCGCGGCGCGAATCGCCTGCCAGAGCGAGATGAGCACGGGCAAGGGAGGCTCCGCCGGATCGACCATCGCATCGCAGTAGTCGCTGGCGGTTTGCGCCGCCCATTCCAGCTGCCGCAGCCCGTGCTGGCGGCGGATCGCGCAAGGAAAGGCGGCGACCAGTGTCTCATCGCGCCAGGCAATGCCGATCCGCAGCGCTTCGGACGCCTCGCCACTCGCCCAGGCATGCAGCCAGCCATGCCCCTGGAAGATATCGGCACCGCAGCGTGTCCATAGAGCCTGCCAGGCCGCCCCGATTTCCCCAAGGCGCGAAGCGGACCGCACGATTTCAATCGTTATATCCACACCATTCCCCTGCATCATGTAGCCTTGTGGGCCGCCGACGGCGCCTCGGTCATCGTTGCCGCCGGCGCCTTGCGGGCGGGCCGCCGGCGCAGCAGACGGCGCGCAATCTTCTGCAGCGGCAGCACGTGCAGCCGGTACACCGACCGATATTCCTCATGCTCGCGATGCGTCAGGCCGAACTCGAAACTTTCGTTCGGCTTCGGCACCACCAGCGTGCCGAATAGCCGGTCCCACACGCTCAGCGTGAGGCCGTAATTGCGGTCCCAGTGCTGGGGCGCGTTGCTGTGGTGCAACTGGTGATAATGCGGGGACAGCAGGATCGCATCCAGCCAGCGCCCGTAGGACAGCTTCCAATGCGTATGGCGAATGAAATCCATCATCAGCAATGTGTTGCGCAGCAGGTAAACGTTGATCCCGAACACCGTGACTTCGACAGGGTCCAGGACGAAAAACAGCCAGGCGCCATAGCACAGGCCGGGGATCACTCCGTCCCACCAGCGGTTCATGATCTCGTCCACCGGATGAACCCGATCCTTGGTCACGCCGACCATCACCTCGGCCGAGTGGTGGACCTTGTGCAGTTCCCACAGCAGCGGAATCTTGTGCTGCATCATGTGATACAGATAGTACGACAGGTCGTAGGCCAGCAGCATGGTTACGGTGAACAGCACCAGCGTCAGCGGCCCGGCCTCGGCCGCCTGATGCGCGGGCGCTCCGAACACAGCGGTCAGCAGGCTGAACATCACATGCCCCGCAGCGACGGTGGAGATCGCCAGCGGCAGCACGAGCAGGGGCATGAAGATGCGGCGCGACAACCAGAACAGGAAGTCGGCGCGGGCGGAGGGATGGGTCAGCGTGCCCGGCGGGATCACGTGATGCAAGAGCCGCCGCCAGGATCGTTCCTGTTTCGGCACCCCCGCGAAGGTCACACCCACGGCCAGCAGCATCGTCGCCCAGATCAGCAGCAGGGTGATACCGTTCTCGCCGGAGATGCGTTCCCACATCGCGCCCGGCAGGCGGTGCAGGAAGGACGCGAGGTCGAAAGACGACAGCATGGGCTTCTCCGTCAGGCCTCGGCTGGTGCTGGTTCGTCCGCCCGGGTGTCATGGCCAGTCGCCACGATGGGCTGGCTGGCCTGCTTCTTAAGATGGTCGGCGAGCCGCAGCGCCAGCGCGACGATGGTCAGGGTCGGGTTGGCCTGGCTGGATGTGGGGAATACTGCGCCGCCGGCAATATACAGATTGTTGACCCCCCACACCCGGCAGTCGGAATCCACCACCCCCATCGCGGGACTCGCGCCCATCCGCGCGGTGCCCAGGTGATGCCCGCCATAGGCGCCATCACGACGGATCACCGTTTCGATGTCCGGCTCGCCGGTCGCGAGCGCGAGCGTGCCGATGCCGGTCCGGGCGAATTCCCGCTGCAGCAGTTCGAAGGCGACGCTGACGGTTCGGACATCGGTCGGCAGATAACGCCAGTCGATGCGGACGGGTGGCATGCCGAACCGGTCGATGCCATCTCCCAGCGTGATGCGGCTTGCGCGGTTTGGCGCCTGTTCGGCATGGAAATCCAGGCTGAACAGGTTCACCCGTGGGCGGATGATCACGGAAGGGAACTTGCGCTGCGCCAGGATGCGGTAGCGCACCCAATGGGCCAGAAACCAGGCGGTCGCGAACGGATCAGCAACCAGGTTGCGCGCATGGCGCAGCCAAAGTTCGACGCCGCCATCCTCCTCGCCCGCCAGGCGCTTGGCATACTCGTAACTGATCAGATTCTTCGCCAGATAAATGGCCGAGAGCGCGCCGGTCCCGTGCGCGGGGTCGGGAATGCGCGGATGGTGCAGGCGGAAGACGATATTGCCAATGCCGTGTTCGCGCTGACGATCCGGGCGCAGCGCGATGCGCCGGCGGCAATAGGTGCCGTCCTCGGCAACGTCATAGCCATGCCACACGGCCTCGCGCGGCAGGTCGATGCGCAGTGCGCCCACCGTCCCCGCGATATGACACATGTAGTAACGGCCCAGCAGGTCCTCGGCATTGCCGATGCCATTCGTGTGCACGTCGCGTGAAGCGAGCAGCAGGCGCGTGACCTCGATGCCGCCGGTGGCGAGCACGAACTGGTTGGCGCGCACGAAGAAGCGGTTGCCGTGCAGGGTGCGCACCAGCACATGGTCGACCCGGCTGCCATCCGCCGAGGCCGCGATATGCGTCACATTGGCGTGGGTCAGGACGCGCAGGTTGCCGGCATCGCGCAGTCGGTTGCCGTAGCGGCGGGCGAAATCGGTCGGGCAGCTGAAGCGCTCGATCCGGTTGACGTCGAAGTTGCAGGGCAGGAAGCCGCGAATCATCGGGCGCATGCCGCCGGCGACGGCGGCGCGCGCATCGTACTCCCAGGCACCCGCCTCGCACAGCGCATTGGCGTCGGGGTAGAACGCTTCCAGTGCGTCGTAGCTGATCGGCCAGGATGCGTGCTCGATCCAGGGACGCGTTTCCAGGTCGATCGGGTCGAAGGGCACGCAGCGGCCACCCCAGATCGTGGTCGAACCGCCGAAGCGCCGCTGACGATAGGTGTCGGGCGGGCTGTGCAGGGTGGGGTCGACGACCTCGCCGGCATAGAGGGCGTGTGTTTCGGCGTCATGCCGCGGCCCGCCGGATTCGAGCAGCAGCACGCTGAGCCCGGACTGCATCAGGCGCATGGCCATGGCGATGCCTGCCGCGCCGCCACCGACAATGCAGATGTCGGCCTGCAGAGTGCTGTCGCAAACGATACGGTTGGCGTTGTCGATCACAGCTTGCCGCCATTGGTGAGAGTGCCGACCGGGGAAACGCTGGGCTCACCGGGGGTGCAGGACACGTCGCGATCCCGGTGATGCAGCGACCGGTAGATCTCACCGATGCGCTGCGCGAAGGTCGTCATGGTGAAGTCGCGGCGGAACAGCGCGTTGCTTTCGGTCGCCAGCCGCTCGCACAGATCCTCGTTGCGCGCCAGGCGGTCGATCGCCGCGGCGATTTCCGCGCTGTCCCCCGGCGTGACGAACAGTGCGGTCTTGCCGTCCTCGAACACCTCGGGGATGGCGCCGACGGGGCTGCAGATCACCGGGACGCTGCTGGCGATGGCCTCCAGGATGACCATCGGCAGGCCTTCGTCGTAGGACGGCAGGATCAGCGCGTCGGAACCTGCCAGCAGGCGGCGGATCTCGGCCTGTTCCACCCAACCGGTGAAGATCACCCGGTCCGCGATACCAAGCGCCTCGGCTTTGGCGCGGTAGGTATCGATGGGGCCGCCGCCTGCCATGGTCAGCATAACCCGCCGTTCGGTATCCGGCCGGCTGGCCAGGGCGTTCAGAAGGTCGGAAACGCCCTTGCGCTCCTGCAGGTTGCCCAGGAACAGCAGACGGAACGGCGCGTCGGGGGAGCGCGGCAGGGGCGGCAGCGCGGTGGCCGGGACGCCGTTGCGCACGATGGCGATCTGGCGCGCCGGAACGCCCAGTTCATCGATCAGCCAGCGGCGCCAGAGATCGCCCAGCACCACGCTACGATCGGCGGTACGGAACATCCCGCGCAGCAACGGCCGGCTCCAGGCTGGCATCGACTGGTAGTAGGCGATGATCTGCGCGGCATGCAGGTGCAGCAGCACCTGCGCGCCCATCAGCTTGGCCGCGTACAGCAGTGCCGCCTTGCGCCAGACGCTGCCGCGTTCGGCCAGGTTCAGGTGTACGATGGCCAGCCGCCCGCGCGCGGCCTCGCCGGCCATCCGGCAGATTGCCCATGCAACGAACGCCGGGCAGATCGCGCGATGGTAGGGTCCGCGTGACTCCAGCGGCCGCAATGCGTAGTCACCCTGCAGCTCGTCCTGGTGTTCCGCCAGGTATGTCATCATCGTGCCCATGCCGCCGCCCGTCGAGCCGTAGGGGCAGGTCAGGAATACGGTTCGTCTTCCGGCACTCTTGTGGTTCATCGTTGCCCCAACTCCATTGCCCGGTTCTGTCCCGCATGTCGGCGCGCGCGTCCCGGGATCCTTGATTCCAACCACAGGGCTGACTGGCGCAGTCCCTCGTCCACTGGTGTCCGGTGCAACCGAAGCTCGGCCATGGCCTTGCTCGAGTCCAGACGGATGTCCTGACGCAGCAGCGCCGCGAGCGACGGATTGATCGGCTCGGGCAGGCGATCGGGCGAGATACGCATCTTGCGCGCCGCCATATCGAAGATGCGCAGGGCGGGCGCCACCAGCTTGCTTTCCACCGCGATCCGTCGCGGCGAAAGCCGGCGGATCGGCGTCGCGCCGATCATCTGGCCGAACTTCGTCAGGAACTGGTTCCAGGTCAGTTCGCCGCCGTCGGCGATATTGAAGGCCTGTCCCGTGATGCCGGGCGTGTCCAGGGCAGAGATGATGACCTGCACCATGTCGTCGATGAACACGAGATTGCAGATGCCATCACCGGCTCGGCCGAGATCGCCGATGCGGCCGTCGCGCAGCAGGCGGGCGAGACGGATCGTCCATTGCCGGCTGCCGGGACCGTAGATGCAGCCGGGTCGCAGGATCACGGCATCGCCGCCGTCGCGCACATAGGCACGGATCATCTCCTCGCAGCGGTGATGCGCTTCTCCATATGGGCGCAACGGCGGAACCGCGCTCATGTCCTCCTTCACGGTGCCGGAGGCCTCGCCGTACACCGCCATGGTGCTCAGGTGCACGATCCGCTTCGGCGGCTGGCGGCGGGCGACGTCGCACAGCGCGCGGGTGGCATCCATCAGTGCCTGGTTCGTGCCGCCCACGCAGTTCACGACAAAGTCGATGTCATGCAGCGCCTGCCCAAGCTGCGGCGGGCTTGTGGCGTCACAGCGCCGCACTTCGACGTCCGAGCCGAACGGCGTCGCCGGCATGCGACGCGGTGCGGCGACGGGACGCCAGGCAGGACTGCGCGACAGGGCCTGAACCACGTTGCTTCCGATGAAACCAGCGGCTCCCAGAACCAGCACATTCGGCCGGCGGGGTGGAGCGGGATCGTTCATGTCATGCTTCTCACGCTACAGGGGGGCGGGAAGGCATAACGACGCAGGGAGGCCCCTGGTGTCATCCGCGCACCACCAGCGCGGAGGAACGACCCAGTGATTTCATTTCGGGTACAGTTGCCAGAACCGCAAGTCCGGTGTCGAATTCCAGCGCTTCCGGCCGCAGATAGCTGGAGCGGAAGAAGTGCGACATCAGGGTGATACCGATGGCGAGCAGCACGCTGACCACGGCGCCGGCAATCAGGATCAGGCGCCGGATCGGCTGCGGCAGCGCCGGCGCGGTGGGCGGCTGTACGACGCGCACCGAGGACTGCCGGTTGGCATCGACGGTCTCGATCACCTGCCGCTCGTCCAGGATCTTCGCGACGGCCTTGTAGTTGTCCTCGAGGATACCGCGATTGCGCTCCAGCCGCTGCAGTTCAAGCTCCTCGGCATTCAGGGCGTCGATCTGCCCTGTCAGGGCAGCGAGCTGCGCCTTGATCGTGTCCCGGCCAGCAAGGCCCGCCTGCAGTTCGGCCTCCGCCTTGTTGCGGTCGGTCTGCACCGAGAAGGCCTGGGTCGCCTGCATCCGGGCAATGTCGGTTTCACGCTCCAGCTGCTGGCGCCGCGCCTCATCCACGGCCGGAGAGCCGCGATAGCGGGTCTGCGCCTCCTGCTCCCGGCGGCGATACGTATCGACCATGCCCTGCAGCGGCGCGGATGCGGACGGCGTGCCGCCGCGCCGTGCGCCGGAGGCGGCCGCAAGCTGCTGATTCAACTGCGTCAGACGCGCTTGGTGTTCAGCAATCGCACTCTCGGCCTTGGCAAGCGAGGCTTCGAGGTCGCCCTGCTGGCGCATGAGGATCTGTCGGCGGTCGGCAAAGCTGCCGATATCGTGGTCGCGCTTGAACGTAGCGAGCGTCTGGTCGGCCTCGGCCAGCTGCTTGCCGACGGCGTCGAGGCGCAGGCGCACGATCGGTGCCTGCACGTCACCATACAGCGTGCTGCGCAGGGTGAAATACCGCTCCTCCAGCACGCGCAGCACCTCGGCCGAGAGTTCCCGGTTCGGATTCGTGAAGGTCAGCGTAATGACGCTCGTCTTCTTGTCGACCGCGATCGCGAGGTTGGACGCGAACTTCTCCAGCGCGCGCATCATTGGATCGTCGGCAATGGGATCGGTGCGGGCGATTTCGGTCAGACCGGTGGTCTGGCTGACCCAGGTCTTCGCATCGGTATACCAGCGCGACAGCAGCCCGGGCGGCTCCAGCAGCTTTGGATACAGCCGAGCGAGGCCAATCTCGCGGATGACCGAGCGATGCAGGTCGACGCTCGACAGGATCGAAGCCTCGGTCCGCAACACCTGTTCGGCATCGACGCCGCCGGTGTTCATGAACTGCTGTCCGGCGGCCGGGCGATACGCGTGCTCGGTGCCCAGCAGCACCAGCAGGGTCGAATGCGCCTTGTAGCCAGGCTCGACCTGGTAGGCGATCTGCGCGCTCAGTGTCATGATCGCCAGCGTCATGAACAGGATCAGGCGGCGGCAGTTGAACGCACTGAGCAGGATGTCGCGCAGCACGAGGTTCGGGGGCAGGCTGATGGTTCCGCTCATGGCTCAAATCCTGGGTGGCAAGCGGGAGGGACGACGGGGTGGAACGGCAACGTCCGTGCCGTCATGAAGCACCGGACGGGCGGACGGATCGTTGGCTTGAACTGGACGGACGGCGGCGGAACTGGTCCTCCAGCACCGCGAGGACGAAGCCGACGCTCGCGGTGGCGTAGCGTCGCGCCAGGCGGCGCGGCTCCTGGCCCACGCGCCACAGCCACTCCATGCCCAGGCGTTGCCAGACTGGCGGCGCCCGCCGGACCATGCCGAGTTCAACCTTTACCGCCTGGCCGACACAGAACGCCCAACAGGGCGGCAGCGCGGAACGGAAGCGGTCGACGAAGATCTCGCTGCGCGGCGCGCCCACCGCCATGATCAGCACGGTGGTCCCGTGCGTGCGGACGCGGCCGGCGAGCTCGGTGCACAGCGCTTCGTCATGTTCGAAGCCGAAGGGCGGGACGAAGCTTGCGACCCGTCCGCAGAGCCCTTTCCGTTCGGCCCAGCGCGTCAGTTCTGCCGCGGTGTCCGGCTGGTCGACCACGAAGAAGAAGCGGCTGTCCGGTGGGAAATCCTCGCGCCGCATCAGCACGGCCGCGAGCTCGCAGCCGGTGACCCGTCCGACCGGCAGGCCGCACACCCGGGCATACAGATGCACCGGCCAGCCGTCGCAGACGACCACCGAGGCATTCTGATAGGCCTTGGCCAGAGGACGCGATTGCCGCAGCCGGGCAACGTGCTCGATGTTCGGTGTTACCACCAGCGCGACGCCCTCCTGCGGCGTCCGCGTCTGATACAGCGCCCGTCCGACGATCTCGGTCGGGGACGCGGTGCTCAAGGCCAGTCCGAACGGGCGCCGGGGCGCCCGCGGCCGGATAGGGGACGATGGCGTCATGCATTCACCCGTCGGTCTGCAAGCAGGGAGTCGAACACCTCGCGATAGCGCTGAGCGCAGGCCAGCTTGCTGAAGCTTGCGCCGCGGGCGCGCAGCATGTCGGGCGGGCAGCGCGCCAGCAGCGTGTCGAGCGAGTCCATCGCCGCGGCAAGCGCCGCGGGGTCTTCGGGCGGCACCAGCGTGCCGAAGCGCCCGTCATCCAGGATTTCAGACGGGCCGTGCTGGCAATCGGTGGAGATCACCGCGGTGCCGCAGGCCATGGCCTCGACCAGAACATTGCCGAACCCCTCGAACCGCGAACTCAGGACGAAGGCGTCGGCGCGGCGGAACCAGGGCAGCGGATTGTTCTGAAAGCCCAGGAACGCCACCGCATCATCCAGGCCGAGTTCGTGCGTGAGCGCGACCAGCTCGTCGTGCATCTCGCCGGCGCCCAGCATCAGCAGCCGGCTGGGGACGCGCTGGCGATGCAGGGCGAAGGCGCGCAGCAGGGTAACATGATCCTTCTGCGGCACCATGCGCCCGGCTGTCACGAACACGCGTCCGCCCCGTGCGCGCATCTCCTGGTCGTGGAACCAGGGATGGTCGACCTCGGCTGCGCTGCGTTCGGCGAAGTCGTCGCCGATCACCGGATTGTGGATCGTGACGATCTTGCGCGTCGGCAGGTGCGCGAGCGTTTCCAGTTCGCGGGCGACGCCGTGGGAGACGGCGATCGCCCTGCCCAGGAACGGCGAGAGCAGCCTGTAGGCCGGGGTGATGAACCGGTAGGTCCGTTCCCGCCACACGGCCGCATCCGGGGTCAGCGTGTTGTGCTGGCAGATCACCACCTGCGTCCGGCTGGCGGCGAGCGCCTTCGCCATCAGGGCGGCGATGTTGTTGTAGTCGAAATTGGCCAGCAGGATGTCCGGCCGATGCCGGCGCATGTATCCGGCGAGCGCGGGGATATCCTCGAGCGTGCGGTTCCGGTTCAGCTCGACCAGCCGGATGCCCGGCGGCACGCAGTCGGCCAGCGCGCCGCGCCGGCGATGCAGGACCACCGTGATGTCCAGCCCCATGCGCATGAATTCCACGGCCAGCGCCATATTCTGGCGCTCGACGCCGCCGCCGGTCAGGTCGTGCAGGTAGATCGCGACCGACACGGGGCGCCGCCCGGGCATGCCCATGGAATGGGCGGAGTAGGTCATGTGGTTCATCGGATGCCCCGCGGAATCCGGGTCCGTGCCATGCGGGTCAGGAGCTTCTGGCGCAGGCTGGGCACGTCCAGGACGAAACGCTTGCCGTCGACCCAGATGCGTTCTCCGTCGCTCACCAGCGTGTGGAGGCCGTGCGGGTACGGCCCGTTGGGGTCGGGGCGCAGGGTATGGACCAGCGTTTCGCGGAATTCGTCCGGGGTCAGGACGTCGACGCGCCACAGCGTGATCCCGGCCCCGTAGGTTTCGGCGCAATCCTGGCCCGGGCGATACAGCGTGCCATCGACCACGAAGGGCGGACCGGCCGGGCGGGCGCCGCGGACATCGAGCTTCGCCGGGCGCAGCCGGTGCGACTGCCAGGGACCGGCCAGCGTTTCGGCGTGGAACAGGCACAGATTGTCGTGCCAGCCGATGTCGAGGTCGGTGGCCGCGATCCAGTACCGGCCGTCGTGACGGAACAGCGTGGGATCGGCCAGGCGCATCCCGGCGCCGATCGGCAGGAAGGCCGAGAGCGTCCCATCGGGCGCGAGCCGATACAGCATCGTCGCGCCGCGATCGGTCGCTTCGGGCAGCAGGTACGTAATACCCTGATCAACGAAGGTGCAGGGATAGGAATGGTGCCGGTCGGTGGCCAGGATGGTCCTGACCGGCCGCAGCCCGTCTTCGGTTTCCTCGCAGGCGATGATCGTTCCCCGGCCGCCGACCAGCGCCATTTCCTCGCACAGCAGCAGGCCGGTGCCGGGCCAGGGATAGGGATCGGCCAGGTAGGCGTCGCGGTCGGGGTTGGCGTGCCAGGTGATATCGCCGAGGCTGCCGGTTTGAACGACATCGGCCAGCGGCAGGTTGGTGCTGCCGATGCCCCAGACCTCGACGCGCAGCTTCTGGTTGCAGCGCGCCATTGCGTATCGGAGCCGACCGCCGTTCGTGCGCGTCCGTCCCTGAACGGCTTCCGCGCCATTTGGTGGCGAGAAGCCGCGGCTGGTCCCGCGCAGGTAGTCTGCAACCAGCATCATCGACGCGCGTTCTATGGCGGATTGCACGGCGGCGCGGTCACCCTTGGTGCCAATAGTCGCCTGGTCGACGATCTCCCGGACCGATGATCCCGGTCCGTAACAGACGAGCTGAATGGTCAGGGCATAGGGCGGACGATGCCAGCAGGCGGCGAACACATGAGGGGCGTTCACCGGATCGCCGTGGACCGTTTCCAGCCGCAGCATGGTGGTCGGTGCAGGCGGCGTGAGGTCCGGGGCAAAACCAACGCCGTTCGCATGCTCCCCCAGCGCATCAAGGACCATGGCTGAAGGGCTGATCCCGGCCAGCAGGAGCGGCGTGCCGGGAGAGGCATGCGCCATCATCTGCGCCACGGGCGCCGGCGCGCCCATCGGCCGGTCCTCGGCGGCTTGCCGCATGTCGGGCATCTCAGAACCGCCGGTTCAGCCAGGACGGCATCACGGAACGTTCCCGATTCAGCACGACGCCGACGGTCTGCCCGCCCAGGCGTTCGATCAGCGTCTTCGCGGTCTCGATTTCCGACTGCGTCGTGCGTCCCGCCGCGACCACCAGAACCGAGCCGTCGCAGTAGCGCGACACCGCGGCCGCTTCCGGGGCTTCGCAGGAGGGCGTGTCGAGCACGATTACCGGGTGGGTGGCGCGCAGCATGTCGAGCAGCGACTGCAGCCGCTCGCCGCCCAGCGTCAGCAATGGGCGCGGTCCGGGGGCGAGGCGCGCCCACTGCAGGTTCGGCGCATCCTGCACCGGGTTCGTTGCATCCGAAAGCGGCAGGCCGCGCCGCAACGCATCGAACAGCGTTGGCGTGTCCGAGGCCTCGGACCGGCGCCTGGGCGCGCTGTCGGTGCAGTCGACGAACAGCACGGGATTGGCGCAGTCATCGGCGGCAACCCGTGCATAGCCCGAGGCCACGGTGCTGGCGCCGGCGCCACGCGTGGGGCCGACGAACTGCACGACCAGCGGCATGGCGCTGGTTCGCCGGGCTTCGATTGAATAGTAGAGTTGAACGAAAGCTGCGGGATGGCGCGAGATCGCGCCCATGCCGATGCGGACCGGTCCGACGGAGCGCGGCTCCGCCACCTCGGGTGGCTGGGCTGGTTTGCGCAGAACGGCCAGTTCCGGGGTGGACAGGCGGTTCACGCGCGACTCCGTGCTTTCGCGGTTTGGCTTCGCCGAGCTCGAGCTCATGGATTCAGATCCCTTCCTGGCGTGGAAACCGCCGAACGTTGCCGTGCAAGTCAGTACGCATTATCATCAAACAGAACCATGGTGACGGTTTTCACGAGAATTTTGATATCAAGAAGTAATGACCAGTTCTCGATGTAGTGCAGGTCGTGCCGGACGCGGTGCACTGCCTGTTCAACAGTCTCGAGCGCGCCGCGGTAGCCGTTGACCTGTGCCCAACCGGTGATGCCGGGCTTCACGCGGTGGCGGGACGAATACTCGGGAACCGCGACATCAAGCGGCAGCCCGCCGGCGGTGGTCTGCAGGGCGTGCGGCCGGGGGCCGACCAGCGACATGTCACCGCGGACAACGTTGAGCAGCTGCGGCAGCTCATCAAGGCTGGTCCGGCGCAGGAAGCCGCCGATGCTGGTCAGGCGCTTGTCGCCGCGCTGAGTTTGCCGGCACGCGTCCGCGTCGGAGAGGTGCGTGTGCATCGTGCGGAACTTCAGCACGTTGATAACCTGGTTGTTGAAGCCGAGGCGGCGCTGGCGGAAGAAAACCGGTCCCGGGGAGGTGAGCTTTACGGCCAGTGCGACACCAAAGAGGGCAGGCGAGGCCGCGAGCAGGAGCAGGGAACCCAGGAACAGGTCCTCGGCGCGCTTGACCATGTCCTGCCATCCGCTCAACGGCCGGCGGCTTGCCATCAGGAGCGGCATGCCGGCGACCATGGCCACTGGCCGCTCGGGCAGCTTGAGGCTGTCGAGGTCGGGCACGACGTAGACATCGACCGGCGACATGGCGATCCGGGTGACGATCGCGCGGATCTGCGTCGCCTCGGCCAGCGGCAAGGTCAGGAGCACCGTGTCCACCTGGCCGCGTCGGATCAGTCGTTCCAGCGCATCGATTCCGCCCAGGATCGGGAAACCGTTGAAGGTCGCAAGCGAGGTCGCGGTCTCCGGCGGAAAATCGGTCTCGCGGTCGTGCTCGATCACGCCCACCAGCGAGAAGCCCTGTGGCGGATGTTCGTCGAAGCGCCGGATAAGGGCGGCGCCGGTGGCGGTGGCGCCAACCACGATCGCCTGCCTTGGCGCGACGCGGGTCTGGGTGAGCCGGCGCACGGTGACGCGGGCCAGCATGATGCCGGAAAGACCGGCGGCAACGAAGGTGGGAAACCACGCGCCGGCGAGGCTCTGGGCCATGGCGGACAACGCCGGCCAGGCTTGCGAGGAACGGGTCGCGGCGATGATGCAGAGGGCCAGCACCACCACGATGCCGATGGCCTGCAGCCAGGCGAGGATCAGCCGCCGTGGGGCAACGTCACCCTGATACGCGAGGTTGGGTGCGTAGAGCCCACGTTCCCAGAAGCTCAGGACCACGGACAGGGTCATCACCCCCAGCAGGGGAATCATGGCATTCGCCGTGGCGCCCGCGGGTCCGCCGACGAGGGTCCAGCACAGCAGACCAATCGCGGCGGTGAAGAAAAGGTCAGTGAAGAACAGAATGAGCGAAATTCCTTCGGCACGGATGCCGGCGGCAGGGCCGCTCGCATATCCCGGGATCCCGGATTGCGGGCCGTGCGCATCCGGTCTCAGACGTAAGGCAATGTCTCTCTCGGCCACACCCGGCATTGACCTCATTCCCTTGTTGACGTGATGCCTTTGGAATGGCGACGCGGACGTCGTGGCCGCGCGAACGAGCAGATGCAAAGGAGTTTTACTTACACCTGGAACGGGTTCACGAACCTGTGCAAACCGGATCGCCGATCGGAACAATTTCTGCCAAACTGAACATCCACTTCTCCATCCATGTACTGATCAGTTCGGAGTCCAAACCCATCCCGTGTCGGAACGCTACCGCGCCCAGAAATACTGGTGAAAGCAAAATTTCCGTGTACGGACCAGCGTGACGTAGGAAGCGTCAAAGATCACATGGCGATACTGTGATCTGGTTCACGAAGTCTTCTCTTGTCTGAACCAGAGTCCTGTGCCCGCAGAAACAGAATGATTCGATTTCAACGTAAAAAGGGTTGAAATGCCAGGTTCTACGACATTCAAAGACGTATTCGTTCCCATGACGCCATGTATCATTCACCGCAGTGTGACAGCTCGGCCGCTCGGTCATGCCGCCAATCCACACGAGCCTGTCAAGACCAGTCGCACGCGCCGGCTGCATGCCGGATACCCGCAAAGGGACCAACAAGACAGTTCGGTTCGGACCAAGTCCGATACGAGGCGAATATTATCCTAACTGTAACCTGACGGGGATAGGTATTTCGCTCAGTCGAACGCGCCGGCACGCGCCCGGTTACCCGTTCGGATACCCGCTCCTGGCACTGTGATCAGAGAACCAGGATTGGGACGGCACGGATTCGCGCAAGCCGCGATGCGTCGGCAATGCCCAGCCGCGCCCCAGCCGCCGGGGTCAGCACGACCATCCGTTCATGCGCATCCGCCAGTCCCCGCAGCACGTCTTCTTCCTGCAGCCCCGATGCGAGCCGGAAGGCCAGCCGCTCGGCTGACATGCCCAGCGCCGCCGCCGCCGCGTCGGGTGACGGTGCCTGGCCGGGATCAGGAAGCACCACGACCAGCCGGTCCTTGCTGGCCTCGGCGATCCGGGCCGCGACCGGCAGCGCGGGATCGTCGGTGCCGGTGGCAACCGCCGCCACCGGGCCGGGCCGGCGCACCGCGCGACGGGGGATCAGAAGGATAGAGGCGGCGGAATCGGCGGCGGCACGCAGCATCGCCGCCCCGCGCGGCAAGGCCTCGTCATAGGCCGGGATAACGATGATGTCGGCCGGTGTGCAGACGCCGGCGATGCAGAGATGCGGCTCGCCGCGTATCACCTCGAATGCGGCCTGCACGCCAAGGGCCTCGACCACGTTACCCAGACGGCGGCGCGCAGCGTCTGCCGCGTGCTGCAGTTCGGCTTCCATCCGGGCGGTGTCCACCTTCTGCCAGACATGCGACGGCAGGCGGATCTCGCGGGCGAAGGGCAGGGCGGCGAGGTGCAGCAGCGCCTCGTCCTGGATGAACAATCCATGCAGATCGAGCCCAAGGCCGCGCGCGAAGTCCGCCGCAAGCCGCATCGTGGCATCGTCCGCCGGGGCCTGGCCGAGTTCCAGGATCAGCCGGCGGAACGCGAAATGCGTGGTGCCGCTCATGTCCAGTCGGTCCTGCTCTCGCTGCCGCGGCGGAGGGAGGCGAAGTGAACCAGCCGGTCCTCCACCGCGCGGTTCACCGAACCGGCCGGATACAGCCCGTCGCCGCCGCGTTCACCCGCCGGGTGCGCGGTCAGCAGCGCGATCCCCTCATCGATCGTCGCGACCGGCCAGATGGCGAAGCGTCCCGCGGCACAGGCCTTGACGACATCGGCGCGCAGCATCAGGTGGCGGACATTGGCCCGGGGGATCAATACGCCCTGCGTCCCCGTCAGCCCGCGCGCGGCACAGATATCGAAGAACCCCTCGATCTTCTCGTTCACTCCGCCGATCGCCTGCACGACGCCATGCTGGTTCACCGATCCGGTCACCGCCACGTCCTGGCGCAAGCCCAGGCCGGACAGCGCAGAAAGCAGCGCATAGAGTTCGGCCGAGGAAGCGCTGTCACCGTCGACCCCGCCATAGGACTGCTCGAACACCAGGCTGGCCGAGACGGACATCGGCGAATCGAGCGCATAGCGGCCGGCAAGGAAGCCCGAGAGGATCAGCACGCCCTTCGAATGCAGGGCACCGCCGAGTTCCACCTCGCGCTCGATATCGACAATCCTGCCGTTGCCGGGGCGGACACGGCAGGTGATGCGCGACGGCCTGCCGAACGCGAAACCGCCCAGGGACAGGACACTGAGGCCGTTCACCTGGCCGATGACGCTGCCCGCAGTCGCGATCAGCGCAACATCCTGCAGGATCATCTCCTGCCCGCGTTCGCGCAGGCGCGCGTGCCGGCGGATGCGCTGCGCGATCGCGGCCTCGACATCCTCCCGCGTCGTCACGCTGCGGCCAGCCTGGACCGCGCCGTGGCTTGCTTCCGCGATCAGGTCGCGCACATGCTCCACCTGCAGGGTCAGCTTGCCGGCGTCGTCCGCCAGGCGCGCGGCCTGCTCGATCACCCGTCCGACCGCGCCCTTGTCCAGCGGCAGCAGCTGCTCCTCGGCCACCATGCCGGCCAGCATGCGCGCCAGCATCAGTTCCGAGGCCGGCGAGCGGTCGATTTCATCGTCGAAATCCGCCAGAATCTTGAAATAGCGGCCGACATCCGGATCGACCTGCGACAGCATGTAGTAGAGCATGCGATCGCCGTACAGCACGATCTTGACATCCAGCGGGATCGGATCGGGTTCCAGCGACACGGTGCTCGTGAGGCCCATGAACCGGCTCATGTCCTCGATCGTAATCTGCTGGCGCAGCAGCATGCGCTTCAGGGCCTGCCAGCTGAACGGCTCGCTCAGCAGGGCGCGGGCATCCAGCAGCAGCGTGCCGCCATTGGCGCGGTGCAGTGCGCCGGCCTTGATCAGGCGGAAGTTGGTGACCAGCGCGCCCTGCATCTGCAGGTATTCGATGCGGCCGACCAGATTGCCCAGCGTCGGGTGCAGTTCCTCGATCACCGGCGCGCCGGCGGCATGGTCCGCCTGGGTCACCAGCACGTTCACCTCGTAGCGCTCCAGCGTGCCGCCGAGGCGCATCGCGTTCAGGACGGGGTTGTCCCCCTGGCCTTCGGGAGTGGTGAAAAGCTGGATGTTCTCCAGCAGGTCGTCGTGCACGGCGTCGAGATGGGCCAGCACCTTCGGCAGGTCGGCGAAGGCCTCACGTTCATCCTGGAACAGCTGCGCCATGGCGAATTGCGCGGTTTCCCGCTCCAGCGCGCGAATGGCGTCGCGATGCTCCTTCTCCAGCCTGGGCACGCCGCGCAGCGTCTCCTCGAGCTCCGTTTCCAGCACTGCGATCGCGTCCCGCGTCGCCTTCTGTTCGGCGTCCGGCCAGGTGTTGAACGCTTCGGGCGGCACCACCTTGCCGTCGCGCGCCGGCGCCATCGCAAATCCCATCGGGGTGCGCAGGATCGCAATGCCCGCCCGCGTGGCCTTCTCGTTCAGGGCGGCGAACGCGGCCTGGCTCTTGCCCTGGATCGCCTGTTCGATCGCGCCGCGGCGCTTCTGGTAGTCCTCGCTCTCGAACAGCGCCGGCAGCGCGACCTTCAACTCCTCAATCAGGGCGTGGACGGTCTTGTACAGCGCCGGCGCCCGTCCACCGGGCAGGGAAATGGCGGTCGGGCGATGCGGTTCGGCGAAATTGTAGACATAGACCCAGTCGAGCGGGACCGGCCTGCCTTTCGCCGCTTCATCGAGCAGGGCGCGCAGCGATTGCTGGATGCGCGCGAAGCCGCTGCCGATGGCGAAGATGTTGAAGCCCGGCCGAGCGATGCCGGTGCCGAGGCCGATCGCCTCCTGCGCCCGCGTCTGTTCGATCAGGCCGGGTAGCGGGCGGAGATCGGCGGTGGTGGCGAAATCCAGCGCCGCAAGTTCGGCAGCGCGATACAGGTCCCGCGCTGGCAGCGGAGCCGGAACGGCGGTCTGGGCCGACTCCGTCATCGGCTCAGACCTCGACCTTGCCGAATGCCTCCGGCGCTTCCGCCATTGCCCGCACCAGGTCCGCTCGGCTCACGATGCCGGCCAGCCGGCCGCTGTCGACGATCGGCACGCGCTTGACGTGATGGCGGGTGATGATGTCCGCGATTTCGGCAAGCGACGCGGTGGGCGGCGCGGAGAGTACGTCGGCCTGCATCAGGTCCCGCACCTGCTTGCGGTCATGGCGGAGATAGTCGACGAATTCCGGCGCCAGATCGTCGCCTTCGGCCAGGATCTGCAGCCACCAGGCCCGGCGCTTTTCGTTCGTGGCGGTGAAGGGGCGCATCAGGTCCTCCTCGCTGATCATGCCGATCAGCCTGCCGCTGGCGTCCGTCACGGGCGCCCCGCTGATCGCATTCTGGGCGAGGATCTTCGCTGCCTGCGCGACGGTGGTGTCGGGATTTATGACAACCACGGCGCGGGTCATGATCGACGCGGCATCCGGCATCCTGTCTCTCCCTGCTGATGCGGCGACAGTGCGCCATGTCAGGCGGATTCCCGCATTGACCGGAATCAATGGTTTCGGGGCGGGGCGGGGGATCAGGTCGCCGGGCGTCTTGCGAGCGGCGGGATGAATTGCGGTTCGGTGTCCCAGGGGAACAGGATCCAGGTGTCCTGGGGGACCTCGGCGATGAACGTGTCCACAAGGGGGCGGCCAGCGGGCTTGGCGTAGATGCAGGCGAAGTAGGCCTTCGGCAGCAGGGCGCGGACGGTGCCGGCGGTGGTGCCGGTGTCCACGAGATCGTCGATCAGGAGGAAGCCGGTGCCGTCGCCGGCGGCCGTGGGCGCTTTGACGACCGCGGGGGTTCCGCGGGTCTCCTCGTCATAGGTGACGACGGAAATGCTTTCGATCAGGCGGATGTCGAGTTCGCGGGCGACGATGGCGGCGGGGATGAGGCCACCTCGGGTGATAGCGACGATCCCTGTAAAGGATCCCGACGCAAGCAGGCGCTGAGCCAATGCGCGGGCGTCACGGTGGAGCTGATCCCAGGTGATGGGGTGATAGCGGGTGTGCGGTGTCGGATTACGTGTCAGGGACATAGGCCGGTCAGGATTGCTCTAATCGCCGAAGGAATTCGGATCAGAGCAATCCTAGCGGCCATCGCCGGAGGACACGACCTTGGAGAGATGTCGGCGATCAGCTGCGTCGGGCGGTTCGCAGACGAGCAAGGCCGAAGGATGCCAAAGCAGCGCCCAACAGCCCCAGGCTCGCCGGTTCAGGAACAGGACTGACTTCGTGGTAGTTGTATTCCAGCGTCACGGATGCGCGGGCTGACGTGCTGAGGCTTTGGGTGAACGAGCCGCCCAGAATGTCGGAAACCGTGCGCGTTTCGCTATACAGGTGGAACAGAACGTTGCCATTCCCGATGTAGGACCCAAGGCCGGAGTTGATCAACAGGGGGGCCGAGGTCTGGGAAGAGTTCGTCACACTGACGGCTTGTACGGTGCTGTAGCTTCCAGGGCTCAGAGACGCCATGACCGGAGTGATCTGTCTGATGAAGCCCGCCGTTCCCGCGTTGGTGTACGGACCGGCAAAGGTATCTGCCAGCAGCCGGATACGAAGGCTTACATCATATTGGGACACGGTGACCGGAGCGCTCGGGGTCAGCGTGCCGCTGGAGTCCAGGTCGCCGTAGAAGGTGAGAAAGACACTGTCCAGCACCCGGGTCCCGCCCATGGTGTCGAACTGGGCGACACTGATCGTCTGGCTTCCGTTGTTCCAGTCCGTCGCGGTCAGGTTGCGCGGCGTGGGATCTCCGTTGGTCGCCGAAAACCATCCGGTAACGGACTGGGTTGCTGCCATTGCCGCCGAACTTCCCGCCGTAAGCGTCGCGGCGCAGATCACGACGGAAGCGAGTCGGGTGAGATTACTCATACTGGTCCTCGTTCTCCAAGGGCGTTTGACATTTGCCGATGCCTCTGACCCTGGAGAAAGCAATCACCATGCCATAATGAAAAACCGTTTTAGATGAGGGAGTTGTCGGCGCGCGACCGATCAATGTGGGCGTGCATGTAAGGTCAGCCTTACAGGAGGTATCCATTCGCAACGAGAGGCCGGCCTTTTCATGCGGTGATCATGCAGTGATCAGGACGGCCGGCCGGCGGGCCGACAGGCGGTCGCCCGGCTGGTTCGGCCGTATCGGTACTTCTTGCGGGCCGCCGCCGTTGAACATACCGCCGAGCGCCGCAGGTGCGGAGCCGATGAAATGATGCGCTCATCGGGTGTTGCGAGGAGGCATTCGCGGCCGAGGCCGCGAATGACTGCCTAGAACAGCTTTCCCCCCTCCGGCACCTTGTAGTCCGGCTTCACCAGCACCACCGCGCCGTCCGCATCCGGCATGCCCAGCGTCAGGACCTCGCTCAGGAACGGACCGATCTGTCGCGGTGGGAAGTTCACGACTGCGCACACCTGCCGCCCGATCAACTGGTCGGGCTTGTAGTGAACGGTGAGCTGCGCCGAGGACCGCTTCACCCCGATGTCCGGCCCGAAGTCGATCGTCAGCTTGATCGCGGGCTTGCGCGCCTCGGGGAACGGCTGGGCGTCGAGCACCGTGCCCACCCGGATGTCCACGCGCTCGAAGTCCGTATACGAGATCTGTTCGGCCATGGCGCCGCACCCCTCTGGTTCCGGCCCAGCTTGGCACAGGACCGGCTCCCCGCCCAATCCTGCCACAAGCTGCGCGCCGGGGTGCGATCCCGCCACCGTTCCGCCCTGTAAAGGAACCCGACACGCTTCCCGCGGCCGTTTCACGGCGATTGCCAACGCTGGCCCCGAGGTTCACTCTGAAAGCTCGGAAAACCGCCAGCACAGGGATCGTCCATGCGCGATTACCATCTTCCCGGCCGCAGCCCGGTGTATTCCACCCACGGCATGGCGGCCACCTCCATGCCGGCCGCCACCCTCACCGCGCTGGATGTCCTTCGCGCTGGCGGCAATGCGCTGGATGCCGCGGTGGCCGCCTGTGCCGTGCTGTGCGTGATCGAGCCGCAATCGACCGGCATCGGCGGCGACTGCTTCTGCCTCTATGCCCCGGCCGGGTCCGGCAAGGTGATCGGGCTGAACGGATCAGGCCGAGCACCGGCGGCCGCGACGATCGACTGGTATGAGGGTCATCAGATCCGCGGCATCGACAACACCTCGGCGCATGCGGTCACGGTGTCGGGCGCGATCAATGCATGGGAAACGCTGCTCGCCGCGCATGGCCGCAAGGGCCTGGACGAGCTGCTGCAACCCGCCATCCGTTATGCGTCCGAGGGCTGGCCGGTGCACCCGAAGGTCGCCAGTGACTGGAAGGCGAGCGAGCCGAAGCTGCGCAAGAACGGCACGGACGCCTTCCTGCCAGGCGGGTCGGCGCCGCGTCCGGGCGACCGCTTCGTGCAGACGGCGCTGGCCGAGACCCTGCGCGCCATCGCCAGGCACGGTGCCAAGGCCTTTTATGAAGGACCGGTCGCGGCCGACATCGTCGCCACCCTGCGTGCCCGCGGCGGACTGCATACCGAAGAGGATTTCGCCGCCGGCCTGAACAACGCGCAGTTCGTCGAGCCGATCACGATCAACTGGAACGGCTACGACGTCTACCAGATCCCGCCGAACGGCCAGGGTATCCTGGTGCTGATGATGCTGGGCATGCTGGAAGGCCTGGGCGACGCGCCGGACGGACCCTCGGGCCTGATCCGCGCGCACCGGCATATCGAGGCGGCGCGCCTCGCCTATCGCGACCGTGACGCCTTCGTCGCCGATCCCACGCAGGTGGACGTCCCCGTGAAGAAGCTGCTCAGCCCGGAGTATCTGGCGTCGCAGCGGGGCCTGATCCGCGACGATGCGGCCATGCGCGACCTGCCGCGCGCCGGTGAGTCGATCATGCCTCCGCACAAGGACACGGTTTACCTGTGCGTGGTCGACCAGGAGGGGAATGCGTGCAGCTTCATCAACTCGCTGTTCGAGAGCTTCGGCAGCGGCATCCTCGCTGAACGTTCGGGCGTCATGCTGCAGAATCGCGGCTTCGGGTTCCGGGTGGAGCGTGGACATCCCAACTGCATCGCCCCGATGAAGCGGCCGATGCATACGATCATCCCTGGGATGGTGTGCAAGGACGGGCAGGCGGTGATGCCCTATGGCGTGATGGGCGGGCACTACCAGCCCATGGGCCATAGCTGGTTCCTGACCAATTTCCTGCAGTACGGGCTGGATATCCAGGAAGCCATCGATTTGCCGCGCCTGTTCCCCTTCAAGGGCAAGGTGCAGATCGAGCGTGGCATCTCCCAGGACTGCGTCGCCGGGCTGGAACGGCTGGGGCACGAGATGGAGATGGTCGTGCGTCCGCATGGCGGCGGCCAGGCGATCTGGATCGACCGGGCGCGCGGCTGCCTGGTCGGTGGGTCCGAACCGCGCAAGGACGGGCTCGCTCTGGGGTACTGATCGAGGGCTCCGATGGCGGAGCCGCCCAGGGGTGGGTTGCCGCTCGATATCCTGCGGTCCGGCGGACGGTTGATCGGTCGGCCGGGTCGCAGTGATGTCGTCTGGATGTTGTCGGGTGGCGAGCCGGCGGCCTGTGCGCTGCTCGAGGTGCTGGCGTATTCAGGGTCGGATGTGACACCATCTGGCTATCCGGGAGAGATGCGACGCTTGCCGGACGGTTCGACCGTCGGGTTCCGTCCGCCGTCCAAGAGCGCGCCACCGACGATCGATATCAATATCGAGGGCTTCCGGGTGCGCAAGTTGAAGTTCGAAGTGGACTGAATACGATGGACACGAATGTCCTGCTGGATCGCGCGGTTGACCGCTTCCTGGCCGAAGCGGAGGACGACCTTATCGGCCTTTGGGAGATCATTCGCGAAACCAACGACCCGCCACGAGACGAGGAAAGCGCTCAAAATGATACGCTGAGGGTGGTTCGCGAGCTCCGCGCCCACGGGCTGCAGGCCGGCGACCCACCGTACTCCGACCAAGGCCACCGGCCCTGGGTGAACCAGGATCCCGACGCCGTCATCGATCGTATCCGGCGGGAATCGATCGCCCTCGGCCGCACGCCGAACATCCCGGATATCGTGTGGTTCGGCCTGCCGGAGACGAAGCCCGGTTGACCGGGGTCGGGCGCCGCACCCGAACGGCCTTCGGTTCGCGGCACGGACATGACCCGCACCACCAGCCGGCGCGGGCAGGGGAGAAAGCCATGACCGATCACACCGCCTTCATCCAGTCGCTCTATGCCGCGTTCGGGCGCGGTGATCTGGGCGCCGTCCTGGACGCTTGCGATCCTGCCGTCACCTGGACCTCCACCGGCGATCCCGCGACCATCCCCTGGGCGGGCACCTGCACCGGCACCGAAGGCGTGCGCGGCTTCTTCGCGGCCCTGCTCGGCCGGCTGGACTACGATGCGTTCGAACCGCGGGAGTTCTTTCCGTCCGGCGACAGCGTCGTCGTCCTAGGCCATGCCCGGGTGCGCGGCAAGGCAAGCGGCGGCGACGGGGTCGCCAGCGACTGGGTGCACATCTTCACCACCCGCGACGGCAAGCTGGTCCGCTTCCACGAATTCTACGACACCGCCTCCTTGCAACGCGCCCTGAGAGCCTGATCCCACCAGCCGGCCCGCGCGCCCTTCCGTCCGCGCGGCCCTGCGCCTATCGTTCGCCCCGTGTCCGCGGGAGCCGAGGGGGCAATTCATGACAGAACCCTGTGACCTGACCGCCGTCGAGGCGCGCCGCCTGATCGGCGCCAAGCGCCTTGCGCCAACGGAATTGCTGGAAAGCTGCATCGCCCGGATCGGGGCGGTGGATCATGCCGTCAACGCCATGGTCGCGCGGGATTTCGACCGTGCCCGCGCCGCCGCCAAGGCCGCGGACACTGCGGTGACGCGTGGCGACGACCTGCCGCCGCTGCACGGCCTGCCGATCGGCATCAAGGACCTGGAGGAGACCGCGGGCCTGCGCACCACGCATGGCAGCGTGATCTTCCGCGACCACGTCCCAGCGCAAGACGAGCGCATCGTCGCCGCGGCGCGCCAGGCCGGGGCGATCGTCGTCGGCAAGACCAACACGCCGGAATTCGGCGCCGGCGCCAACACCCGCAACGCCGTCTACGGCGCGACGGGCAATCCGTTCGACCCCGCGAAATCCTGCGCCGGATCGTCCGGCGGATCGGCCGTGGCGCTCGCCACCGGCATGGCGCCGATCTGCACGGGATCGGACACCGGCGGCTCGCTCCGCAACCCCGCCGGATTCTGCGGCATCGTCGGATTCCGCCCGTCCCCCGGCCTCGTCCCGTCCGACAAGCGCGGAATCGGCTGGTCCAACCTCCCGGTGCTCGGCCCCATGGCCCGGACCGTGGCGGACACGTGCCTGCTGCTGGGATCGATTGCCAGCGGCGATTCGCGCGACCCGCTGGCCGCGACGGTGCATGGCCGCGACGTGCATCGCCCCGGCGACTTCTTCCCGCCGGCGGCCGTCGACCTGTCGCGGCTGCGCGTCGCCATCACGCCGGACTTTGGCTTCGCCCCCACCGAGCAGCACATCGCCGAGGTGCTGGCCGAGAAGACCGGGCTGTTCCGTCATGTCTTTGCCCGGGCCGAAGACACCACGCCCGATTGCTCCGGCACGGATGAGGCATTCGAGGTGCTGCGCGCCCTCGGCTTCCTGTCCAGCCACGCCGAGAAGGTGCGCACCCGGCCGCAGGATGTCGGTCCGAATGTGCGCGCGAATGTCGAGGAGGGCATGCGCTACTCGGCCGCCGATGTGGCGCGGGCGCAGACCATGCAGACCGTGATCTACCGGCGCTGGCAGGCGTTCTTTCAGGACCACGACGTGATCCTGACGCCCACGATCACCATCAGCCCGCGGTCGTGGCGGGAGCTGTATCCGGCGGAAATCGACGGCAAGCCGACCCGCACCTATTTCCACTGGCTGGCGCTGGCCTATGCGGTGACGCTGCCGGGGCATCCGGCCGTCTCCCTGCCGGTGGGGACGGATCGGCATGGCATGCCGTTCGGCTTGCAGATCGTGGGTCCCCGCGGCGGCGATGCGTTCGTGCTGTCGGTCGCGGCGGCGCTGGAAGCGCTGCTGGCGGGCGATCCCCGCACCGCGCGCCCCATCCCCGATCTCGCGAAGCTCAAGGCTGCCCGGTCGATCAGCGAGATGGAAGGATTTCTGGGCTTCGATTGACCGGGAACGCGGATGCCCCCTCCGTTGCCGGAGGGGGCAGCAGGATCGGTCAGGTCACCGGGGACGGCTTGGCATTGTAGTCGGTGTCGGTGACGTGCTCGAACCAGTCGGTGCCCTGGCCGTCGGGCGTCACCTCGGACATCGCCAGGTGCGCGAACAGCTTGTCCGGCGCGGCGCCGTGCCAGTGGCGGGTGTTCGGCGGGATCACGACCGTGTCGCCGGCGCGGATTTCCTGCACCGGTTCGCCGTCCCGCTGCACGCGGCCGGCGCCCGACAGGCAATACAGCGTCTGCCCGACCGGGTGGCTGTGCCAGGCGGTGCGGGCGCCGGGGGTGAAGGAAACGACGGTCGCGCGCATATGCGACGGCTTCGTGCCCACCACGACTTCGTCCGCGAAGACGGTACCGGTGAAGTTGCTGGGCGGCTGCACCTTGGTCGCGCGATCGGATGAGCGGATGACTTTCATGGCGTTCTCCCTTCGAACATGGGTCCGGGACGGCAGTCTATGGCCGGGCGGGCGAAGCGCAAGGCGCGCGCCCGTGTCATTTCCCGGTCAATCCGGCCTCTTGCCACGCCACCATGCCGCCGCGCAGCACCAGCACCTCGGTGCATCCGAGTGATCGCAGATGGTGCGCCGCGGCCGAGGAGCGTCGGTCGGTATGGCAGACCAGCACCACGGGCCGGGCCGGGCCGGTCACCTCGGCGGTGCGAGCGGCGAACTGGTCGAGCGGGACGTTTGCCGCGCCCTGGATATGGCCCAGCGGCCCGGTGAATTCGGCGGGGTTGCGGACGTCGACGATCAGGGGAGCGTCGTCGGTCGCGATGAGCGGCGCGAGATCGGCCGGCTCGATCCAGCCCGGATCGGGGCGCGTTGCGAACAGGCGGGAGAGGAAGCTGGGCATGCGGCGCTGATTTCCTGACGGGGGCGGTCCGCCACCAGTCTGGCACAGTCCGCGCCGGCCGGAAGGGGGAGCCTGGCGCAGCTGCGGGCTGCGCCGCCTGCGGCGGCTCAGACGCCGCCCAGCGCTGCCTTGATCGCCTTGACAAGCTGCGCCGCGCTGATCGGCTTGCGCAGCAGCGCATAAGATGTCGGAGTACCCTCCGTCGACAGGTGCGGTGTGTCGCCGGAATAGCCGGTCAGCAACACCGCTGGCAGGCCGGGACGACGATCCTGTGCGTCACGGATCAGCGCCAGCCCGTTGATGCCAGGCATCGAGAGGTCCGTCACCAGCACATCGATCGGCTGCGTCGTCCGCAGCAGGTCCAGCGCATCGGCCCCGCTGGCGCAGGCGAGCACGTCGAACCCGGATTCCTCCAGCATCGCGACAAGCGTTTCGCGCACCATGCGTTCGTCGTCCACCAGCAGGATACGTCCGTGGATCGCCTGGGGGGTTGGCGGCGGTTTCGGGTCCGGATCGCTGTGCGGAACCGAGTCCGTGGCCGCGGGCAGCCAGAGCCGCACCACCGTGCCGGCACCCAACGTGCTTTCGATGCTCAGCCCGCCGCCGCTCTGTTCCGCGAACCCTCTTGCCATCGGCAGCCCCAGTCCGGTGCCCTGGCCCCGGGGCTTGGTGGTGAAGAACGGCTCGGTTACCCGTGCAAGCGTTGCCGGGTCCATACCGGTGCCATTGTCCTGTACGGACAGGCGGATGTAGTGGCCGGGCGCCAGATCGGCGGGATGACTGGTGCCGGGCGCAACGACTTCGGCGTCGGCGGACAGCGTCAGCGTGCCGCCATCGGGCATCGCGTCCCGCGCGTTGGTGCCCAAATTCACCAGTACGGTTTCCAATTGTCCCTTGTCGGCCAGCATGGGAGGCAGGCCGTCGGTGGCGTGCAATTGCAGATTCACGCCCGCCCCCAGCGCGGGGATCAGCACGTCGCCGATGCCCGCCAGCAATGTCCCGGCATCCACCGGTTCTGCGTGCAGTTCCTCCCGACGCGCAAAGGCCAGCAGCCGTCCGGTTACGGCCGCGCCGCGGCTTGCGGTCTCCAGGATCAGTCTCGCCAGACGTTCCACTTCGGCGCCATCCTGCGTGCGGCGCAGCAGCAGCGCCGCCCCGCCCTGGATGGTCTGCAGGATATTGTTGAAATCGTGGGAAATCCCGCCGGCAAGCTGGCCCAGTGCGTGGATGCGTTCGGCATGCGCGGCGCGGACCTGTGCGGCTTGCCGGGCCTCCACCGCTTCCTGCACCCGCACCACCAGCCCGCGATTCAACTGCTCCAGCGCTGCCTCTGCCTGGCGTCGCGCGGTCAGATCGACGAGGAAGGCGGCTGCGGTCCGCGCGGTGCGGTCGACGATCCCGAAAGAGAGCAGCACCGGCAGGCGCGTGCCGTCGACCCGCAGGCAGTCCGTCTCATAGGGCGGGGACCGGCCGTCCGACAGCGCCTGGGACAGCGCGGCCCGATCCCGCGCCACCAGCTCGCTGGGCACGAACTGGTCCCACGGGAGCGCCTGGCCGCTCGTATCGTCCCGGCCGCGCCCGATCATGGCGAGGAAGGCGTCGTTCGCCGCCTGGACGTGCCCGTCGGCATCGAGCATCACGACGCCGATCGGGCTGTTGTTGAACAGGGCGCTGGCGCCGGCGCTGGCCCGTTCCCGTTCCGCGAGGGTCGCGGCCAAGACAGCGGCGAGTTCATCCGCCTCATGAAGGCCGAGCGAAGGCGGCGGCGAGGGGGCGTGTTCGGCCTGGAGGGGGACGCGGTGGAACGCCGACACGATCCGGCGCGCGAGCAGAAGGGCCGTGAGGAGTCCGCCCGCCATCACCGCCGAACTCAAGACCGCGCCGCGCAGCAGGGAGGCGCGGAGGGGCGCGAGTATTGCCGACTCCGGCATGGCCAGCCGGACCACGAAGCCGCTCTGCGGGGCACGCGCGAAGGCAACGACCGAGCTTGCATCGGTTCCCGAATGGTTCTGCGTCGTCACATGCCGCAGGACAGCCCCGGACCCGCCGCTCAGGACGGACGCGGGCGCCGGGGGAAGGGCGGGCTGGCCCATCGTCTCGGCGTCGCGAACACTGTGGGTGACGGTGATGCCGGCACGATCCTGGATCGAGGCGATCGTGGCGGCGGGCAGGTTGGCCTCTGTGACGATCGCGCGCAGCCGGCTACGCGGCACGCTCGTGCCAATCGCACCCACGATCGTATGCGGCTGGTCTGGCTCCGAGGGCGGTGTGACGACGGGCACCGAGACGATGACGTAGGGCAGCCGGGTGATCGGCCCGATGCGGAGATCGGAGACCTGCGTCCGGCCCGTGCTGATCGCCGCCATGGTATCCGGCAGCGCGTGGGACAAGGTCTGCCCGATCACCGGCGCGGCCGTATCCAGGCGCAGGGCGCCCGTTGCGTCCAGCAGGCGGATCCGCACCGGTTCGGTTCCCGCAGGTGCATTCCGTGACAGCAGAACGGATGTCGCCCGCATTTCCGCGGCGAAGGCGCTTAGATCGTCACGGGCGAGCGCGGCGGAGGCGCCGAGGACGGCGGCCGCTGTCTCGACGCGGGTGAATTCCCGATCGATCAGGCGGGCAAGGCTGCGTGCGTGGTCCAGCAGGTACGCCTCGATCCGGTCCTGCTCCACCCGATACTGTGTCAGCAGCGTGAGACCGCCCAGCAGCATCATCGGCAGCGCGACCACCCCCACCAAGCCGGACAGCCACAGCGCGAGCGATGCGGAACGCCTGCCGCTGCGTGCCGAATCCCAACGCGACGCCGTCGCGAGCGGCGCGGTCACGTGTCGGATTTCCGCGGAGGCATCGAGAATTGTCGAGGAGATGTCACGAGGTTCTGCCGGATCTCCTGGCGTCGTGTGATCCGGCTACTGCGCCGAGACCACAACCTGTCGGGGGAACGGTATTGGTCTACCGTTATCGCAGTGGGCCGCACATTAGCAATGGTTGCACACAAAACCAATCATTCATCCGGGTGCTCTGGTCCGTCGGAATTTGTTCGATGCCGACGGGCTGTCTGCTGTGGCCGCGGTGTCACAGTTCCGTGCGTCTGTGCCTTGTGCCCGCATGTCCTCGCGGGGGACAGTGTGCTCGGCGGTCCTGGCGCGCGGGGCAGACCCGACCGCACCGGCGCTTCCGGCCTGAGGCTACCCGTGCCACACCGCCGCGCATGAAGCCACGAACAGAGGAACGCCCATGATGGCTGGTTGCGGCCGACGCTGGATGGATGTCGCGTGACCGACCAGCCGATTGTCAAAAGCGCCGGCTCGTCTTCCCTGTTCCGGACCGTCGTGCCCCCGATCATCCTGCCGGTGTTCCTGGCCGCGGCGGACGGGACCGTGGTCGCCACCGCATTGCCGGCGATCGCCGCCGATCTGGGGGAGGTGGAACGCCTGTCCTGGGTGGTGGTGGTCAACCTGATCGCCAGCACGATCGCGGCGCCGGCCTGCGGGCGACTGGCCGACCTGTTCGGCCGGCGTCGGATGATGCTGATTGCGCTGCTGTTCTATGCGGCGGCCTCGACGTTCACCGCCCTGGCGCCCGGGTTCGAGTTGCTTCTGGTCGGCCGTGCCCTGCAGGGCCTGGGGGGCGGCGGGCTGATGACGCTTGCCCAGGCGCTGATCGGGGAGAATGTGCCGCCGCGCGAGCGGGGCACCTACCAGGGATATCTTTCCGCCAATATCGTCACGGGATCCACGATCGGCCCGGTCGCGGGCGGGTTGATGACCCAGGCCTGGGGCTGGCGTTCCGTCTTCCTGGCATACGTGCCGCTGTGTCTGATCGCCACGCTGCTGGTGCTGCGGCTGCCGAAGGGGCAGCAGGCAGGCGGACGCGTGCGTCTCGACCTTGCCGGCATGGTGCTGCTGACCAGCTTCGTGGTGCCGCTGCTGATGGGGGTGTCGCAGCTTCAGCGGCTGGACCCGGGGACGCTGCCGCGCCTGGCTGGGCTGCTGACCGTCGCGGGCATCGCGCTTGCGGTGTTGCTGTGGCATCAGCGCCGGTCGTCCGCGCCGCTGCTGCCGATCGCGCTGTTCCGTATTCCGGCGTTCTGGCGCTCGGATGTGATGGCATTCTGCTCCGGCGCCTCGTTGACCGGGTTGATGACATTCCTGCCGATCTATCTGCAGGTGGTGACCGGCGCGTCTCCGGCGGGAACGGGCCTGCTGCTGATCCCGCTGACGGGATCGGTGGCGTCCGGGTCGGTGCTGACGGGCTGGCTGATTTCCCGCACCGGACGGACGGCGATCTTCCCCGCGATTGGCCTGTCGGTGACCGCCGTCACGCTGGTGGGGCTGGCGATCTGGGCGCCGGAGATGAGCCAGGTGCAGCTTTCCTGGGCGCTTGCCGTCGGCGGCGTGTGCCAGGGTTCGGCGATGCTGACGGCGCAGGTGACGGTGCAGGCGGTTTCGGGGGCGCGCAATCTCGGTGCGGCCGCGGCATCGGCGCAGCTGTCCCGGTCGTTGGGATCGGCCTTTGGCGCGGCCGCCGCGGGCGCGGTGCTGTTCGGGATCCTGAGCGCCACGAGCCCGGACACCGCGACATTGTTCTTCGAAATGGTGCGGCGCGGGCCGAGCATTCTGAGCGACCTTCCGGCTGCTCGGCAGGCGGTGGTGCAGGCCGAGGTGGCCCAGGCGTTCCGGGGCGTGTTCCTGACCATCGCCTGCTTTTCGGTCACGATCGTGGCGATGGCGATCACGCTGCCGGTGCGGCGGCTCTGAACCCCGGCGGCGGGGTATTTTGCTGTTCGAGAAGAGGATCGGGCCGATCTGCCGGCCGCGTTACCGGGGCGGCGCCGTACCCGATCCTGGCGGATGGCCAATGCCTCCGCCGTGACCGGGCCGGCTGGGACCGGTTCAGTTCCTGCGGCGCAGTTCCGCGCCGATTTCAGCCGCCAGGACGGGGTTTGCCCGCCGGATCTGCGCGGCCCGCAGCATCACGCCAGGGGAGAAGGACGGGCCGGCTTCCCATGTCTCCAGAAAGCGCAGATCGTCGACCGCTCCTGCGTTCTTGAGGTTGATCAGGGCGCGTCGGGCGGCTTCGGTCCTCGGCAAGTCGGTCGTGTTCAAGCCGGACGTCATGCTTGGGTTCCTGCGTTGCTGCGATCCGGAAGCAGGAACACTCCTGTCTGCCGGCAACGAACAACATAGAATTGCCCCGCGCGGGCGCCAGCATCCGCGCATGACATCCCGGTGATTTCGAGGTGGTCAGTAGCGATATTGATCGTGCTTGAACGGCCCCTGCTGCGCGATGCCGAGGTATTCCGCCTGCTTGGAGGAAAGTTTCGTCAACTTTGCTCCCACTTTCGCGAGGTGCAGCGCGGCGACCTTCTCGTCGAGATGCTTGGGCAGCGTGTAGACCTGCGTGGTCTGGTACTGGCCGGCGGGCGCGTTGAAGAGCTCGATCTGTGCCAGGACCTGGTTGCTGAAGCTCGCGCTCATGACAAAGCTCGGGTGGCCGGTGGCGTTGCCAAGGTTCACCAGGCGGCCTTCGGACAGCACGATCAGGCGCTTACCGTCGGGGAAGACGACCTCATCCACCTGCGGCTTGACGTTCTCCCACCTGTAGTTGCGCAGCGAGTCAATCTGTATTTCCGAGTCGAAATGACCGATGTTGCAAACAATTGCGCGATGTTTCATCTGCCGCATGTGCTCGAGCGTGATCACATCGACGTTTCCGGTCGCCGTCACGAAGATGTCACCGATCGGCGCGGCGTCGTCCATCGTGACAACCTGATATCCCTCCATCGCCGCCTGCAATGCGCAGATCGGATCGACCTCGGTCACCATCACGCGGCATCCGGCGTTGCGCAGCGACGCGGCGGACCCTTTGCCGACATCGCCGAACCCGTTCACCACCGCAACCTTGCCGGCCATCATCACGTCGGTACCGCGGCGGATGCCGTCCACCAGTGATTCGCGGCAGCCATAGAGGTTGTCGAACTTCGACTTGGTGACGCTGTCGTTCACATTGATCGCGGGCGTCAGCAGCTTGCCGGCGCGGGCCATGTCCCACAGCCGGTGCACGCCGGTCGTGGTTTCCTCGGAAATGCCGCGAACGTCCTTCAGCATCTCGGGGTATTTCTGGTGCATCAGCAGCGTCAGGTCGCCGCCGTCATCCAGGATCATGTTGGGCGTCCAGCCATCCGGTCCGCGCACCGTCTGTTCGATGCACCACCAGAATTCCTCCTCGTTCATGCCCTTCCAGGCGAACACGGGCACCCCGGCCGCCGCGACGCCGGCCGCGGCATGGTCCTGGGTGGAGAAGATGTTGCAGGACGACCAGCGCACGGTGGCGCCAAGGGTCGTCAGCGTCTCGATCAGCACGGCCGTCTGGATTGTCATGTGCAGGCAGCCGGCGATGCGCGCGCCCTTCAGCGGCTTGGCCTGGCCGAACTCCTCCCGGATCGCCATCAGGCCGGGCATCTCGTCCTCGGCCATCGAGATTTCCTTGCGTCCCCAATCGGCGAGGGAGAAGTCCTTGACCTTGTAGTCCTGGGTCGCTGCCGTGCCGGCCATGATCGCGCTCCTGTCTGGTCGCGGCGATATATAAAGACATCTGCATATTTGCAACCGTGAATGCGGCGCCGGCCCGGCGCGCCCGCGGCGACGAGGCGGGCTCGATACGGAGGCGCCAGTCGGCCGCGTCGCCG
>JBFXDK010000058.1:0-32732 GCA_050181195.1 Acetobacteraceae bacterium | reverse complement strand
AGGTCCGGGCCGCCTGACGACCCGGCCAGCGGCGGCGCATCAGCCGGGCGGAGCGGCCGATTGCCGCCCCGCCCGTTCGCCCGCACACTCCGCCCAGCGCAGCGGAGGAAACCACGAGAATGACCGAACCGGTCGAACCCCTTGTCCTGTATGACTGCCGCGACCGGGTCGCGACGATCACGCTCAATCGCCCGAAGACCCTGAACGCGTTCGACGACGAGCTCTCCCGCCAGGCGCTGGCGGCCATGCACCGCTTCGACATGGACGAAAGCGCCGACGTCGCCGTGCTGACAGGCGCCGGAAGGGCGTTCTCCTCGGGGGCCGATGTGCGCCAGCGCCAGTTGCGCCCGCGGGAGGAGATCGAGAAGCACGGTGCGCCCATTGCCCGCGGCACCAATACCGAGGAACTGCTGTTCGACTGCGTGAACTGGAAGCCGGTGATCGCGGCGGTGCATGGCTATGTCCTGGGCCTGGCGCTGGGCACCGCGCTGGAATGCGACCTGATCGTCGCCGAGGAAGGCTGCCGCTTCCAGATCACCGAAACGCCGCGCGGCCTGTCGGGCGCGAAATACTGGGCGCTGATGCATTTCCGCGGCGCCGGCTCGCTCGCCACGCAGGTCGCCCTGACCGGGCGGTTCTTCACCGCCGAAGAGGCGCTGGCCGTGCAGATCGCCAGGCTGCCGCCGCTGGGCGTACGGCACACCGTGCAGCTGCGGCGGTGGGAGCTGCGCAAGGTGCAGCAGGATGCCAGCCGGCAGGTCGGCATGGCGAAGCTGTATCTGACCGAGGATTTCCGGGAAGCCGCCCGCGCCTTCGTCGAAAAGCGCCCGGCCGGCCCGTTCAAGGGACGTTGAACCATGCTGGACCAGGACACGCCGGACACGATCCGCGTCACCGAAGCCGAAGCCCGCGCCCTGGGCGAGGGGGCGCTGCACCGCATCGGCTATTCCCAGGACGACGCCCGGATCGTCGTCGATCAGCTCGTGGACAACGCGCTGTGCGGCTATCGCTTCGCCAGCCTGCCGCGCATCCTGACCATCGCCGAGGACGCGCGCACCGGAAAGCCGCGCACGCCGGTGCGGATCGTGCGGGAAACGCCGTCCTCGGCCATGGTCGATGGCGGCAACAATGTGGGCTATGTCGCGGCGTTCCGCGGCGCCGAGATCGCCATCCGGAAGGCGAAGGCCAGCGGCATCGCGATGGTCGGTGTCTACAACAGCTACTACAGCGGCCGGAACGCCTATTATGCCGAGCACATCGTCAAGTCCGGCCTGCTTGCGATCCACACCTGCTCCGCCAAGCCCCATGTCCTGCCGCCCGGCGGCACCGCCCCGGCGCTTGGCACCAACCCGTTCTGCGTCGGATTCCCCTCGGCGCGCGGGCCGGTGATCTACGATATCGGCACGGCCTCGGTGATGTGGGGGGAGGTGCTGCTGATGGCGCGCCTCGGCCACGAACTGCCGGAAGGCACGGGCTTCGACAAGGACGGCAACCCGACGCGGGATGCGGCGAAGGCGGCGGAAGGCGGGGTCACCGCGTTCGGCGGGCACAAGGGCTATGGCCTGTCCTTCGCGGTGCAGGCGCTGGGCCTGCTGGCCGGCGCGGCGCTGACCCGGGGCGACGTGTCGGATTACGGGTTCCTGTTCATTGCGATGGACCCGGCCGTGATGCTGCCGGACGGCGATTTCGAAACGCAGATGACCGCGCTGGTGGACAAGATCAAGGCAACACCACGCCGCCCGGGTGTGGACGAAATCCGCATCCCCTCGGAACGGGCCTTCCGCGAGCGGGAGATCCGGCGGAAGGAAGGCATCCTGCTGGACCGCAAGGTGGTGGATGCGCTGAATGCGCTGTAGCGACAACTGTCCCACGCATCCCGGCGGGCCCGCGGGCGCAATCCGCGGCGACGCCGGGACGCCGCGACCCGCCTACGAATACACGAAGGCCGCGTCGTCCAGGTCCGTTGCGGGGATCTGGTCCTTTTCGTTCCAGTAATCCTGCGTGTGCGCCCATTCCGGCTTGTCGCCGCGCTTCGGCAGCAGGTGCATGCCGCGCAGCATATAGCCGGGGTTGAAGTTGTCGCCGTCGATCCAGGGCAGCAGCTTCATGTCCTTGTCTTCAGGCCGCAGCGCCACTTCCACCTTGCGCGCCTGGCGTTCCTTCATGTGCTTCAGCAGCCGGCAGACGAAATCCGCCACCAGGTCGGATCGCAGCGTCCAGCTTGCGCGGAAATAGCCGAACACCCAAACCATGTTCGGCACGCCGGTGAACATCATCCCGCGCCACGTCACCGTTTCAGCGAAATTCAGCGGCTTGCCGTCGATGGTGAAGTCGATGTCGCCCAGCACGCACAGATCGAACCCGGTCGCGGTGATGATGATGTCGGCCTGGATCTCCCGCCCGGATGCCAGCCGCACGCCGGTCTCGGTGAAGCAGTCGATTTCATCCGTGACGACCGACGCCTTGCCGGATCGTATCCCCTCGAACAGGTCGCCGTCGGGCACGAAGGCCAGACGCTGCTGCCACGGGCGGTATTTCGGGGTGAAATGCGTCTCCACGTCGTAGCCGGCCGGCAACTGGGCGCGCACGGACTCGATCAGTTCCGTCCGCACCGTCTCCGGCTCCTCGAAGGTGCGCTTCGTGAAGACCGCCTGGTCGTGCAGGATCTGCCGCCGCACGATCTCGTGGATCCACGCCTCATCCACCTGCAGCCGCCGCAATTGTTCGGCGATCTCGATCGCATTGCGCCCGGAACGGAAATACGTGGGCGAGCGCTGCAGCATGGTGATGTGCCCGACATCCTCCGCCATCGCCGGCACCACCGTTGCCGCCGTGGCACCCGAACCGATCACCAGGACATTCTTGCCCTTGTAGTCCAGGTCCTCGGGCCAGGTCTGCGGATGCACGATGCGGCCCTTAAACCGTTCCATCCCCTTCCATTTCGGCGTGTAGCCCTGCTCGTGCCGGTAATAGCCCTGGCACATCCACAGGAAATTCGCGGTGAAGCGCAGCCCTTCGCCGGTATCGGTCCGCACGGCGTCGATCGTCCACTGCTTGTCGTCGGACGACCAGGCCGCCGAGAGGATCCGATGGCGATAGCGGATATGCTTCGCAAGATCGTTCTCGGCGATCACCTCCCCCATGTAGGCCCGGATTTCCTCGGCCGTGGCGATCGGCACGCCCTTCCAGGGCTTGAACCGGTAGCCGAACGTGTGCAGGTCGCTGTCCGAGCGGATACCGGGGTATTTGTGCGTCAGCCACGTGCCGCCGAAGCTGTCCTGCACTTCCAGCACCACGAAGCTGGTTTCGGGGCGCTGCTGCGTCAGGTGATACGCCCCGCCGACGCCGGAAATGCCGGCGCCCACGATCAGCACGTCGAAATGCTCGGTTTTCGCCGGAGTCGGACGGGTCAGGACGGCGGCATCATTCATCGGGCGCACTTTCTCTGCTGGGCGGGGCATACCGAAGCCCCGGAAAATCTACTCACCAGTAGCCAGCCGGAGTCCTATCCCGGCACCACGGCACAGATCAAGGTCCGATCGCCCGCAAGCGAACACCCTCACGCCGCCACCAACTCCCCCAGCCGGACCAGGTTGACCGATCCCGCCGGCAGCCGTCCGGCCAGATCCGCCACGTGACGGTGATGTGTCAGCAGGATCACCTGCGCGGTCGCGCTCACCTCGCACAGCACCCGCAGCGCCGCCAGCGCCCGGTCGTCATCGAACGTCTGCAGGATGTCGTCGCCGATGAACGGCAGGGCGGGCGCGCCTTGCGCGTAGGCCTCGATCGCGGCCAGCCGCAGCGCGAGATAGAGCTGGTCGCGCGTGCCCTCCGACAGGTCGCGCACCGCCTGCCGCTCCTCGGGGAAGGCGCGCTGCACCAGGATCAGGCGCGGCCCCGCGTCGTCCTCGGCGTCCGCCATCACCCGCGCATAGGCGCCGTCGGTCAGCGCGGCGAACAGGGCGCCGATACGCCGCAGCGCCGAGGAATCGGCCGATTGCTCGACTGCCGTCAGCGCCACCCGCAGCAGTTCCGAGGCAGTATGCAGCACCAGCGCCTCCTCCAGCACGCGGCCGATCGTGGCGACCGCAGCGTGCTGGTCAGCCGCCGCGTCCCGCGCGCCGGCATCCGCTTCCGCCCGCGCGATCTCCTGGCTCAGCCGCGCGACCTCGGCAGAGGCATGCTGCGCCTGCTCCTGTGCCTGTCGGCGAGTCTGCACGGCATGCTCGATCAGCGTCGCGATCTCATCGGGCGGCACCGCGGCGATCTCCTCCCGCAGCTGCTCCACCGGCAGACCGTCGCCGGCGGTGGGCAATTGTGCCCGGGAATCCGCCAGGATCGCCGCATGCCGCGCGCGTTCCGCGGCCAGCGCCAGCCGCGTTTCGGCCTGCGCCTCGGTGTCGGCGCCGATCCGCAGCAGCAGTCCCGCCAGGCTCGCGCGCTGCTCCGCAAGCTGGCGTTCCGCCTGCTCCACCGCCGCCGCTGCCGCCGCGTGCTGCTCGCGCAGCAGGCCGCGCTGCTTGTCCCCCTCCCGCGCCTCCTGCAACCGGCGGCGCAGGTCCTGCACCGCCGCGAACGGATCGCCATCCGCCTGTTCCGCCGACAGCCGAGCGGCCAGGGCGGTGACGATCGTGCGGAAGCGCGCATTGTCAGCGGTCATGCCGGCCACACGCTCCCGCAACGCCGCGGCATCCTTCTGCGCCTGGTCCAGATCGGCCATCACCTGCAGCAGGTCTTCCGAGATATGCGGGTCCTCGCCGTCAGGCCGGCCGAGGGCGGCCGCCGCCGCTTCCCATTCCCGCCGCCAGGCAGCGAGTTCCTGCTCCGCCGCCTGACGGCGCTCGCGGGCGTCGGCCAGGGCCTTCTCCGCCGCTTCAAGCTGTGCTGTCGCGGCGGCGCGGTCGGCTTCGGCCTTGCGGGCGGCGGCCACGCGCCGGTCGGCGTCCGCCCGCGCTTCGTCCAGCCCCGGATCGGCGGCCAGCCCCAGCGCCACGGTCAGGCGGGCCGACCACGCGGCATGCTGCTGCCCCAGCGCCTCCCGCGCATGCTCGGCGGCGCGGTGCTTCTGGACGGCCTCGATCACGCGGTCCCGCGCCGCCAGGAACGCGTGCACCTCCCGCACCGTCGGCGACGGGCCGAGGGGCAGGATCGTGCACAGCTGGGACCAGACGCGTTGCAGCGCCTCGACGGTTTCGGTCGCCAGCCGATGCCGTTCCCCGGCGTCGTGCAGCCGCTGTTCGGCCTCCTGCACCTGCCTGCGGGCCGCGGCGACCTGCTCGATCGCCGCGGCCCCGGCCACACGCTCGTCGGCGATGCGGTCCGCGGCTTCCACCGCCTGCTGATAGGCCAGCGGCAGCGGCAGCGCATCGGCGAAGCGCGCGATCTCCTCGGCTGGCGGCGGGGTTGGCGTGAAGGCGTGGCGATAGATCAGCGTCCAGCCGGCGTCGCGGCGTGCCCGCGCGGCCTGCAGATCGGCGTCCTCCGGCAGGCGCCCGGCCCCGGTCAGCGCATCCAGCCGCAGACGAGCGGTGTCCAGCGCCTGGCGCGCCTCTGCCACCGCGGCCAGCCGCGTGCCGACCTCGACGCGGGCGGCGTCGAGCTCCTTGGCCCGGTCGGCGTAGCTTTCCGGCGGCAGCGGTGCGAGCGCCAGCAGCGCGTCGACGCCGCCGGTCCAGCCATGCACACGCGCGAGGTCGGCATCCAGCGCCGCCCTGGCCTGTGTCTCGGCTGCGTCGGCGTCGTGCCGCCGGCGGGCCGGATCGCCGTCGGCGCCGATCTCCTTCAACAAATCCGCCACCGCGGCGTGATCGGCGGTGGCGGGCAGGGCGGCGATCCGTTCCTGAAGCGCCCGCACCGTCTGCTCCTGCGCCGCGATCCGCGCCGGCGCATCCCGCACCGCCTCCGTCCGCGCCGCATAGTCGCGCAGCAGCCGCCTTGCCCGGCCGGTGACAGCGCGCGACGGGATGGCCTCGCCCGCCCGGTCCACCGGCAGGGCACTGCCGAGCTCACGCAACAACGCCTGCACCGCCGCCTCGCGGGCCGCCAGTTCGGCCTGGCGCGCCGGCAGGTCGGCCGTCGCCTTGCGCGCCGCGCCCGCCGGATCGGTCAGGGCATCGATCGCCTCGCCTTCGGCCAGCACGGCCGCATCGACCGTGATCGCCCGCAACTGTTCGGCCAGTTGGTCCCGCCGCAGCGTGCCGTTCCGCAGCCGCTCCTCCCCCACCAGGATCGCCGACCGGCTGTCGTCCAGCGCCGGCTTCAGCGCGGGATCCAGCGCCGGGGCGTCCGGATGATCGGCCAGCCAAGCCGCGGCGGCGTCATGCGCGACCAGCCAGGGCGTCACGCGGCGAATGCGCTCCAGACGCGCGATATCGCGGGAGGCGTCGTCGGCGGTTCGGTTCTGTTCGGCCTGCCGGTCGCGCTCGGCCGTCAGTTCCTGCTGCCACTTCTCCCACTGTTCCGGCTTCAGCAGGCTGGCGCTGATGCGCCGGCGGGCGTCGGTGTAACGGTCGACCGCGACGTAGAACGGCCGCTGCGCCGACTTGCGCGACGGTGCCAGGGCGTCCCGCTGCTGTTCCAGCGCCTGCCGCAGCCGGCGCGCGTGGCGCACGCCGCCGGCCCCGGCTTCCAGCGCATCGGCCAGCGCGCCGTTGGACGACAGCAGTTCCGCCTCGCCCTGGCGCAGCCTCTCGGTGTCCAGCGCGAACAGGCGTTCCAGCTCGGTGCGATCGGTCCGACCCAGCAGGGCGGCGATGCGGGCGGGATCGACCGGCGCGCCATCCGCGTCCACCAGGGTGTTGCCGTGGCCCTTGCGGCGGCCGAAGGCAAAGGGGCGGCCCTGGGCGTCGATCGCCTCCGCGCCGATGCGCATGCCCGCGTAGCCATAGCGGAAGCCCATCGGGGTCTGTCCGCCGATGCCGAACAGCAGGTCGCAGAAGGCGCTGCGCAGCACGGACTTGCCGGCGCCGTTGGGTGCGACGATCAGGTTCACCACGCCCGGCGCCGGGTCGAATGCCAGGGTTTCCGAGCGGAAATTGCCGTAGTGCTGCAGCGACAGGGCAATGAGGCGCATGGCCTACGCGTCCGAAAGGCGGGCGAGCAGCAGGGCGCGGGCACGCTCGATCAGCGCCTCGGGCAGGGCGCCATTGCGGGCAAGCTGTATCGCCGGATGGTCCTCGGGCAGGTGCTCGCGCAGGCCGGACGCGCGATCCAGCATTTCCCGGCAGTATTTCGCGACCGTTTCTTCCAGCAGGGCCGGGTCGGCTTCATGCACCGCGTTCACCAGCAATCCCGGCGGTTCGGCGGCGGTGCGCGGTGAGGTGGTGCGGCCGGCGACGCTTTCGATCCAGATCGCCTCGGCGCCAGCCAGCGCCATGGCTTCGGCACGGATCTTCTCGCTCGTCGCGCCGTGATCGCGGCTCAGCAGATCGTGGGCGGCACAGGCGCCATGCAGGATGATGCGCGCGGCGAGCAGCTTCCCCTCGGCCGCCTGCACCGCTTCGGTCATGCGGGCGCGCGCCAGGCTGAGGGCCCTTTCCTCGGTGTCGGCGTCGGTCAGGTCGACCTCGACCTGCGCCCAGCGGATCGTGTCGAAGATGACCGGTTCGGCGCCGGTGATCGCGCCGTCCCGCACCGTGACCAGGGTCGCGCCCTTGGCGGCGGTTTCGCGGACGTGCCGGCCCTGGGTGTTGCCGGGGAAGATGATCCAGGGATCGCGGTGCAGCACCTCCCGCGTGTGGACATGGCCCAGTGCCCAGTAGTCGTAGGCGTGGTCGCGGAGCTGGTCGAGGGTGCAGGGGGCATAGCTGGCGTGGCCCTCGCGCCCGTTCACGCTGGTATGCAGAAGGCCGATGTTCAGCCGGCCGGCGATCGGGGCTGGATAGTCCTTTGCCAGGTTTTCCGTTACTTCGCGCGACCGGAAGCTCTGGCCGTGGATGCAGACATCAAGGGCTGGCAGATGGATCGTTTCCGGCCGGTTGGCGCGCAGCAGGCGCGCGGGTTCCGGCAGCGTGAGACGGCGGGTGATGATGTTTTCCGCGTCGTGGTTGCCGCGGATCGCGATGAACGGGATGCCGGCGCGGGAGAGCCGCCCGACCTGCGCCATCAGGAACTGCCCGGTGCGCCAGTCCGTCCAGTCCCCGTCATACAGGTCGCCGGCGGCCAGGACGAAGGCGACCTGCTGCGCCAGGGCGTAGTCCACGAGGTTGGCGAAGGCCTCCCGCGTGGCGCCGCGGATGCGGTCCGCCGGCGCGTCCGGGTCGGTCGAGTCCAAACCGCGCAGGGGGCTGTCGATATGCAGGTCCGCGCAATGGAGGAATCGGAAGGTGGCCATGGGGGAGTGATGACGATCCGGGAACCCGGGTGCAAGCGGCTTCCCCGTCCCACCGCGGCTCTCGATCCGGGTCGAACGGCCCCTCCCGTCGTGTTCGGCGCCGACCCGGGCATCGCCGGGAACATCGACCCAGGGGTGGGTGCGTCACTTCGATGCCGTGCTGCTCGTCGTCCTCGGCGCAAGGCCGGGGACGACGAGGTGAGGGCAGATGAAGACGACGCGGCTTCGAGGACGGCGGCGCGGTGCCCGCCGCCTGCCGAAACGAGACAGGCTGCCCGTCCTGGCGGAAACGCCATCTCACTGGCTCGCCAGATTGAGCACCGGCTTGCCGTCCGGCCCCTTGATCGTGGCCTGCCAATCCTTGCGGACCGAGTCGGAAACCCGCTCGGGGATCGGCACATAGTCCAGGTCGATCGCGATCTGGTCGCCGTTCCTGTAGGCCCAGTCGAAGAACTTGATCACCGCGGCGCTGCGGCTGGCATCCTTCGGATCCTTCGGCAGCTCGATGAAGGTGGCGGACATGATGGGCCAGGTCCTGTCGCCGGGCTGGTTGATCAGGTTGACCGCGTAGTTCTCGGCATGCTCCCAGTCGGCACTTCCGGCAGCGGCACGGAACGCATCCATGTCCGGCCGCACGAACTGACCGGCCTTGTTGCGCATTGCAGTGGTGATCATGTTGCTCTGCTTCGCGTACGCGTATTCGACATAGCCGATGCCGCCGCGCACGTTCCGCACGGTGGCGGCCACGCCGTCATTGCCCTTGGCGCCCGCGCTGACCGGCCAGCTCACGCTGGTGCTCGCGCCCACGTTCTGCTTCCAGCTCGGGCTGACATCGGAGAGATAGGACGTAAATACGAATGTCGTCCCCGAGCCGTCGGCGCGGTGCACCGGCGCGATCGCCATGTCCGGCAGCTTCGTGTCCGGGTTCAGTTCGGCCAGCTTCGGATCATTCCAGCGCTTGATCTGTCCCTCGTAGATCGCGGACACCACCGGACCCGTCAGCTTGAGCTGGTTCGGCTGCACACCCGGCAGGTTCACGATCACCACGACCGCGCCCATCACCGTGGGGAATTGCAGCAGGTTGCCGGACCGCAGCTTCTCCACCGCCATCGGCGCATCCGACGCTCCGAAATCGACGGTGCGGTTCATGATCTGGTTCTGCCCGCCGCCGGAGCCGATCGCCTGGTAGTTCACCGAAATCCCCAGGTCCGGCTTCGCGGCCTCGGCCCATTTCGTGTAGACCGGCGCCGGGAAGGTCGCGCCCGCGCCGGTGATGGTGATTTGCTGGGCCTGCGCCTGTGTGGCGACGACAAACCCGGCCAGGCCAAGCGCCAGGGCCGCTGTTGCAACGCGCATCGTGGTTCTCCTCCGGGTCACCTGGGTGCAACAACGCGCGGGCCGATGGGTTGATTGAAGCTTCGATGACAACGTGGTCCCGTTGACGCCGCCGCCCGCCGGCAGCGCATGGGCCGGTCCCTGACCCGGCGGGATCGCCGGGGCGGGGAGGCAAGGGGGCGGAACCAGGCGGCAAAAAGGAGCAGCAGCACTGCTCACCGTTGCTCCCGGTTCGCGCCCGTGGCACCGTCCGGTTCCCAAAGGAAACCTCTTGCCCGATCGGACCGCGCCGTGACCCTGATCCTGGCCAGCCGCCCCAACGTCTATTCATCCAGCCCGCTGGACCGCATCGCTTCCCGTCGCGAGGACCATGCCTGGATCGAACAGCAGCTCAACAACCCGAACGCTCTGTTCGTGCCGGTCTGGCGCAACCGCAACCTCGTGCGCGGCATGGAGGAGAACAGCCCCGAGGCCGTCTATATCTCGGGTGAGGTCGCGTCGGCGCTGCGGATGCAGGGCGGCCCCTGGGCCTTCCTCGGCCTGCTGAACGGCCAGGCGGTGTTCGCCGTCGATGTCAGTTCGGCCGATGACCCGCTGCCGCTGCTGCCGGACGCCATGGGACAGTTCGTCGATCTGCGCTCGGTTGGCTGGGGTGTGCCGCGGCCCGAGGCCTCGGTGCTGGCGCATGCCCGCGGCCTGATGCACTGGCGTGCCCGTCACCGGTTCTGCGGCGTCTGCGGCGGCGTGTGCGACGCCAAATCCTCGGGCCACATGGTGCAGTGCACGGCCTGCGAGGCGCAGCATTTCCCGCGCACCGATCCCGCCGTCATCATGCTCGTCCATCGCGGCGACCGTGCCCTTCTCGGCCATTCCACGCGGTTCCCGCGCGCGACCATGTATTCCACGCTGGCCGGCTTCGTCGAACCGGGTGAGACGCTGGAAGAGGCCGTGCGGCGCGAGGTGCAGGAGGAGGTCGGCGTCACCTGCGGCGAGGTGAACTACCATTCCAGCCAGCCCTGGCCGTTCCCCGGCAATATCATGCTGGGCTTCTACGCCGAGGCGCTGACCGAGGAGATCACCATCGATCCCGAGGAGCTGAAGGATGCCCGCTGGTTCACCCGCGAGGAGATGCGCAACTGCGACCAGCACGGTTTCGCCCTGCCGCGCGTCGACAGTATCGCGCGGCGGCTGATCGAGGATTGGCTCGATCACGGCGCCTGATGTCCGGCGAGCCCACGCTGCTGACGATCGGCTATGAAGGCTGCACGATCGATGGCGTGCTGACGACGCTGCGCGCCGCCCGGGTCGGGCTGCTGGTCGATGTCCGCGCCGTCGCGGCCTCGCGCAAGCCGGGATTTTCCAAGCGGCAACTGTCGGCGTCGCTGGACGAAGCCGGCATCCGCTATGTGCACCTGCAGGCGCTGGGCACGCCCAAGCCCGGCCGCGACGCGGTGCGGGCGGGCCATCCGGAACGGATGGAGCCGATTTTCCGCGAGCACATGGCCGGTGACCGCCCGCAGGCGGAACTGGCGCAGGTCAGGCTGCTCGCGCGGGAACAGCGGGCCTGCCTGCTGTGCTTCGAGCGCGACCACATGACTTGCCACCGGCGCTTCGTGGCCGAGATGGTGACGGCGGAAACCGGGCAGGCGGTCGAGCATCTGGCCGTGCCGCTCTGAGCCTGCGGGCTTTTCCCGCCGGCCAAAGACGGGAATACTCGCTGCCAACAGGAGGCCGCCCATGACGCTCGCCCGCGCAATCGCCGATCGCATCCACGCACTCCGCTACGAGGACATCACCCCCACCGCCCTGGAATGGACCCGGCACGCCTTCATCGACACCGTCGGCTGCTCCCTGGCCGGCATGGCCGATGACGGGCCGAACATTGTCATGCGCGTCCCCGGGGTGGCCGAGGCGCCGGGCCCGGCGCTGATCTACGCCACCAACCGGCGTACCTCGGTCCTGGATGCGACGCTGGTGAACGGCACCGCGTCGCATGCGCTGGACTACGATGACGTCGCCGGCGTGATGGGCGGACATCCCTCGGCCATGCTGGTGCCGCCGCTGATCGCCCTGGCCGAGATGGTGCCGGCGACCGGGCGCGACATCGCCGCGGCCTATGTCGCGGGGTTCGAAACCGAATGCCGCATCGCACGCGGCGTGCATTTCCACCACTACGACAAGGGCTGGCATCCCACCGCCACGCTGGGCATTTTCGGCACGGTGGCCGCCGCGTCGCGCCTGCTGGGCCTGAGCCCGGAACAGACCGCGGTGGCGCTGGGTCTGGCCGCGTCGTTCGCGTCCGGCCTGAAGGCGAATTTCGGCACCATGACCAAGCCGCTGCATGTCGGGCACGCCACCCGCAACGGCGTGTTCGCCGCGCTGATGGTGCAGAAGGGCTTCACCGCCAATGCCGGCACGTTCGAGCACAAGCAGGGCTTCCTGGATGTGTTCAACGGCCCCGGCACCTATGACACCGCGAGGATCCTCGCCGACTGGTACGCGCCGATCGAATGCGAGGGACCGGGCGATCCCGGCCTGAAGCCCTATCCGTGCTGCGGCAGCACGCATGCCTCGATCGCCCGCATGCTGGATCTGGCGAAGACGCATGACCTGCACCCCGGACAGGTGGCGCGGATCGAGGTGATGCCGCATCTCCGCCGCCTGCCGCATACCGACAATCCGGACCCGCGCTCGCCGCTGGGCGCCAAGTTCAGCATCCAGTACTGCGTCGCCCGCGCGCTGACCGACCGCGCGGTAAAGCTGGACCATTTCGAAGGCGACGCGCATTTCGACCCCGCGATCCGCGAGCTGATGGCGCGGGTGGATGCGAAGCCGCATCCCGACATGCCCGCCGATTCGCCGAATCAGTGGGGCGCCGAGGTCATCGTCCACACCACGGACGGCAAACGTCTGGCCTCGCGGCGGGATGACTACCCAAGCCGCGGGCCGGCTGGCGTGCCGATGACGCGCGAGGAACTCTGGACCAAGTTCTCGGACTGCGGCGAACGCGCGTTGCCGCGGGCGCAGATCGCGCCGCTGTTCGAGAAGCTGGCCGGCATCGAGACGATTGGCGGCGCGGCGGAGCTGACCCGGCTGCTGGAATCCTCCTCGCCCCGGTCGCAGGCCGCCTGAACGGGAGTTCCGATCCATGAGCGCCACCGAACGCCTGGCCGCCCTTGGCCTGACCCTGCCGCCGCCGCCGAAGCCGATCGGCAACTACGTGCCCTTTCGCCTGGCCGGCAACCTGCTGTTCCTGTCCGGCGTCGGCCCGCGTCGCCCGGACGGGTCGATGATCACCGGCAAGGTCGGATCGGTCCGCAGCGTGCAGGAAGGCCATGAGGCGGCGAGACTCTGCGGCATGAACCTGCTGACCAACATGATTGCGGCACTGGGATCGCTCGATCGCGTCGACACGGTCCTGAAGGTGCTGGGCATGGTGAACGCCGAACCCGCGTTCGGCGAGCATCCGAAGGTGATCGACGGCTGCACCGACCTGTTCGTGGCGGTGTTCGGGGAAAACGGCCGCCCGGCGCGTTCCGCCGTCGGGATGGGCAGCCTGCCGAACGACATCTCGGTGGAGGTCGAGGCGATCGTCCTGGTCAAATCCTGACCTGGGTTAACCTTGGCTTAACCTGGATCGGGTAGTCATTGGCTGTTGTAGTAGGCGCCAGGATGGCGCAGCGAACGTGGTGTCGCTGGCTATGCCGAATGAACTGACGATCCACCCTGTCTCAACCGTTACGCCGGCGGGGGAGAGTCATGGCGACGCGAAAAGCGAGGCATTCGTGCCCTCGGCGCCGCAGCAGGCGCCGTCGCAGGCGCAGGCCTATCTCAATCCCAGCCTGAGGCTGGACGCCGCCCTCGGCCTCGTCGTGATCGAATTCCACGACGATTCCGGCGCGCTGACCTCCTCGATCCCGAGCGAACGCCAGATCGAGGCCTATCGCCGCCACCAGGAGGTGCGGCCGGGTCAGCCGCGGGTCGGCGCAAAGTCCCAGGCCGATCCCGCCGAGGCGCCGATCCCCACGGCCGCGCCCGCGCCGTCCGCCACGCCGTCCGCCGGATCGGACGGGTCCCGCGCCTTGTCCGCCCAGGCGCCGAAGCCGGTCGCGGCACCCATGCCGGATCCGCCACAGCCCGTCGCCGCGACCAATGCGGCGCCCGCCGCCGCCGTTCAGGATTCGGCAACAAGCGGCGGTTAGTCTGCGGACCGTTCCAGGACGGAGACGCCCCGATGCCCCGCCTTCTGCTGGCCGACCGGGTCAAGCAACGCCATGACAGTTTTCTCGCCCCGCTGCTGCCGGCGCTGGAGCGGGTGTTCGAGACACGCTTCGTCAGCCTGCCGCCGGGGGATGCGCTGGCCGAGGCGATCGGCTGGGCCGACATCGTCTGGCTGGAATGGTGCTGGGACCATGCGGTGTGGGCCACGCGGTCCGGCGTGCTGGCCGGAAAACCCTGCATCCTGCGGCTGCATTCGATCGAGGCCTTGCAGACCGACTATCCGGTTCGGCTTGACTGGTCGCGCGTGCACCGGCTGATCACCCCGTCCGATGACATCGCCGATGTGCTGCTGGAGCGGTTTCCCGCCCTGTCCGGCCAGGTGCAGGCAAGCGTGATCCCGAACGGCATCGACCTGCGCCGCTTCGCCCCCGGCCGGCCCGATCGCCGCCGGATCGCCTGGGTCGGACACCTGGAGCCGAAGAAGAACCCGATGCTGCTGCTGCAGGTCGCGCACCGGCTGCACCAGCTCGATCCGTCCTTCACCGTGCATGTCGCGGGGGCGCTGACCGATCTGCGCACCGCCCGCTATCTGCGCCGGATGATGGCATCGCTGAGTCTTGCCGGCGTGGTGCGGTTCGAGGGCCATGTCGCGGACATGCCCGCCTGGTACGCCGACAAGGGCGTGCTGCTCTCCACCTCGATGTATGAAAGCTTCGGGCTGAACATCGGCGAGGCGATGGCCGTGGGCGCCTTCCCGGTGGTGCACGATTTCCCCGGCGCCGACCGGCTGTGGCCGGAAGAATGCCTGTTCGCCAGCATCGATGAGGCGGTGGCACTGATCCGTTCGGCGCGTCCGGGCCTGTACCGGGACTGGGTAGAGGAGCGCTATGGGTTGCCAGGCCAGGAAGCGGCCGTGCTGGCGGTGTTGCGGGATCTCGCCGTCATGCCGGCCGAGCACGCGACGGCGCCGGCCTGACGGCGGATGGCAACCACGCGGGAACGATACGCGTTTCATGCGGGCACGTGACACGGATCGCGGTCAGGGCTTCAATGGGCAAATGGACGTTCCCGTCGGCTCCCCAATCGGCTTGCAGGATGATGCCCCGTTGCGGGTGGCACGCCCGCCCATGCAGACAGCGCCTGTCATCTTCGCCTCGCCGCATTCGGGCCGCGTCTATACCGAGACGTTCCTGGCGGCGTCGCGGCTGGATGCGCTGGGCCTGCGCCGCAGCGAGGACAGTTTCGTCGACGACCTGTTCGCCGCCGCGCCGGAGCACGGCGCCCCGCTGCTGAGTGCGACCTTTCCCCGGGCGTGGTGCGACGTGAACCGCGAGGCGTGGGAACTGGACCCCGCGATGTTCGCCGATCCGCTGCCGCCCTGGGTGAACACGACCAGCGCCCGCGTCGGCGCCGGCCTGGGCACGATCGCCCGCGTCGTGGCCTCGGGGGAGGGCATCTATCGCGGCAAGCTGCGCTTCGCCGACGCCGAGGAGCGGGTGGAAACCTGCTGGCGCCCGTTCCACGACACGCTGACGGCGCTGATTTCCGCGACCTATGCCATGTACGGGTTCTGCCTGCTGATCGACTGCCATTCGATGCCCTCGGCCGGACATATGTCGCGCAGCGGCCTGCGCCAGCCCGACTTCATTCTGGGCGATGCGCACGGCACGGCCTGCTCACCCCGGATCACCCGCTTCGTCGAGCGGACCCTGTCGGACCTGGGCTACACGGTCCGGCGCAACGATCCCTATGCCGGCGGCTTCATCACCCGCCATTACGGCCGCCCGCGGGAGCGGATTCATGCGCTGCAGATCGAGGTGGCACGAAGCCTGTACATGGATGAGGTGCGGATCGAGCAGTCGGCCGGGTTTGCCGGCATCCAGCGCGATCTGACGGTGCTGATCGCCGCGATCACGCAGGAGGCCGACGCACTGGCGATGCCCTGATACCGGGCGACCAAATGGTTGATCGGGTTGTGCGCAGGGCGTGAGCGGGGACGTCCCGAGCCGCGGGCAGCGAAGCGGATAAAAAAATGGCGGCGCAAGCTGCGCCGCCAAGTTTAGGGAGGAAACGTCCAAGAAAGCAGACAGCGCGGTCAGTGACCGCCGTTGCTGCGAGAGACAATCTATGCGTCCGGTCATTCGTGTGCAAGCGATATTTTGCATCGCAGCAATGCAATAATGTTGGCGAAAAGCGGCTGGCGCGGCAACGTTTCGTTCATATTCGGTCCGTAGGCTGCTGCCATGGCCCGGTTCTCCCGCCCTTCCCCCGTGGGCTCTTCTGATCTACGCGCGGTTGCGTGCGGGGAAGGCGCACACGCGGCCATCCGGGCGGCCCTTGCCTGGCCAGCCGCCGTTCCGTGGGCCGGGGCCGTCGTGGTGCTCACGGTCCTTTTCCTCCTCACCTTGGCCGGACCGGCGCATGCCCAGGCGCTGCATGGCCTCGCCGTGCCCACCGCGCATCAACTCTGCCGCCCGGCCATCGAGGCGGCGGAGCGGCGGCATGGCATTCCCTCGCGGCTGCTGGCCGCGATCGGCCGCGTCGAAAGCGGCCGCACCGACGCAAACGGCGAAGTGAGCCCCTGGCCCTGGGCGGTGAACGCCGAGGGCGAGGGTTTCTGGTTCAACTCCAAGGCCGAGGCGGTCGCCGCCGTGAACGCCATGCGCGCCCGCGGGGTCCGATCCATCGATGTGGGCTGCATGCAGGTGAACCTGATGCACCACCCCGACGCCTTCGCCAGCCTGGAACAGGCCTTCGATCCCGCGACCAATGCCGATTATGCCGCGCGCTTCCTCGGCAGGCTGTTCGGCCAGACCGGCACCTGGCCGAAGGCCGCTGCCTGGTACCACTCGGCCACCCCGGAACTGGGCGACGCCTACTCCCGCCGGGTGATGGCCGCCTGGCCCGAGGAACAGAAGCGCTCGTCTGCCGGACCGCTGACAGCGCTCGCGAACGCCTGGAGCGCCACGATCACCCGCGGCAATCATCCGTTCCTGGGCCGCGGCGAGCCGCCCGCGCGGATCATCCCGCTGGCCGGCGCAACCGCCGTTCCCGCAACCGGCATTCCCACCGCGGCGCCGGTCGGACGCGGTCTCGATGCCTATCGTGCGATGCCGGTGACCTGGGCATTCCGCCCGGCGCCCCCGCCAAAGCCGGTCAATCCGCTCCCTGGGAAACGCGCGGTCCGCTGATCACCTTTCCGGGGGGCGTCCCGCACCGCTGCCCCGCTCAAGCGGGCGCCGACGCGCGATCGCCTGTCCCGATTTCCCGCCAAACCGGCTTCCCGGCCGAAACCCACAGCGCATTGCCGGCTCGCGCGAGGCGCGCTGGCCTCGGCCGTGCCTGAGCATCATTCGGCGGAGCGCCGCAGGTGCGGAGCCGATGAAATGATGCGCTCATCGTGCAAGCATCATTCGGCGGAGCGCCGCAGGTGCGGAGCCGATGAAATGATGCGCTCATCGTGCAAGCATCATTCGGCGGAGCGCCGCAGGTGCGGAGCCGATGAAATGATGCGCTCATCGTGCAAGCATCATTCGGCGGAGCGCCGCAGGTGTGGAGCCGATGAAATGATGCGCTCATCGTGCAAGCATCATTCGGCGGAGCGCCGCAGGTGTGGAGCCGATGAAATGATGCGCTCATCGCCGGTTGCGAGCATGCATGCGCGGCTCAGGCCGCGAATGCGTGCCTACGCGGTCGGCACACCCTTGGTGGTGGAATATTCGAAATGCAGCGCCTGGTCGGGGCGCACGACGCCGAAGATCGCGTGCGCGGCCATCGCCGCCTCGCTGAAGCCTTGCAGGATCAGCTTCAGCTTGCCGGGATAGGTCGCGACATCGCCGATCGCGAACACCCCGGGCAGGCTGGTCCGGCAGGTGGCGGGATCGACCGTCACGTGATGCATCTCCCGCTCCAGCCCCCAGGCGGCGATCGGCCCCAGATCCATCGACAGGCCGAAGAACGGCAGCAGCACATCGGCGTCCAGCACGCGGGTCTCGCCCTTCAGCGTCGCCACTTCCACGCCGGTCAGAACGCCGCCGGACCCGTGCAGCCCATGCAACTGATAGGGGATCACCATCTCGATCGCACCGCTCGCGGCCGCCGCATCCAGTTGCGCCGCACTCTCGGGCGCAGCGCGGAATTTCGCCCGCCGGTGCACAACCGAGACGCGGGCGATGTCCTTCAGCGCCAGCGCCCAGTCCACCGCCGAATCGCCGCCGCCGGCGATCACCACGCGCTTGCCGCGGAAATCCTCCCGCCGGCGGACATAGTACTGCACGGCGCCCGACTCCTCGAACGCGTCCAGCCCCGCCAGCGGCGGGCGGTTGGGCCCGAACGCGCCGGCGCCGGCCGCGACGATCACCGCCTTCGCCCGCACCCTGTCACCCTGGTCCGTCGTCAGCACGAAGGCGTTCGGCTCGCCGGACAGGCCTTCCACCCGCCGGCCGAGGAGGCGCGGGGTGGGGAACGGCGCGATCTGGCGCTCCAGATTGGCCACCAGCGCCGCCGCCTCGATCGCCGGCAGGGCGGGAATGTCGTAGATCGGCTTCTCCGGATACAGCGCCGTGCACTGGCCGCCGACCTCGGCCAGCGCGTCGATCAGCACGCTGGACAGTTTCAGCATGCCCAGCTCGAACACGGCGAACAGGCCCACCGGGCCCGCGCCGACGATCGCGACATCGGTTTCGATCTCTTGTGCCATGCGTCCGCGTAGCCCTGGACCCGGGCAAGCCGCAAGCCGTGTCACACGCGAGCGGTTGTTTGCGACTCGGCGGTCGGGGCAGAGTGCGGTCATGGCGTCGTCCCCGATCACGATCATGCTCCCCGACCCGGCAGCCACCGCGCATCTCGCTGGCCGGATCGCCCTCCTGGTTCGGTTCGGCGACTCCATCCTGCTCGAAGGGCCCCTCGGCGCGGGCAAGACCGCGTTCGCCCGCGCCTTCCTGCGTCATCTCACGGCCGATCCGTCGCTGGAGGTACCGAGCCCGACCTTCACCCTGGTGCAGACCTACGACACGCCGTCCGGCCCGGTGCACCACTTCGACCTCTGGCGCCTCGACGGACCGGGCGCGCTGGAGGAACTCGGCTGGGACGATGCGCGCGGCGATATCGTGCTGGTGGAATGGCCCGACCGGCTGGACGGCCTGCGCCCGGCGGACGCGCTGACCGTGAGCCTGGCGCTGGCCGAGGGTGATGCGCGATCCGCCACGCTCTCCGGCTGGCCGGACCGGATCGGGCGCATCGCATGAACCGTCCGGCGCTGATCGCCGCCTTCCTCGCGGAGCATGGCTACGACGTGGCGCAGGCCGCGCCGCTGGCCCAGGATGCGAGTTTCCGCCGCTATCTGCGCCTGTCCGGCGGGCCGCGTCCCGCCGTGCTGATGGACGCGCCGCCGCCCGAGGACGTGCGTCCGTTCCTGCGCCTCGCCGCCCATTTCGCCGCGATCGGGCTGTCGGTGCCCGACATCATCGCGGCCGACCCGGAAAACGGGCTGCTGCTGGAAGAAGACCTGGGCGATGATCTGCTCTCGGCGCTGCTCGACGGCGGGGCGGCCGCCGAACCGCTGTTGCAGGCCGCGGTCGACGCGCTGGTGCCCATGCAGCGCGCCGCGCCGCCGCCGGACCTGCCTGCCTGGGACGCCGCGGCGATGGCGCAGACCGCGCTGGGCACCCTGTTCGACTGGTGGTGGCCCGCGGCCTTCGGCCAGCCCGCCCCGGACGCCGCCCGCGCCGATGTCGCCGCCGCGCTCGATGCGATGCTGCGCCCGGTGGCCGAGGGGCCGCTCGCCATGGTCCACCGTGATTTCTTCGCGGGCAACCTGCTGTTGCTGCCGGACCGCGCCGGCGTCCGGCGCATCGGCGTCATCGATTTCCAGGGGGCCGCGATTGGCCATCCCGCCTACGACCTCGCCTCGCTGCTGCAGGACGCCCGCCGTGATATCCCGCAAGCGGTCGCCGATCGTGCGCTTGCGCGCTACCTCGCCGCCCGTCCGGATCTCGACCCCGCTGCCTTCCGCGCCGCCTATGACGCTTCCGCCGCACAGCGCCACCTGCGGGTGGCCTGCCAATGGGTACGCCTCGCCGTGAGAGATCATCGCCCGCAATACCTCGCCCACGGACCCCGCACCTGGCGTCTGCTGGATGCGGCCCTGCGCACGCAGCAGGCCGCGCCGCTCGCCGCCGCGCTGGACCGCTGGATTCCCCCGGACAGGCGCGGCAACCCGAAGGGACTGGCCGTATGACCGTCATGCCCCGCACCGCCATGGTCCTGGCCGCCGGCCTGGGCACGCGCATGCGCCCGCTGACCGCGGAAACCGCCAAGCCGCTGCTGATGCTGGCCGGCCGCAGCCTGCTGAACCACGCGCTCGACCGGCTGCAGGAGGTCGGGGTGGAACGGGTGGCGGTGAACGCCTTCTGGCAGGCGGACCGGGTGGCCGAGGCGCTCGCGGCCCGCACCGCGCCGCCGCAAACCATCCTGCTGCGTGAGACCACGCTGCTGGACACCGGCGGCGGCGTCCGCGCAGCGCGCTCGGCGCTGGGGCCGGATCCGATGTTCGTGATCAACGGCGATGCATTCTGGGTGGATGGGCCGCGTCCCGCCCTGCTGCGCCTGGCTCAGGCGTTCGATGACACGGTCGATGTTGTCCTGCTGGTGCACCGGACGTTCCAGGTGCATGCGGACGTCGGTCAGGGCGACTTCGCCGTGGACAAGTGGGGCGTGCCGCGCCGGCGGGGCGAGCGGGAGGTGGTTCCCTACCTCTATGCCGGCGTGCAGCTGCTGCGTCCCACCCTGCTCGATGGCATGCCGCAGGAGGCGTTCAGCATGAACCGTGCGTGGGATCGTGCGATGGAAGCGGGGCGTATCCGGGCGGTGGTGCATGACGGGTTGTGGTTCCATCTCTCGACGCCGCCCGATCTGGCCGAGGCCGAACGCATCCTGGCCGCGCGCCTGACCGAAGGGGACATGCGCTGGCCATGGCGCTGAATCTTTTCGCCATCCCCCCCTGCGTGCCGTTCCTGGACGCGCTGGCGGCCGGCTGGCTGGCCCGCGGCGGCGCGCCGCTGGACAATGCGCGCGGCCTGATCCTGCTGCCGACCCGGCGAGCGGCCCGGTCGCTGGCGGAGGCGTTCCTGCGGGTGTCGGAGGGCAGGCCGCTGCTGCTGCCGCGCATCTCCGCTCTGGGTGCGCTGGACGAGGCGCCGCTGGCGCTGACCGGCGCGCTGGACCTGCCGCCCGCGGTCGAGCCGATGCAGCGCCTGGCCGCGCTGAGCCGGCTGATCCTCGCTGCCTCCCGCCACAGCCCGGGCGCGCCCGGCACCGCCGACCGCGCCTGGCGGCTGGCGGTGGAACTCGCCGCGCTGATGGATGAGGCGGAGCGGGCGGAGATCGACCTGCGCGCCCGCCTGCCGGACGCGGCCGACCCGGCCTATGCCGAACACTGGGCCGAGACGCTGAAATTCCTGCACATCGTCACCGACGCCTGGCCCGAATGGCTGGCCGACAACGGCCTGATGAACCCGGCCCAGCGGCAGGTCGCGCTGCTGACGGCGCAGGCCGAGGCGTGGGAGCGTGAGCCGCCCACCCACCCCGTGCTGATCGCCGGCACCACGGCCGGCATTCCCGCCGTCGCTCGTCTGCTGCGGACGGTAGCGCGGATGCCCCTGGGTCAGGTCGTGCTGCCGTCGCTCGACATGGCGATCGACGATGCCGCCTGGGCCGAGCTGGAGCACGCGCATGCGCAGGCGGGCCTGGCGGACCTGCTGGCGAGCCTGGGCGCGACGCGGGGCGATGTCCGCCCCTGGCCCGGGGTGACGTTGGCTGAAACGGCGCCGCCCGCGCGGTTCGCCACCCTGGGCAGCGCCTTGCTGCCGGCGTCCGCACTGGATGCCTGGCGCGATCCCGCGCCGGTGCCGCTGGACGGGATGTGGCGCCTGTCGCCGTCCGACCAGCAGGAGGAAGCCGAGGCCATCGCGCTGGTGCTGCGCGAGACGCTGGAGACGCCGGATGCCCGCGCGGCGCTGGTGACGCCGGACCGCGATCTCGCCGCGCGGGTCACCGCCGCGCTGCTGCGCCATGGCATCGTCGCCGACGACAGCGCCGGCGAGAAACTGGCCGACACGCCGCCCGCGGTGTTCCTGCGGCTTTTGGTGCGTGCCATCGCCGACGAACTCGCGCCGGTGCCGCTGCTGGCGTTGCTGAAGCACCCGATGGCGGCGGCGGGCCTGTCGCCGCTGGCCTGCCGGACGGCGGCACGCGCCCTGGAAACCGCGTGCCTGCGGGGGCCGCGCCCGCCGCATGGCATCACCGGCCTGCGCCTGGGCGTGGATCGCGCCGGCGGTGACAAGCGGCTGCGGGACTTCCTGGCGCGGCTGGAAGCCTGCCTGGAACCGGCGCTGCGCATTGACGCCTCGGTGGAGGTCGCGCCGGCGCCGGCGCTGGCCGCGATCATCGAGGCAGCCGAGGCGATGGCCGCGACGCATGACGAGTTCGGGCCGGTCCGGCTGTGGTCGGGCGAGGAGGGCGAGGCGCTGGCAGAGCGCCTGGCCGCGGTGCAGGAAGCGATCGGCATCCTGCCGGACCAGCGCCGCGCCGTGCTGCCGGGCCTGCTGGACGCGGTGCTGGACGGCGCGGTGGTGCGCAGCCGGCGCGCGCTGCGCGGGCGCGGTGGCGTCGAGCATCCCCGCATCTTCATCTGGGGCCTTTTGGAAGCGCGTCTGCAGAGCGTCGATCGCGTCGTGCTGGGCAGCCTGGCGGAAGGGGTGTGGCCGCCGCTGACCGAGCCGGGGCCGTGGCTCTCCCGCCCCATGCGCGCGACCGTCGGCCTGCCCTCGCCCGAGGAGAACGTGGGCCAGGCAGCGCATGACTTCGTCTCCGCCGCCTGTTCCGGGCGCGAGGTCATCCTGTCCTGCCCCGTCCGGCGCGATGGCGCCCCCGCTGTCCCGGCGCGCTGGCTGATCCGCGTGGAGACCTTTCTCGCCGGCAAGGGACAGGCGCTGCCCGAACACCCGGCCGTTGCCTGGGCCCGCGCGATGGACCAGCCGGCGGACCGGCCGCGCCCGGTCTCACCGCCGAAGCCCTGTCCGCCGGTCGCGCTGCGGCCCCGGCGCCTGAGCGTCACCGAGGTCGAGACCTGGCTGCGCGACCCCTATGCGATCTACGCCCGGCATGTCCTGAAGCTCACGGCGCTGAAGCCGCTGGAGGAAGCGACCGACGCCGCCGATTACGGCATGCTGGTGCATGCGGGGATGAACCTGTTCCTGCGGGAGCACGGCATCAGCTGGCCGCCTGACGGCGCCACGAAGCTGACGCGGGCGATGGAGCGGGCGCTGGGCGAGGCCGGGCTGCGGGAGGCGCTCTCTGCCTGGTGGGCGCCGCGCCTGGCACGCATCGCCGTCTGGGTGGCCGAGACCGAACTGCAGCGCCGGTCGATGGTCGCGCCGGTGCATATCGCCCCCGAGGCGGCCGGCACGCTGGATCTGGCGCGCCCCGGCGGAGCGTTCCGGCTGGTGGGGCGCGCGGACCGGATCGAGCGGCTGCCGGACGGGTCGCTGGTGATCCTGGACTACAAGACCGGCACGCCGCCCACGCAGAAGGATGTCGAGCGCGGGCTGGCGCCGCAGCTGCTGCTGGAAGCGGCCATGGCGGCGCGCGGCGCCTTCGGCCCGGACCTGGCCGGCGCCGCGGGCGAGCTGATCTACTGGCACCTGAGCGGCGGGTTCCTGCCGGGCGAAGTGCGGTCGCTCTATCGCCGCAAGGCCGAGGAGGTGGCCGCGGCGGTCGAGGCGGCGCACGAAAGCCTGTGCGGGCTGATCGATGCGTTCGATTCCGGCCGGCCCTATCCGTCGCACCCCTATCCCGACTGGGCGCCGCGGTTTTCCGACTATGCGCAGCTGGCGCGGGTGGCGGAATGGTCGGCGGCGGGGGACGAGGCATGAGTGAAACACCGCGTGATCGCGCCAACCGCGCGCAACTGGCCGCGTCGGATCCCGCCGTGTCGGCTTTCGTCGCCGCGTCGGCCGGATCGGGCAAGACCAAGCTGCTGACCGACCGGCTGCTGCGGCTGATGCTGGCCGGGGCGCGCCCCGAACGCATCCAGTGCCTGACCTTCACCAAGGCGGCGGCGGCGGAAATGGCGCTGCGGCTGCAGCGGACGCTGGGGCGCTGGGTGACGCTGCCGCAGCCGGCGCTGGCCGAGGAACTCCGCCGCCTGAACGTCGATCCGACCGAGGAGGCCTGCCGCGGCGCCCGCGCCCTGTTCGCGCGGGTGCTGGACCTGCCGGGCGGGATGCGCATCGGCACGATCCACGCCTTCAGCCAGTCGCTGCTGCGCCGCTTCCCGCTGGAGGCCGCGATCTCCCCGCATTTCCAGCTGGTGGACGACCGCGACGCCGAGGATGCGATGACCGAGGCGCGCGAGCAGATGCTTGCCCGCGCCAGCGACGCCGCGATGCGGGCGGCGCTGCAGGCCACCGCGGGGCTGTGTTCGGCGGAGCAGTTTGGCCGCCATGTCGCGACCCTGCACACCGACCGCGCCCGCCTGGACCGCGCGCTGGGGCTGGGCGCCGGCCTGCTAGGGGCGCAGCGGCGCGCGCTGGGCTGCGCCGGCCAGGATGAGGCCTCGATCATCGCCGATGGCGTGCAATGGATGGCGGAGCACGCCCTGCGCGAAGCCGTGCTGAACGTGCAGGCGCAGGGGCCGAAGGCGGCGGCGGATCGGGCGGGCCGCATCCTGGACTGGCTGTCCCTTGGGCCGGCCGATCGCGCCGAGAACTGGGAGGCCTGGCGGTGCGAATTCTTCACCAAGGCCGGCGAGAAATGCAGCGCGCGCACTCTGGTCGGCCAGAAGATCGCCGACAGCCGGCCCGAATGGTGGTCCGCCTATGAGGCGGAGGCGGACCGCATCCAGCGGATCGACGACGATCGACGGGCGCTGCAGGTTGCCTCGGTATCGCATGCGCTGGCGACGCTGGCCTGGCCGGTGGTGCAGGGCTATTCCACCCACAAGACGGATTCCGGGCTGCTGGACTACGACGACCTGATCGGCCGCACCGCGGCGCTGCTGGTCGATCCCGGCGCGGCCTGGGTGCTGTACAAGCTGGATGGCGGCATCGACCACCTGCTGCTGGACGAGGTGCAGGACACCGCGCCGCAGCAATGGGGCATCGCGCACGCGCTGACCGAGGAGTTCTTCGCCGGCGCCGGCGCGCGCGAGACCATCCGCACCGTGTTCGCGGTTGGGGACCGCAAGCAGTCCATCTACTCCTTCCAGGGCGCGGATACGACGGAGTTCGACCGCTCCCGTGCTCGTCTGGCACGCCGTGTGCGCGAGTCCGGGCAGGTGTGGCAGGATTCCGGGCTCGACGTGTCGTTCCGATCCACCGCGCCGGTGCTGGGGCTGGTGGATGCGGTGTTCGCCAGTCCGATCGCCGCCGCGGGGGTGGCGGATGACGGTCAGGCGCTGACGCACTACGCCAACCGCGAGGGCCATGCCGGGCAGGTCGAGCTGTGGCCGCTGACGCCGCTGCCCACCGCCGCCGAACCGAAGCCCTGGACCATCCCGGCCGAGAATCAGGGTCTTACCTCGGCGGCGCAGATCCTGGCCGATACGCTGGCCGCGTGGATCCGCGACCAGACCGGCGGGTCCGTGATGCTGGAAAGCCGCGGCCGGCCTCTGGCGCCCGGCGACGTGATGGTGCTGGTGCGCCGCCGGGACGCGTTCGCGCGCGTGCTGGTGCGGGCGCTGAAGGCGCGCGGGGTGCCGGTGGCCGGGCTGGACCGGCTGGTGCTGACCGAGCAGCCGGCGGTGCAGGACCTGATGGCGTTGGGCGATGCCTTGCTGCTGCCGCAGGACGACCTGACCTTCGCCTGCGTGCTGACCTCGCCGCTGGGCGGGCTGAACGATGACGACCTGATGGCGCTGGCGGTCGGCCGTCCGGCGCCGCTGTGGGAGGTGCTGCGTGATCGCGCGCAGGAACAGCCGCACTGGCGGCGCGCCTGGGATTTCTTCGCGCCGCTGCTGGCGCGGGTCGACTACGCCTCGCCGTTTGCCTTGTTCGCCGAGGCGCTCGGTTCCCTGGGCGGGCGCGCCAGGCTGTTCGCCCGCCTGGGGCCGGAGGCGGCGGAGCCGGTGGATGAGTTCCTGAACGCGGCGCTGACCTATGCGCGCATTCATCCGCCGTCCTTGCAGGGGTTCCTGCACTGGCTGCGCCGATCGGGCGCCGAGGTGAAGCGGGAGCCGGAGGCGGCGGGCGGGCAGGTGCGCGTGATGACGGTGCACGGCGCGAAAGGCCTGCAGGCGCCGCTGGTGATCCTGCCGGACACCACCGCCCTGCCGCCGGACGAGGGCGGGATCCTGTGGGCGGACGATCCGGCCACGGGGATCGCCGTGCCGCTGTGGTCGCCGCGGCGCGAAGTGCGCTGCCGCACGGTTGACACGCTGCGGGACGTGATGCGCCGGCGACGGATGGAGGAGCACAACCGGCTGCTCTACGTCGCCCTGACCCGCGCCGAGGACCGGCTTCTTGTCTGCGGCCGCTCGTCCAAGCGGGACCTGGAGGACACGTGCTGGTATCGGCTGGTCGAGCGCGGTTTCGCGGCTTTGGCCGAAGCCGGTGCCTATGCGCCGGTGCGGACGCCGTTCGCCGCCTGGCCGGGTGAGGTGCTGTCATTGCGCAGCGAACAGACCGTCCCGGCGGAACCGGATCGCGCGTCCGTCCAGATCGCGGGAGCGATCAGTGTGCCCGCGTGGCTGGGCACCGCGCCGGACTGGCGGCCGGCGCCACCGCCGCCCGAGCCTCCCCGGTCGCGGCCGCTGGCGCCCAGCCGGCCGGAAGGGGTGGAGCTGGGACCGGTGCCGGCGGCGGTGTCGCCGCTGGCGGAGCGGGACGTGTCCGGCAACCGCTTCCGCCGCGGTCAGCTGATCCACGCGTTGCTGCAGCATCTGCCCGCACTGCCGGCGGCGACGTGGCGGGAGGCTGCGGCACGCTTCGTCGACCGGCCGGGACACGGGCTGAGCGCCGCGGACGCGCGCGGCGTGGTGGATGAGGTGCTGGCGATCCTGACCCATGCGGACCTGGCGGCCCTGTTCGGTCCGGACGGGCGGGCCGAGGTGCCGCTGACCGGCGTGGTGGGCGACGTGGTGGTCGGCGGCCTGGTCGACCGGCTGGCGGTGCTGCCCGACCGGGTGCTGCTGGCGGATTTCAAGACGAACCGCCGTCCGCCGGCGCGGGCGGAGGACACGCCGGTGCTGTATCTGCGGCAGATGGCAACCTACCGGTCGGTTCTGCGGGCGATCTATCCCGAGCGGCCGGTGCGCTGTGCGCTGATCTGGACGCGGGACGCGCGCGTGTCGATTCTGCCGGATGCGATGCTGGATGCGCATGAGCCGGGACGCTCCACGGAGGTCGCTTGACCACTTCCGCGCCCGCCCCCACTTTTGCTGCAACGGTCACAAGAATTGAGGGTTCCCCATGAGCGCCAACACCAAAGCGGTTACCGACAAGAGCTTCGCCACGGACGTGGTGGAGGCGAGCAAGACCGGCCCGGTATTGGTGGATTTCTGGGCGGAATGGTGCGGTCCCTGCAAGATGATCGGTCCGGCGCTGGAGGAACTGGCGGGTGAGTTCGCCGGCAAGCTGACCGTCGCGAAGGTGGACATCGACAACAATCCGATGTCGCCGACCAACTACGCCGTGCGCGGCATCCCGACGCTGATCCTGTTCAAGGATGGCAAGCCGGCCGCGACGCAGGTGGGCGCGCTGCCCAAGAGCCGGCTAAAGGACTGGATCGCCGGCAACATCTGACCGCCTGCTGATCCGAACCGCTGCCTGGCCGCTCTGACGGGCGGAAAAGCCCGTTGGCGCACCGGCGTGCGTCTATCATCCCCCTTGCCGCTGTCAGCGGCCTGTGATCCTGTGACCTTCGTCAACGGACGGGGGAAGTGGGATCCAGGCGATGCGGCACGCGGCGTGCACGCTGATCCGGGTCATGGTGCTGCTCGCGCTGGTTCTGCGAACCGGCGTGGCACCCTTCTCTGTCGCCGGGACCGCCGCCCTGGGGCTGGAAGGCGTGGCGATCTGCCATGCCGAGGGATCCTCCAGCCCGGTTCCCCTCGAAACGCCGCCCGCCTCGCATGACTGCGCGCTCTGCCCGGTCTGCCTGATCCACGCCTCGCAGGCCGTGCCCGTGGTCAGCGGGCCGTCATTTCCGCTGCCTTTGTCTGTGCCGCCGGCCGACCGCTTCGTTTTGGCGCCGCCCGCCACCGGTCCGCCCTCGGCGCGGACCGTCTCCGCCCGACCGCGAGGTCCGCCCGCCTGATCGCCGTTCCACGCGCGCCCGCGCCACCCGCCGGGCGCGCGTTGTCACGACCGGACCGATCCCGCGAGCCGACGGAGATTTCCGCATGCCAACCCAAGAGCCGCGCCGGATACCAGTCGCCCGATGCATTGATCCATGCGATGCAGGACGGCCGGCTGGTATCCTCTTTCGCGCAGCCGCCACACCAACCCTGCGCGCAGACCGGTCGACCATTCGGCCGCCCGGTCTGACGCGGCGTTCCGCCCTGGCCCTGCCGCTGCTGGCCGCGTTGCCGCGTCCCGGCCGAGCTGCCCCGCCGCCCATCACCGACGCGATGGGCCGCACCATCGCGCTGGGCGCGCCGGCCGAACGCATCGTGCTGGGCTTCAATTTCGAGGAATACACCGCCATTGCCGGGCCGGAAGGCTGGGACCGGGTGGTGGGCTTCGGCAAGGCGCTGTGGGCCGGATGGCGGCCGGCGATCTACGCGCGCTACCGGGCGGCCGTCCCGCGCCTCGATGCCGTTGCGGATGTCGGCAACACCGATGACGGCAGCTTCAGCGTCGAGAAGGTGATCGCGCTGCGGCCCGACCTGGTGATCATGGCGCAATGGTCGTTCGCGGTCCTGGGCCGGGCGGTCGCGCAACTGGAGGCGCTGGGCATTCCGGTGTTGGTGATCGACTACAACGCGCAACTGCCCGAGCGGCATGCCGCCAGCACCATCGCGATGGGCATCGCCACCGGCAACGAGGAACGGGCGCGGGCACTGGCCGCGCTGTACCTGGCGAAGGTCCAGGACATCCAGGCGCGCGGCCGGACGGCGGGATCGCAGCCGCGGGTTTATGTCGAACTCGGGCAGGGCGGCGCCGATGCCATCGGCAACACCTACTGGCAGGGCATGTGGGGGCGCATCCTGGATATTGTGGGTGCCTCCAACATCGCCGCCGGGAAGATTCCGGGCGCCTGGGGGCCGCTCAGCCCGGAATACGTGCTGTCGGCGGATCCCGAGGCGATCTTCATCGCGGGATCGTCCTGGGTGAACCGGCCGCATGCGGTGCGGACCGGCTTCGATGCGAACCGGGCCACCACGCGCGCCAGCCTGGCGCCCTATGCGCAGCGGCGCGGCTGGTCCGGCCTGACCGCCATCCGCAACGGCCAGTTGTTCGCGATCGAGCACGGGCTGTGCCGGGCGCTGTTCGATTATGCGGCGATGTATTTCATCGCGAAGCAGATCCATCCGGCGTTGTTCGCCGATGTCGATCCCGTCGGGGAATTGCGGCTGTATCACGAGCGGTATCTGCCCGTGCGGTTCGAGGGGACGTGGATGGCGCGCCTGACCTGAGCGCGTCCGCCGCCATTCCCCCTCCTCCGTCAAGGATTTCCAGACATGCAGAAGCATATTTCCCGCCGGTCGCTGCTGGTGCTGCCGCTGGCGGCGGCGCTGCCGCATCGCGCCCGGGCGGCCATGCCGGCGATCACCGACGCCGCCGGTCGCAGCGTCAGCCTGAAGGCGCCGCCCGAGCGCATCGTGATTGCGTTCAACTATGAGGAGTTCACGGCCGTGGCCGGGCCGGGCGGCTGGGATCGGGTGGTGGGCTTCGGTCGCAAGCAGTGGGCGGTGAACCGTCGCGCGGTGTGGGAGAAGTACCGGGACGCGATCCCGGCGCTGTCCGGCCTCGCCGATGTCGGCGTCGCCGATGACAAGTCGTTCAGTGTCGAGCGTGTCCTGGGCCTGCGGCCCGACCTGCTGATCATCCACGAATGGGGTTTCCGGACGATGGCGCCGCTGATGGCGCAGATCGAGCAGGCCGGCGTGCCGATCCTGGTGGTGGACTACAACGCGCAGGATCCGGCGAAGCACGTCGCCGGCACGCTGGCCTTGGGGGCGGCGATGGGCACGACCGATCGCGCCCATGCGCTCGCGGATCTGTATCAGGCTGAACTGGCGGACATACGTCGTCGGGTCGGCGGGGCACCGGCGCCGAAGGCCTACGTGGAACTGGGCAGCGGCGGCGCCGGCGCGATCGGCAACACCTACAACGATGCGATGTGGGGCCGCATGCTGGAACTGGCGGGCGGCGCCAATGTCGCCGCGGGCAACATCCCCACCGGCTGGGCGAAGATGTCGCCCGAAGCCGTGCTGGCGGCGGCGCCGGCCTTCGTGTACATCATCGGCTCGTCGTGGGCCAATGCCCCTGCCGCGGTGCGGGCCGGGTTCGGCGTCGATGAGGCGACCGCGCGCCAGTCCCTGGCGCCTTATCAGGACCGCCCCGGCTGGCGCCAGTTGCCGGCGATCCGGAACGGCGACCTGCACACGATCGAGGCCGGGCTGGCTCGTTGCCTGTGTGACTGGGTGGGGACGCAGTACATCGCGAAGCAGTTGCACCCGGCGGCGTTCAGCGATGTCGATCCGGTGGCATCGTTGCGGCGCTACCACGAGGCGTTCCTGCCGGTGCCGTTGAGTGGAACCTGGATGACGCGGTTGCGGCCTGCGGGCGCATGACACCGGTCGCGGGGATGACCGCGTCACAAGGCATCGACGGCTGGCGCCTGGCCAACAGGCGCCGGGTGATGGCGATCCTGTGCGTCGGGGCGGCGCTGGCGGTCAGCTTTGCCGCGGATGTCGCGACCGGACCGGCGATGCTGCCGGTGGGGGCGGTATTGCGGTCGCTGCTGGGTGGCAGCGGCGATCCGATGCTGGACACGATCGTGCACGCGCTGCGGCTGCCGATTGCGCTGATGGCGCTGGCCGTGGGCGCGGCGTTGGGCGTGTCGGGCGCGGTGATGCAGACCATCCTGAACAATCCGCTGGCCAGCAGCTACACGCTGGGGATTTCCGCGGGCGCCGGGTTCGGCGCGGCGCTGGCGATCCTGTTCGGCGCCGCGCTGCCGCTGCCGGAGATGTGGTCGGTGCCGCTGGCGTCCTTCGCGTTCGCCGGCGTCGCCTGCGCGCTGGTGGCCGGCGTCGGGCAGGTACGCGGGGCCACGACCGAGCTGCTGGTGCTGGCCGGCATCGCCTGCCTGTTCCTGTTCCAGGCCTTGCTGTCGCTGCTGCAGTTCCTTGCCTCGCCCGAGGCGTTGCAGCAGATCGTGTTCTGGCTGTTCGGCAGCCTGCTGCGCGCCAGCCTGGCGAAGACGGCAATCGTGGCCGCCGTCCTGGGCGTCGTGCTGCCCGTGCTGCTGCGGGATGCGTGGCGGCTGACGGCGCTGCAGCTGGGCGATGAGCGGGCGCGCGGCCTGGGCGTGCCGGTGGGTGCGTTGCGGCTGCGGGCGTTCGTCGCGGTGTCGCTGCTGACCGGGGCGGCGGTTGCCTTCGTGGGTACGATCGGCTTCGTCGGCCTGGTGGCGCCGCATGTCGCGCGGTCGCTGGTGGGCGAGGACCAGCGGCATCTGCTGCCGGCCTCGGCGCTGCTGGGGGCGCTGGTGCTGTCAGCGGCGTCGGTGACGAGCAAGCTGATCATCCCGGGCACGGTCTTCCCGATCGGCATCGTGACCGCGCTGATCGGGGTGCCATTCTTCGGCTGGCTGATCTGCAGGCGCGGGCGGGTGCGCTGATGCTGAACGTGCGGAACCTTGGCGTGCGCTATGGGCGGCGGGCTGCGCTGCAGGATGTCTGCCTGCGCTGTGCGCCGGGTGAGATCACGGCGGTCCTGGGTGCCAACGGATCCGGCAAGTCGACGCTGCTGCGCGCCGCCGCCGGGCTGGTACGCCATACCGGCACGATCACCGGCGCCGATGGCCGTCCGCCGCTGCGCGCCTGCATCGGCTACATGCCGCAGGACACGAATGCGCAGGCGGCGCTGAGCGTGTTCGAAGTGGTGCTGCTGGGCCGGCTGCGGTCCCTGACGCTTCGGGTGGCGAAGGCGGACCTGACCGCCGCTGAACAGGCGCTGACGGAGCTGCGGATCGCCGATCTTGCCTGGCGGCGCATCGGTGAACTCAGCGGCGGGCAGCGGCAGCTTGCGTTCCTGGCGCAGGTGCTGGCGGGCGATCCGCGCATCCTGCTGCTGGATGAGCCGACCAGTGCGCTGGATATCGCGCACCAGCTGGAGGTGCTGGCGCTGCTGCGGGACGCGACGCGGCGGCGCGGCCTGACGACGGTTGCGGTGATGCACGACCTGAACGCCGCGGCGCGGCACGCCGATCACGTGGTGCTGCTGGCGGCGGGGCGGCTGGCGGGGGCCGGCGCGCCCGGCACCGTGCTGACGCAGGGCGCGTTGCGGGCGGCGTTCGGTGCCGAGGTGGCGGTGGTGGATGGCCCGGACGGCCGGCCGGTGGTGGTGCCGCTGTCGCTGGCGCCCGCATGAGCCGCGGTTGCGATCGGCCGTCGCCGTTGTTCGTCCCGCTGCGGGTCAGCGCAGCTGGGGGCCGGTCACGGCTGCGCGTTCCTCGATCGCGTCCAGCACGGCATCGACGCCGAGGCGCGGCAGTCGGCTGAGCAGGCCGCGGCGGCGGGGCGCGAAACGGCGGCCTTTCATCCCTTCGCCGCCCAACTGGCGAACCAGGCCATCGACGTCGTGCAGCCCGTCGATCAGGCCGGCGCGCATCGCCT
>JBFXDK010000057.1:0-33302 GCA_050181195.1 Acetobacteraceae bacterium | reverse complement strand
CCCCGGACCCCACCTGGTGGGCGCTGCCCTCCTGGACCGCCCGCCACGGGCGCAGCCCTTGGAACCAATCAGATCGGCGTATGAGGCAAGGGCGGACCGTGATGTCGAGAGGTCCGGGGTGGTCCTCGGGTCACACGGCAACGGAACAGGGTCTAGGGGCTGTTCTCCTGGTGGGGTTTCCAAAGGGGCAACGTCCCTTTGGGGAAGCGCGCGGCGAAGCCTCGCCCTTCGGAGTTTTCACGCATGATGCAGGTCGGTCTCGGCCATTACCTCGTGGTCAGCGCAATCCTGCTGGTCCTGGGCATTTTCGGCATCTTTCTCAACCGCAAGAACGTCATCGTCATCCTGATGGCGGTCGAGTTGATCCTGCTTGCGGTGAACCTGAACCTGGTCGCCTTCTCGGCGATGCACGCGGACCTGGCTGGCCAGGTGCTGGCAATGCTGGTGCTGACGGTCGCCGCGGCCGAGGCGGCGATCGGCCTCGCCATTGTCGTGATCTACTTCCGCAACCGCGGGTCGATTCAGGTTGAAGACGTCAACCTGATGAAGGGCTGACATGATCTACGCTCTCGCGATTTTCGCACCGCTGGTCGGTGCCCTGGTCTCGGGTCTGCTGGGACGCACGATCGGCAGCCGAGCGGCCATGGGCGCGTCGGTGTTGGGCATGGTGGTTGCGGCGATCTGCGGTCCGATCGCTTTCCTCCAGCTTGTCCTCGGCCACGCCGACCCTGGCGTGCTGATCATTTCGCCCTGGGTGGAAGCGGGGCGCTTCCACGTTGAATGGGCACTGCGCTACGACACGCTGTCGGCCGTGATGGTCGGCATGGTGTCGTTCGTGTCGATGCTGATCCATGTCTATTCGATCGGCTACATGGGCCACGATTCCTACCCGCAGTACCGGTTCTTCGCGTATTTGTCGCTGTTCACCTTTGCGATGCTGATGCTGGTGACGGCGGACAACCTGCTGCAGCTGTTCTTCGGCTGGGAAGGCGTCGGCCTCTGCTCCTACCTGCTGATCGGCTACTGGTATGACCGGCCGTCGGCCTGCGCTGCCGCGATCAAGGCGTTCATCGTCAACCGCGTCGCCGACCTGCCCTTCGCGGTGGGGCTGGCGCTGATCTACGCCAAATTCGGCTCCATCGAGTTCGGCGTCATTTTCCCCGCGATCGCCGCCCATGCCGCCGATACCTACAACCTGTTCGGCACCACGTTCCAGGCCTACGAGGTGATCGGCTTCCTGCTGTTCATCGGTGCCATGGGCAAGTCCGCGCAGCTTGGCCTGCATGTATGGCTGCCCGATGCGATGGAGGGGCCGACGCCTGTCTCGGCGCTGATCCATGCCGCGACGATGGTGACAGCCGGCGTGTTCATGATGGCGCGGATGTCGCCGCTGATGGAGTTCGCACCCGCTGCGCTGGCATTCGTGACGTTCATTGGCGCCTCGACCGCACTGTTCGCCGCGACCGTGGGGTGTGCGCAGAACGACATCAAGCGGGTGATCGCGTATTCCACCTGTTCGCAGCTGGGATACATGTTCGTCGCGATCGGCGTCGGCGTGTACCAGGCGGCGGTGTTCCACCTGATCACCCATGCCTTCTTCAAGGCGCTGCTGTTCCTGGGCGCCGGCTCGGTCATCCACGCGATGTCGGATGAGCAGGACATGCGCAAGATGGGCGGGCTGGCCAGGATGATCCCCGTGACCTGCGCGGTGATGTGGATCGGCAACCTCGCGTTGGCCGGCATCCCGCCGCTCGCCGGATCCTATTCCAAGGATGCCATCATCGAGGCGGCATTCGCGGCCCATAGCGGCATCGGCATTTACGCGTTCATCTGCACGGTCCTGGCCGCGTTCCTGACCGCATTCTACTCCTGGCGGCTGCTGTTCATGACGTTCCACGGCAAGTCGCGCGCCGACCATCACGTGATGGAGCATGTGCACGAAAGCCCGCAGGTGATGCTGGTGCCGCTGTATGTGCTGGCGATTGGCGCGGTGATCGGCGGCTGGGCACTGTCGGCCTGGTTCGTTGGCCACGATGAACTGGCGTTCTGGAACGGGGCGATCTTCACGGGGCCGAACAATCATGGGCTGGAGGCAATGCACCATCTGCCCGGCTGGGTCGGCGTTCTGCCGGTCATCGTGGCGCTGGCGGGCATTGCGCTGGCCTACGTGATGTATATCGCCAATCCTCTGCTGCCGGTGCGCCTCGCGCAGACCTTCCGTCCGATCTACCTGTTCCTGCTGAACAAGTGGTATTTCGACGAGCTGTATGACGCGATCTTCGTGCGTCCGGCCATGCGCCTCGCGCGCGGTTTCTGGCAGGTGGGCGATGTCGGCGTGATCGATGGCGTGCCGAACGGGCTCGCCGAAATCACCTCCGGCAGCTCGCGGCAGGTCGTGAAGCTGCAGACCGGCTCTCTCGCTGTCTATGCCTTCGTCATGCTGATCGGCGTCGTCGTGCTGGTCGGCATCTACATGTGGACCCGGTGATCCCCGATGAATGAGGCCGGCTTTCCGATCCTGTCGCTGATCACCTGGTTGCCGCTCGTCGGCGGTCTGGTGATCCTGTCGGTCCGCGGGGATGAGGCGACGGTCGCCTCCAACGCCCGCTGGACCGCGCTGTGGACCAGCCTGATCGTGCTGGCGCTTTCGTTGATTCTTTGGGTGCGGTTCGACCAGGCCGACCCGGGCTTCCAGTTCGTTGAAAGCCTGTCCTGGCTGCCGGAATACAATGTCGGCTACAAGATGGGCGTTGACGGCATTTCGGTGCTGTTTGTCCTGCTGTCGACGGTGCTGACGCCGATCTGCATCCTGGCAAGCTGGGAGAGCATCCAGACCCGCGTGCGGGAGTTCATGCTCGCCTTCCTCATCCTGGAAACGATGATGGTGGGCATGTTCTGCGCCCTGGATTTCATCGTCTTCTACATGTTCTTCGAGGCGGTGCTGATCCCGATGTACCTGATCATCGGGGTGTGGGGCGGGCCGCGCCGCGTCTACGCCGCGGTGAAATTCTTTCTCTACACGCTCACCGGCTCGGTTCTGATGCTGCTGGCGCTGCTGGCGATGTGGCTCCATGCCGGGACCACCGACATCCCAACGCTGATGGTCACGCGGTTCCCGGCGGACATGCAGTATTGGCTGTTCCTGGCCTTCTTCGCATCCTTCGCCGTGAAGGTACCGATGTGGCCGGTGCATACCTGGCTGCCGGACGCGCATGTCGAGGCGCCGACCGCCGGATCGGTCATCCTGGCCGGCGTGCTGCTGAAGATGGGCGGGTATGGGTTCCTGCGCTTTTCACTGCCGATGCTGCCCGATGCCTCGGTCTATTTCGCGCCGATGATCTTCACGCTGTCGGTCGTGGCGGTGATCTACACCTCGTTGGTGGCGCTGGCGCAGGAGGACATGAAGAAGCTGATCGCCTATTCCTCGGTCGCCCATATGGGCATCGTGACGATCGGCACCTTCACCTTCAATGAGGAGGGCATCCACGGGGCGCTGTTCCAGATGCTGTCGCACGGCGTCGTCTCGGGCGCGCTCTTCCTTGTCGTGGGTGTCGTCTACGACCGGATCCACTCGCGGGAGATCGCGCGCTATGGCGGGCTGTCCGACCGAATGCCGGGCTATGCGCTGACCTTCATGCTGTTCACCATGGCCTCGGTGGGCCTGCCGGGCACGGCCGGGTTCGTCGGTGAGTTCCTGGTCATCGTCGGCGCGCTGCAGGTGAGCTTCTGGCTGGCCCTGCTGGGCGGCGCCGGCATGATCCTGGGCGCTGGCTATATGCTGTATCTCTACCGCAGGGTGATGTTTGGCCGGATCACGCGCGACGACCTGCGCCATATCCTCGACCTCAGCCCGCGCGAATGGGCCGTCTTCGCGCCCCTGATCATCCTGACGCTGTGGATGGGGATCTACCCGTCCAGCTTCACGTCCTTCTGGGATGCCTCCGTCGCGAACCTGGTGCAGCAGCACCAGGCCGCGCTGGCCGCCACTGTCAAGCTCGCCGGGGTGACGCACTGATGAACTGGACGCTTGCCCTGCCCGAGATCGTCCTGGCCTGCATCGGCCTGGGCATCCTGGTTTTCGGCGTGCTGCGGAAGCAGGACAGCGCGCTGATGTGCACCATGCTGACCATCGGCGCGTTCCTGATCACCGCGATGATGGTGCTGACCGGGGTCGCCGGTATCGGCTACAATGGCCAGTTCATCGCCGACCCGTTTGCAAGCTTCAACAAGCTGGTCATCCTGGCGGGCGCGGCGCTGACCGCGATCCTGTCGCTGGACTGGAACCGCCAGGAAGGGATCGCGCGGTTCGAATTCCCGATCCTGATGCTGTTCGCCGTCGTCGGTATGATGGTGATGGTGTCGGCGTCGAACCTGATGACGCTCTATCTCGGCCTCGAACTGCAGTCGCTGGCGCTGTATGTGCTCGCGGCCTTCGCGCGTGACGACCTGCGGTCTTCGGAAGCCGGACTGAAATACTTTGTCCTTGGCGCGCTGGCCTCGGGCCTGCTGCTGTACGGCGTCTCGCTGGTCTATGGCTTCGCCGGGACGATGGACTTCCACGAACTCCGCGCCATGCTGGCCCTGCCCGGCAACGCAACGCCTGGCCTGATCGTGGGCATCGTGTTCGTGCTGGTCGGTCTCGCCTTCAAGGTTTCGGCCGTGCCGTTCCATATGTGGACGCCCGATGTCTACGAAGGTGCGCCCACGCCGGTGACCACGTTCTTCGCCACCGCGCCCAAGGTCGCGGCAATGGCTCTGCTGCTGCGCGTAATGGCGACGTCGTTCGGCCCGTTGCTGGGCGCTTGGCAGACGCTGATCGTGATCATGGCCATCGCCTCGATGCTCCTCGGCTCGCTCGCCGCGATCGGGCAGACCAACATCAAGCGGCTGATGGCCTATTCCTCGATCGGGCATATGGGATACGCGCTGATCGGGCTGGCCGTGGGCACGCCCGACGGCATCCGCGGTGTGCTGGTCTACATGGTGATCTATGTCTTCATGACCGCTGGCACCTTCGCCTGCATCATGGCGATGCGGCGGAAGGGCCGCCCGGTGGAGCAGATCTCCGATCTGTCCGGTCTTGCGACCAACGATGCCGGCCTTGCCCTCGCGCTGGCGGTGTTCATGTTCAGCCTGGCTGGCATTCCGCTGATGTCGGGCTTCTTCGCCAAGCTGTACATCTTCCTGGCGGCGGTGCAGGGCGGGCTGTGGACGCTCGCGGTCATTGGCGTGCTGACCAGCGTCGTGGGCGCCTACTACTACATCCGCATCATCAAGGTGATGTATTTCGACGCCCCGGCCGAGGCGTTCGACCGCCGCCCGCCGGCGCTGTCCTTCGTCGTCACGGCCACCGGCCTGTTCACCGCGTTCTTCTTCCTGTTCCCCGCCCCGGTGGTGGATGCGGCGAACCTTGCGGCGGTGGTGATCTTCCAGTAGCGGTCCTGCCCGCCGACGTCGCGATATCGTTTCGTCGGCAGGGGCAGCGCCGCGCCCGCCTTGTCCGGGCGGCTTGGCATGCGCGTGCCGGCCGGCCGTCGGTTCCGGCCGCGGCATGTGCGAAGCGGTTGCGTCATGGGCCGGTCACGCGCGATACGGCTGCATCCCGTCCTGCTGCCACGTCGAAAGTCTCCGGCCCGCCATGACCACGCTCGCGATCTGCGCGATCTTCAAGAATGAAGCGCCGTATCTCCTGGAATGGATTGCCTACCATCGCGTGGTAGGGGTCGATCATTTCTACCTCTACGACAATGACAGTACCGATGGCGGCGCCCGCCTGATCCAGCGCTCGTCTTTGGCCGGCAGCGTCACACTGACCCACTGGGGGGAACGCCCCGGTCAGCTTTCCGCCTATCGCCATTTCATCTCCCATCACCGTCAGGCGTGCGAGTGGGTCGCGTTCATTGATGTCGACGAGTTCCTGCTGCCGCTGGAGGGGCGGTCGGTGCCGCAGTTGCTGCAACGGTTCGAGCAGGTCTCCGGCGTGCTGGTGAACTGGCGCGTTTTCGGCCCTTCCGGGTGGGAGGAACGGCCGGAGGGGCTGGTGATCGACAACTACACGAGACGTGCGGCCGATGACCTCCGGGCGAACTGCCACGTCAAGTCGATCGTGCGCTGTGCGGACCTGCTGGACGTGACGAAGAATCCGCATGAGTTCCGCCTGGAGGGAGCGGTCTGCGACACGCTTGGGCGTGCGGTGGCAAATGTCGCGATTCAGCCGCAGCCGGTCCACCACGTGCTGGTGCTGAACCACTACCAGACCCGCTCGCGGCAGGACTGGCTGGAGAAGATTGCGCGGGGCAGCGCGATGATCGAGCAGAGCGAGCCGAAATACGATGTCTCCCTGTTCGACCATTATGCCGAGGTGTGTGTGGTCGAGGATGAGACGATCCGCGGCTTCGCGCCCGAGTTGCGGTGGGCCTTGGACGCTGCAGAGGCGGAGCAGGCGGGGCCTGACTCCGCGCTGTGGGACAGCCGGGGCGAACTGGCCTGGGAACGTCGTGATGGCACCGCGCTGGTGTTCTGCGACCGTGGCCGGCAAGGCATGCCGTGGATCGGCGGCCTGCGCGGGCCGGCCGCCGAACTGACGGATCCCACCTTCCTGACCGATGAGGCCGGGCGGATCCGCGACTTCTCGAGCGATCAGGCCGCCATGGCGGCGTGCGACGCGGCAGTGCAGGCACGCCTTCCGTCCCGGGGCTAGCACGCCGATCCCCCCCCGGCCGCCGATCCCGCTGGTTCGCGTTGGGCGGTATTCATCCTGCCACCTTCCCAGGCTATCCGCTGCGTTCGCTGATGCGACCAGGCGTGAGGCGAGTCCGCCCGCCCCGTTACAGGCCGCGGCAGGCGGGGTATGGTGGCGCTCCCATGGGAGGGGAAGGCCGATGAAGATCACCAGTTTTGAAGCGACGATGCTGAACATCCCCGAGGACGATCCTCTGGCGAACATGCCCGAGGAAGCGGGGCGCAAGCGGCCGATCGTCACGCTGCGGCTGCGCACCGACAACGGCATCGAGGGCATCGGCGTCACCTTCTACGGCGGCAGGATGACCGGCAGCCTGCACAAGGCCGTCGAGGAACTCGCGGAACTGACGGTCGGCATGGACCCGCTGCGGATCGAGCAGATCAACGCGAAACTGCGCGCGGGCACCGGCGATTCCTGCGGCCCGGGTGGGATCTTCATGCTGGCGGCGTCGGCGATCGACATCGCGCTGTGGGATATCAAGGGCAAGTTCCTGGAACAGCCGGTCTGGAAGCTGCTGGGCGGTCACCGCGATCGGGTGCCGACCTACGCCTCGGGCTCGTTGCGCCGCGGCCTGACCGATGAGCAGGCGCAGCGGGCGGCGCAGATCCTGGTGCAGAAGGGCTTCAAGGAAATGAAGACCCAGATGGCGCTGCCCGGGAATCCCACCCCAGCCGAGGAAGTGCGGCGCGTGCGCGTCGTGCGCGAGGCGATCGGGCCGGACATCAAGCTGATGTGCGACATCAACCAGCGCTGGCGGCCGGAGCAGGCGATCGACATTGGCAGCCGGGTTGAGGATGTCGGGCTGTTCTGGCTGGAGGACGTCACGACGCACGATGATTACCAGGGCCTGGCCCGGGTCACCGCGGCGCTGAACACGCCGATCGCCGGGGGCGAGTACGTCTGGGGCATCGCGCCGTTCCGGCAGATGATCCAGCATCATTCTGTCGACATCGTCATGGTCGACATCGTGCGCGTGGGCGGCGTGACACAGTGGATGAAGGTGGCCGGCATGGCCGAGGCGTTCAACCTGCCGATTGTGAGCCACGTGATGCCGGAGATCCTGGTGCATGTGGTGGCCGCCGCGCCGAACGGGCTGACGGTGGAATACATGCCTTGGATGCTGTGCCTGTACGAGGAAACTCCGGCGGTCGAGAATGGGATGATGGTGCTGCCGACCAAGCCGGGGCTGGGGCTGAAGTTCGACGAGAAGGCGATCGCGTCGTTCAAGGCATAGGTGTTGCGTTCGAAAGCCAGAGTTGCTATCAATATTGATATTGATAGCAACTCTGGCCAGGATGGCTTCTCATGCCGACCGAACAGCTTCTGGTAAGACTGCCGGATGATCTGCTGCGCCGGTTCCGCCAAGTCGTGCCCAGCCGGGAACGCAGCGCCTATGTGCAACGCCTGCTGGAACAGGCGTTGCCGCCGGCGGACGATGATGACGATCCGCTGTACCGGGTTGCACTGGCGGCGGAGCGCGACACGGCGCTGAATGCCGAAATGGCGGAATGGGAGCAGGCGACCGCGCATGACGGGCTGGACGAACCGCCGCCCTCCACAACGCGCAAATGAGCCAGGCGGGTCCGGAACCGGCGGCAATCCGGCGCGGATCGGTGTGGTGGGTCGATCTGGACCCGACGCGCGGCGCTGAGATCCGCAAGAGCCGCCCGGCGGTGGTGCTGAGTGCCAACGGCCTGAACCGCGTTCGACGAACGGTGGTGGTCGTGCCGCTCTCCACGGGACCGACCCCGCATCCGCCGCTCGTGGTGCCGGTTCACTCTGCCGGCCTGGAGTCGGTCGCCGTCTGCGATCAGGTGCGCGCGGTGGACCGCACCCGTCTGCGGCGGTCCGATGGCGCGCTGTCCGGAGAGGATCTGCGGGCGGTGGAAGACGGCGTTCGCGCCGTCCTGGTCCTGTAGCCCGCCCTACCGACCGCTTTTTGCCGCCTGGATCGCCCGCCACACCCGTTCCGGTGTCGCGGGCATATCTATGTGCTCGACTCCCAACGGCGCCAGCGCGTTGACGATGGCGCTGATGATCGTCTGCGGCGCCGCGATGGCGCCCGCCTGTCCCGCCCCCTTCACCCCCAGCGGATTGGCATTCGTGGGCACGCCCGTCAGGGTGATCCCCAGGTCCGGCAGGTCGGTGGCGCGGGGCAGAGTGTAATCCATCAGCGACCCGCTCAGCAGTTGCCCGGACTCGGGGTCGTAGACCGTGTGCTCCAGCATCGCCTGGCCGATGCCTTGGGCAACGCCGCCCTGCACCTGGCCGATGGTCAGCATCGGGTTGATCAGCGTGCCGTAGTCATCCACCGCGGTGTAGCGGTCCAGCGTCACCGCGCCGGTGTCGGGATCGACTTCCACTTCGGCCACGTGGCAGCCATTGGGGAAAGTGATGACGTCCAGCAGGTTCCAGACATAGGTATCAAGGCCCGGGTCCATCCCTTCCGGCAGGGCCGCGGGATCGCGCGCGGCGCGGGCCACGGACAGGAGATCGACGCTACGCTCGGGGATCGAACGGATCAGGAAGCGCCCGTCGGCGAACACGACCTGATCCGGAGAGGCCTGCAGCAGGCGCGCGGCGATGCGCGTCCCGTTGGCGATGACCTCCATGGCCGCCTTGTGCAGCGCCGCGCCGCCCATGTGCATGGACCGTGCGCCGCCATGGCCGTTGCCCGCGGGAATCTCCGCCGTGTCGGCCTGGATGTAGTGGAACTGCTCGGGCTTCAGCCCCAGCAGGTCGGCGGCGATCTGCGGATAGGATGTCTCGTGCCCCTGGCCGTTGGACTGGGTGCCGATCAGCAGGGCCACCTTTCCGTCGTCCTGGAAGCGAATCTCCGCCCCCTCATTGGGTGAGCCGCGCGCCGTTTCCAGGAAGCACGCGACGCCGATGCCGCGCAGCCGCCCGCGCGCCTCCGATGCCGCCTTGCGGGCCGGAAACCCGGCGTGATCGGCCGCCACCAGGACATCATCGATGTTCAGTCCGAAGCGCCCGCAATCCACCACGGTGCCCAGCGCCTTCGGGTAGGGGAATGTCGCGATGGCATTGCGCCGGCGCAGATCCACCGCGTCAAAGCCGCAGCGCACCGCCGCCAGATCGATCAGCCGCTCGATCAGGTAGTTCGCCTCCGGCTTGCCGGCGCCGCGATAGGCGTCGATCGGCACGGTGTTGGTGAAGGCGGCGCGCACGTCCATGGCAATCGCGGGGATCACGTAGCCGCCGCCCATCGCGGCCGAGGGCGCGTTGGTGGAACTGCCGGGGCCGCCGCCTGACATATAGGCGCCGAGATTGGCAATCGTCGATACATCCAGGCCGAGGAACGTGCCGTCCGCATCCAGGGCCAGGCGAGCGCGCGTGACATTGTCACGCCCCTGGGCAGTGGAAACGAAATCCTCCGCCCGTTCCTCAACCCACTTGACCGCTCGGCCCAGGTCGCGGGCGGCGAACAGCAGCATCACCCATTCCGGGTAGACCGCGTTCTTGATGCCAAATCCGCCGCCGACGTCAGGCGCCACCACATGCACCCGTTCCTTCGGCACGCGGAAGACCGCATCGGCCAGTGTATTGCGGATTGCATGTACACCGGCCGCGGTCAGGAACAGATGGAACGTATTGCCGTCGTAGCGGGCAATGGCCGACCTCGTTTCGATCGGAACAATGACCAGCCGGTTGTTGACGAGTTCGATCTCCACCGTATGCGCGGCACGCGAGAAAGCCTCGGCGACGGCGGTTGGATCGCCCTTGCGGAACCGGAAGGAGAAATTGCCGGGCGCCTCGTCCCACAGTTGCGGCGCACCGGGTTGTAGTGCCGTCGGGCCGTCCACCACGGAAGGCAGCACCGTGTAGTCCACCGCGACCAGTTCCGCGGCATCGCGCGCGGCGAATACCGTCTCCGCAACAATGAAGGCCACGGGATCGCCGACATGCCGCACGCGTCCGCGCGCCAGCGCCGGGCGCGGCGGCACGATCATCGGCGCTTCCGTCGCCACCGCCGTCGTGCAGGGCAGGGGACCCAGGCCAGCGATGTCGTCCGCCGTATAGACCGCTAGCACGCCCGGCGCCGCGCGGGCGGCGGCGACGTCGATCCGTCCGATCGCCGCATGGGCGTGCGGCGAACGCACGACATGCGCCCAGGCCTGGCCTGGCTCATTCACGTCCTCGACGAAGACGCCGCGCCCGGTCAGGAAGCGGTCGTCCTCGAAACGGCGTGCGGACTGCCCGATATGGGTCATGGCACACGCAGCTACGCGGACTGTGCGCCACGGACCAGGCGGCCGGGCAGGGCGCCCGTCGCCTCGCCGTTGCGGTAGACCGGGACGCCCGAGACGATGGTCGCGTCATAGCCCACCGCGCGCTGGATCAGACGCCGCCCGCCGCTGGGCAGGTCGTACACCACTTCCGGCATCGTCAGGCGCAGGTTGTCATAGTCGATCACGTTGATATCGGCCTTGTAGCCCTGCGCCAGCACGCCACGGTCGCGCAGCCCGATGGCGAAGGCGGAATCCCGCGTGATGCGCCGCACCGCCCAGGGCAGCGAGACCTTGGGGCCGCGTGTGCGATCGCGGGTCCAGTGCGTCAGCATCGTGCTGATCGCGCTGGCGTCGCAGAGAATCCCGACATGCGCGCCGCCGTCGCCCAGGCCCACGATCGTCGCGTCATGGGTCAGCATGTCGTGCACCGTGTCCAGATTGCCATAGGTATAGTTGGACAGGGGGCGATACAGCAGCGACTTGCCGTCATTCCGCAGCAGCAGGTCATAGGCGAGGTCGGCCGGATCGCGGCCCTCGCGCTGGGCGCGGGCGGCGATGCTGTCCTCGGGCGCCGGCTCGTAGTTCGGCGGATCGCTCATCGGGAACAGCCGATCCCAGCGGGCGACGCGGCGCTGCAGCGACGCATCCGGCGTCGTGTCGGCCAGCAGGCGGGCGCGGGTCTCGGGCTTGCGCAGTGCGGCGATGCGGTCGGCGAACGGCAGATGGGCGATGGCCTGGTATGAAGCGGTGCCGACCCAGGGGTTTTGCGAGATCTCGAAGCCCAGAATGATGCCGGTGGGGCGCGTCAGCACTTGGCCCAGCATGTGCTGGCCGGCCCGGTTGGCCTCGGCGATCCAACCGGTGATCTTGCGCCATTCCTCGGGCTTGTTGTCGCGCTGCAGAATAGTGATCGCCATCGGCCGCCCTGCCGCGGCCGTCAGGCGGCGTAGCATGGCGAATTCGCTTTCGGCGTCGTCGAAGTCGGATATCACCTGCAGCCATCCGGCATCGATCTGGTGCAGTGCGCGGGCGATGGTCGCGAGTTCCGCTTCCTCGGCTTCCAGCGTCGGAATCAGGTCGCCGGCTTTGGTCTTGTGGTTGATAGTGCGGGACGTGGAAAAGCCCAGCGCGCCGGCCTGGATGCCCTCGGCGGCGATGCGGGCCATGGCGGCGCTGTCCTGGGCCGTCGCCGGCTCGCGTTCCACACCGCGCTTGCCCATCACGAACACGCGCACGGCGGCGTGCGGCACCTGTGTGGCGACATCCAGGTCGTAGGGGCGGCTATCCAGCGCATCCAGATAGTCGGGGAAGCTCTGCCAGTTCCACGGCAGTCCTTCGGTCAGCACGACTTCCGGGATGTCCTCCACGCCCTCCATCAGCTTTACCAGCATGTCGTGCTCATCCGGGCGGCAGGGGGCGAAGCCGACGCCGCAATTGCCGATCAGCGTGGTCGTGACGCCGTTCCAGGATGATGGCGTGATCCGGCTGCTCCAGGTCGCCTGTGCGTCATAATGGGAATGCGGGTCGACGAAGCCGGGCGTGACGATGCGGCCCTTGGCATCGATCTCCTCCTTCCCGCGGCCGGCGATCCTGCCGATGCCGGCGATGCGGCCGTTCTCGATCGCGATATCGGCTTCGAACGGGTCGGCGCCGGTACCGTCGATGACGATGCCGTTGCGGATGATCAGGTCGGACATGAATGGCTCCTCCGGTTGCCGGGAGGATGGCGGGAAGGGGGCTGGCGGGCAAGCGCGGCTTGCCGTGAGACTGTCCGGCCTGCTTTACCGACGCTCGATCATCCGGCCGATGCGATTGGCCAGGGTTTTGATCGAGAACGGCTTGGTCATCATCTCCATTCCGTCTCCCAGCAAGTCATGGTCGAAAACCGCATTCTCGGCATAGCCGGTCATGAACAGGACCTTCAGACCTGGCCGCGCCGCGCGCGCGGCGTCCGCGAGCTGGCGTCCGTTCAATCCTGGCAGACCCACATCCGTAACCAGCAGATCCAGGTGCTGCCCGCTTTCCACCACGTCCAGGCCGGTCGGGCCGTCGACCGCCTGGATCGTCCGGCACCCCAGGTCGGACAGCACCTCGACGACCAGATTGCGAACGGCCTCCTCATCCTCCACCACCAGCACGGTTTCCCCGCTCCTGACGCGCGCCGGCTCGGCGTCGGCCCGCGGCTGGATTGCCGCATCCAGGTCATCACCATGATGCCGGGGTAGGTACAGTTTGACTGTGGTGCCCTTGCCAATGGCGCTATCGATCGTCGCGTGGCCTTTCGACTGACGGATGAAACCGTAGATCATTGACAGGCCGAGGCCGGTTCCTTGGCCGGTCGGCTTGGTGGTGAAGAACGGCTCGAATGCGCGTTCGATCACGTCAGGCGGCATGCCGCATCCAGTGTCAGTGACACAGATCAGGGCATACTCGCCCGGCTCCAACCCGCCTGTGCTGGTGGTGATGGTGCTGCTGAACGACACGTTGCTTGTGCCGATGGTCAGCCGGCCTCCGTCCGGCATGGCGTCTCGCGCGTTGATCGCCAGGTTCAGCAGCGCGTTTTCAAGCTGGTTTGGATCGCACAAGGTCGGCCATACCCCGGCTGAGAGGTCGAGTTCCAGCCGGATCATCTCGCCGATGGTGCGGCGCAGCAGTTCGTTCAAAGATGCCACGAGGCGGTTCACGTCAACGGACTTCGGCTCCAGCGGCTGGCGCCGTGAAAACGCAAGCAGGCGATGCGTCAGTGCGGCAGCCCGTTCTACGCCCGTCATGGCAGCCTTTACGAAGCGATCGACATCACTGATTCGCCCCTGCTGGATGCGCCGCTGCATGATTTCCAATGATCCGCTGATCCCGGTCAGCAGATTGTTGAAATCATGCGCGATGCCGCCGGTCAGCTGGCCAACGGCTTCCATCTTCTGCGACTGGCGGAGCTGTTCCTGGGCTTCCGCCAAACGGGCCTGGTTCAGGGCTCGTTCGGTTACATCCACCGCATAATGGAAGGCGCCGATCCGCTCACCCCGACGGTTGCGAAGATGGCTGAACTTGATCTCGTAATGGCGTCTGCGGCGTCCTGGTGAGCCGAATTCTCCCGTCACGGTGCGTTCCTCGCCCGCGAGTACGGGCGCCCACAGGTCACGAATCAACGCCTGCTGATCCGGCTGGCCGCTCAATCTGTCGAGCAGATTGTCGCCCACGTTCAGGCGAATGCCGTGTATGGATTCGAATTCGTCGCTGCTGGCCTGGTTGATGGCAAGAAGCCGATAATCGAAATCGATTGCCATGATGAAGGAGTCGGTCGTCGCGAAGATGTCGGCCCATAGATTGCGTTCGGCGAGAGTCTCCTCGATTCGCTGCTCGAGTGTTTCGTTCAGGCGCTGTAGCGACATCTGCGCTTGCCGTTCCGCATCGATGTCGACCACAGTTGCCAACGCGCCGGTGATCGTTCCTGACGGATCCAGTAACGGGACGGCGCTGACGCGGGTCCACTTCGCCGGGCCGCATGGCGGCTGGTAGATGAAGTCGACTTCTGCCTTATCCTTGCCGCGCAGGGCACGTGCGGCCGGATACTGGTCCCGCGGCAGCCGGTTCCCTTGGGCATCGAAGGCGATCCAGCGTGATGCGGTGTCTTCGGTAGCCGAGGGCACAACGCCTTCCGGAACATAAGCGCGGAAGGCGGGGTTGCAGAGCAACGTTTGACCGGTTTCGTCGATGAAATTGACCCCGACGGGAAGATGCCGGAAGAGCGCATCGAGTCGCGCACGCTCCAACGCGAGCTGCGCCTCGCTCGCCCGCAGCACTTCCTCGGTGCGCACCTTGGCGGTGGTTTCGTTGCAAGCGCAAAAAATCCCGGCGATGTCGCCGTCGTCATCGTGCAGCGGCGTATAGGAGAAGCTGAACCAGGTATCCTCCAGGTAGCCGTTGCGCATCATCGGGATGGGCAGGTCGTCGTAGGCCAGGGCTTCGCCGCTCATCACCCGGTCCACGATCGGGCCGAATTGCGGCCAGATATCCGACCAGACGACGGCAAAGGGCCGGCCAAGCGCATTGGGATGCTTCGCACCCAGCACCAGGGCATACGCGTCGTTATAGAGAAAGGTCATGTCCGCGCCCCATGCAACGAACATCGGCTGGCGGGCATGCAGCATCAGGCTTACAACTGTTCGCAGACTATGCGGCCAGTCCGAGGCGGGGCCAAGCGGGGATTGAGACCAGTCGAAGCGTCGCATCCGCTCGGCCATCTCGCCGCTTTCTGAGAGGAAGCGTACGCTCTCGCGCGCCTGGGTCATGTCGGAATCGACTGATTTGCCAGGGCGATAGTCATGGTCCGGTGCCAGATGTAACGCGTCCGATGGCCGCGACACGGCAGATATCCTGCCGGCCGATCACCATGCCGGTCCGTTCTCTCCCCATCGCCGGAAATGGCATGCGGCCGCTCCTCATCCTGACGCACATGCCGTCGGTCCTTTGATCCTGGCTGTCAGATATCAAAACACCGCTGGGCGATACAATCACTGTTGGATCAGGATGTGGTGCTGCGAGGCCGGAATGTCACGATGTCGGCGAATGGCAGCGCGTCCTGCAATCGCTCGAGGACACGCTTCAGCCTTGCCGCGACCGCGCGGTCATGTGGTCGTGAACGCCGTCCCGTCCGTCAGATCGGTCAGGCGCAGCACTTCCATCGTTGCGCCTGACGCAGCAAGTACCGGCGCCAGGGTTGTCCGGGCAGGATCCTCCCGGAATGCGGCGAAGGCCGCCTCCGAGGGGAACCAGACAAGGTGGATTTCCACGGTGCCGGCATCGTTTCGAACGCGGCGTTGCAGGACGCCGCCGTGCCGGGCGAGCAAAGGCAGCACCCCGGCCTCATACGCGTTGAACGCGGCCACACCATCGGCCGGCACGCGCGCGATCAGGCCCAGGAGGATGCCGGTCGAGGACATGGAACACGGACACGGAGGAGGTGTCGCGGTGCGCGCGGACCTCCTCTCGGTGCCGCTCGCCTCAGTTCAGGCCCAGCTTGTCGGCCAGCCCGTACTCGCCAGCCAGCTTCTTCAGCACGTTCCAGGTTGCGTCCTCGACCGGCACCCCGTTGGCGCGGCGGTCCTTTTCCTTCAGGAATTCGACCTCACCGGGATAGTAGATGCCGGTGGATCCCTGGGCGAGCGGCGTGGCCTTCAGGTATTGCGCGAACTCGGTCACTTCCTGCTTGAACGTGTTCAGGTCGCGGAACGCCTGCACGTTGAACACTGCCATGAAGCAACCGTCATTGTGCCGCCCGGACGGCTCCACGCCGAAGCCCAGGCCGGTCAGCAGGCCCGAGAGGATTTCCACGATCACGGCAAGCCCCGTGCCCTTGTAGCCCTCGGCGCCGCCCAGCGGCAGCAGTGCGCCACCCTGCTTCAATACCTTGGGGTCGCGCGACGGACGGCCTTCCGCGTCGATCAGCCAGCCGTCCGGCACCAGTTCCCCGCGTGCCGTCGCGACGTTGATCTTGCCGGCGGCGGCGGCCGACGTCGCCATGTCGAACACCAGCGGGCCTTCCAGGTTGGACGGGATCGCCCAGCTCAACGGATTGGTGCCCAGCCTCGCCTTGGCGCCACCGAATGGCGCCACGGCCTTGGCGGAGCGGCCGGAGTCGGCGGTGATCATCGCGATCATGCCCTCGGCCGCGGCCATCAGCGGGTAGGAGGCAAGGCGTCCGATATGGCTCTGGCGGAACACCGTGGTAGCGGCAACGCTCTGCTTCTTCGCCTTCTCGATCGTATAGCGCATGGCCCGGTCGGTGGCGTAATAGCCAAAGCCCCAGTGCGCATCGACGACGGTGGTGGTGGCGGTTTCCTGGGTGATTTGCCACGGCGCCTGCGGCACGATGTGGCCGGCCTTGATCCGGTCGATATAGGTCGGGATCAGGATGATGCCGTGGGAGTCGTGGCCGACGAGGTTGGCGCCGATATTGTATTTGGCGATGACCGAAGCTTCCTCCTCGGACGCGCCGGCCGCGACCAGCAGGCTCTTGGCGATGGTCATCAACTGTTCCGCTGACACGTTCGGCATGGATCATCTCCCCCTTCGTTCGGACGATTGCTCACGCTAGAGCGGTTTCAGGGCAACTGCAAACCGGCGGCGCGCCCCAGGCTGTTGATCTGTCGGGCGGATTCGGGTGTCGATCCCACGGTCGGCGAACGATGCGCGGTGGCGCCGTCGACCCAGGGGCGCGTCCCGGGCGCCGCCCAGCAATTTCCGCCGCGGCCGGCACCCAGACCGGGTCAACGCCAGGTTCGCCTGCCGATCGACACCCTGGTCCATTCCGACGCCATGCCGTAGAAACCCCGGAGCAATCCTTCCAGGGAGTTCCCCGTCATGGCGAAAATCATCCGCACCGAACCCGGCGCCATCCTGTCCAAGGCCGTGGAATATCATGGTTTCGTCTACCTGCCGGGCATCACCGCCCGCGACACCAGCAAGGACATCAAGGGCCAGACCGCCGACGTGCTGGAACAGATCGACGCCATGCTGGAACACCACGGCACCGACAAGACCCGCCTGCTGCAAGCCATCATCTGGGTGAAGGACATCAAGGACCGCGGCGCGATGAACGAGGTCTGGACCCCCTGGCTGCCGAAGGACGGCGCCCCCGTCCGCGCCTGCGTCCAGGCGGAAATGGCCGCGCCCGCCATCCTGGTGGAGATCATGGTCACCGCCTGCAAGTAACCGGCACATCACGGCGAAGGGCGGCGTCGGCCGCCCTTCCAGCATCAGGGCCGCACCATCATGCGCCTGCACCGCCACGACCTTCGGGGACGCATCCAGACCGTCCTGGGCCTGATCAATCCCGCCGAGCTCGGCCCCACCCTGATGCACGAGCATATACTGTGGGACATCCGCACCCCGGACATGCGCGCCGATCCGGACCAGGGACCGGAGATCACGCTGTGCAACTGCTGGAAGATCAACTACCGGCAGATCAAGGCGCCGCGGAATTCGCAGTTCAACTGCGAGGCGATTGCGGCTCAGGAAGTGGCGGAGATCCGCGATTCCGGCGGACGGTCCATCGTGGAGATGTCCTGCGGCGGCCTCGATCCCAATCCCGCAGGCCTGGCGAATGTGTCCCGCATGTCGGGCGTGCAGATCGTCATGGGATGCGGCCATTACGTGGATGAATATCAGTCGCCGGCGAACCGCGACCGCACCGTGGATGACTTCGCGCAGGAGATCGCGGCGCAGGTGCTGGACGGCGCCTGGGGCACGGACGTGCGCGCCGGCATCATCGGTGAGATCGGCTGCCAGGCGCCCTGGACCGATCTGGAAAAGCGCGTGATGCGCGCCGCACTGATCGCCCAGGCGGAAACCGGCGCGGCGGTGAATGTCCATCCCGGCCGCCACCCCGACCAGCCGCAGGAAGTGGCCGACATGGTCCGCGCCTCCGGCGGCGACATCAGCCGCGTCATCATCAGCCATATCGACCGCACGATCTTCGACGACACCCGCCTGCTGCGCCTGGCCGACAGCGGCTGCGTGCTGGAATTCGACCTGTTCGGCACCGAGCAGTCCTATTATCCGTTGTCCGACATCGACATGCCCAACGACGCCGTCCGGCTGCGGATGCTCCGCACGCTGATCGAGCATGGGCACCTCGATCGTGTGGTCATCAGCCACGACATCTGCTCACGCACGCGGCTGTCGTCCTTCGGCGGGCATGGCTACGGCCATATCTTCGCGAACATCCTGCCGATGATGCGGCGACGGAACTTTTCGGAAGCCGAGATCCAGGCGATCATGGTGGACAACCCGCGCCGGCTGCTGACCATCGTCTGACAGCCGCGCCGGCGACAGGCGCGGCGCTGGATCGATGCCGTGCTGCCGCCTGCTATTGCCGTCGGCCGCGCCACTCACGCGGCAGCCGGCATGGCGGCGATCCTGCCCAAGGCGCGCCGCCGCCACGGTGTTCTCCGCTGCGACGATCCGATCCGTGACGGTGTCGGTCCGTTGCAAGATGATCATTCGTGCGATCGATCCTGCGGGGCCGCAAGGGAGATCGGACCTCCGGGCATCGCTCCCACCATTGACGAACCTCCCTCAACCGGCTGGAACAGTCCCAGCGAAAGGACCCCGCCGCCGTTGATCCCAGCCCAGTACATTCCCATGCTGCTCGCCCTCGGGTCGATGTTCCTGCAGCAGACCTTCGTCTCGATCGGGCGTGTGCTGCCGGCGGTGCTCGCGCCGGTCATCATCAAGGACCTGAGCCTCGATCCGGCCTGGGTCGGCGTGTATTTCAGCGTCACCGCCGCGTCCTCGCTGATGGGCCAGATGGGGTGCGGCAGCTTCATCATCCGCTATGGCCCGCTGCGCATGAGCCAGGTGGCGCTGGTCATGCTTGCCTTCGGCATGGCGGTCGCGGCCGAGGGCGGCATGCTGGGCTTCGCGCTGTCGGCCGTGATCGGCGGGACGGGCGCCGCGGTCTCCACGCCGACGAGCTCGCAGCTTCTGGGCAAGGTCTCGCCCCGGCGGCTCGCGCCGCTGATCTTCTCGATCAAGCAGACCGCGGTGCCAGCCGGCCTGCTGCTGGGCGGCTCGCTGGGGCCGAGCCTGACGCATGATCTGGGGTGGCGGGGGGCGATGCTGGTGACGGCGGGGGCGTGCTTTGCGTTCGTGTTCATGCTGCAGCCGCTGCGCCGGCGCTTCGATGCCGATCGCGACCCGAGCCGCGCGTTTCGTCTGTCGGACTTCAAGACCACGATCACTTCGGTACTGGTGCGGCGCGACCTGCGCAGCCTGTCCTTCGCCTGCTTCGCCTTCAACGGCATCCAACAGGTTTTCACCGCCTACTTCGTCGTCTACCTGACACATCTGGGCTACTCGCTGGTGGCGGCGGGATTTGTCTTTTCCACGGTCGTCGCGATTGCCGTGCCGGGCCGCATCCTGTGGGGCTGGCTGGGCAGCTTCTATATCGCGCCGCGCCTCGTAATGGCCGGCCTCGCGCTCGGCATGGCGTGCAGCGTGGCCATGACTGGTCTGTTCACCGAAGCCTGGCCCGTAATTGGTATCGGCATCGTGGCCGGCGTGCTCAGCGCCACGGCGATGTCCTGGCACGGCATCCTGTTGTCGGAGACGGCGCGTCTGGCGCCCGAAGGGATGGCCGGGTCGGTCACCGGCGGCGTGCTGTCTTTCGGCCAGATGGGCGCGCTGCTGGGGCCGATCGCCTATTCGGCGCTGCTGAGCGGGACCGGCAGCTATGGCTGGGGTTGGGCCGTGTGCAGCATTCCGGCGCTGCTGGTGGGGATCACACTGCTGCGGCAGGGGCGGAACCGGCCGGTTTCGTAAGGGCGGGGGGCCGAGGCCCCGCCGAACGACCGGGACTCGTGGACGCGCGCGCATCGCCGGTCGTACCTGGTTTTCGGCACCGCCCGGTTCCACCGATGCGTGTCCCCGAGTTCATGTCCAGGCGAGGGCCCATCCACTGTGGGAGCCCATTCTCTTGGCCGCACCGACGACCTGATCGAGGTGCCAGAAGCAGAAGGTCTTGAACGATGATGACGAAAAACCTGCCGCGGATCGTGCTGGCCGCCGTGTCAGCCCTCACGATCAGCACCGGCGTGGCGCTGGCCGATACAGGCAAAGCCTACGCTGCCAATGCGCCGACGGCGACCGCGAGTAGCCTGCAGCCGCAGACGATTGCCGATACCAGCGACACCACGGCCTCGGGTTCGTCCATGACGGCCGCACCGAACCAAGTGACGATGCCGCCGTGGGAATCCGGCTATTCCAGTCCGGCGCAACTCCACAAGCAGATGGCGGACGCCAGGCAAAGCGGTCTTGATAACAGCAGTGGCTAACTTATCCCGCGACGGCGGCTGGACATGCGTCCGGCCACCGTCCGCCGGCCGAATCAATCCGCAGAATAGGGTCGGATGGTCCGGCATCCGGCCAACAGCAAGCAGGTGACGGTTCTGAACCGTATCGGATGGCCCAGGATGCTGCGTGGTGCGAGGATTGTCGCGGAGTCACCGCGCGCAGGCGGACCGTCAGGCAGGCCTGATGTTCTGGTTCAGGTGAAACACATTGTCGGGGTCATACGCCTTCTTCACACGGCGCAGCCGTTCATGGTTGCGGCCATAGGCCGCTGCCACTGCATCGTCCTTCTCGTCCTCGCCGAAATAGTTCACGTAGCGCCCCGCCCCCATGAAGGGCTGCATGGCCGCGTATGACTGCCGCGCCCACGCGGTGCAGGTGTCGTTCTGTGCGCGGTCCAGCCACTGGGCCAGAACCAGCAGATTGTAGCCTTCCTCCCGATGCGGGAACGCGGTGTCCGTCATGCCCACCCGCGTGACAGCGCCATGGAAGTGTTCCATCAGCATCTGGCCCATCGGCGTGGGGCATGCAGCGAAGCAGTCGATGACCGTCCGGATCGCATCGTCGTCCAGGCTGCGCAGGAAACTCGATTTCCAGTAGTTCAACGCGCCTTTCGGATAACCGTCATCCAGCATCATGTTGATGTCGGCATAGGCGATCGGCCCGATTGCATCCAGCGCCGCCGGCCGGAAGGATTTGATCGGTGCAACGGCACGCTCACCGTCCGCCAGGCTACCGCAATGGCACACCACCATTGCGACCAGCTTCGTGCCGGACCCGTCGGGCGCGTGCACCAGGCCCGACACGACCATCATCTCGTCCGGCAGCGTGGCGGTCACGTCGCGGAACTGGCGCAGCACATCCCACGCCTCGGCGAATGGGTAGGCGATCAGCCCGCCGGTGATCATCGGCCCGACCGGATGCAGGCGATAGGACAGCGACGACGCGATGCCGAAATTGCCTCCGCCGCCGCGCAGACCCCAGAACAGGTCGGGGTGTTCCGTCTCGCTCGCGGTCACCACGCTCCCGTCGGCCAGCACCACCTCGGCCGAGATCAGGTTGTCCAGCGCAAGCGCGTGCTTGCCCATCAGCCAGCCGATCCCGCCACCCAGGGTCAGCCCGCCGATCCCGGTGGAGGACACGACGCCGCCGGTCGTAGCCAGCCCGTGGAGCTGCGTCTCGCGATTGAAGTCCCTCCAGGTCGCTCCGCCCTGCGCGCGGGCGGTGCGCGCGGCGGGATCGACCAGGGTGCCGCGCATGCCTGAAAGATCGATCATCAGCCCGTCATCCACGGTCGCGCGGCCGGCGACGTTGTGCCCGCCGCCGCGCACGGCGATTTCCAGCCCATGCTCACGGGCGAACCGAACGGATGCGGCGATGTCGGCGGTGCCCAGGCAGCGGGCGATGAGCGCTGGGCGCCTGTCGATGAGGCCGTTGTGCACCCTGCGGGCGTCATCATATCCGGGTGTGTCCGGCAGCAGCAGGCTGCCGGAAAAGCCCCTTTGCAGGTGCGGCAAGGCGGACGTCATGGCGGTACGATCAGTCATTGCTCTTCCCCCTGTCCAGGACCCGTTCCGGGTTCCTGCGATCGCGCATCAGCCTGGCTTCATGACGGATCGACATTCTTTCGTGCAGGAGCAAGGCATAGAGGCGGCGGGGAAGGCAAGCACTTCCGCCGCCTGGATCGGTCGTAAGCGCCGCCCGCACCGGGCCGATCCGCTGGCGGGCAAGCGATGACTCGCCCCGCCGGCGCATCGCGGCTACAACCTTTGCCCTTTGAACGCCCTCCGACCCAAGAGGAAGCCCATGCCCGCCTATCGCTCCCGCACCACGACCCACGGCCGCAACATGGCCGGCGCCCGCGGCCTGTGGCGTGCCACCGGCATGAAGGACGGCGATTTCGGCAAGCCGATCATCGCGGTGGCCAACAGCTTTACCCAGTTCGTGCCCGGCCACGTGCATCTGAAGGATCTGGGCCAACTGGTCGCCCGAGAGATCGAGGCGGCCGGTGGCGTCGCCAAGGAGTTCAACACGATCGCCGTTGATGACGGCATCGCCATGGGCCATGACGGCATGCTGTACAGCCTGCCCTCACGCGAATTGATCGCGGACTCCGTCGAATACATGGTCAATGCGCATTGCGCCGATGCGATCGTCTGCATCTCCAACTGCGACAAGATCACGCCGGGCATGCTGATGGCGACGATGCGCCTGAACATCCCGACGATCTTCGTCTCCGGCGGGCCGATGGAGGCCGGCAAGGTGGTGCACAAGGGCGCCGCACGGAAGGTGGACCTGATCGACGCGATGATCTTCGCCGCCGATTCCTCCAACACCGATGAGGAAGTGCAGGTCATCGAACGCTCGGCCTGCCCGACCTGCGGATCGTGCTCGGGCATGTTCACCGCCAATTCGATGAACTGCCTGACCGAGGCGCTGGGTCTTGCGCTGCCCGGCAACGGCACCGTGGTCGCGACCCATGCCGATCGGAAAAACCTGTTCCTGGAGGCCGGCCGCAAGATCGTGGAGATTACGCGGCGTCACTACGAAACCGACGATTTCTCGGTGCTGCCCCGCGCCATCGCCACGCGCGCCGCGTTCGAGAATGCGATGACGCTAGATATCGCCATGGGCGGGTCGACCAACACCGTGCTGCACCTGCTGGCCGCCGCGCAGGAAGGCGAGGTGCCGTTCACCATGCTCGACATCGACCGGCTGTCCCGCCGCGTGCCCTGCCTGTGCAAGGTCGCGCCGTCGGTGATCAACGTGCATGTCGAGGACGTGCATCATGCCGGCGGCATCATGGGCATCCTGGGCGAGCTCGACCGGGCAGGGCTGTTGGACACGTCGGTGTCCACCGTGCACGCTGAGACGCTGCAGGAAGCGCTGGCCCGCTGGGACGTGACGCGCACCGCCGACGACAAGGTGAAGCACTTCTTCCGCGCCGCGCCGGGCGGCATTCCGACGACCGAGGCATTCAGCCAGTCCGCGCGCTTCGACGACCTGGATACCGACCGCGAACGGGGGGTGATCCGCGATATCGCGCACGCATTCTCGAAGGATGGCGGGCTGGCGGTTCTGTACGGCAACATCGCGCAGGACGGCTGCATCGTGAAGACCGCCGGTGTCGATGAGTCGATCCTGCGTTTCAAGGGGCCGGCCCGGGTGTTCGAAAGCCAGGATGCGGCGGTCGAAGGCATCCTGGGCAAGAAGGTGAAGGCCGGGGAGGTCGTGCTGGTCCGCTATGAGGGGCCGCGCGGCGGGCCCGGCATGCAGGAGATGCTGTATCCAACCAGCTACCTGAAATCCGTGGGCCTTGGGAAAGCCTGCGCCCTGGTGACGGACGGGCGGTTTTCGGGCGGATCTTCTGGCCTGTCGATCGGTCATTGCTCACCGGAAGCGGCCGAGGGCGGCAATATCGGCCTGGTGGAAGACGGCGATACCATCGAGATCGACATCCCCGCGCGCACGATCAATCTGGCTGTGTCCGATGAGGTCCTGGCGCAACGCCGTACGGCAATGGAAGCGAAGGGGGACGCCGCCTGGCATCCCACCGCACCGCGCAAGCGGAACGTGACCGCGGCGCTGAAAGCCTATGCGGCGATGGCGACCAGCGCCTCTCGCGGCGCGGTCCGGGACGTGAACAGCGTCCGCCGGCGCTGATCGCTGCTGGGGCGAGGGCCGGGGCTTGCACCCCGGTCCGCGGTGCAAGATTGTTGGGGATCGCCATCGAGGCTTTCACGAGGAAGACCCCGCATGAGGAAACTATTTCTTGCCACCGCGTCGATGCTGTTCGCCGCGGTCACCGCCGCGCACGCGGCGGACCCGTCGCCCTGTGCCGACGCAACCGCCTGGCTCAAGCAGCAATACGACGCTGATCCCGCCACCCGCGAGGCCTTCGATGCGACCTATCAGGGGCTGCAGCCTCTGCCGAGCGGCTATCGCTATGGCGGATCGGGCGACAATCCGTGGAAGAAGGCAGGAGGCGGCCAGGGCCTGATGGAGGCCATGCGCGGTTTCTACGATCAGGTCTGCACCCTGCTGCCGCAGATCACCGGCACCAACGACAACGCCCTTGATTCGATCCAGTATTTTGCGTGGCTCTATTACCATAACGATGCCGGCGTCCGCCTCGTGACCGGGATTGACCCGGCCGACCCGGCGCGTCCGCCGCTGGAGAGCGTCCGGACATTCCTGATCAAGTTCAACCAACTGTACAAGCAGTATATGGACAGCCCGGCCTCGACCGGCCGGGTCGCGGAATGGATTGCCGATCCGCGGCTGGAGATGGAAGACTACGAGTCGCGCGATCCGGCCTTCTACAGAAGCTGGAATCAGTATTTCGCCCGCAATCTGCGATTCGACCCGGCCAGCAAGACCTATCCGTCGCGCCCGGTGACGATGCCGGACCGGCCCTATGTCGTGGTCTCGCCCACCGACTGCATCATGAACCCGCTGGTGCAGGTGGTGCAGGCCGATCCCCAGCACGTGCGGCGCAAGCTGGTCGAGAACCCTCTGCAGCCGGACACGATCCTGGACGTGAAGGGCATCCCGATCTCGGTCGCGCAGATGCTGGGCGATGCGCCGGCCGAACTGAAAGCCAAGTTCACCGGCGGGTCGGGCCTCGCCTGTGTGCTGATGCCCAACACCTACCATCATTTCCACGCCCCGGTGGATGGTGTGATCCGCTATGCCGCCATCGCGCGGGCCGGGACGAAGACCGCCTTCGGGACGTTCGGCTACAGCGACTGGCCGAACTGGGTGCCCGCCAGTGGCGATGTCGGGCGGCCCGGCACGGATTTCAGTCAGTTCCAGGGCTTTCAGCGCGGCGTCATCGTCATCGAGATCCGCTATCCGAACCTGCCTGGCCGGCAACCGGAGACGCTGACCGGCTATGTCGCCTCGATCCCTGTCGGGCTCGATACGGTCGGTTCCGTCGTCCTGGCCGATGGCGTGCGGGAAGGCGCCCACGTCACCAAGGGCGTGACGCCACTCGGCAATTTCTTCTTCGGCGGATCGTTGGACATCCTTCTGTTCTCACCGATCGGGGGAGAGGCGGGCCAGCCGCAGATGATGAGTCCGGCGGTTCAGACGCGCATGGGCAATCAGATCGGGATCCTCAACCTGCCCTATGCACCACCGAAGACGCCCTGGACGCCGGACTGACCCAGGGTCCGATCATCGCCGTACAGGCGTTGGCTGCGGCTGAAACGGGTGCGGGGGACGCAGGCGCCCGCCCGTCCGCCGGTCCCGATCAGCCGGGGCCGATCGCGGCGGGCAGTGATCCGGCATTGCCCGCCATCATCGCGGGACGGCGCAGGTCATGGGAATGAGGCCCTGTCGCCGCTCCGTCCCCGATATTGGTCCGGATCAGGCGATCCCGCGCTGCTCGAACACCTCGCGCGCGATGCGGGCGGCGGTCATGGAGGCGGGCCAGCCGGAATAGAAGGCGAGGTGGGTGATGATTTCGCCGATCTCGTCCTTCGTCACGCCGTTGTCTAGCGCGCGTGCCAGATGCCCGCGCAACTGGTCGGGGCGATAGGTGGCGATCAGGGATGCAACGACGATCAGGCTGCGGTCGCGCTTGCTGAGGCCCGGGCGTTCCCAGACATCGCCGTAGATCACCTGTTCGCTGATCTCGATCATCTTCGGAACGACCGCGCGCACCACGTCGCGCGGACTGCTCGGCTGATTGGCCATGGTTTCCTCCGGTGTGTGCTGCCGGAGGACAGATTACCCCGAGCCGGGGACGGCGTGTATCCCCGGCCCAGGCCGAGGGGCGAAGCGCCGCTCAGGCCCGCCAGCGGCGAGCCGTGCAATTTCCCGCAAGGCCAGGGCCCACCATGCGCGGCCAAAACCGGCGGTCGCGGATTGGCGGACCCGGCATGTTCCATTGCCGGGAGTTCTATCCCAAATCGGCCCGCTCCCCCGGATGCAGCAGGGCCGCAATCTGATCCGCCAGCGCCTGACCGGAAATCGGCTTGCGCAACAGGGTCAGCGACGGCATCGACGTCGTCATCGCGATGCCCGCGCCATCGGCGGCATTTCCTGTCAGCAGGATCGCCGACTGGTTCGGCCGCTGGGATCGGACCGCGCGGATCAGTTCCAGCCCTGTCATGCCCGGCATGGCGAGATCCGATACGAGAACATCAAAGCGCGGGCCGTGTTCCAGCAGCCGCAGCGCCTCTGCCCCGGAGCCCACCGACGTTACGGTGAACCCCGCCTGCTCCAGGCTCGCCTGCAGCACTTCGCGCACCGCGGCGTCGTCGTCCACCAGCAGAATGGCGCCACTGCGGGACACCGGCGCCGCAATATCCTGCGTTCCCGCCGCCTGTGTCCCCGCATCCTGTGTTCCCGCATCCGGCGCGCCGCTGGCCGATGCGGACGGCACCATCGCTGGCAGATACAGGCTGACCGTCGTGCCCTTGCCCAGCTCGCTCGCCACGGTCATCGCCCCGCCGGACTGGGTGACGAAGCCGTGCACCATCGATAGCCCAAGCCCGGTGCCCTGTCCGGTCGGCTTCGTCGTGTAGAACGGCTCGATGGCGCGGGCCAGCGTGGCCGCGTCCATCCCGGTCCCGGTATCGGCGACCGACAGGCACACATAGCGTCCGGGCGGCAGGTCCTGCGGCAGCGCATCGCCCGCCTCGGTTGCGACGGCGCGGGCGGTGAAGCGCAGCTGGCCGCCATCGGGCATGGCGTCCTGCGCGTTCACTGCCAGGTTCACGAGCGCCGTCTCCAGCTCTGCCCGGTCCGCGAACACGCACGGCAGGTCCGGCGCGAGATCGACCGCGAGTTCCAGGCTGGAACTCAGCGTGTGCGCCAGAACGTCGCGCAGTTCCTCGATCACCGTCGCCGGGTCGAGGACGTGGGGCGACAGCTCCGATCGGCGGGCGAACATCAGCAGCCGGCGGGTGATCGAGGCGCCGCGTTCCGCACCGGACAGGGCAAGTTGCCCGAAGCGCCGCACCTGGTCGGCGTTGTCCGCGCGCCGCAGCAGCAGCGTCAGCGCGCCGCTGATCGATTGCAGGATGTTGTTGAAGTCATGCGCCACGCCGCCGGCGAGTTGTCCCAGCGCGTTGACCTTCTCGCTGTGCCGCAGCCGGACCTGCGCTGCTTCCCGCGCGGCGACCTCGGTCGTCACCCGTTCCTCCAGGTCCGCGTTGATGCGCGCGAGTGCCGCCTGCGCCGCCGCCCGCTCGCGTTCCGCGGCTTCCCGTTCCCGCGCCCGCCGCTCCAGCCGGTCCGCCATGTCGTTGAACGCCGCCGCGAGGCCTGTGAACTCCCGCGGGCCGCCGCGGATCGCAACGCGGGCACCAAGGTCACCGACCGCGAGGCGCCCGGCGCCGCGAGCGAGTTCGGCCAGGGGACGCCGGACCAAGCGCTCTCCGACCGTCCAGGCGAGGGCGCCCGACGCCAGCAGCCCGACCAGGATGATGACGCTGCCCCACAGCGCAAGGCGCAGAATCGGCGCCATGACGCTGGGCGGGTACACGGCGACACTGACCAGGAGCCCCACCGGGCTTACCGCCGGCGGAATGAACCCGCTGACGCGGTCGCGCCCGTCATACCCTGCGACGGTCCGGGTGCCCGGAGCCTTTGCTTCCACCAGCCACATGTTTTCCGGCAGGAAGCGTTTGCCGACCGACTGCTCGTGGTCCGGATAGCGCGCGAGTACCGTGCCCAGCCGGTCACCAATGACGATCGTACTGTATTCCGGCCGGTTCAGCTCAGCCAGTTCATTGCCCAGCCAGGTGAGGTCCAGGCCGGCAATCACCACGCCGACGCGTTCCCCGGCCTGATTGTGAACCGGTTGCGCCAAGGGCAGCACCGGCTGGCCCGAGGCGGCGCCGATACGGAAATTGCCGACGACGAACTCACCGGTTCGCATCGCCTCGGCGAAATACGGCTCTGTCGTCCAGTTCCGGCTGATGGGCGTGGGCCAAGTGGTACAGACCACTTGTCCCTGCGCGTCGACGACGGTGATTACCCGGTAGTTCGGCATTCCCGTCTTCACCGCAAGCAGCATGCGCCGGCAGTCCGGGTCCAACGACTGGACCAAATCCATCTGCGCCACCGAAAAGGTAAGCTGGCGCGCGCCCTCGACGATCGATGTGACGGTTGCGTGCACCAGTTCCGCCTGGCGGATGACGTCGGTCGACACTTCCTGCTGTCGAGCCTGACGCAGGCCGATGAAGAACGTCATCTCGATGACGAAGGCGGGGATCAGGGCGACGGCCACAAGCGCCAGCAACCGTCCGCGCAGACCCCGCATCCGCCTATGATCCCCAGCCGCTGCCGCGCCCGGTTGAACGGGGCAGGGCATGCGCGTTGTGCCTTTCGCTGCGATAGCCGAAAGGCTGTCAGGGCGTTCTCACGTCTGCGTGAATGGGCGGGTGAGCCGATCTGTCACGAGCGCAATCGTCTATGACGCTTCCGCGGCTTTGGGTGCCAGCATCCTTGAAAGGCGGCCTATCGCTCCAGCGCGTCGGCGATGTCCTTCCGGCGCGCCCAGGTGCGCAGCCACATCAGCATGCACAGGGCAATCCCCACCAGCACCGGCGCCTGCAGGCCGGCGAACTCGGCCGCGGTGCCATAGACCAGGGCGCCGATCGCGGGGGCGGCGCGGGTGATCATGCCCCACAGGCCCAGCACGCGCCCGACCATCGCCGGCGATGCCGAATTCTGCAGCAACGTCTGGATGGCGATCCCGTGCGAGGGCGTGGACGCGCCCATGACGATGATGGCGATCACGCCGACCTCGAAACTGCCAGTCGCCACGAACAGCGTGCATCCGGCGGCGAGGCAGCCGCAGGCGATCAGCGCGACCTGCGTCAGCCCTTCGACCCGGCCGCGGATCGCGACCCAGAACCCGGCCAGCATCGCCGCCACGCCCATGCAGCTTGCCAGCGTCGCCAGCCCCTCGGCGCCGCGACCGAACTGTTGCGCGACGAATGGCGGCAGCATCTCGGGGATCGAGCGCATCGTCATCCCGACGGTGGCCGCGAACAGCAGCAAGGGGCCGATGCCCCTATGACGCGCGGCGTAGCGCAATCCCTCGATCGCGTCGTGCAGCACGGAATGCGAGGAGAATTGCCCGCGCCGGATCGCCGGGTCCAGCCTGAGCCAGAGCATGGTCATTGCGGCATACAGGAACGCGAAAGCGTTCACGGCAATCGACGGCACCACGCCCCATATCACGATCATTGGTCCGGACAGCGCCGGCCCGATAAAGCGGGCAATGTTGTAGGTCAGCGAGTTGAGCGCGACCGCACCGGGCAGGTACTGCCGCTGCACGAGGCCTGGCAGCAGGCACTGGCGCGCCGGTTGGGCGAAGGTTTCCGCCGCGCCGTTGATGAACGCGAGCGCTGCCATGATCTCGATGCGGATGGTCCCGGTCAGCACCAACGCGACCAGCGCCGCGGCCTGGGAAGCTGCCACGAGTTCCGACGTGATAACCAGCTTCACCCGGTCCATCCGGTCGGCAATGGCGCCCGCGAACGGCGAGACGACGATCGAGGGGATTAGCGTGGCGAAGGCCAGCACGCCCACCCAGAACGCGGAATGCGTCAGTTCCCATGCCAGCCAGTCGGTCGCGATTCGCTGCACCCACGATCCTGTCCAGCATACGACGCTGCCGGAGTAGAACAGGCGGGCGTTGCGGGTCTGCAGAACGCCGCTGAGCGCGGACAGGCTGGCCATGACCGGCCGGCGTCAACGCATGGACGGCGGCGGCGGCGCTCTCTCGCCCTGCGACGGCGGGGTGACGGCGGGGGATGGCGAGCCTGCCGGGGTGCCGGTCTGCAACGCGGCCGCGCCGACGTTGCGGACGCAGTTCTGCACCGCCTGTTCATACGTGAACTGCGTTGACAGGCCGCGGGTGCCGCCGCCCGCATAGGCGCCCGACCAGGGCGCGTTCATGTTGGCGTAGGGCGTGTAGATGTCGCCGCGATTCTGCCGCGCATAGACCTCATCCGCGCGTCTGCGGCAGGCCTCCAGCGTTGCCGCGTCGGCGCGCGCCTCGGACGCGGTCGCGGGAGGAGCGCCAGAGCCGAAACCGGCGGGCAGATTGTCACATCCGGCGACGCCGAGCGCGGTTCCCAGGGAAACCAGCCCCCCCACCGCCGCTGATCGAAAAACATGCAGAGGCGGGAGGGGGCGGCTTCTCATGCGGAGGCTCCTGTCAGGCGTGCGGCGGCGAGCGGTTGATCCAACTGGAAGCCGGCAGCAACTTGGGAAAGGCGGATGCGGAACCCCGTCTCATCGAAACGAGCCTCCGCGGTCAAGGGCACACTCGCCGCGGTGCGCAGCAGGGCAGGGTGCAATTCCGCGCCGTCGCGCGCCAGGTGGAACAGCGGGCGTGCCCACGGCGCGCGCGCCAGCAGATCGACCAGCGCCAGCAGCCGCAGGCAAAGCGACAGTCCACGGCTGGAGCCGAGTCCCACGGTCCGGTCTACGGCGCTCACCCAACAGCGCGCGTCACGGTCGGCCAGGGCGAGGTCCGTATGCGTACCGTCCGGTCGTGTGAATCGGAAGCCGCGCACCGCGCCCCAGCGCTGGTCCAGCGCCGCGTCGCGCGCGGCATACCACGCGCGTTCCAGGTCGCGGCCCTGCACCGTGGGCAGGTCCTCGGGCGGCACGCCGACCAGATAGGTCACGGACCCGTCCGGCCCGGCACCGACGCTGATCGATGGGGACTGCTCATGCGCGCTCATCGATGTCAGGATGGGCTCGCGAGCCGCTCGGCGCCAGAGAAACTGTGGGGAGCGGATGCGCTGTCCTTGCCAGCCAGGAGGGTACCGCGATGGCCGCCGATCTTCACCGTCTGACCGCGACCGAGTCGGTGCGCCGGATCCGAGCTGGCACGCTGACGCCCGCGGCGCTGATGGAAGCCTGCCTCGCCAGGATCGCCGAGCGCGAGCCGGTGGTGCGGGCCTTCGCCTGGTTCGATGCCGGAAAGGTGCGGCGCGATGCCGCGTCCTGCCGCCCCGGGCCGCTGCACGGGATCCCGGTGGGCGTGAAGGACGTGCTGGATACCGCCGATATGCCCAGCCAGTACGGCTCCCCGATCTGGGATGGGTTCCAGCCGCGGGCGGATTCGGCGCCGGTGGCCTGGGCGCGGGCGGCGGGCGCGGTGGTGATCGGCAAAACCGTGACGACCGAGTTCGCCACGCGCAGACCCGGCCCGACGGCCAATCCCGCCAATCCCGCGCATACGCCGGGCGGATCGTCTTCGGGATCGGCGGCCGGCGTGGCAGACGGGATGTTCTCGCTGGCTTACGGCACGCAGACCGCCGGCAGCATCATCCGCCCCGCCGCCTATTGCGGCGCGGTTGGCTACAAGCCGACCTACGGGCTGATCGACCGCGCGGGGATGAAGATCATGTCCGCGAGCCTCGATACCGTGGGCGTCATGGCCCGTTCGGTGGCCGACTGCGCGCTGTTCGCCGCCGCGGTATCCGGCCGGGACCTTGGCGACCCCGACAGCCGGCCCGATCGCGCGCCCCGAATCGGGATCTGCCGCTCGCCAAGCTGGGATTTCGTCCAGCCCGAGACCGAGGCGCTGCTGCCGCGCATCGCCGACGCCCTGTCGCGGGCCGGCGCAAAGGTGCGGGACTTCGCGCTGCCGCAGGACTTCGCGGCGCTGAAGGAGGCCCATCCGATCGTCATGAACGGCGAGAGCGCCCGTGCCCTTGGCTGGGAACTGGCGACACACCCCGAGGGGATCAGCGAGGGGCTGCGCGAACGGCTGGAATTCGGCCTGGCGCAGACCGACGCCGCGCGGGCCGGGGCTTATGCGGTGTTCGACCGCACGCAGCAGGGCTTTGCCGGCGCGTTGGGCGAGCTGGACGTGCTGGTGACGCCGTCCGCCCCGGGGGAGGCGCCGGAGGGCCTGGATTGGACCGGCGATCCGGCGTTCAACTACATCTGGACCAGCCTGCATGTGCCCTGCGTCACCGTGCCGGCGGGCATGGGCCGCAACGGGCTGCCGCTGGGCATCCAGATCGTGGGCCGCCGCGGCGATGACCGCGCCACGCTCGCCTGGGCGCAATTCGTGGCCGCCGCTATCGGCTGAGGCTTGTTCGTGCCGCCGATCCTGTTCGCCGGTGATCCGCACCGGAACTTCTCGCCGATCCTGCGCGCCTGCCTGGCCGAGGACCCCGGAACGCTGATCCTGGTCGGCGATTGCGATTGCCCCGCCCCGCTGCCCGCGATCCTGGCACCCGCGCTGGACGCCGGGTGGCAGGTGAAATGGATCCTGGGCAACCACGACACCGAAACCGAGCAGGGTTTCGACAACCTTGTGGGTGCACATCCCGAGGGCGACCTGGGCCTGCGCGTTGCCGAGGTCGGCGGCATGCGCATCGCCGGCCTGCCGGGCGTGTTCCGCCCGCGCGTGTGGCATCCCCGCGCCGAGGAACCGGGTGCCCCGCCGGACCCGCCGCGCTTTTGGACCCGGG
>JBFXDK010000056.1:0-33704 GCA_050181195.1 Acetobacteraceae bacterium | reverse complement strand
ATTGGCACGCTGATCGGACGGTCAGGCAGTTGGCCGTCGGACGCGATGATCTGGGCAAGACCACCGTCGATATCGGCGATGTCACCTCGCAGCAACGCCTTTACCTGCGTGATATGGGTTCGCATGCTCTCGAGGCTCAAGGGTCTCTTGCCCATCCCCGCACGGCCCGTAAAGCCGGTGCCGAACCCAACCATCAGACGTCCCGGCGCAATCTGCTCGAGTGTCGCGATCGCCGACGCCTGAGCCATCGGATGGCGATAGCTCGGGATCAGCACGGCGGGTCCGAATTTGATGCGACTCGTCTTCTCGGCGATGCGGGCGAGAGTGATCCATATGTCGTGACCGAAGGCGGGGATCTCGGGGCACCAGACCGCTCGAAAGCCGAGGTCTTCCGCCAGGCGGGCGTACTCAGCAGTTCTCGGACCGGGCGGCAGGCGGAAGTCATATGTCAGCATGAGGCGCTCCCGGAAAAAAATGTCTCTGAGGAGAGCATGACGACCTGTGCGGTCGTCAAGGCGACGCGCGGTGAAGGCGGACAGATGTGCCGCCTACCAGGGCCAGGTGCACCGCCGCGCCCCCTCCACACCTATTCACAATGAGCATCCTGCCGTAAGGAGAAGCATTGCATTTTCCGCGCAGGGTGACTGCCCGGAACGGTCGCGATCACCCCTTCGCCAATTTTGGATTCCGCATTGTCGTCAGAATTTCGGTTTCGCAGTCAGGCTCGCATGCCATGGCCCCTCCTTGCCGCCGCGTCACTGGCCATGTTTACGGCCGCTGCCAGCGGCACGACGCGGGCACCTTTCCTGATCGACATGGCGCGGGATCTCTCAACCAGCGTTCCATTCGTGGCCAATCTGATGGCCATGACCTCGGTCGCATGGGGCCTGTCCGCGATGGTAGCCGGTGCGGCCTCCGATCGCTGGGGCCGCCGTCCGCTTCTGGTCGGCGGACCGATCGCGCTTGCTGGTGCCTCGGCCGGGATTGCCACGGCCGCGGATCTGTTTGAGGCAGCCATTTGGTTCGCGGTTGCCGGGGCGTGCTGCGGTACCTTCACAGGTCCTGTCTTCACCGAGGTGTCGCGGCGCGTGTCGTCCGGCCAGCAAGGTCGAGCGCTGGGCTGGGTCATGAGCGGGCAATCGTTGACGCTGCTGGTCGGCGTGCCGCTGGCAGCATGGATCGGGGCCGGCATCGGCTGGCGCGGCGTCAGCCTGTGCGTTGCTGCGCTGGCTGTGCTGACCGCATTGTGCCTGTTTGCGACGACCACGCGGGGCAGAGACACCGGCCAGGGTCACGCAGGGCGGGTTCCGTCGATGCGAGCGGCATTGTCCGGACCCGTGCTGCGGCTCCTCAGCATGGGGGTCGCTGAACGAATCTGCTATGGACTGGTGGCGGTGTATTTCGCGACATTTCTGCAGTCCACGTTTGATCTGACCGTGGACGCCGTCGCGCTGCCGCTGGCCGTCTTCGCGGTTGGCAACATCGTGGGAACCGTGTTCGGCGGTCAACTGGCCGATCGGCTGCCACACCGCCTTGGCATCTTCGCAACGACGATGCTGGCCTCCGGCGTGGCGGCACTGGCGTTGTTTGGCTGGCGCATGGACCTTATCGCCACGATCGGCCTTGGCTTCGTCTATGTCTTCTTCAACGCCATCGCCCGACCGTCACTGATGGCGTCGTTGGGCGACGTGCCCGAGCATGTCCGCGGGACGGTCATGGGATTGAATGTCACCTGCTCGAGCCTGGGTTGGTTGGGGGCGGCGGGCCTGGGCGGATGGATGATCGCCAGCTACGGGTTCACCGGCTTCGGCCCGCTGACCATGGGCGTGGCGACGGTCAGCGCGGGACTGGCGCTCGTTCGCCGCTTCTGACCTGGAAGGTGGGTCGGCACCGAACCACACCGCAGATCCTTACGTAACTGCCTCGGGTGATCGCATCTGGCGGGCAGGCGGGCGACGTTTCATCGCCCGTACCCACTCAACGCGGATCGACCGGACGCTCGGTCCTGACGCTGACGCTTCGCACCGAGACGACGAGTTCTCCAGCTTGGTCACGAAATTCGGTGATCCGATCAGAAAACAACAGCTTGCCAGCGCGCCTGCTCTCACGCTCCCAGCTTTTACCCGGCTTGGTTTCGGCGATCAGCACTTCACCGGGACGCACAGGACGGAAATATTCGAAATGTTGCTCCGCGTTCAATCTGCCGGCTGACGGGGCCTTGCCTTCGACGCCGGACGGCTCCTTACCGGAACCAAACCACGCCTCACCGGGTCTGGGACGCGAACCGTTGGGATCGAATTGCGCCACGGCCGCTGTGAAGGTCGGTGGCGCGATAATGCCGCCCACGTCGGTGTTCTTCGCCCTTTCGGCGTCGTGGTAGACCGGGTTCTCATCCCCGATGGCGCGCGCAAACATCAGGATATGTGTTGCCTCGACAGGAAACGTGATTTTCGCCACGGCCAACCCTCCTCCGTGAAAACGGTGCCCAATAGGCACGGCGCGGATCTTATCGAACATATCGCACGTCTACTATCCATGGCCCTGCCATGGGTCATCACGCCTGCAATGTCTACGCTGCCGGCGAGATAGGCGGGCGTGGCGGAGTTATCTGGGAGAGCACTGTCTCGCACACCCTGTTCCGCCGTTCGGGCATCGGATTCAGTCCATCAAGCCACGCAGTATGTGCCTGCTGCTGGTCGGGTAATTGCGCAGGCAGCGTACAGTGGAGCCTGCTTTGTCCATTCGTTCGGGAATGGATGCGTCAGACGCCGAAGCAGGAAGTCTGACGATTGGTGTCCATCCAGCACCGCCTCCGGAATATTTGGTGACAGCAACGTCAGCCGCAGCACCCGGCTGACGTAGGAGGCATTGATCCTCTCCCGTGCCGCGATCTCCAACACGGTTGCCACCGCCCCACTCTCCAGCATCCGCCGCCTGCATCAGAACCTGTGATTCGTTCCCGACCCGTTGAGCAATCCCGCCGATGGTGGCAATAGCAACATCCGAGGCTTGCCGAGCTTGGTCGAGTCGCGTCGCCTCGGGCTGTGACAAGGAGAGACAATGCGTGCCTTTGAAGGTCAGCGTTCGGACAATCAGCCGGTCAAGCGGTCGCGGGCCGAGAAGGAGAAGCTGCTGCGCGAGCTTCGGGACACTCTGAAAGGCATGAAATCCCACACGAGTGCGTCGCTCCGGCAAAGCGTGCAGAAGCGCATCTCCGATCTCGAGGCCGATCTGCGGATCGCAGCCCCCGGAGGGCGCTGATCGGGTATGCTGGCGGCCGCGGGCGGACCCGGTATCAATGCTATGCACGAATCCTCGGGTGGGCCTCCCGCGCGTCAGGTCATGGCGGACGAATTCTATGGAAGAGTGATGATGCATTCCGGGATTTTGGGAATTCCGCCTTCCCTGCCACGCCCGGAAGCGCGGTTCGTTGCTTCTCCCACTCGACTGGCACGCGCTTCATCAACCTGGGCAATGTCACCCCATCGGCCGCCGTCCCATCCAGAATCCCCTCCACAATTTCCGGCGCCAACAACGTCAGCCGTGGGGCTTCCGGGATCGCGGCCCCTACCCCGCGTCAAATCGCTCATGACCATTGGAGAAGCGGCGAATGATCCGCTTTATGACGGAAATGGTGTCCTTGGACACAACACCACCTCGCAGGATCAAGGCCGCCCTCCACGAATGATCGACGTATCTCAACGCACGGCCGGGGTTTCCTCGGCAATGCCCAGCGGACGGTGCTCGGTGTCGAACAGAAGGCCGCCGCGACGGGTGTAGAACCACCAGGTCATGACGATGCAACTGACGTAGAAGCCCAGGAAGCCGTACAGCGCCACCTCCGGCCCGCCGGTCATCACGATCGACGATCCGAAGCTCTTGGGAATGAAGAACGCGCCGAAGGCAGCGATCGCCGAGGTGAAGCCGATGATTGCCGCGGCCTCCTTGTCGGACTGCCGGACGAGGTCCGCGCCGGAAAGGGCGGGTTCCAACCTTGCCACTTCCTTGCGCATGATCGCCGGGATCATCTGGAACGTTGATGCATTTCCCACGCCGCTGGCCGCGAACAGGAACAGGAAGCTTGCGAAGAACACGGAAAATCCCGCCGCGCTGTCCCTGATCCCGATGGCATAGAGGATGGCGAGTGTGCCGAGGGCCATCGCGACGAACACGCCCAGCGTGATGCGTCCGCCGCCGATCCGGTCACAGGCTTTGCCGGCCAGTGCCCGTGCCGCCGCGCCGACCAGCGGACCAAGAAACGCATAGGACAGCGCGTTCACCGACGGGAACAGGATCTTCGTCAGCAATGGGAATGCCGCGGAGAAACCGATGAACGAGCCGAAAGTCCCGGTGTACAGCCAGCACATGATCCAGTTGTGCGTCCGTTGGAAGATCACCGACTGGTCGGCAAACGAGGCTTTCATCGTGGCGATGTCATCCATGCCGAACCAGGCCGCGAAGGCGCTTGCGATGATGAACGGAACGAAGACGAAGCCGGCATTCTGCAGCCACAGGGTCGTCTGCACCCCGCCCTGCACCGCCACCTGCGGCGCACCGCCCAGCCAGCCGAACACGCCGGCGGTGATCGCCATCGGCACGACGAACTGCACGACGCTGACCCCGAGATTGCCGAGACCGGCGTTGATGGCCAATGCGTTGCCCTTCGCGGCCTTCGGAAAGAAGAACGAGATATTGGCCATCGAGGACGCGAAGTTGCCGCCGCCCAGCCCGCACAGCAGCGCCAGGGCCAGGAATATCCAGTAGGGCGTGACGGGATTCTGCACCGCGAAGCCCATGCCGACGGCGGGCAGCAGCAGTGACCAGGTCGTCAGGGTTGTCCACAACCGCCCGCCGAAGATCGCCGGCATGAACCCATAGAAGATCCGCAGCGTCGCCCCCGACAGGCCGGGCAGGGCGGCGAGCCAGAAAAGCTGCTCGGTTGAGAAAGCGAATCCCACCATCGGCAGCTTGGCCACAACGACCGACCACACCATCCAGACGGCGAAGGACAGCAACAGGCAGGGGACGGAAACCCACAGATTGCGCCTGGCGATGGCGCGGCCCGTGTGCTCCCAGAAGTCCGTGTCTTCCGGCCGCCAGTCGCCGATCGCGCCGGTCGCCGCAAGCGCGCCCTGCTGGGCAGGCCCGTGGACCGGCTGCATCTCGGGCAGCTCCGGCAGCGTCCGGACCGGAATGCCCTGCTCCAGGGCCGAACGCTCCATCTGCCGGATGGCGACGTGCATCCAGACCAGTGCCATCGTTACCACGGCGAACAGCAGCCAGAAGCAGCTCTGCCAGACGCCGGTCAGGTCGTTCAGCAGGCCGAAGGCGATCGGCAGGATGAAGCCGCCAAGCCCGCCCACCAGCCCGACCATGCCGCCGACGGAGCCAACCCGGTCGGGGTAGTAGATCGGGATGTGCTTGTAGACCGCCGCCTTTCCCAGGCTCATGAAGAAGCCCAGGACGAAGGCAACGACCACGAAGCTGAGGATGCTGAGCTTGAAGGAGAATGCGACCGGCCCGCGGATGCCCGTGATCACGTAGTCGGTCTGGGGATAGGACAGCACGAAGGTGCAGGCCACCGCGGTGATCAGCGACCAGTACATGATGCGGCGGGCGCCGAACTTGTCGGACAGATGGCCGCCATAGGCGCGGAAGACCGAGGCGGGGATCGAGTAGGCGGCACCGATCATGCCGGCCGTCCTGATGTCCAGGCCGTAGACGCCGATCAGGTAGCGCGGCAACCACAATGCGAGTGCGACGAAGCCGCCGAAGACGAAGAAGTAATAGAGCGAGAAGCGCCAGACCTGGATATTCTTCAGCGGCTCCAGCATGGCGCCTAGGGATTCCGCCTTGACGCCTGCTGCTCGGCGTTGCGCGAGGTCCGGATCATCCTTCGTGAGCAGGAAGAAGGCGATGCCGGTCACGGCCAGCCCGGCCGCCCAGACCAGCGCCACCGTCTTCCAGCCATAGGCGACCAGCACGAACGGCGCCGCGAATTTGGTGACCGCGGCACCGACGTTGCCCGCGCCGAATATGCCAAGCGCGATTCCCTGGCGTTCCTTCGGGAACCATTTCGAGACATAGGCGACGCCTGTGGAGAACGACCCGCCCGCAAGGCCGACGCCCAGCGCCGCGAGCAGGAATGTCGGGTAATCCCAGGCAAAGGTGAGCAGCGCCGTCATCACGGCGGCCGACAGCATGGTCAACGCGAACACCATGCGCCCGCCATACTGGTCGGACCACACGCCCAGCATCAGCCGGACCAGTGAGCCGGTCAGGATCGGCGTGCCGACCAGCAGGCCGAACTGCGTATCCGACAACCCGAGATCCTTCTGGATCTGGATGCCGATGATCGCGAAGATCGTCCACACGGCGAAGCACACCGTGAAGGCGAAGGTAGAGAGCCACAGGGCGCGGCTCTGGTCGGATGGATTGACCGTTTGCGTGGTCATCCCTCGGCTCCTTGTCTGGGAAGCGGTTGAATTGTTTCGATACCATCAATAAGCGGATCGAGGCGGAACCGGGCGTAGGCCGCAGCCGGGTCGTGCAGGACGACGACGTCTCCGTCGATCCGCAGCCCGTGCCGCGCAACACCGCCGAGGGCCCGCGAGAAGGTTTCGCGGGTCATGCCGAGTTCCGAGGCGATCTGCCGCTTGTTGAGCGGCAGGCGGACCGGGGTGTCGGGCTTGGTCTTTCCAAGCAGGCGCAGCAGATAGCAGCCAATCCGTTCTTCCGCCGAACGCAGACGGACGTTCTTGGCTTGCTTCACCTGGCGCCGGAACTGCGCCGCCTGGCAGGCCAGCACGGCCAGGCACAGCGCGTGATCCTGGGTTACGGCAAGCCGGAATGCATCGGCCTGGACCATCAGCAGATGCGCCTCTTCCAGGACCCGCGCGCGCAACAGATAAGGCTGGCGCGTCAACACCGCTGCCGGCAGCAGCAGATCGACTGCTGACACCAGCTCGATCCGTGTCTCGCCCTGCTCGCTCACCCCCAGCAGCTCAACCGAGCCGGCCACGAGGATCTGCGCGAAGGCCGGCGTTTCCGCCTGCTCGAACAGCATGCTGCCGGCGGGGACACGATGCAGAACCGCATGTTCAGCCAGCCGGCCCAACGTGGCGGGGGACACGGCGGCGAGCCAGGGGATGGCCCGCAGGACCTCGCCCGGGCCCGCGCCCAGAGGGTCTGAGGGATCGGAATGCCCGGGGGCGTGCAAGTGAGTGTGTGACATAGGTCACGCCACTAAGCGCGTCTCATCACGTCCTGGCTTTGACCTGGATCAATGATCAACACGGTCCTAGTCACGAATATCCGGGTGCTTCCGAGGCGACCCGAGTGCGGAGGCGCCACGCACCAGGAATATCGTGATGAGCCATTTCCTCGACCGGCTGACCTTCTTCCGAAAGCAGGTTGATACCTTTGCGAACCGCCACGGCGTCGTGACCAACGAGCCGCTCGCGTGGGAGGACGGCTATCGCAAGCGCTGGCAGCACGACAAAATTGTTCGTTCCACCCACGGCGTGAACTGCACCGGCTCATGCTCGTGGAAGATCTACGTCAAGGGCGGCATCGTTACCTGGGAAACGCAGCAGACCGATTATCCGCGCACCCGCCCTGATCTGCCCAACCACGAACCGCGCGGCTGCGCACGGGGCGCCAGCTACTCCTGGTACCTGTATTCCGCGAACCGCGTGAAGCACCCGATGGTGCGCGGCCGCCTGCTGAAGCTGTGGCGTCAGGCGCGTGTTTCGCTGCCGCCCGTCGCGGCCTGGGCTTCGATCGTGGAGGATGCGGGCAAGCGCGCCAGCTACACCAGCAAGCGCGGCCTGGGCGGCTTCGTGCGCGCCGGCTGGGACGAAGTGAACGAAATCATCGCCGCGGCAAACGCCTATACGGTGAAGACCTACGGCCCGGACCGGGTCATCGGCTTCTCGCCGATCCCGGCGATGTCGATGGTCTCCTACGCCGCGGGCTCACGCTATCTGTCGCTGCTGGGCGGCGTGTGCATGAGTTTCTACGACTGGTATTGCGACCTGCCGCCGGCCAGCCCGATGACCTGGGGCGAGCAGACGGACGTGCCGGAAAGCGCCGACTGGTACAATGCCGGCTTCCTGATGCTGTGGGGCTCCAACGTGCCGCAGACGCGCACGCCGGACGCGCACTTCTATACCGAGGTCCGCTACAAGGGCACCAAGAGCGTCGTCGTGTCGCCGGACTACGCGGAAGCCACCAAGTTCGCCGACCTCTGGCTGCATCCGAAGCAGGGCACGGACGCGGCGCTCGCCATGGCCATGGGTCATGTGATCCTTCGCGAATTCTATCTCGATCGCACGGTGCCGTATTTCGACGATTACGCGCGCCGCTACACCGATATGCCGATGCTGGTGCGGCTGGCACGCCGGGGCGATGCCTATGTGCCCGAGCGGCTGTTGCGTGCCGACGATTTCGCCGATGGATTGGGCGAAACCAACAATCCGGATTGGAAGACCGTTGCGTTCGATGCCGATGGACGCGCGGTTGTGCCGCTGGGCTCCGTCGGCTTCCGCTGGGGGGAACAGGGCAAGTGGAACCTGGAAGCGAAGGAGAGCGATGGCACCGATGTGTCGCTGACACTGACACTGGCCGGCGATAATCCGACGGCGCGCGTCGCGTTCCCCTATTTCGGCGGCACCGCGCCGCATGACTTCACCGCCACCGACCATCCCGACGTGCTGACGCGCAACGTGCCGGTCCGCTGCCTGGAACTGAAGGACGGCAAGGTGCCGGTCGCCACGGTGTTCGACCTGATCTGCGCCAATTACGGGCTGGATCGTGGACTGGGCGGAAACAATGTCGCCGCCGGCTATGATGAGGACAAGCCCTTCACGCCGGCCTGGGCCGAAAAGGTCACCGGCGTGCCACGCCACCAGATCATCCATGTCGCGCGGGAGTTCGCGTCCAACGCCGAGAAGACCAAGGGCCGGTCCATGGTGATCCTGGGCGCGGGGCTGAACCATTGGTACCACATGGACATGAACTACCGAGGGATCATCAACCTTCTGGTGTTCTGCGGCTGCATTGGCCAGTCGGGCGGCGGCTGGTCGCATTATGTCGGCCAGGAAAAGCTGCGGCCGCAGACCGGCTGGGCGCCCATTGCCTTCGCTCTGGACTGGAACCGGCCGCCGCGGCAGCAGAACTCCACCTCATTCTTCTATGCGCACACCGACCAGTGGCGCTACGAAACGCTGCGCGTGTCCGAGATCCTGTCGCCCACCGCGCCGGACGGCGACTGGGGCGGTTCGCTGATCGACTACAATGTGCGCGCCGAACGGATGGGCTGGCTGCCATCGGCGCCGCAGTTGAAGCAGAACCCGCTGAGTGTTGCCGAGCGGGCACGGGCCGCCGGGCTGGATGCGAAGGATTACGTGGCGCGGGCGCTCGGTGCCGGCGAACTGGAACTGTCCTGCCACGATCCGGATGACCCGGCGAACTGGCCGCGCAACATGTTCGTCTGGCGGTCGAACCTGCTGGGTTCCTCCGGCAAGGGTCACGAATATTTCCTCAAGCATCTGCTGGGCACCAGCAACGGCATACTGGGCAAGGACCTCGGTGCCGACGGTGGCGAGAAGCCGCGGGAAGTCGCATGGCACGAGAAGGCGCCCGAGGGAAAACTCGACCTGCTGGTGACGCTGGACTTCCGCATGTCGACCACTTGCGTCTACTCGGACATCGTCCTGCCGACCGCGACGTGGTACGAGAAGAACGACATCAACACCTCCGACATGCACCCCTTCATCCACCCGCTGTCCGCGGCGGTGGATCCAGCCTGGGAGGCACGCTCCGACTGGGAGATCTATCGCGGCATCGCCAGGGCCTTTTCCGATGTCGCGCCCGAGGTGCTGGGGAAGGAAACCGATGTCGTGCTGACGCCGATCCTGCACGACACGGCGGGCGAACTGGCGCAGCCCTATGATGTGCGGGACTGGAGAACGGGCGCGGTCACGCCGATTCCGGGACGCACCATGCCTTCCGTCACGGCGGTCGAGCGCGACTATCCCAACCTGTATGCGCGCTTCACCTCGATTGGACCGTTGCTGGATACGCTGGGCAACGGCGGCAAGGGCATCAGCTGGGACACCCGGCACGAGATGGACTTCCTCCGCGAGATGAACGGCACCGCGCCGAACGGGCAGCCGCGACTCGACAGCGACATCGACGCGATCGAGGCGATCCTCAGCCTAGCGCCCGAGACCAATGGCGAGGTTGCGGTCAAGGCCTGGGAGAAGCTGGGAAAAGCGACCGGACGCGAACACGTCCATCTGGCGCTGCCCAAGGAGGACGAGAAGATCCGCTACCGCGACGTGCAGGCGCAGCCGCGCAAGATCATTTCCTCACCGACCTGGTCGGGCATCGAAAGCGAGAAGGTCTGCTACAATGCCGGCTATACGAATGTGCACGAGCTGATCCCGTGGCGCACCCTGACCGGCCGCCAGCAGCTCTACCAGGACCATCTGTGGATGCGCGCGTTCGGCGAGGCGCTGGTGACGTGGCGTCCACCTGTGGACACCAAGGCGATCGCGCCGGCACAGGGCAAGCATGGGAACGGCAATCCCGAGATCGTGCTGAACTTCATCACGCCGCACCAGAAGTGGGGCATTCACAGCACCTATTCCGACAACCTGCTGATGCTGACGTTGAACCGGGGCGGGCCGGTGATCTGGATCAGCGAGGATGACGCTCGGCGGGCCGGTATCGCCGACAACGACTGGGTGGAAGCGTACAACGCCAACGGCGCTCTGGTCGCGCGCGCGGTCGTTTCGCAGCGGGTCAATCCGGGCATGGTGATGATGTACCACGCGCAGGAGAAGATCGTGAATGTGCCGGGCAGCGAGATCACCGGCAAGCGCGGCGGCATCCACAATTCGGTTACCCGCGCGGTGCTGAAGCCGACGCACATGATCGGCGGCTATGCCCAGCAATCCTATGGTTTCAACTACTACGGGACGGTCGGGTCCAACCGGGACGAGTTCATCGTCATCCGGCGCATGAACAAGGTGGACTGGCTTGATGAGCCCGCCGCTCCCGCGAAGGAGACCGTGTGATGAAGGTTCGCGCACAGATCGCGATGGTGCTGAACCTCGACAAATGTATCGGCTGCCATACCTGCTCGGTTACGTGCAAGAATGTCTGGACCAGCCGCGAGGGCGTCGAGTACGCCTGGTTCAACAACGTCGAGACAAAGCCCGGTATCGGCTACCCGAAGGACTGGGAGAACCAGAAGCGCTGGAACGGCGGCTGGGTGCGCCGCAGGGACGGCCGCATCGAGCCGCGCATCGGCGCCAAGTGGCGGGTGCTGAGCAAGATCTTCGCCAATCCCGACCTGCCGGAGATCGACGACTACTACGAGCCGTTCACCTTCGACTACGAGCACCTGCAGAATGCGCCCGAGAGCAGGGCCACGCCGACCGCACGCCCCCGCTCGCTGATCACAGGCGAGCGGATCGAGAAGATCAAATGGGGTCCCAACTGGGAGGAAATCCTGGGCGGCGAATTCAGCCAGCGCAGCCAGGACGCGAATTTCGAGGGTGTGCAGAAGGACATCTACGGCGCGTTCGAGAACACCTTCATGATGTATCTGCCGCGCCTGTGCGAACATTGCCTCAACCCGGCCTGCGCCGCCGCCTGTCCGTCGGGCGCGATCTACAAGCGGGAGGAAGACGGCATCGTGCTGGTGGACCAGGACAAGTGCCGCGGCTGGCGCATGTGCGTGTCGGCCTGTCCCTACAAGAAGGTCTACTACAACTGGTCTTCCGGCAAGTCGGAGAAATGCACCTTCTGCTTCCCGCGCATCGAGGCGGGCATGCCGACCGTATGCTCTGAAACCTGCGTCGGCCGAATCCGCTACCTGGGCGTGGTGCTGTACGACGCGGACCGCATTGCCCAGGCGGCGTCGGCTCCCGATGACGGCGATCTCTACGCGGCGCAGCTTGAAGTCTTCCTCGATCCGTTCGATCCGCGCGTGCAGGAACAGGCACGGGCGGACGGCATCTCCGACGCCTGGCTCGACGCGGCCAAGCGCTCGCCGGTCTGGCGCATGGCGATGGACTGGCGGATCGCGTTCCCGCTGCACCCGGAATACCGCACGCTGCCCATGGTCTGGTATGTGCCGCCGCTCAGCCCGATCCAGTCCGCGGCGGCAAAGGGTGACCTCGGCGAGGTTGGCGGGCTGCCGGATGTCCGGTCGCTGCGCATTCCCGTGCAGTATCTCGCCAACCTGCTGACGGCGGGGCGCACCGAACCGGTTGAGCGTGCGCTGGACCGGATGCTGGCGATGCGGGCCTACATGCGGAGCAAGACCGTCGATGGCGTGATCAATGACGGGATCGCCGAAAGGGTCGGGCTGTCCGGCAACGACATCGAGGAGATGTACCGCCTGATGGCAATCGCGAACTACGAGGACCGGTTCGTCATCCCCACCGCGCATCGTGAAGCCGGAGAGGACGCCCAGCAGCTCCGCGGTTCCTGCGGGTTCTCGTTCGGTGACGGCTGCTCCGGCCGGACCGGATTCAACTTGTTCGGCCAGAAGGCCAAGACGTCGGTGGAGGTTGCGTGATGGCCCGCACATGGCGCGCACTGGCCGCCCTGCTGTCGTATCCGACGCCGGAATTGCAGGCGGCCACCGATGACATCGCCGCCGCCCTTGCGGCCGAGGCGGTGCTGTCGCCATCGCAGCGCAACGCGCTGTCGGGCCTGCTGACCGATCTGGGGACCGGCGATATCTACGATCTGCAGGAACGCTATGTTGCCCTGTTTGATCGCGGCCGAGCGACGTCGCTGTATTTGTTCGAGCATGTGCATGGCGAAAGCCGCGACCGCGGGCAGGCAATGGCCGACCTGCTGGCGCTTTACGCCGAACACGGGCTGGAGGTCGCGGCCAGTGAACTGCCGGATTACCTGCCGCTGTTCCTGGAGTTCCTGTCGGTGCTGCCGATGACCGAGGCGCGGCCGCTGCTCGCCGAACCGGCGGCAATCCTGCGTGCGCTGGCCGACCGGCTGGTTCGGCGCGACGCCGGCTACGCCGCCGTCCTGGCGACGCTGGCGGACCTGGCGCAGGCCCCGGCCGTGGGTGCGTCGGCGATTCCCGAGGAGGACCCGGACGATCTCGCGGCGCTGGACGTCGCTTGGGAGGAAGCGGCGGTGCGCTTCGGGCCGGGTGAGGCACTGGATGGATGCGGCACCGACCGGCTGCGCACGAGACTGCGCGCGGCGTCGCGCGATGCCGCAGCCGCCTGAGGAGTGACAACCATGAGCACCTGGCTCAACAGCGTCCTGTTCGGCTGGTATCCCTATGTTGCGCTGACCGTGTTCCTTCTTGGCAGCCTGCTGCGCTTCGACCATTCGCAATACACCTGGCGTACCGGTTCCAGCCAGTTGCTGCGCCGCCGGCAATTGCTGTGGGGATCGAACCTGTTCCACGTCGGCATTCTCGTGATCTTCGCCGGTCACTTCGTCGGGCTGCTGACGCCGATCGCCGTGTTCGACGCCCTGGGCATCAGCCATACGTTCAAGCAGCTTCTGGCCATGGGTGCGGGCGGCATTGCCGGTGTCGCGTGCTGGGTCGGCATCGCGCTGCTGGCGCACCGGCGCCTGTTCGACCCGCGTATCCGCAAGACCTCCAGCTTCGGCGACATCGCCATCCTGCTGCTGCTTTGGGTGCAGTTGACGCTGGGGCTGCTGACCATCCCGGTTTCCGCGCAGCACCTGGACGGCCATGAGATGGTCAAGTTCATGAACTGGGCACAGGGCATCGTCACCTTGAAACCGGGCGCCGCCGCGTTGATCGGCGATGTCAGTCCGATCTTCAAGCTGCATCTGTTCCTCGGGATGACCCTCTTCGTCGTGTTTCCCTTCACCCGTCTGGTCCATGTCTGGAGCGCACCGATCTGGTACCTGGGCCGCACCGGCTATCAGGTGGTGCGCCGGCGGAGCGGTGTCGTGCACCGGCCGGCACGGACCGTGGCGCCCGGGCTGATCGGTCAGGGCGTGCGGCCGGTCAGCGGCTTTGCCAGGCCCAATCCCGCGGTGGGAGACGACTGACGATGCGCAAGGTTCTCCAACGCTCCTCGCCGCCCATGCCGGTCACGGTGAATGGCGTGTCGATCGCCCGCGCTGACATCGCGCGCGAAGTGCAGAACCACCACGGCGGGTCGCCAAAGCAAGCATGGGAGGAGGCGACACGGGCCCTGGTGATCCGTGAACTGCTGACGCAGCGGGCGCGCGCCCTCGGTCTCCTCGCCGAACCGCGTGTGGCGGATGGCCTGCGCGAGACGGAGGAGGAGGCACTGATCCGCGGCCTGCTGGAGGCCGAGATCGACACGCCGAAGGCCGATGAAGCGACGTGTCGCCGATACTATCTGGCAAATCTGCACCGCTTCCGCAGTGCCGACCTGTTCGAGCCGTTGCACATCCTGTTCAAGGCGGCACAGACCTGCCAGGCTGCCTATGCCGATGCGATCGAGCGCGCACACGCGATCCTGGCGGAACTGACCAGGCGACCGGAGCGCTTCGAGGAACTCGCGCGCAGCTTGTCGGACTGCCCATCCGCTGCCGAGGGTGGACGCCTGGGACAGGTCGCGCATGGAGATACGACGCCGGCGTTCGAGGCCGCGATGACATCACTCGAGGCCGGACAGATCTGCGCTCATCCCGTGTGCACGCCCTACGGCGTCCATATCCTGCGGCTGGATCGCAAGGTCTGCGGGCGCGTTCTGCCGTTCGAGCAGGTACAGGCCCGCGTCGCCGCCTATCTCGAGGAGTGTTCCTGGCACCGTGCCGCGGCGCAATATGTGTCGTTGCTGGCCGGACAGGCATCGATTTCCGGCATCGACATGCGGGGCGCGACATCGCCGCTGGTGCAATAAAGAGGCGGTCAAGCTGCTCGTTCCTTCGTCATCAGTCTGGCAACCTGACGTGCTGACGGTGGCTTGCGTGGCGATTGTCCATCCGGTGACGCGATGGCGTCGTTGCGCCGGCGGCGAGCCCATTCGCTCACCACCCGCAGGCCGCCGCGGAAGCCGTTCGCCCGCAACAGCCGCCAGAGCGCGGCGCCATTGCGGCAGCCACCCTTCCAGGCGGATGCGAGCGCGCCGGCGAGATGGCGAGCCCACAGGGGGGCGAGAGCCAGGCCGTGGCGCATAGTGGCGACCCCCGGGGCGGTCAATCGCCGAGGCCCCGCTGGAATTGCACCAAGATCGTGTCATACCAGCCGTCCGAAGCATTGACCCAGGCATTGCATGGCGGTCTGCTGGTATCCTTTTGATGTCGCGCGCAGCCGCCACACCAACCCTGCGCGCGGAACGGTCGACCATTCGGTCGCCCGGTATCAGAGTCAGATTTGCACGCCGAAACACAGCCCGGAATCAAGCGGCGGACGGGTGGCGGCTCTACGCCTCATGCGGTAAGCACGGGACCAGTGAGAGGCCGCCTGTCCGGACGCTATCGGTATGGCGCGCCCGAGAACAACCCGGCGCCCCGAGAGGCCAAACGAGCGACTGGTACCGGCACGTCCCGGGCCACTGACCAAGGAACTGTCCTATGCCCGCATCCTCCATGAAAGCCACATCCGTCGATGTCGTGATCGTCGGAGCCGGCTTCTCCGGCCTCTATCTGCTGCACCGTTTGCGCAAACAGGGTTTCTCAACCCGGTGTTTCGAACGCGGTGATGGCGTGGGCGGCACCTGGTACTGGAATCGCTATCCGGGCGCGCGTTGTGACGTGGAAAGCATGCAGTATTCCTATGGCTTCGACGAGGAGCTGCAGCAGGAGTGGAATTGGCCGGAGAAGTTCTCGGGTCATGCGGACATACGGGCCTATGCCGATCATGTCACTGACCGCTTTGGCCTGCGCGCGCATATCGATTTTGAAACCGAAGTACGGGCCGCGCATTACGACGATGATCGGCGGCTGTGGAATATTGAAACCAGTTCGGGGGAGAAGGTTCGCGCCAGGCATTTCGTGATGGCCGGTGGGTGCATCTCGACCGCGCAGATCCCCAAGTTCGAGGGCCTGTCGGACTACACCGGCAAGACCTATCACACCGGCCGCTGGCCGCATGAGCCGGTGAGCTTTGCCGGGCTGCGGGTGGCGGTCATCGGAACGGGTTCCTCCGCCATCCAGGCAATACCCGTAATTGCCAACGAAGCCGCGCATCTGACCGTTTTCCAGCGGCAGGCGAATTTCACCATCCCGTCGCGCAATCATCCGATGACCGCCGATTACGCAGACTCATGGAAAAGCGGCTATGCGGAAAAGCGCAAGGAGATGCGCTATATGCCGAACGGCGTCCTGCGCGAGCTCAACGACAAGTCGGCGCTGGAAGTCAGTGAGGAAGAGCGGCTGGCCACCTATGAGGAGCGCTGGCGGATGGGCGGCTCCGGCTTCCTCGGCGCCTTCAACGACATCCTGACGAACCGCGAGGCCAACGACACGATGGCCGAGTTCGTCCGCAACAAGATCCGCCAGACCGTAAAGGATCCGGTGACGGCGGAGTTGCTCTGCCCGAAGACCCATCCCATCGGGACCAAGCGGCTGTGCGTCGACAGCGGCTATTACGAAACCTATAACCGCGACAACGTCGAGCTGGTGGACATCAGCCAGACACCGATCGAGCGCTTGACGCCGCACGGCCTGACGGTGAACGGGCGCGAGTTCACGTTTGATGCCATCGTCTTCGCCACCGGTTTCGACGCCATGACCGGGACCCTGTTCAATGTGGACATCCGCGGCCGGGCAGGCCTGGAACTCAAGAGCAAATGGGCAGCGGGCCCGCGTACCTATCTGGGTCTGATGTCGGAGGGGTTCCCGAACATGTTCATGATCACCGGTCCGGGCAGCCCTTCGGTGAAAAGCAACATGATCACGTCGATCGAGCAGCACGTGGAGCTGGTTGCCGATACGATCGTTCATATGCGCGAGAAGGGTCTTGCCATCATCGAACCGGAACGTCCGGCCGAGGATGAGTGGGTGGACCATGTGCAGGTAGTGGCGCACAAGACCCTGTTTCCGCAGGCGAATTCCTGGTACATGGGCACCAATATCCCCGGCAAGCCGCGGCTGTTCATGCCCTATATCGCCGGCGTCGGCACGTATCGCAGGATCTGCGAGAATGTGGTGGCGGAAGGCTACAAGGGCTTTCGGTTCGAGACCGAACAGGCACTGGCGGCAGAGTAGCCTGGCCGCATTACATATGCCCCGCAAAGCAGTGACTCTGCGTCCACCTCTGCAAGTGACGACTTGAGATCATCAGCGTGGGATTCGATGTGGATATGCCGTTCGATAAAGGAATGCTTGTTTGTGTTGTTACGGGCGTTGCTTCGGGTTGATGTCTGTATATGGCAATGCGCCGGTGATCGAGCGCTTCAGGCATCAATCAAGAAGCGGCGCCGAGACAAAGCCGATCGGGTAGAATTCAGTCGGCTCTACGCACTTCTTGCCCGCCATCGAGTCACAACTCGTCGCATCGGATGCATGAGGCGATCCGTAGAACTGCGCACTCAGTCTATACTAGCCGACGCGCGCCTTGGCAGCATCGATCGCCTTCTGCTCGTCTGGCGCGTTGATGCGTCTATAATAGGCTACCGCGAACTCGAACACTCCGAACGCGGTAAGTCCGAGCGCAACCAAGCTGAACAACGCCCATCCAAAGGGCTGGTCCTGCAACGCCCGCAGAGCGCCGCCCAGACCGCGGGCCTCGCTTGGATCCGCCTGCCAGGCGGCAATGATGAGAAATCCTGCGACCATCAGGAACACCACACCGCGCGCGGCATATCCGATACGACCGAGCCGCACGACCCATCCGGGGGTCTCGGGCGCCAGATGTTGCGCGAATGACGCAGACCAAGCCCGGTAACCCAGGCCCAGGGCAACGCCCCCAATTGCGATGCCCGCCGCTGCGACGAGCCATCGGCCGAACGGTTGTTCCAGCAGCATCGCGGTCCAGTCGTCCGCCGATTGCTCCCCACTGCTGCCCTGGCCCCAACCGAACAGCAGGCTGAGCGCGAAAATGCCAAGACTGACATAGACGACCGCTGAAACGGCCTGCCCAGCCCGGACGGCAAGGGCCTTGGCGTTGCGTCCCATCCCGTCGGCGTCGAGCAGGGACTGCAGGGCGCGCCAGAAAGCGAACCCGAACAGCCCCAGCGCGACTACAGCGAGCAGCGCTTCGCCGAGCGGTTGTGCCAACAGGCTTTGAAGCGCGCCTTTGGATCCGGTTGCTTCACCACCTCGTCCGACGGCGGCGAGCAGGGCCAGAACCCCTACAATCAGGTTTACGGCACCCCGTGCGGCATATCCAAACCGTGCGAATAGCTCCAGTCGGTTGCTGTCGGCCACTGCCCTCGATTCCATAATACACGCGTCGGGAACGAGACTGGCTGCACAGAGTTCCATCGAGATACCCGGCGCACAAATCAGCGCACGGCAGAATTGATCAAATACAGAACTGGTCAGGTCCCGGCGCGCGATCCGTCTGTCATATGTCGGAGCCGATCAACTTGCCCATTGGCATATCCCAGTCGCAGGGAAGTAAACTGCCAGCCTTACGGCTGGTCACTCCACATCACGAGCCACCCGAAAACCATTGGCGATATACCGAACCGGTCCATCGTAGTTGCCGCGGGAGGTGACGGTGATCTGGTCACGCGTATGGCGGAATGACCCGCCCCGTAGCACGTGCTTCTGGCAGTTTTTTCCGTCCCGTGCGGAGCCGTCGTTGGGTGCGCCATGGTAGTTCGGGACCCAGCAGTCCTCGACCCATTGCGCCACGCCGCCCAGCATGTCGTAGAGCCCGAACGGATTTGGCTTCAGGGCACGAACTGGCAAAGGGCCGCGCGGGTTCTGGTCGCCTCCGCAATCCGAGCAGTTCGCCAGAGCCATGCCGGCGCTGCCCCCCCACCAGTAGCGGGTCGTGGTTCCGCCGCGTGCTGCATATTCCCACTCCGCTTCGGTGGGCAGGCGATAGGGCCGCCCCGTCACGCGCGTCAACCACGCGGCGTATGTCAGCGCATCATCCCAGCTGACACCATGCACGGGGGTTTCGTCCTGGGCCACATGAATGCGAGGCAGGCCGCTGCAGGCCTTTCCTGCGGCGCAGGCCTTCCACTGCGCTACGGTTACCGGCGTAACGCCGATGGCAAATGATCGGATGTCGACCCGATGCGGCGGCATGGATTCAGGCTCGCGACCGCCCAACCCCATTGTGTAGCTGCCGCCGTCGATGCGCGCCATCAGCGGGCAGGTTGGACAATCCCGAAACTCCCGGGAGCCGGCAATGGCTGCATGAAGGTCAATCGCCGGATTGTTCGCGGCCATCATGACCGTGGGCCGCGACGGTGCAGGCGGTCCGGCCAGCAGCGCGGCACGACGGCCCGCAAGCTGCGTCTCTTCGGCTGGTGCAGGCGGTGGGGCGATTGGTGCCGGCGTGGCGTGGGGCGCGGCGGCGACCTGCGGTGCGAGTGCGGGCGGTGGGGCGGGTGGCATCAGCCGGTCGCGGCGGTATCGGGCCTCGGCCGCAGACGGCGCATCCGGGAACAAGCGCAGGAAAGCATCCAACAGGGCCGGGTCCGTGCTGCTCTGCACGCGCCCCCACAACAAGGCGGCCGGGGTTGGCATTGCCGCGGCTTCACCGGATCCGACCTCGATGGCAGCGGTACCTTCCACCACGCTGCCGTGCCCGTTGTCGACGCTATAGCGCAACGTGCCAGCCTCTCCGATAAACCCGGGTTCCGGCGTATAGGTCAGCTTGGCCAGCTGCTCCGGCGTCAGACGATCGCCGACATGCGTGGTTGCCTGGCCATTGGTCACGATGCCGCCGGGCAGTTCGACGATCGTGACAACCAGCCGGTCACCATCAACGCTCGTGGGCGGCGGGATGCTGAGGGCCTGCTGGATGACGTGGATCTTCCCGACATCGGCGACGACCGGTGGATGATGCGAGGACTTGACGGAAATTGGCAGGCTGCCCGCCACGCTGCCGCCACGTCCGTCCTCCACCAGGATGTCGAGCGTGCCGACCGCGCCCAGGATTTTTCCGTCCGGCTTATAGGTCGCGGTCTGGAATTGAACCGTCGAATAGACGGAATTCAGCGTGACCGTGCGGCCTTCGACCCGTATTTCACCGCTGCGCGGCAAGCCGATGATGCGCAGCGTCAGCGGATCCTGATCCGGATCGGTCGGCGGCGGCACGCCGACCGGCGTAGGTCCGGCGGCGTCCGTCACCTCCAACGGGTTGATCGCGGCGATCTGCGGGGGCCGGTTCGGGGGGCGTGGGAAAAAGTAGAACGGGTCGGCGCCAAGCGAACTGAAGACATAGGGTTCCTGGCGGTTGTTGGTGGCACGGAGTACTTCATCCCGGACACTGCGGAAGAAGAGGCTGAGTTCAAGCCCGGGTATCTGGAAATTATCCAGCAGCGCCGTTGCGAAGGGGCTGTGTTCACCCCGGCTTTCGTCGGCCACCTGATCGGCCTTGGCGGCTGTGACAAGGATCGTGTTGCGGGGCACAGCATCCACGCGTGCAAGGCCGGGTATTGTCGGGACGGCCCGCCCGGTGAGTGCGATCGAGCGGGCGACGCGCTCTATGAAGGGATTGTTCTGACAACAATCCAGCAGGACAATCCCGATCTTGCCGGTTTGCCCCGACTCCTCCAGAAGGCGATTGATCGGCATGGCTTCATACACCAGATCGCGGCGGCGCTCGAGACGGGCATCCGACGGAATCAGGAAGTTCTCGCCATCCACCTGCATGCCATGGCCGGCATAGTAGATCACCGCCACGTCGGCCGCGGTGGCGCGAATCCCGAAATTGCGGATGGCGCGACTGAATTTCTGCAGGTCGGGATCATACAATTCGGAAACGTCGAAGCGCAGTCGCCGCAGGCTTTCGCCAACCGCACGCGCATCGTCGTTGGCGGTCGCCAGCTTGGGCGCGTTCTTATAGGCACTCACGCCGATTACCAGTGCGATACGTCGCTCCTCCGCCTCTGGGGCGGCGATAGCGGGTGCCAACCAGGTAAACACAATCAGGGCCAGACTCGCGAAGCCGGCCAGTCGTCCAGTCGTCATCGAGTGTCCTCCCTCCCCGATGCGGCGTTGTCTTGGCCGGCTGGAGATTACACGAAAAAACAGCGTGCGGCGCATTATCTCAACGGGAGTTGCTTGCACCCGACAAGAGCCGGGCCGTGCGTGAGCGGGGTTCCCCCGGGCGGGTCGTCACCGACAGCCCGCGCGCCGACATTCCCCGCGCATATCTCCATGAGATGCTGGCGAGGCGCACCAATGCCGACATGACGGCGCACGACGGTTCGGCGGTGATCCCGGCGCGGCCCTGCAAGCCGCGCGACAAGGCCAAGGTCGAGGCCGGTGTGCAGGTGGTGCAGCGCTGGACCCGGGCACGGCTACGCGACTGGCGGAAGATTCGGACGGCATGGCGCCGCATCGCGCGCGAACCATCGCCGTCGGCGATCCCCTGGAGGAATGGTCAGCGAAGCTGACTCCGCCACCGCTCGAGAGAGCCCATCGCGCTCCACCCGAGGTTGCTTGTCCTCACGCCACCGGCGACACACGCGGCATCCTTCGGTGGCGGCAGACGCCCGAGCGGGCGTGCAGCCATACGCCGCCGTCGGAGGCGGAAAGTTGCGCGGGTCCTACGTCATGCCATCTCCGTCGCCGTGACCAGCGGACGCGCGCACCGCGCCGTTCGCCCTTCCCCCACCGGGGCAAGTCCAGGAACCGCTGCCTCGCAGGCCGCCAGGCGGTAGCCGCAGCGGGGTGCAAAGCTGCAACCGGGCGGCAGATCGGCAAGGTCGGGCGGCGCGCCGGGGATCGATGGCAGCCGTCCGCCGCGCGATTCAACATGCACCGTCGATTGCAGCAGCCCCGCCGTGTAGGGATGCGCGGGCCGGCCGATCACGTCGCCGACGGGGCCGGTTTCCACGAAGCGCCCCGCGTACATCACCGCCACCCGGTCCGCGACCTCGCACGCCACGCCGATGTCATGCGTGACGAAGATCGTCGCCATGCCCAGTTCCTGCTGCAACGACCGCAGCAGCAGCAGGATCTGAATCTGCACGGTCGCGTCCAGCGCCGTCGTCGGCTCATCGGCCAGCAGCAGCGCCGGCTTGCAGGACAGCGCGAGCGCGATCATCGCGCGCTGCCGCAATCCGCCCGAAAGTTCGTGCGGATAGGCATCCAGGCGCCGTGCGGCCGAGGGGATCTGCACCATCTCCAACAGCGACAATGCGCGCTTGCGCGCATCCGTCCAGGACATACCTTCATGCGAAACGATCGTCTCGGCGATCTGGTTGCCAATGGTGAAGACCGGATCCAGCGCCGTCATCGGCTCCTGGAAGATCATCGCGCCAACCGGGCCGCGTACCGCTTCCAACTGGCGATCCGTCATGGCGATCACGTCACGGCCCGCCAGGCGGATACGCCCGCCGATCTGCGCATGCGGCGGCAGCAGGCGCAGCAGCGCGCGCATGGTCACCGATTTTCCCGACCCGGATTCGCCCAGCAGGCACAACACCTCGCCCGCGGACAGGGAAAAGGACACGCCGCTGACGACACTCAGGTCGATGTCACGGTTGACGAAGCGGACCGACAGGTCATCGACCTCGACGATCGGATCACGCGGCACGGGCCACATCCTCCGACAGGCTGTGGCCGCTGCCTTGGATCACCGCATGGCATGCCGCCATGTGTCCCTGCTCCAGCCTGGTCAGCGCCGGTTCGGCGGTGGCGCAGACCGCCTCAGCCAGGGCGCAGCGGGTGCGAAAGCGGCAGCCGGACGGCGGACGCACCGGATTGGGCGGATCGCCGGACAGCGGCACAGCTGAAACGCGATGCGCTGGATTCATCGACAGGCGCGAAGCGAACAGCGCGCGTGTATAGGGGTGTGCCGCCGCCTGATAGATGCGAGCGACCGGCCCGACCTCCACCACCTTGCCCAGGTACATCACCAGCACGCGGTCCGAGACGTGGTGCACCACGTTCAGGTCGTGGGAGATGAAGATGTAGGTCAGGTTCAGCCGCTCCTTCAGGTCGGCCAGCAGGTTCAGCACCTGCGCCTGCACCGACTTGTCCAGCGCAGAGACCGACTCATCGAGGATCAGCACGCGCGGATTGAGCGCGATGCCGCGGGCGATGTTCACGCGCTGGCGCTGCCCGCCCGACATTTCGTGCGGGTAGCGGTCGGCGAACATCTCCGGCTCCAGCCCCACCATGCGCAGCGCCGACCGCGCCTGTTCGCGTGCCTGCCCGCGGCCGATCCCGTGGACACGCAGGCCGAAGGAGATCTCCTCGGTCGCGGTATGGCGGGGATTGAGCGAGGCGTAGCTGTCCTGGAACACCATCTGCATGTTCCGGCGCAGTTCGCGCAGCGTGATGCCGCCATGTCCGATCGGATCGCCGTCCAGCACCATGCTGCCGGCATCCGGATCGATCAGCCGCATCAGCAGGCGCGCGGTCGTGGACTTGCCGCAGCCGGACTCTCCAACGATGCCCAGCGTCTCGCCCTTCATCACGTCGAAATCGACGCCGTCCACTGCCTGGACATGCGCGCTGACCACGCCCAGCGGCCCGCGCAGGGGGAAATACTTGCGCAGGCCGCGCACCGTCAGGATCGGCTGCGCCGGGCCACCGCGATCGCGCGGATCGGCCGCGGTGGCGCCGCGGGAGTCAAGCGTCATGCTCATGCGCGGACATCCATGGCTGTGCGCAGACTGTCGCTGAGGAGGTTGAAACTGACCGAGGCGGCAAAGATCATCAGCCCCGGCAGCACGGCATTGACCGGCGCGACGTAGATCGCCTGGCGCAGCGTGTTCAGCATCAGGCCCCAGTCCGCGATCGGCGGTGCCGCGCCGAGCCCCAGGAAGGACAGGCCCGAGGAGATGATGATCGCAATACTCACCAGGCTCGACGCATAGGTCAGGATCGGTCCGGTCACGTTCGCCAGCACGTGCTGCAGGATGATGCGGAACGCCGAGGCGCCGGTGGCGCGCGCGGCCTCTACATAGTCCTGGTTGCGCACCTGCGTGGTGACGCTTTCCGCCACACGGGTGATCGGCGGGATGAACACGAGCGTCAGCGAAATCAGGCTGTTGACGATGCCCGCGCCCAGCACGCCGGCCATGGCGACGGCCAGAAGAACGGACGGAAAGGCATAGAACACGTCAACCACGCGCATGATCGCCATATTGACGGTGCGTCCGAAATACCCGGCGGTGATGCCCAGTGCACCGCCCAGGACCGTTGCGAACACGACGGGCGCGATGCCCATCGACAGCGAGACACGCCCGCCATACAACAGTCGTGACAGCATGTCCCGGCCGAGCTCGTCGGTGCCCAGGATATAGTTGGGCGACAGCGGCGGCAGCAGGCGCCGCAGCATGCTCGTCTTGTAGGGATCGGCCGGGGCCAGCCACGGCGCGAAAATCGCCGATAGCGCGATCAGCGCCAGCACCACGGCGCACAGCAGCGCCACCTTGTCGCGCATGATCTGGCGGCCGACGCGGCGCCAGAAACCGCCGGTCCTTCGCCGGCGTGGTTTGGCACGCCCCGGGGTCGCGATCCCCGCGGTATCGACGGTTGCGCTCATGTGCGTTTCACCCTGGGATCGACGGCGGTCTGCAGGATGTCGACCAGCAGGTTGGTCAACACGAAGAAGGTAGCCAGCACGATCACCGTCCCCTGCAGCAGCGGCAGGTCGCGCGTGGCGATGGCGGCATTCAGCAGGAAGCCGGTGCCGGGCCAGGCGAACACGGTTTCCACCAGGATCGAACCGCCCAGCAACTGCGCGAACTGCAATCCCATGATCGCCATGATCGGGGGCGCCGCATTCTTGATGATATGCAGGAAGATGCGGCCGCGCCGCAGTCCCTTCCCCTTCAGCGTCTGCACGAATTCCTGCCGCCGCACCTCGGCCACCATCGCGCGCACCGACCTTGCCAGCACGCCGGTCGGGATCATCGCCAGCGTGATGGCCGGCAGGATCATGTGGCGCAGGTCCTGCCAGCCGAACTCCCACAACCGCGTGCCGGCCGGACCCATGCCGGTGGCGGGCAGCGCGCGCAGCAGCACGGCGAAGATCACCACCATCACCATGCCCAGCCAGTAATGCGGCACGGAAATACCGATCACCGCGAAGCCCGTCACCGAACGGTCGGTGATACGCCGGTCGGAGAAGCCGGCGAACAGCCCCAGCGTGATCCCGAAGGCGAAGCTGAGTGAGATGGCCGTCACCGCCAGCACCGCCGTGTTGGCGACAGCCGGCATGACCTCGGAGACCACGGGACGGCGTGTCATGATAGAGGTGCCAAAATCCCCGCCCGCCACATGCCACAGCCAACGGAGATACTGGATCGGCAGAGGCTGGTCGAAGCCGTAGGCGGCCCTGATCTCGGCCGCCACCTCGGCCGAGGCGTTCTCCGGCAGCACGGCGCTGATCGGATCGCCGGGCGCGAGATGGATGAAGGAGAAGCAGACGATCGTAACGCCGAGGATGATCGGCAGCGTGTAGAGCAGCCGCCTCAGTATATAGAGATGCATGTCTTGTAACCCGTACGGGTGTCATTCGCGTCATGCCGCCGACCCGGCCGGTCCGTCCGTGGGCGATCGGCGGGCAATACGCGGGACCGGGCCGACCACGCCAGCCGGCCGGCGCGGCACGCGAACCGGTGCGGCGGCAGGATCACGCCGCCGCCTTCGCCGCCAGCACCGGGCGCCTGGTCCGCCAGGGCGTCGCCTTCTCGTAGGCGTCGCCGGCGCGCAGCACCGTCGCCTCGTCGAACAGCTTGCCGACGATCTGCAAGGAGAACGGCATGCCATCCTCGGCGTAGCCCGAGCAGACCGACAGCGCCGGATTGCCGCCGGTGTTGAAGGCGGTGGTGTAGGAGGCGCGGTCGAACAGGCTCTGCGGCGGGATCGGCTCCAGCTTGCCGGCGGGTTCGGCGGTAGGCAGCATCAGCACGTCGATCGTCGCCATCACCGCCTGCATCGCGCGCGCCAGGTCGACGCGCCGGCGCATGGCGTTGATGTATTCCTCGGCCCGCACCAGCCCGCCGGCGATGATGCGATAGCGCAGGCTGGCGCCGAACAGCTCCGGCCGCTCCCGCAGGTCCTTGGCGTGGATGGTGAACAGTTCCGCGACCGCGATCGTCTTCTTGCAGTCGTCGAACTGCTTCAACGGCGGCAGGCTGACGGGCCGGATGGTGGCGCCCAGGCCGCGGAACACCTCCAGCGCCGCCTCGAACGCCGCCTTGGTTGCAGGCTTCGGCGGCGCCTCCTCCTCCAGCCAGCGCTGCGGCACCCCGATCACCATACCCGTCACGTCACCTGTCAGCGCGCCCGTATAGTCGGGGATGGGGACATCGGCGGACCCGGGATCCTCGGGGTCATGACCGGCGATCACCTGCATCAGGATCGCCACGTCCTCGGTCGTCCAGGCCAGCGGTCCGGCATGGTCATGGCTGAAGCAGTTGGGGATCACGCCGCGGCGGCTGACCAGCCCGTAGGTGGGCTTGAGGCCGGCGATGCCGCAGGCCGCCGCCGGACCACGGATCGACCCGCCGGTGTCGGTACCCAGCGTCGCCGGCGCAAACCCCGCCGCAACCGCCGCCCCGGATCCGGACGACGAACCGGCCGGCGAATGGTCAGGGTTCCACGGATTGCGCGCCGGCGGGAACAGCACGTCCCAGGACGGGCCGCCATGGGCGAATTCCCAGGTCGCGTTCTTGCCCAGCAGCACGCCGCCGGCTGCCGCCAGCCTCTCCTGGCAGAAGGAGTCGCGCGCCGGCACATTGTCCGCCAGCGTCTTCGACATGCCGGTCGTACGGATGCCCGCGGTGTCGTAGATGTCCTTCAGGCAGTAGGGGATGCCGTGCATGCGGCTGACGGGGCCGCTCGCCATGATCGTCGCCTCGGCCGCCTTCGCGTCCGCCCGCGCTCGGCCGGCCGTGACCGTGACGAAACTGTCCAGCAGATGGTCCAGCGCCTCGATGCGCGCCAGATACGCTTCGGTCAGTTCTACCGGCGAGACCTGGCGCGTGGCGATCAGCCTCGACGCCTCGGCAATGGTGAGGAAATGCAGATCCGACATTGCCTCAAGCCCCCGTCGGCAGGAACTTCGTCGGCACGAACACATGCGCGGGCTCGTCCCCGCGCGGGCGCCCCTGCGGAATGCGGTCGATCATCCGCCGGACATTGCCGTAGGCGTCGATCAGTTCCTGCAGATAGTCCGGCGGCAGGTTCAGCCCGGCCTGCTTCGCCAGCAGGACGATTTCGTCGGGCGTCGGTGTCGTGGTCATGCGGCGGCTCCGGGTTCCAGGGTGGGGGCATGCGCGACCCAGCCGTTCGCGCGTTCATAGGCATCGCCGATGCGCAGCACCGTCGCGTCGGCGAAGGGCCTGGCAGCAATCTGCATGGCGGTGGGCAGGTTGTTGGCGCCGAAGCCGGTCGGCACCGACAGCGCGGGGACACCGGCCAACGAGAACGGCATCGTCATGTTGCGTCCGCGGCGAAAGAAGTCGGCATGCGCCGGATCGGCCGGGTCCGAGGTGTTCAGCCAACCCGCCGTCACCAGCGCGTCGAAGCGGGCGAATTCGGACAGCAGCCGGCGCGCCAGATCGTTCCGCCAGCGCTGCGCGTTCAGATAATCCTCGGCGCGGATGAACACGCCGCCCATCACCCGCTGGCGCAGCTTGGCGCCGAATGCCTCGGGCCTGGTCCGCAGGTCCGGCGCATGCAGCGCGTAGAGTTCGCTCATGGAAATCAGCGTCTTGCAGTCGCAGAAGTCACCGAGGTCGGGCAGCGCGATCTCCTCGACGCTGGCGCCAAGGCCCGCAAGCACCTCGGCGGCGCGATCGGTGGCGTCCCGTACCTCGGCTGTGGCATCGGTCGCATACCAGGTCCGCACCAGGCCGATCCGCATCCCCGCAATGTCCCCGGTCAGCGCCGCGGCATAGTCGGGGATCGCCACGGCGGCGCTGCCGGGGTCCAGCGGGTCGTGGCCGGCACAGGCGGCCAGCATCAGCGCGCAATCGCGCACGGTGCGCGTCATCGGCCCGCAATGGTCGAGCGAATAGGTGTTCGGCTGCACGCCGCGTCGGCTGATCAGGCCATAGGTCGGTTTCAGACCGACAATGCCGCAGCAGGCGGCGGGCCAGCGAACCGAGCCCCCGGTGTCCGTGCCGATCGCGGCCGGCACGAACCGTGCCGCGACCGCCGCGCCGGACCCCGACGACGAGCCGCCGGGCATGAAGTCCGTATTCCAGGGATTGAGCGGCGGCGGCCAGGGCAGGTCCCAGGACGGGCCGCCAAGGGCGAACTCGAACGTGCCCAGCTTGCCCAGCAGGATGCCGCCCGCCTTGTCCAGGAGGGCGGTGACGTGGGCGTCGGCAGCGGCCGGCGTGTCGGGCATCAGCCGGGAATGTGCCGTCGTGCGCACGCCCTTGGCGTCGATGATGTCCTTCAGTCCATACGGAATGCCATGGAATGGACCGCGGTAACGGCCCGCGGCGATCTCGGCTTCCGCGGCGCGCGCCTGCGCCAGGGCCCGGTCGGCGGTAACGGTAATGAAGCTGTGCAGGCCGCCATCGTAGCGCGCGATCCGGTCGAGGCAGGCCTGCACCAGCGCAACCGGCGAAAGCGCGCCCGATTTCAGCGCCGGGGCGAGGGTGACGATGTCGAGCAAGGCAGGATCGGACAGGTCGACGGCGGAAGCGGGCGGTATGGCGTCCATGGGCAGATCCCTGTCCGGAGAGCGTGATCCGACGGCGGCGGATCGAATGCTCAGATGCGATAGCTGCTCAGACCATTAGCAATCGGGATGCCAGTGACGACCGAAGGCTCATCCCATGTATCTGGAGGCCAGTCATCGCACAGTATCACGGCATAATTGACCACATAGCGTACTTGACGTTCGTCATTTAGTTCAATTTATAGGCGAATATATTCGGAAATCAGGCATTTCGCCCAGATATCACGCATAAAATGCTGCAACGCAGCAGATCACGCGCCCCTCGGTCTGGCATGTGAATTGCGTAATTTTTCGGCATCGCTTGTCGGAGATGCGCGCATGAGACTTGGACGTCGCGGCCTCAACCAACTCCTCCTCGCCGGTGCGGCAACCACGGCCCTGCCCTCCCCCGCCCGGTCGGCCGAAAAAGTGCTGCGTGTCGCGATGACGGCGGCCGATATCCCGCTGACCACCGGACAGCCCAGCCAGGGCGGCGAGGGAATCCGATTCATGGGCGTGACCGCCTATGACGGGCTGGTGAACTGGGATCTCACGCGCTCGGATGTGGCGGCGAAGCTGCGGCCGGGACTTGCGGAAAGCTGGTCAGCAGATCCCGCCCAACGCACATCCTGGACCTTCAAGCTGCGCCAGGGCGTCACCTTCCACGACGGATCACCGTTCACCGCCGATGCCGTGGTCTGGAACCTGGACAAGCTGCTCCGACGCGACTCACCACAGTTCGACCAAGCGCAGGCGACGCAGGCGGCGACCTGGGTCAAGACCATCGCCAGCTATAAGGTTATCGATCCGTACACGGTCGGCATCCAGACCAAGGAAGCGAACGCGAACCTGCCGTACGAGCTCGCCAGCATTTTCATGTCCAGCCCGGCACGGTGGGAGGAGATGGGGCGCGACTGGACCAAGGTCGCCTCCCGCCCGTCCGGCACTGGCCCGTGGATGGTGACGCGCGTCGTCCCGCGTGAGCGGGTCGAGTTCGCGCGCAACCCGAACTACTGGGAAGCCCGGCGCATCCCGAAATGCGACAAGCTGGTGATCATCCCAATGCCCGATGCCGTGACGCGCGTCTCGGCGCTGCTGAACGGGCAGATCGACTGGGTGGAGGCGCCGGCGCCCGACACGCTCAAGCAGTTGCGGTCGGCCGGGATGCAGATCGTGCTGAATCCGTACCCGCATATCTGGCCGTACCTGCTGTCGACGCTGCCGGACAGCCCGTTCAAGGACATCCGCGTCCGCAAGGCGATGAACCTGGCGATCGACCGCGACGGCATCTGCACCTTGCTGAACGGGACCGCGATCCCCGCGAAAGGCATGGTGCCGCCTGGCCACCCCTGGTTCGGCAAACCCAGCTTCGAGCCGAAATTCGACCCCGACGCCGCCCGCAAGCTGCTGACCGAGGCCGGCTACGGGCCGAAGAACCCGTGCAAGGCGACGTTCCTGATCTCCACCTCCGGTTCGGGGCAGATGCAGCCGCTGCCGATGAACGAAGCGATCAAGGAAATGCTCGAGGATGTCGGCTTCGAGATCACGCTCCAGGCAATGGACTGGGAAGCGCTGCGGGCCCGCCGTCGCGCCGGCGCCGCAGCGCCGGAGAACAAGGGCGGCCACGCGCTGAACAATTCCCTGGGCACCGCCGACCCCATCGCCATGATCCAGGTCGCCTGGTCCAAACTCACCCCGCCGCTCGGCATCAACTGGGGCTGGTTCAAGGACCCCGAGACGGACGCTCTGTGCGAGGCGATCAATGTCGCGTTCAACCCGGCGGAGCAGGACGCGCTGATCGCGAAACTGCATGCACGCGTCGTGGACCAGGCGCTGTGGTGCTACGTCGTGCACGACCTGAACCCGCGCGCGATGTCGCCGAACGTGAAGGGCTTCGTGCAGGCGCAAAGCTGGCAGCAGGACCTGACGCCCGTCGACCTGGTCTGAGGAGGAGCACAAGACATGACGGAGCATGTGTGGGACAAGTTCCTGACCGAGCGGGACAAGGCGGTGTTCGCGGCCGGCGGGTTCGGTGCACGGGCCGGTTTCGGCAAGCGGCCGGCGCTGCTGGTGATCGACGTCAACTGGCTGTTCTGCGGCGACAAGCCCGAGCCGATCCTGGAGAGCATCAAGCGCTGGCGCTCGTCCTGCGGCGAGGAAAGCTGGGTCGCGGTGGACCACATCCGCCAATTGGTGGAGGCCGCCCGCGCCAAGGGGCTGCCGGTGATCTACACGACCAACGGCTATCGCGCCGGCGACAACTGGGACGCCGGAAGCTGGCGCTGGAAGAACAAGCGCCGCGATGAGGACCGGACGCGGTCGGGCACCAACCTGGATCCGAACCAGATCGTGACGCCGATCGCGCCGGGGCCGAAAGACATCGTGATCTGGAAGCAGAAGCCGTCGGGGTTCTTCGGCACCAATCTCGGGGCCTATCTCACGCTGCTGGGCTGCGACAGCGTGATCCTGACGGGCACCACGACCTCGGGCTGCGTTCGGGCCACGGCGGTGGATGCGTTCAGCCTGAACTACCGCGTGGCGCTGGCCGAGGAAGGCTGTTTCGACCGCAGCCAGGCGAGCCACGCGATCAGCCTGTGCGACCTGCATGCGAAATACGCCGATGTCGTGAAGACGGCCGAGGTGCTGGACTTCTTCGCTGGCCTGCCGGAGGGGTTGTTCGACCTGCCGAACGGCTCCCCGGCCCCGGCGCAACGGCTGGCCGCGGAGTAGCCATAGGGACGGCGTCGGCAGCACCGGCTGCCATGTCGCCCCGGCCGCAATCTCCAGCAGCGCGCATTCGCCATCATGCAGCCAATCGTTGTGCATGTGCAGGCGACGGATGGGCGGACGCTGCTACTGATCCACCGCACCGAGACGGACGAGGAAGTGTGGCTGCTGCACGAAAGGCTGAAGCTGCAATTGCCGCGCAGCCGCCGCCCCGAATCGCCACCGCCGGCGTGACAGCGGCGTGCTTGATGCAGTGAAGAGGTTCGAGCCGGCGAGAGCTGATCAATCGACGGGTTGAGCTCACTGGCGGCAGGCGGCCCGTAATGTCCGAAACGAAAACGGCCGGGGTCGCGCCCGGCCGTCCTCGTCCGGAATACCCTGAACTGTTCAGGGATATTCCGTCTTTTCGAATACCTCCAGGTCGCCGGTCATGTGCAGACCCTTGGTCTCCGGCCCCAGATAAACCGAGATGATGTAGACGATGCACCAGCCCATTGAGGCATACATCATTGGTTGGGCGAAACCCATGCCCTGGTTCACCGCGAAGTAGGTCAGGACCGGTGCGACAGCAGCCCCCCACACCGCGCCTTGGTGATAGACAAAGCCAGAGGCCGTGGCCCGGACCTCGGTCGGGAATCGTTCCGACAACCATGCCGGGTTCAACGAATCCTTGCCGCTGAAGAAGCAGATGAACAGCAGGAAGAACACGAGGAACAACGTTGGATCGGTCTGCGTGATGTACAGCGGGATCAGGAACAGGGCGACCACCATCGGCAGCATCAGCGCCCAGCGCCGCCCGACCTTTTCCGATACCGCGCCCCAGAAGCTGCAGGCAACGAACGTGATGATGTTGCCCCAGAACACCGGCACCGCGACCTGCGCGGGCGTCCAGCCAAGCTCCTTCTGCAGGTAGGTTCCCAGCATGGCCCAGACCGCGTAGTAGACGCAGAAATTCGCGGCCATCCACAGGCAGCCGGTCAACGTGTTATAAAGATATTTCGCCTTGAAAATGGCGAACAGCGGCAGCGAGACCTGCTGCTGGGTCGCGTCCTGCTGCTTCTTGTTCTCGGTCCAGACTTCCGGCTCTTTCACGTAGAAGCGGATCCAGACGCAGACAAGGGCCGGCAACACGCCCAGGATAAGCATGCCGCGCCAACCATAGCCCTTGTGCCAAGCCTCCAGCGGTTCATACAGCAGTCCGTAGGCCAGCGCCGATAGCGCGAAGCCCAGGCCCCAGGACCCCTGCAGCACGCCGGACATGAACCCGCGGGAGCGGGCCGGCCAGGACTCCATCGCCAGCGCCGCGCCGGCCGGCCATTCCGCACCCATGCCAATACCCAGCAGTGCGCGCACCGCGAACAGGAACGAGAATGTGGGGGAGAGGCCTGCCAGCAGGTTGCACACCGAATACCACAGGATCGAGATCATCAGCGGCGCCCGCCGCCCCATGCGGTCGGCCAGCCAGCCGGATGCCGTCGCCCCGAACAGTCGCATGATGAGCGTCACCGAGAACACGGCCGTAACTTCGATCAGCGGCACGCCGAATTCCTGCGCGATCGGCGACATGATCAGCAGGAAGACAGTGAAGTCGAACGCATCGAGCGTCCATCCCAGCCAGGCGGCGGTATAGGCGTACCATTGATCCTTGGTGGGTTCCTTCCACCAGGGTACACGTGGCGTTTGGGTCGAGGCAGACATTCGGTTTCCCCATTCGTTAGTGTTTGTCGGGACTACGCTGTAGGTCCCGTTCGATACGGCGGGTCGTAACCCGACCATACCCAAAGGGAACATCTTCGTGAGCGTCCCGATGTCATCTATTCTTATAAATAATTTCGGGCGCCCGCCAGCCTGCTCGCGACGATAACAGCAGCCGCACAGGCGCTGCCGGACCGGCCCTGATGAAGCAACGGCAGCACGGAACCTCAATCGCTTACCATCGCCGCAGACCAGTCGTCGGTGTTCCGGGATGCCGAACCATGAAGCAGGCATGCGCGGCCTCGGCCGCGAATGCTTGCTCGCGACACGTAATGAGCGCATCATTTCATCGGCCTTGCACCTACGGCGCACCACCAGATCATGCTTAGACCGCATCAATCACCGCGATCGATAGGCCTTCAATTGACCATCTGAATCAGAAGGACAGAGCCTGATCGGATGCGATCCCCCGGGCTGCGGAGGTGGACGCTGGCCTCGGGGGCTGGCAAAAAGC
>JBFXDK010000055.1:0-34344 GCA_050181195.1 Acetobacteraceae bacterium | reverse complement strand
TGTTCATCGTTCCGGCAACTGCTATCCTGTTTGGAATCATCGCCGAATCGAACGGCCAACACGAAAGTTCCGGGAGCATGCTGATAGGCGCCATCCGCGCGATCGACCGGCTCAACGACACGGTCGGCAAGGCCGTCAGTTGGCTCACGCTCGCGACGGTGCTGATCTGCGCGGGCGTGGTGGGCCTGCGCTACATTGCCGGCACGGGCTTCGTCTGGATGCAGGAGCTGTATGTCTGGACGCATGCCGCCGTCTTCATGCTGGCATCGGGGTTCGCGTTCCTGCGCAACGCCCATGTGCGGGTCGACATCTTCTATTCCGAGGCGAGTCGCCGCACGCGGGCCTGGATCGATCTGTTCGGCGCGGTCTTCCTGTTGCTGCCGTGGCTTGTCCTGGTGACCTGGGCCAGCTGGTCCTACGTGTCCGCGTCGTGGGAGATCGGCGAGGCGTCGGTGCAGAACAACGGCATGCCCGCCGTGTACCTGCTGAAATCAACGATCATCCTGTTCGCGTTCCTGCTGGGATTGCAGGCGCTTGCATGGATCGGGCGCTGCATCCTGGTCCTGAAGGGGCAGGAGCCGCCGCCGCCCCCTGCTGTCACCGGCGCGCTGGGCTGAGGTGACGGCATGACCGACAAGCTGACCGCCGACATTCTCGCGATCCTGCTGTTCGCCGTCACCATCGGCGGTGTGCTGATCGGCTATCCCATCGCCTTCACCCTGGCCGGGTTCTCGCTGATGTTCGCGGGCCTGGGCTGGCTGCTGGGCGTGTTCGATCCGATCATCCTCACCAGCCTGCCGTCGCGCTATTTCGGGCTGATGACGAACGAGGTGCTGGTGGCGGTGCCGCTGTTCGTCTTCATGGGGGCGGTGCTGGAACGATCGAAGATCGCCGAGGCGCTGCTGGAAACCATGGGCCAGCTGTTCGGGTCCCTGCGCGGCGGCCTGGCGGTCGCGGTCATCATCGTGGGCGCGCTGCTCGCCGCATCCACCGGCGTGGTCGGCGCGACCGTCGTGACCATGGGCATGCTCAGCCTTCCGGCGATGATGCGGGCGGGTTACGACCCGAAGCTGGCGACCGGCGTCATCTCGGCGTCGGGCACACTCGGCCAGATCATCCCGCCATCGATCGTGCTGATCTTCGTCGGCGACCTGCTGATGGGGGCCAACCAGCTTGCGGCGTCCCGTCGCGGCGTCGCGGTCGACCCGGTGTCGGTCGGCGACCTCTTCGCGGGTGCCTTCCTTCCGGGGCTCAGCATCGTCGGACTTTACATCGCCTATGTCCTGATCATGGCGATGATCCGGCCGGCTGCCTGTCCGCCCCTGGTCATGACGCCCGAGGAGAAAGCCTCGCTTGGCCGCCGCTTCGTCCGCGCGCTGTTGCCGCCGCTGGCGCTGATCATCGCGGTCCTTGGATCGATCCTGACCGGGTTCGCGACGCCGACCGAAGCCGCCTCGATCGGCGCGGTCGGCGCGATGATCCTGGCGGCGATCAACCGCAGCGTGTCGTTCAGCATGCTGCTGGACGTCATGCGCAATACCGCTGTCATCAGCGCGCTGGTGTTCGGCATCGTGCTGGGTGTCTCGGTCTTCTCACTGGTGTTCCGCGGCCTGGGTGGCGAGCATATCGTTGAAACCATCCTGACGAACGCGCCGGGCGGCGCATTCGGCGCCATCCTGGCCGTGATGGCGGTGATGTTCGTGCTGGGTTTCTTCATGGACACGCTGGAGATCGTGTTGATCACGGTGCCCGTCACCGCCCCCACCATCATCGCCATGGGCGTCGACCCGGTGTGGCTGGGGGTGATGATCGGCGTGAACCTGCAGACCAGCTTCCTGACGCCGCCCGTCGGTTTCGCGCTGTTCTACATGCGTGGCGTCGCGCCGAGTTCCATTTCGACCATGGATATCTATCGCGGCGTCATCCCGTTCGTGACGATGCAGATCGGCGCGCTGATCATCCTGGCGTCGTTCCCGTCGCTTGCGACCTGGCTGCCGAAGGTGGTGTTTCCCGATCCGGTTCCGGCCATTGCCGGCGAACGCGGCCCCGCCACGGAATCGGAAACCATGTTCGATCAGTTGTTGAACCAGGGATCCGGCGGCGGCTCGGGGGGCGGCGGACCGACTGTCGATCAGTTGTTCAATCTGCCGGCCTTCCCGTACGGCGGCGACGGCAACCAGAAATGAGGCACACGCATCGTGCGGGATAGCTTCTTGCCGGAATGGTCCATGCCGGCCGGAGGTGAACGGCTTCCGTCAATCCGCGGGGCCATGCGCCGCCGCCCCGCGTGACCGCCGGCCGCTCCTTGGATCGGCCGGGGTTCGTAGCGGGTGCCGGGGATCAGCCGGCCCGCAAACTGATCAGCCGAGCGTTCAGGTATTCCTGCATGCCGATGCGGCTCCAGGCGATCTGTTCGCGCAGGAACTTGTAGTAGGCGTCGATCGTCTTCTTGGTGATCGCGTCGCCCCCGTCCCGCATCTCGGTCAGAACCTGGGTCCAGCCCTGCGCGTAGGCCTTCAGGAAATCGTCGGGCAGGCGCTTCAGCTGAACCTGGTGCTGCTTGATGAGCACTTCCAGCGATCCCGCATTGCTTGCGTCGGCTTCAGCCGTCTGCTTCAGGTACTCGTCGCCGACGGCCCATTCGAAGGCAAGCTGAGTGGATTTCGGCAGGGCATCGAACTTCGCCTTGTTGACCGAGATCTCGGCCATCGTCGCCGGCTCGTGCATGCCCGGCCAGTAGTAGTATTTCGCAACCTTGTAGTAGCCGGCCGCGAGGTCCTGCCACGGGCCAACCCATTCCGTGGCGTCGATCGTGCCGGATTGCAGCGCGCCGAAAATCTCGCCGACGGGCAGGTTGACGACGGTTGCGCCGAGTTTGCGCAGCGCCTCTCCGCCCAGGCCCGGGATGCGCATCTTCAGGCCCTTGACGTCCTCGGCGGACTTGATCTCCTTGTTGAACCAGCCGGCCATCTGCACGCCGGTTGAATTGGAGTGGAAGCCCTTCACCCCGAACGGGGCATAGGCCTCGTCCCACAATTCCTGTCCGCCGCCGTGGCGGATCCAGGCCATCATCTCGTAATTCGTCATGCCGAACGGCACGGTGCTGAAGACGCTGAATACCCGGTTCTTGTTCTGCCAGTAGTACGGCGCCCCGTTCAGGCAATCCGCGGTGCCGCGCTGCACGGCGTCGAATGCCTCGAACGCGGGCACGAGCTCGCCGGCGGCGAACACCTTGATGGTCAGCTTGCCCTCGGTGACATCCGAAATCTTCTTGGCGAACCGTTCGGCGCCCACGCCGGCACCCGGGAACATCTTCGGCCAGGACGTCACCATGCGCCATTCCTGCCGCCCCTGCGACAGGGCCGGCATGGGCAGCGCCGCGGCGGCGGCCACTGCCGCTCCGCTGCCGGCCTTCCTGAGAAAGCCTCTGCGATGAGATGCGGACACGATCGGCTACTCCCTGCTGTGGTCGTGGACCGGTCATGGCCCGTCGCGGCCATGCTCCGGCTTGGTGTGACATGGTGCGGCCGATGAACGGTGCGGAGCACCATACCCGGGCCACGCCCCCTCCTGGACTGTCTCAATGTGGCAACGAGGCGCGGTGTCCGCAATAGCCCATGTCGGCAACAGGTCATGTCAGGCTCTCGGGTCCGGCGCAAGTTCGGCTGATGGAGCGTGCATGCCGCCGTCCAGGCAGGCACGGTGGCCGCGGTCTGGCAGGCCTGCCCGTAAAGGGTGATGCGCGCACCCTGTCGCCGGGGCCGCGCCGGCAATACCGCTGACTATGGCGTCGGCGATCCATGCGTCCCCCAGACGCGGGTCCCGTCGCGCGAGCGAGCCGCGACAATGGCCGGATGACAGTCCTTGGCAAGGTGACACATGCGGGCGCCTTCTATATGACCGGGCCATGCCCCATGATGCCGCAGATCCCATCGCCTACCGCTCGACGCGCGGCGGGCCGCCGCTTTCCTTCGAGGCCGCGGTGCTGAACGGCCTTGCGCCGGACGGCGGGCTCTATCTTCCGGAACGGCTGCCGCATTTCGCGCCGGAGGTGATCGCGGGATGGCAGGGGATGCCCTATGCGACGCTCGCCGCCCGCATCCTGGCGCCGTTCACCGCGGGAACACTGACCCAGGACGCGCTGGAACGGATGTGCGCGGAAACCTATGCCGCCTTCCGCCACCCCGCCGTGGCGCCGCTGAAGCAGCTTTCGGCGAATGACTGGCTGCTGGAGCTGTTCCACGGTCCGACACTCGCCTTCAAGGATTTCGCGCTGCAGTTCCTCGGGCGGCTGCTGGATCCGATCCTGGCCCGCAAGCGGGAACGGGTGACCATCCTCGGCGCGACCTCCGGCGATACCGGTTCGGCGGCGATCCATGGCTGCCGGGGACGCGAGCATGTGGACATCGTCATCCTCTACCCGCATGGCCGCGTCTCGGACGTGCAGCGCAGGCAGATGACGACGGTGCGGGACGCCAACGTCCATTGCCTGGCCATCGATGGCACATTCGACGATTGCCAGCGCATCGTGAAGACGCTGTTCCTGGATCCGGGCCTGCGCGACGAGCGGCATCTGGTCGCGGTGAACTCCATCAATTGGGCACGCATCCTGGCGCAGGTGGTCTACTATTTCTACGCCGCGGTGTCCCTCGGCGCCCCCGCCCGGCGCCTGTCGTTTTCGGTTCCGACAGGCAATTTCGGCGATATCTACGCCGGATATCTGGCACGTGCGATGGGTCTGCCGGTGGAGAAGCTGATCGTCGCGACGAACAGCAACGACATCCTGGCGCGCACGATCCAGACCGGCGTCTATGAGAAGACCGGCGTCACCCCGACGCTCTCGCCCAGCATGGATATCGAGGTCTCCAGCAATTTCGAGCGGCTGCTGTTCGACCTGTACGACCATGACGCCAGCGCGGTCAGAGCTTCGATGGAGTCGCTGCTGCAGGGCGGGCGCTTCCAGATGCCCGCGGCGGCCTATCGCAAGCTGCGCGCCCTGTTCGCGGCCTCGCGGACCGACGACCAGCATACGCTTGCCACCATCCGCGCGTTCCATCAGGCAACTGGCGAGCTGCTCGATCCCCATACGGCCGTGGGGCTGGCGGCGGCGCAGGCGCATCGGGCCGAGGTGACCGGGCCGCTGGTCACGCTCTCGACCGCCCATCCCGCCAAATTCCCCGAAGCGGTGCGGGACGCAACCGGCGTCAGCCCGGAACTGCCCGCGGCGTTGACGCATCTCATGGCCGGCGAGGAACGGTTCACCCGCCTGCCAAACGATCCAGCGGCGATCAAAGCCTATCTGCGCGGCAAGGTCGCGTGACCTGGCGCTGCCGGGAATACCAGGCGGCGTTGATCCCGACGCACCGACCGGGGCTTTTCATCATCGCCCGTGCAGGCCGGCCAGTACCGCGGCTTGCTGTCGGCATCAGCAATGTCGTGGGCGGCGGGGTGAGGGGCTGCCACGGCGAGGATGACCGCGTGCGGGTCGAGGCCAGCGCGGCCCGGTATGACGCGCTGCAGAAACGTTCGCCGGTGTCCGGACCAGGGTAGGCGCCGGCACGGCGCCGGCCGACGGTCGTTTCTTCAGCCGCACGGGCGGGCCGCGGTTCCCGGCGCCCCGCAACGCCAAGGCCGGGTCAGCCCGCCTGCGCCATCGCCAGGAAGCGCTGGTTCACATGGCTGCGCGGCTTCAACGCCAGGCGCTCATTCGCCAGGGACACCGCCACGTCGCGCAGCCCGCCGCGACCGGCGGCCTCGACCAGGGTCCAGTCGAACACGTCGCGCTGCGCGTGGCTGCCGCCGATGCGCCACAGCTCGAACCGCGCCGGCAGCAACCGCTCCACCGCGCGGGCATACGCGCCCTGGTGGAACGCGATCAGCGCTTCCGCGACCGGCACGCCGACCGCGCGATAGGTCTCGGCCGCCTCGTCGTTGCCGGCGGCCGTGCGCCGCATCGCGTCCAGGCGCTGTTCGGCCAGCGCCTCGTGACCCGATCGCAGTTCCGCCATGATCGCGTGCAGGTCCGAGAACGCCAGCCAGCGCCCGTCGGCATGGCCGTCCCAGCGCGGCAGCAGCGCGGCCCAGCGTTGGGCGACATCGACGCCCAGCGTATCCAGCCGCCACAGCAGCGCCGCGGCGTGCGTCAGGCTCATGGCGAGTGGTTTCTCGGAAGCAAGGAACGGGCCGTCATAGATCGCCACGGCTTCGTCGTGCTGCCCCAGGTCGAGGTGGAACAGCGCCTTGTGCCACCAGATGTGATCCCGGTTCGGATGCGCATCGGTGGCCCAGAACGCCTGGCGTGAGGCCATCCAGCCGACGCCGTCCTCGGCGCGGCCCATCATCTCCATCACATGCGAAACGGTATGATGCGCGAACCAGCTGTGCGGTTCACGCTGCGCGACCTCACGCGATTCATCCTCGGCGCGGGCATAGTCGCCGCATTCCTCCAGCCCGAAGGCATGGAATGATTGCAGCACGGCATGGCCGGGCTGGTCGCGCGACCACTGCGGCAGGGCGCGAGCGGCACGTTCGCGCATCCAGCGCACGCGGCCCTGCGACAGGTCGAACAGCAGCGCCACCTGGTGCGCCAGGATGTCGAACGGCCATGTCATCAGGTGGCGGTCCAGCAGGCCGATCGCGGCCGCGCGGGCGCCGGAAGCGGCCTTGTCCAGCGCGGCCAAATGGCTGCGTTCCCGTTCGTTCACCGGCAGTGCCGCCGCCGCCGTCACCATGGCGCGGGCCCGGTCGGCCATCAGCGGGTCGCGCGACAGGGCAAAGAACCAGCCCTTGGCGATCCGTGGCATCACGAAGTCCGGTGCGGCGGCGATGGCGGCATCCAGCCGGCCCATGACGTCACCATGCGCCAGGCTCGCCGCCCGGATCGCCTGATCGTACTGCTCGGCCGCCTCGGCCGTCGCGCCCGAGATGGCTTGGCCCTGTGCATCCTTGAGCATTGTCACCTCCCGCTTCGGCCGCAGGATAGGCGTTCTGGTCCATGCCGGACAACCGTGGCGGCCGCTGAACGGTCAGCGGCGGCGGAACACCACGCTCAGGTTGTTGGCCGGCATGGTGATGCGTTCAGGCGGCCCGAACCCATGCCGGCGGGCGAGGTCGGTCACGTCTTCCAGGTCGCGCACGCCCCAGTCCGGATTGCGTGCCCGTAATTCGCTGTCGAATGCCATGTTGCCGGGGGAGGTATGCCTGCCGCCTTCGCGAAACGGGCCATACAGGAACAGCATTCCAGCGGCATCCAGGACGCGTCCGGCGCCTGCCACAAGCCCCTGCGTGGCGGCCCAGGGCGCGATATGGATCAGGTTGATCGCGACAACGGCGTCGGCCCTGGCGACCGGCCAGGTCGGCGCGGTGGTATCAAGACGCAACGGTGGCAGAAGATTCGGCGGTCCTTCCAGGTCGCGCCAGGCAGCGATGCTGTTCAGGGCTTCCGGTTCCAGATCGGTCGGCTGCCACGTGACGGTGTCCAGGGTTCGGCTGAACCAGACCGCATGCTCGCCGGTGCCGCTGGCGATTTCCAGGACCCGCGCCGAGGGCGGCAGGTGCTCTCGCAGCACCCGCAGGATCGGGTCACGATTGCGCGCCGCGGCGGGAGCGGTTCTGGCGGTGGATTGGTTCATGCGGACAGGATCTCCTTTGGCGGTACTGCGCCGGCCCGATGCTGCGCCAATCGCCGCTTCGCCGCCACCCGCGTGATGCGCACCCTCGCGTCCGCACAGGATGATTGACGTCCAGGTGACGGACGCATCCACAGCTCCCCTGGCTGGTTACAGTGTTCATGAGGTGCGAACCGGATGTGGTGAAGGCGGTGGTGAGCGGCGGTTTTGCGGGGCGGGTCATCACTTCACGGGGCCAGGATCGCGTAGGGCGCGCCCGCTACCGGAGGTCTGAAAACTGACCAAATTCCTGCTCACAGCGGGTTGGCGGCGGATATCGGTGGGGTGCATTCCCCGGGTTTCGACTCCGTTACCCGCCTCTCCCTTATGTGTCTGGAGTCCGTGCCGGAAATGCCCGAATGGGCAATAGTTACCGCAGCAGCAGGTGCCATGACGAAGATCGTTGACGTTGCAATCGTCGGGGCAGGGCCATATGGCCTGTCGCTCGCCGCCCACCTCGCCGCTGCCGGCGTCGAGTTCCGCGCTTTCGGCAGCCCGATGCACACTTGGCGTACCTCGATGCCGGAAGGCATGGTACTGAAGTCGGAAGGAAATGCCTCCAATCTCTGGGACCCGGCAGGGGAATTGACTTTGGGCCGCTATGCGGCCGACAACGGTCTGCAGTATCGGGATACCGGCTACCCCATACCGTTGACCACGTTCGTCGGCTACGGCGAAGCGTTCCAGCGGCGGTTCGTGCCCGGGCTGGAGGAGCGGCAGGTGAGCCACATCGTCCCGACCCGCTACGGGTTCGATCTGCACCTCGAGGACGGCGGGGTCGCGCCCGCCCGACGGGTGATCGTTGCGGCCGGCATCCGCGCCTACGAATACCTGCCGCCAGAACTTGCCCGCCTGCCGAACGCGCTCGCCTCGCACAGCGCGCAGCATGTCAAGGTCGATGGGTTCCGCGGGCGGGAGGTCGCGATCATCGGCGGCGGCGCCTCGGCCATCAACCTGGCCGCGCTGCTGCATCAGAACGACGCCAGCGTCACCCTGATCGTTCGCAAGGATCGGATCGACTATTGCGGCGCGCCTGACGGCGAGCGCAGCCTGCTGGACAGAATGCGGGAGCCGGAGAACGGCCTGGGCACAGGCTGGCGGTCCTGGGCCTGCTGCGCCATGCCCGACGTGTTCCACGCCTTGCCAGAGGCGTTCCGGCTGCTGATCGTGAAGAAGCATCTGCCGGCGGCGCCCGGCTGGACGCTGCAACCGCAGGTCGACGGCATCGTCCCGACGCTGCTGGGCACGACGATCGCCGGGGCCGAGGATGTCGGCGGACGGGTCCGGCTGTCGCTGGAACAGGCCGGCGGCAAGCGGCTGAGCCTTACCACGGATCACGTCATCGGCGGCACCGGTTATCGGGTCGACATGCGGCGGCTCAGTTTCCTCGGGCCGTCGGTGCTCGACCGGCTGGATTGCGTGGAGCACACGCCCCGGCTGTCACGCCACTTCGAAAGCTCGATCCCCGGCCTCTACTTCGTCGGCACCGCCGCGGCCAACAGCTTCGGTCCCATGCTGCGGTTCGCCTACGGCGCCGGCTTCACCTCCCGCCGCCTGACCGGCCATCTCAAGCGCGTGCTCGCGCGTCACAACAGGCAGGACGCGGCCCCCGCCGGCTGGTCGAAGGAGGGCCTTGCCGGCACCTGATCCGGGCGGCCGCCAGCCAAATCTCGCAAAGCCCGGGTCATGGCAGACCCGGGCGACGGCGCCAGGGGTGGCCGGCGGCCTGCACGGGACGTTGAACCGATCGGGGGCGGCGTGCACCGATCTCTCGCCCGGAAATCCGAATCATGAGGTGACGAACCGCGTGGAAAGTCGCAGGCTGGGCGACGGAACCACGACGGGGGAGCAACCCATGGACACGATGGTCGAGGCCACACGTCTTCCGACGGATGTCGACTCTCACCCGTTGGTGCGCCAGGCCCGGGCGATGCACCCCACGCTGCGCCGCTTCGCCGACCAGATCGAGCGGGAGCAGCGCTTTCCCCCCGAACTCGTCGCCCAGCTGCACGAAGCCGGCTTCTACCGCATGATCATGCCCCGCCCGCTGGGCGGCCTGCAGGTCGACCCCGTGACCTATACCGGCGTCGTCGAGACGCTGGCCGAGGGATGCGGATCGGTTGGCTGGAACGTCGCGAACAACTGCATCGCCAAGCTGGTCACGCTGGGTCTGCCGGACGAGGGGATCCAGGAAATCCACAGCCAGGGTCCCGATTTCGTCATCGCCGGCACCGCCGTCGCGGGTGGCGGTCAGGCCGTGCCGGTGCCGGGCGGATATCGCGTCACCGGCCACTGGACCTTCGGCACCGGCTGCATGGAGGCAAGCTGGATGCTGGGCAGCTTCCAGATCCTCGATGACGGCAAGCCGCGTCCCGGGCCCGGCGGCGCCCCCGGCTTCTGGCGCGGCCTGTTCCCCCGCTCGGACACTGAGATCATCCCGGGCACCTGGGATGTCACCGGCCTGCGCGGCACGGGCAGCTTCGACTGGACGGTGACCGATGTGTTCCTTCCCGAACACCGCGTCATGTACCATGCCGGCGCGCCCGTGGATAACCAGTGGTCGCGCTGGCCGGGCCTGACCTATTCACTTCCCTCGGTCGCCTGGGTCGGGCCGCATCACAGCTCTGTCGTCACCGGCATCGCGCGCGCCGGGATCGCGGCGCTGATCGAACTGGCCACGGTGAAGGTGCCGCGCGGGCGGGGCAGCGCGCTGCTGAAGCAGAGCGAGCAGGTGCAGGAAGCCATCGCCCGCGCCGATACGGTGTTGAGCGCCGCGCGCCTGTGGCGAGCAACCACGATGGCTGATCTGTGGAACACCATGGCGAGCGGCGGCGAGACGACGCTGCAGCAGCGCACCCGCTGCCGGCTGGCCGCGGTGAACGCCGGCGATGCGGCGCGCCAGGCGATGGACATGGTGTACCACTTCAGCGGCACCACCGGGTTCAAGCGCGGCACAAGGATGTCGGAGTGCTGGCGCGATCTGCACACGGTCGGTCAGACCGGGATGGTCGCGCCCGAATGGTATCCGATCGGCGGCCGCGTGTTCCTGGGCATGGATCCCGGGCCACGGCTGCAGTAGCGCCCTGTGCCTGCGATCATGGCTGCGGCTGCGGCCGCCGCCGTTCTTCCTGCGGGCGGCCGGTCGCGATGATCCTCAGCCCTTTGCGGCCAGGAACTGCCGGTTGACGCAGTTCTCCAGCCGGCCGTCGCGCAGGAAGCGGGCGGCGGTGCGCGAGGCGAACCCCCGGTTATCCCGCATGCTCTCCGGTGTGTAGAACGCCGAGTGCGGTGTCAGCACCAGCCGGTGACGGATCCAGTCCTCATTGCGCTGCCAGGCGGCGATCAGGCGCGATTGCGGGTTGGCGGGCTCCTGCGGCAGCACGTCCAGCCCCGCGGCCAGCACGGTGCCGTCCTTCATCGCGTCATACAGGGCGTCGATATCGACGATCGGGCCACGCGCCGTGTTGATCAGGATCATGCCCTTCTTGGCCGCGGCGAAGGCCTCGGCGCCGATCAGGTTGCGCGTCTCGGCTGTCAGCGGCGCATGGATGCTGACGAAATCGCACTGCCCCATCAGTTCGGCGAGCGTGTCGGCCCGCCGGACGCCGATCGCGAACTGGTATCCGTTCGGCTGGTAGGGGTCATAGAACACCACATCCATGTCGAACGCCTTCGCCCGCCTGGCGGCGGCGGTGCCGATGCGCCCCATGCCGACCACCCCGTAGGTGCAGAGCGACAGGCGGCGGCCGAATGGATTGTGCGCCGGGCGCCAATTGGCCTTCAGGTCGTCCCGCAGCTCCGCGTCGTGATAGGCGATGCTCTTGGCCAGCGTCATCATCAGGGCGATGGCGTGATCAGCGACTTCCCGCGTGCCGTAGTCCGGCGTGTTGCACACGGCAATCCCGAGCTTGCCGAAGCGTTCCAGGTCGACGTCGTCGTAGCCAACGCCGTATTTCACGAAGATCCGGCATTTCCGCAGCTTGTCGATGTATTGCGGCGGGCAGGAGCCGACGACCGCGTCCGCTTCCGCCCACTGTTCGTCCGGAACGTCCGCGGCATTCGCATGGAAGTCGGTCTGGAAGCCGGGGCCGATCGCTTCGCGGGCGACCGGGTGGAATTCGGCCGGCAGGTTGGGCCAGAGAATGCGCATTGCCATGACGTTCCTCGCTGTTGGTGGTTGCTTCCATAGTGCCACCGCCGCGCGCGGAAGAACACACGCCAGGACCAGGCCGGGAAGCCGGCCGAGGGATCAGGCGACCTGCGGCACCACCCGGCCCCCGTTCGGCCGCACCGTGCAGGCGATCCCCGCCGCCACCAGTCCCAGGGCAGCCGAGATGAGGTAGAGCCAGGCATAGGTCCCGAACCGGTCGAACACGACGCCGCCCAGCCAGGGACCGATCGCCATGCCGAAGAACGACACCATCACCACCACGCCGAACACGCCGCCCATGATGCGGCCGGGGAAGCTCTCCCGCACCAGGATCGCGTAGAGCGGCATCACGCCGCCATAGGCGAAGCCGAAGACCAGCGCCGTGGCATAGAACCCGCCCAGGCCGCCATCGGCCAGCCACAGCAGGATCGACGATCCCTGCAGGGTCAGGCCGGCGATCAGCGTGGGCCGAGCGCCGATCCGGTCGGAGATGAGGCCGAATCCGAGGCGCCCGAACAAGCCGCCCAGTCCGGCCACGCCGAACACCGACGCCGCCGCCAGTTCGGGCACGCCGCAATTGGCGACATAGCTCACCATGTGGAAGATCGGCCCGGAATGCGCGGCGCAGCAGGCGAAGAACGCAAGCGAGATCGCCAGGCATTGCGGCGAGACCAGCGCGCGCGCCAGGGGAAGGTCGGGGGCGTCCGTGACGTGCGTCGCCCCGGCCGAACCGGCGCCGGGCGGTGCGCGCAGCAGCAGGGACGCGGGCAGGATCACCGCCCAGGCGATCACCCCCATGGTCGTCAGGGCGGATCGCCAGCCGCCCTGGCTGACCAGCCAGCCCGCGAGCGGGGCCATGAGCATCGTGCCCATGCCCATGCCGATCGACACCAGTGCGGCGGCCAGGCTGCGGTTGCGGTCGAACCAGCGCACCGCCAGTGCCGTCATCGGCACATACAGGCTGCCCACCGCCAGGCCCACGGTGCCGCCATAGACCGCCTGAAAGGCCAGCACGGACTCCATCCGGCCCGCAAGGACGAGGCCGAGGCCGAGCATCACGCCCCCGGCCATCACGACGATGCGCGCGCCGAAGCGGTCGGACAGCGTGCCCCAGACGAACGAGCCGATCCCCATGCCCAGGAAGTTCAGCAGAGCGGCGGTGGAGACGGCGGTGCGAGACCACCCCGTGTCCTGCACGATGGGTTGCAGCAGGACGCCCAGCGACATCATCGCGCCCATGCCGATGCACGACATGGCCATGCCGGCCGCGATGATGACCCAGCCATATGACAGGCGCATGCCGTTTCCCCCTTGCCGGCCACCCGATCCGCCTGGCCGCGGATGACGATGGCGATCAACGCCCGGGTGCGTCACGGACGCGGTGCCGTGCTGGCCGGACGGTCCGTGATCAATTCCCAGGTCTACACATGATACCTGGTCAGTTCGGCACCCAGACCGCGGTCCTGACCTCGCCGAATTCCCGCGCGATCTTGCGCCAGGACGCGCCGGCATCCTCGCTGACATAGACCTCGCCGAACAGCGTGAACGCAACGATGCGGTCGGGGTCGGCGGGATGCGTGGCAAGGCCCCACAGGGTCGCGTTCGCCGGGGTGGGGAAGTCCAGGACCTCCCAGCGCTGCCCGTAATCAGTGGTGCGCAACACGTATCCGCGCTCGCCCGTCGTCGTCTCGCCGCACCCGGCGAACAGCACGCGCGGATCATCGGGCTTCACCGCCATGCCGCGTGCATAGGGCAGCGGCCATTTCTCCTGGATCCCCAGGACCTGCCAAGTGTCGCCCAGATCGTCACTCATGAACATGTTGCTCGCAGTACTGACGAACAGGCGCTTCGGCCGCGTCGGCGCGATCTTCATGTCGTGCACGTCCAGGTCGTGCATGCCGGCCTTCAGGTGGGTCCAGGTGTCACCGCCATCCAGGCTGCGGAATACGCCGTCGATTTCGACGCCCGCCCAGACGATGCGATGATCGTCCGGGTCCACCGCCAGCGCGGTGACGAAGGGGGTGCCGATCGCGCATTCCGGGGTGATGTCCACGGCAAGCTTTTCCCACCGCCGGCCGCCATTGCGGGATCGCCAGACCCCGGCTGGACGGGTGCCGGCGAACAGCGTGTCGGGATCGGCCGGATCAATGGCGAGCGACCAGATCGTCGGCAGATCTCCCTGGGTGCCGATCCGCTCCCACCGCGCGCCGCCGTCATGGCTGATGTACAGGCCGGTATCGCCGCCCGCGAGGACGGTCCGGGGCTGGTCGGGGTGCGCGACCAGCGCCTGGATGCGGCTGTTGAGGGGGAAGGGTGCCCGGTGCCGCGTCCAGGACTCGCCGGCATCGGGGCTGTGCCATACCCCCCAGCCGGCGGTGCCAAGACAGATGCTGTACTCCGCCGCCATGTGTCATCCTCCCGGTCTTTGTCTCGTGTCATATCAGTCGGCGCGCCTGTGTTCGATGAGTCAATGTCTGGCTGGCTGGTATGCGTGCGCGGAGGAGCAGGACGGCGTTCGGCAGGATCGCGGAGCGGTGATGCAGCGGACCGGGTGATCCCAAAGTGCCCCGAGGGCCGTTGGGTTCGCTTCGGCATGCCGGTGGTGCTTCCCCGTCGTGGCGCGGTCCGGCTCCACCCCTCCCCAACAGGTCTCCAGACGGCTGCGCCCGGGTTTGGCATTGCAGTCCGCCGTTGCACGGGGGATGACTGCGTCATGCAGGATCGCCTTCACGCCGACTGGATTGCAACCGCCACGGGGTTGTGACGCATGCACCACAGTGCCGCGACGATGCGCGCCATGATCTGCACCGGCTGGGGCGAGCCGGACCGGCTGTCGCTGGCCGAGGTGCCGTCGCCGCCGTTGCGCGCCGGCAGCCTGCGCGTCGCGGTCGCGGCGGCGGCGGTGAACTTCGCCGACCTGCTGATGATCGCCGGCCGCTACCAGGAAAATCCGCCGCTGCCGTTCAGCCCGGGCTTCGAGGTGGCCGGCATCGTGCGTGAGGTGGCGCCGGATGTCGCCGGTTGGCGGGCAGGCGACCGCGTCATGGGCATGCTGCCCCATGGCGGCTATGCCTCGGAAGCGATCGTGCCGGCGGATCAGGCGTTCCGCGTGCCGCCATCGCTCGATCCCGTGGCCGCTGCCGGCGTGCCGGTGGCCTTCGGCACCGCCTATGGCGCGCTAGTCTGGCGGGCGCGGCTGCGTCCTGGCGAGACCCTGCTGGTGTTCGGCGCCGCCGGCGGCGTCGGGCTGGCCGCCACCGCGCTGGGGCGCCTGCTGGGCGCGCGCGTGATCGCCGTGGCGTCCGGGGCGGAGAGGCTGGCCGTGGCGGCGGAGCACGGGGCGGCGCACCTGATCGACCACCGCGGCGAGGATGTCGCGGCGCGCGTGCGGGACATCACCGCCGGCCGCGGCGCCGACGTGATCCTGGATCCCGTGGGCGGCGGGGCGTTCGACTCCGGGCTGCGTTGCATCGCCTCGGAGGGTCGGCTGGTGGTGGTGGGCTTTGCCAGCGGCGAGGTCGGGCAGATCTCGGCCGGTGTCGCGCTGGGCCGCAACATCGACCTGATCGGCTGCTACTGGGGCGCCTATCGCGGCGCGGATCCCGCCCGCGTCCGCGGCGCATATGAGGAGATCGCGCGCTGGATCGAGGCCGGGCGGCTGCGGCCGCATGTCGGCGCTCGGTTTCCGCTGGCCGAGGCGGCGAGCGCCCTAGCGGCGCTCAGGCAACGCCGGGTGGCGGGGAAGATCGTTCTTGTGATGTGATGTCCGGCGCGACGGCTCCGCCATGGCCGGCGGCGCGCCGGTCCGGCGAGATCAGCAGGTAGACGGCCGGCACGACATACAGCGTGAACATCGTGCCGATGGAAATCCCGGTGGCGATGACGATGCCCATGTTGAAGCGCGACGCCGCGCCGGCGCCGCTGGCGAGCAGTAGCGGCACCACGCCCAGCACCATCGCCGCCGTGGTCATGATGATCGGCCGCAGCCGCGTGGCGGCGGCGCGCCGGATCGCATCGCGCTTGGACAGGCCGGTATCGCGCAAGCCGTTGGCGAACTCCACGATCAGGATGCCGTGCTTGCTGATCAGGCCCATCAAGGTCACCAGCCCGACTTCCGTATAGATGTTCAGCGAGACACCGCCCAGGCCCAGGCAGATGAAGATCAGCGCGCCGGCGATCGACATCGGCACCGAGATCAGGATGATCAGCGGGTCGCGGAAGCTGCGGAACTGCGCCGTCAGCGCCAGGTAGATGATCACCAGGGCGAAGGCGAAGATCGCCAGGAAGCCCTGGGATTCCGTGATGTACTGGCGCGAGGAGCCGCCATAGGCGATCTGGTAGCCGGGCGGCAGGTTTTCCTCGGCCATCTTGGTCAGGCTGGCCAGCACGTCGCCCAGGGCGAGGCCCGGCACCGGCACGCCCTGGATGGTGGCGGCGTTCAACTGGCCGAAATGGTTCAGCGATTCCGGCACGGTCTGCGTCGTGATCGTGGCGATCGTCGACAGCGGCACCGACCGCCCGTCCGCGGTGCGGATCGGGTAGTCCAGCAACTGGCTGGCATTCAGCCGGAATTTCTGGCCGGCCTGCGGGATCACCTTGTAGGACCGCCCGTCCAGGCTGAAGTAGTTCACGAAGGCGCCGCTCAGCATCCAGGTCAGCGACGTGCCGACATCGCTCATGGTCAGCCCCAGCAGCGCCACCTTGTCGCGGTCGATGGTCAGCGTGTATTGCGGTTCGTCAATCTTCAGGTCCGAGGCGACATAGGCGAACAGGCCGCTCTTCTGCGCCTCGGCCAGCACCGCCTGGGCGATGGTGTTCAGCTGGTCGAAGCCCGCGGTGGAGGTGATCGCAAGCTGCACCGGCAGGCCCGACGCGCCGGGCAGGGTGGGCGGCTGGAATGCCACCACCTGCTCGCCGGCGATCCGGGCGACGCGCTGCTGCACCAGCGTCTGCAGCGTGGTCGCGTTCCGGCTGCGCTCGTCCCAGGGCTTCAGCACCAGGCCGCCGACCGAGGTGCCGGGCACGTCGATCTGGAACATGCTGTCGAGCTCGGGCAGGTCCTTCACCAGGTCGTAGAGCTGCTGCGAATACAGCTCCCGCTGGATCAGCGTCGCGTCGGGTGCCGCGACCGAACTGGTGATGATCAGGCCCTGATCCTCCTGCGGCGCCAGTTCGCTGGTGGAGCTCGTGTAGAGGAAATAGATGCTGCCCAGGACGATGGCGGCGAAGGTGTAGGTCACCGGACGGTAGTTCAGGCTGCGATCGAGGCGCGCGTCGTAGTTCGCCTCGCGGCGGGCGAACCAGCGGGAGAACGCGTCGCACATCCGCTCCAGCCGCGACTTCTGCCTCTCTCCCGGCGGACGCAGCAGATGCGCGCACATCATCGGCGACAGCGTCAGCGCGACGACGCCCGACAGGGTCACGGCGCCGGCCAGCGTGAAGGCGAATTCGGTGAACAGCGCGCCCGTCAGGCCCGACTGGAAGCCGATCGGCACATAGACGGCGATCAGCACCAGCGTCATCGCGACGATCGGCCCGCCCAGCTCGCGCGCGGCGATGATCGCGGCATCCAGCGGCGTCTTGCCTTCCTCCAGATGGCGGTTGACGTTCTCGACGATGATGATGACGTCGTCGACGACGAGGCCGATCGCCAGCACCAGGGCCAGCAGTGTCAGCAGGTTGATGGTGAAGCCCATCGCCAGCATCACCGCGAAGGTGCCGATCAGCGAGATCGGGATGGCGATCACCGGGATGATCAAGGATCGCGGCGATCCGAGGAAGACGAACACCACCAGCGCGACGATCGCGAGCGCCTCGAGCAGGGCGGTGATGACCTCGAACAGCGAGCTGTTCACGAAGCCGCTCGCGTCATAGATGACCTCGGCGGTCAGGCCGCGCGGCAGCGAGGCCTTGATGCCGGGAATGACGGCGTTCACCGCCTTGATCACCTGCAGCAGGTTGGCGGTGGGGGCCAGCTGGATGCCCAGATAGACCGACCGCTTGCCGTTGAACCACACCTGCGATTCGTAGTTGTCGGCGCCCAGCGAGACGTCCGCCACATCCTGCAGCCGTATGATCGCGCCGCCCGTCTGGCCGATGATCAGGTTGCGGAACTCATCGAGCGTATGCAGGCCGGTGTTCGCCGACAGCAGCGCCTGCACCATGTTGCCCTGCGTGCCGCCCAGCCCGGCGATGAAGTTGTTCCGCGACAGCGCGGCGGTGATGTCGGTCGCGGTCAGGTTCAGCGCCGCGAGCCTGGTCGGATCCAGCCAGGCGCGCAGCGAGAAGTTCTGCGAACCCAGCATCTCGGCCTTCTGGATGCCGGAAATCGATTCGATCTGCGGCTTGACGACGCGCACCAGGTAGTCGGTGATCTGGTTCGGCTGCAGGATGTCGCTGTAGAAGCCGATATACATCGCATCGACGGTGGTGCTGTTCGCCACCGCGATCGAGGGCTGCAGCGTTCCCGTCGGCAGCAGCGGGACGATCGAGCTGATGCGGGTGTTCATGTCCGACAGCGCGGCGCGTGAATCGTAGTTCAGCCGCAGATAGGCGGTGATCGTGCTGAGCCCGGTCGTGCTGGCCGAGGTCATGTAGTCGATGCCGTCCACCTGCGCGATCGCCTGCTCGATCGGCGTGGTGATGAAGCCCGCTACCGTGGCGGGATCGGCGCCGAACAGGACGGTGGTGACGGTGACCACCGCGCTTTCCGTCTGCGGATATTGCTGGATCGGCATCGCCGTCATCGCCCGCAGGCCGGTCACCACGATGGCGAGGCTGACCACGATCGCGAGGACCGGCTGGCGGACGAACGTCTCGATCAGTTTCATCGGCCGCGGCGCCTAGCGCAGCTGGAGCGTGGGTGCGGCGCTGGCACCGGGCTGCACGGTATTGTCGACCACCACGGCGGTGCCGTTGCGCAGCTTGATCTGCCCCGCGGTCACGACCGTCTGGCCCTCGTTCACGCCCGACAGCACCGCGACCTGATCGCCGCGGGTCGGCCCTGTCGTGACGAAGGTCTGCTGCGCCGTCAGCTTCGGCTCGCCCTTGTCGTCCTTGCCCTGCTCCTCCAGCAGGAACACCGTGCTGCCATAGGCGTTGAAGGCGATCGCCGTCTGCGGCAGCGTCAGCAGCCGCTGCTTCTGGCCGGTGGCGATCTCCACCTGCGCGTACATGCCGGGCAGCAGCTGGTGGTCCGCGTTCTCCAGCGTGGCGCGCACCAGCACGTTGCGGCTGCCGGTGTCCACCTTGGCGTTGATCGCGGTGATCCTGCCGGCGAAGCTCCGCTTCGGCACCGCGTCGACATGCGCGTCCAGCGTCTGGCCGACCGAAATCTGCGCCAGCGCCTGCTGCGGCACGTAGAAGTCGGCGTAGATGGGATCCAGCGCCTGCAGCGTCACGATCGGCGTGCCGGGGTTCAGGTACTGGCCCAGATCCACCTGCCGGATGCCCAGGCGGCCGTCGAACGGCGCGCGGATGGTCTTCTGCTCCATCAGCGATTTCTGCGCGTCCACCTGCGCGCGGGCGGATTTCAGGTTGGCGAGGTCGGCATCCAGCGTCGCCTGGCTGACCACCCGGTCGCGGAACTGCTGCTGGTCGCGCTTGTAGGTGATCTCGGCCAGGTCCTGCATCGCCTGCAACTGCTTCAGCCGGCTTTCCGCATCGTTCGGCCGCAGCGTCAGCAGCAGCGTGCCGGCGGTGACGTCCTGGCCGGACTCGAAGGAGATGGTATCCACGATCCCCGGCATTTCCGGCGCGATGTCGACGCCGCGGCTGGCGCGCAGCGTGGCCACCGCGCGCAGCGTCGGCTGCCAGTCCTGGTAGGCCGCGGTGGTGGCCGAGACGGTCTGCGGCGCGGCGGCATAGTCGGCCAGCGCCTTGGCGATCAGGTGCGACTTCAGCACCTGGAAGCCGAACACCGCGCCCAGCACGACGCCCACGGCCAGCAGCATGATGATCATGCGTTTGATCATGGTCTCAGCTCTTCTGCTCGCTTGCCTCGGGCGCCCCGGTGCCGGTCTCGGCCGGGCGGTTCCACCAGCCGCCGCCCAGCGCCTGGTACAGCGCCGCGGTATCGGCGAAGCGGTTGGTTTCCGCCTGGATCAGCGCGATGCGGGCCTGCGCGTGCGTGGTCTGCGCGTTCAGCAGCGTCAGGAACGAGGTGCCGCCGGCGCGGAACTGCGCCTCGGCGATCCGCAGGCTGGCGGCGGCGGCGCGTTCGGCGGCGCGCTGGGCCCGCACCGCCTCGGCGTCCGCCTGCAACGCATGCAGCGCATCGGCGACGTTGCGGAACGCGCCCAGCACCGCGCCGCGATAGGCGGCAAGGGCGGCGTCCAGCCCCGCCTCGGATGCGCGCTTCTGGTGCACCAGCTGCCCGCCCTGGAACAACGGCTGCGTCACGCTGGCACCATAGTCCCATATGAAACTGCCGGGCTGGAACAGCTCGCCCAGGGAGATGCGGCCCAGCATGGCGCTGAGCGAGATCTGCGGCAGCATGTTCGCCGTGGCGATCCCCACCTGCGCGGTGGCCGCGTGCAGCTGTGCCGCCGCCGACCGGATGTCCGGCCGCTGCTCCACCAGCGCCGAGGGCAGGCTGACCGGCACGTCCTCGGGCAGGCGGAGGTCGGAAAACATGATGGTCGGGACATCGGCCTCGCCAGGGAAGCGTCCGGTCAGCCGGTGCACGAGGTCGCGCTGCTGCGCGAGTTGCCGCCGCAGCGGCGGCAGGCCCGTCTCGGCCTGCGCCAGCGCCGCCTCCTGCGAGGCGACATCGGCGCCCGAGATGCCGCCCAGGGTGAATTGCCGCCGCACCAGGTCGAGGCCGCGGCGGCGGGTGGCGATGATGTCTTCGGTGGCGGCGATCTGCGAGCGCAGCGACGCTTCCTGGATCGCCGCGACGACGACATTGCTGCTGATCGTCAGGTACGCCGCCTCCATCTGGAAGCGCTGGTACTCGGCCTGGGCCTGCGCGGCCTCGATCTGCCGGCGGGTGCCGCCGAACAGGTCCAGCGGATAGGAAATGCTGAGCTGCCCGGTGCTGAGCGTGAACACCTCGGTATAGGTCTGGCCGATCGAGGCGGCGGAAAAGCCGACCCGCGTGCGCGATGCGCGCAGCGAGGCGGACGGAAACAGGCCGCCGCGGGCGGCAAGCGCGGTTTCCTGCGCCTGGCGCAGCGACGCCTCCGCCGCCCGCAGGTCCGGATTGGCCTGCAGCGCCTGCGTCACCAGCGCGGTGATGGTGGGCGAGCCGAACACCGTCCACCAGTCGTGCGGCAGGTCGCGGCCAACCAGCAGCGTCTGTGCCGCGCCGGCCCCCGTGCCGCTGCCAACCGTGCGGGTGGGCAGCGGCGTCTGGGTCAGGCTGGCATTCGGCGATAGTTCCGGTTCCCTGAAATCAGGCCCGACGGCGCAGGCGCCGGCACTCAGGGTGATCAGCAGGACGGCGCGCCGCGGCAGACGGCGGCGGGTCGATGGACCTGGCACGCGTGCCTGGCGCTCCAATGGCTCCCCCGTTTCGCAGCACGATTGATCTCCTGGCCGGCACCCTATCGCGGTCGCGCCCGGATCGCAAAGAGATCATCAGAGAACATGAAAGAATCTTTGAAGGCAGGGGGTGTGCGTTACGGCGGTGCAAGATTGTGCCGGGAAAATCGTTGCAAATGACAATTTCAATTCGTTATCATCCCGACCTGGGCCGGGTCCGCATCGTCCCATGCCTGGCCTGGAACGATGCGGGTGACTGGCGGCGGCCGACGTCTAGTCCAACGTGATGTTGGCTTCCCGGATCAGCGTACCATATCGGTCCCAGTCCCGCTTCATGTCCTTGGCGAACTGTTCGGGCGAACTCTGCACCGGCCGGATGGCGTATTTCAGCATATGTGCCTGCATTTCAGGCGTGGCGGAGATGCGGTTCATCGCGTCGGACATGCGCCCGACGATCTCGGGCGGCGTGCCGGCGGGGGCGTACATGCCGAACCAGCCGACGAAATCGAGCGCCGGATAGATCTCGCTGAGCATCGGCACGTCGGGGAATTCGGCCAGACGCATCCGGTCGACCACGGCCAGCAGCTTCACCTTTCCCGCCAGCACATGCGGCATGGCGTTCGGGTCGAGATAGGTCTGCACCACGCCGGCCAGAAAGTCGGGCAGGGCCTCGCCGGCGCCGCGATACGGCACATAGGCGAGGTCCATCCCGGCCTCCTTGTTCAGCATGATGGTGATGAGCTGCGTCAGCGTGCCCACGCCGACGCCGCCCAGGTTCAGCGTGCCGGGCTTGCGCTTCGACAGCGCTGCCAGTTCCTGTACCGTGTTCACCCCGATCGAGGGGTGCGCGGTCAGGATCACCGTATAGTCGGCGAAGCGCGAGACCGGGGTCAGGTCCTTGAACGGGTCGAAGCCGACCTTGCGCGCCTGCGGCACGATGGTCGGCGAGGCGACCGGCGTCGTGACGAAGGTATAGCCGTCCGGCGGGGATTTCGCCGCCGCCTCCAGGCCGATCGCGCCCGCGGCGCCGCCCTTGTTCTCGATCACCACCTGCTGGCCCAGCGCCGCGGCAAGATGCGGCAGATACGGACGGGTCGCGTTGTCGGTCGACCCGCCGGGCTGGTAGTTGACAATGATCCGGATCGGCCTGGTCGGCCATGCACTGCCCTGGGCAAGGACAGGCATCGTGAGCCCAAGCATGGCCGTGGCAGCCAGGGCGAACCTGGCCAGTTTCATACGCACGCGCTTTCTCCCTGTCGTGCCGCTTCGGTTGCGATCAGTCCATCGAGAGCTTGTACTTCTTGATCAGTCCGCCCAGCCGGACATACTCGCTCTTCATGAACCCTGCGAACTCCTCCGGCGTATTCCAGCTCGCTCGGCTTGCGAACTTCAGAAGCTGCGCCTGCAGTTCCGGCGTCTGCGCGAGCGTTGCCATGGCGGCATTCATCTTTGCAACAATGGCGGGCGGTGTGCCGGCCGGGGCGAACATGCCGAACCATGACGAGGTGGAGAAGCCCGGATAGACCTCACCCACTGACGGGACATCGGGGAAGTCCGGATGCCGGTTCTGGTTGAACACGCCCAAAAGCTTCAGCTTGCCGGCATAGACATGCGGCAGGCCGCTGGGATCGACGAAGACCTGCACCGTGCCGCCCAGGATGTCGGGCAGCGCCTCGCCGGCGCCGCGATAGGGAATATAGACGATGTCGACACCCATCGCCTCGTTCAGCATGATCGCCGTCAGCTGCGTCGAGGTGCCCAGGCCCACGCCGCCGAAGCTGAACTTGCCCGGATTCTTCTTGGCCAGCGCCTCCAGTTCCTTGAGCGTGCTGACGCCCAGTGACGGATGCGCAGTGAGCGGCGAGATCGAATCGGCGTGCTTGATGACCGGCACGAAATCCTTGAACGGATCGTAGGGTGTCTTGCGCACCTGCGGCAGGATCGTCACGGCGGCGTTCGGCGTCACCAGGAACGTATAGCCGTCGGGCGCGGATTTCTGCACCGTCTCGGCGCCGATCGCGCCCGCGGCACCGCCCTTGTTCTCGATCACCACCTGCTGGCCGAGGGCGGCGGCGAGCCCGGCAGAGAAGGGGCGGATGGAGTTGTCGCTGGACCCGCCCGGGCCGTAGTTGACGACGATGCGGATGGGCTTGGTCGGCCAGGCCGCGTCCTGTGCCTTCGCCGGCGCGGCGGCTGCCATGATACCCAATGCGACGGCCGCGAACGCGGCGATTTTCCCCGGCATGATGCCTCCCTGACCGATTGTTGTGAGGATAGGGTAACGGGTGAGCGCGCCGAACGCCAGTGTTCCGCATCGGAACCGGTGCGGCGTCCGAAGAACCGGGCGGGGGCGTCATCCGCGGGCGCGTGCGGCCGTCATCATGAGGAGAGGGGACTGAACATGGATCTGAAACTTGCGGGGAAGACCTGCCTTGTCACCGGCGCCAGTGCCGGGATCGGCGACGGCATCGCGCGCGTCATGGCGCGGGAAGGCGTGCGGCTGGCGGTCCTGGCGCGGCGCGGGGAACGGCTGGAGGCGCTGGCGGACGAGATCCAGGCCGAGACCGGATCGCGCCCGCTGGTCGTCGTGGCCGACCTGATGGCACCCGATGCCCCGCGGACCGTCCATACAGCGATCCAGGCGGCGTTCGGCGGGCTGGAGATCCTGGTGAACAATGCCGGGCTGTCGTCCAAGCCCGAGGTCATCGCCGCCGACGCCGTGTGGAATGCCGGCTTCGACCTGAAATTCACCACGCTGCGGCGGCTGACCAATGCCTTCCTGCCGGGAATGCGGGCGCAGCGCTGGGGGCGGATCATCAACGTCACCGGCATCGTCGAACCCTACGCCACCAGCGCGGCGCTGACCGCCTGCGCCGCCGTGCACGCGTGGGCGAAGGGATTGTCGCGCGACCTGGCGAAGGAAGGGATCACCATCAACTGCATCCCGCCCGGGCGGATCAACAGCGAGCAGATCCGCAGCCGCCTGCACCCCGATCCGGCGGTGACGCAGCGCTATATCGACCAGAACATCCCGATCGGGCGGTTCGGCGAGCCCGAGGAACTGGCGGACCTGGTGGCATTCCTTGCCTCGCCGCGCGCGGGGTACATCACCGGGACGGTGATTCCGGTGGATGGCGGCATGTCACGCTTCGCCATGTAGCTTGCGCGCGGGGGGCTGCGTCCGGGATTGTATTCACAGGTATCGGACACGACGTGGGGACGGCATCCCCCGTCATGGCGGGAAGGCCCGCCATCCACGACTGTGCCACTACACGCGCCGCAAGTCGTGCAAGGCCCGCCGGCGCGGGTGATGACGAAGGGGCGCCGGGTGGCGCCGTTCGGCGGACCGGCTATCCCCACCCCGTCTCCGCCGCGGCGTTGCGCCCGGCGATGCGCCCGAAGGCCAGGCACTCGCCGATATTGCCGGTGCCCTGGTACAGATAGGAATAGATCGAGCCGAGTTCGCCCGCGCTGTAGAGGCGCGGGATCGGCGTGCCGTTGGGACGCACGATCTGCGCGCGTTCGTTGCGTCGCGGCCCGCCCTGGGTGTTCAGCATCGAGGGCGACAGTTCCACGGCATAGAACGGCCCGTTCGCAAGCGGCGCCATCATCAGCGTGCGGCCGAACTCCGCGTCGTGGCGCATCTCGCAGGCGTGGTTCCAGCGCGCGACGGTCGCGTCCAGCGTGGCGGGGTCCAGGCCGATCTCCGCGGCCAGGGCGCGGATGCCGTCGGCCTTCCTGATCCAGCCCTTGGCCAGTTCGGCGCTGTTGTCCTCGCTCCAGTCATACTGGACGATGATCTGCGTCCAGCCGTGGCTCGGGTGCGCGTCGTACAGCGGCCCGGCGGTGAAGTGCGTATGGTCGAACACCATGTACATCGGGCAGGGCGTGGACAGTGGCAGCCAGCGCCCGTTCACCGGCACCTTGCCGTGGCGGGTCTTGAATTTCTCATCGGTGAAGCGCCGTCCGTCCGGCCCCACCACGATCACCCCGCCTGGCGGCTGCTTGCCGTAGTGCAGCGCCTGCATCGAGAAGGTCGTGGGATACTCGGGCACCTTCAGCGCCATCGACGGGCCGGCATAGTTGTTCATGTGCCAGAGGTCGGCGCCCACCGCCATCGCCATGGTGATGCCGTCGCCTTCATTGTACGGCGAGCCCGACGTGTAGCAATACGGCACGCCCGGCAGGTAGTTGCGGATCATCTCCTGGTTGTTTTCGAAACCGCCGCAGGTCAGTACCACGCCCTTGCGGGCCTTGACGTTGATCCACCGGTCCCCCTGCTGCGCGCGCACGCCCAGGATGTCCTTGGTGATGTCGTGCTGGATCAGCTCCCGGCCCGGCGTTTCGTACAGGACCTGGATCGGCCGTTCCTTCACCAGGCGCTCGAACAGTTTCCAGGTCAGGGAGTAGCCATAGGTCGGGCCGTCATGGAACTTGTGCACGCAGTCGGCGCCGGGCAGGTCGGGAAACTCGATGCCGACCGGCTGGTGCTGGTGTTCCTGCGGGTCGCCGCCCAGGCTGCGCAGCCAGTCGTTGTTCTGGCCCATCTCCTCGGCCCAGACGCGGATCATGGTTTCCGGCACGGTGAACGGGCCGCAGAGCGCGGTCAGGTAGGCGACGGCGCTGTCGGCCGAGGAGGTGTTCAGGTAGCCCTGGCCGGCGACGCGGGTGTTGCCGCCTTCCTGGCCTTCCGGCGCCTTTTCCAGGATCAGCACCTTGGCGCCCTGTTCATGGGCGGTGACCGCGGCGGCCATGCCGGCGGCGCCGAACCCGACGACGACCACATCTGCTTCGGCGTCCCACTTTTGTGGCACTGACGGGAGAGGCTGCATGCGCGCTGATCCTGTTGGACGGTGTCCCGTCGCGGTCTGGCGCGGCGTGGAGCACGGCGGGGTGGGGCGGCCGGAGTTCACCGGCCGGTCGGCGGACCGATAGCACGGGGGTGCTGCTGCGGCAATTTCGCGCAGGCGGCGGAACGGGGCGGGCAGGGTATGTGCCTTCGGAATGGGCGGGGCGCGGATCGGATCGTGCCGGTTTTACGGGCATTTGCCGAATTATTCATTCCACCGTAAGATGGAACGAAACCCCGGGAGATGCGCATTGGTCCGTAACGATCCCCCGGCAGTTGCGCATGGATTTGCAACGATCAGCCGAAATGCCGCGCGTCGGCCCCGAATCGGCGAAAAGGGGTGAAAGTCCCATTGTTTCAATGATGTTCCGGACCGGCTTGCGATGCAACGGCAAAGCCCGAGCGCCCGGGGCGCCGGAAAATTCGTTACAAATTCATGAATGCCCCAGGGTGCCGGAAATGCCTCGAATTCAGGCAAATCGCCGCCGAGCAATCGCCCGTTTCGTGAAATGTTGTGAAAAAACGCCGGTTTCGCACAATCCGCTTGGCGCGGCCCCTCCATCCCGCATAGGCCTTCGCGCAAAGCACCCTCATTGCGCCCGGGGAGACGGGCGCAAGAAAAACACCACCGTGTGTGCGAAAAAAGGAGTACACGATCTCATCCAGCCATCCCTTTTCCGCCGGTCCTGCCGCCGTCGCGGCCCGCACCGGGGGGCGCGGCGACGGGGCTTGCCAGGAACCGGCCCAGGCGGGACCATCCCGGAACAAGACTCAGGGCGGGAGGGAGCGATGAAATACGACCTGTTGCTGACCGGCGGTGAGGTCATGGACCCCGGCGCCGGGCTGCGGGGGGTGATGGATATCGGCATCTCCGGCGGCAAGGTCGTCGCCGTGGGCCCCTCGTTGCCGGAGAAGGACGCCCGCCGCACGATCAGCGCCAAGGGGCGGCTGGTGACGCCCGGGCTGGTCGATATCCACGCCCATGTCTTCGTCAATGCGCACGACATGGGCGTTCATACCGACCAGTGCTGCCGCTGCAGCGGCGTCACCACGCTGTGTGATGCCGGCAGCGCCGGATCGTCGAATTTCGCCGGGCTGCGGCACGTGCTGGACCACGAGGTGCGGACGCGGGTGCGCGCCTTCGTCAACCTCTCGGCCATCGGCATCACCGGCACCTCGCGCGGCGGCGAGCTGTCGCACTACCCCTATGCGGACCCGGAAGGCTGCGCCCGCACGATCACCGAAAACCCGGACCTGGCGATCGGCGTCAAGCTGCGCTTCGGGCCGAACCTGGTGTGGGAATACTCGGCCGAACCGGTGAAGCTCGCCCGCCGCACCGCGGACATGGCGGGCGGGGTGCCTATGATGATGCACATCACCGACTCGCCGGTCCCGCTGCCGGAGCTGATCGCGCACATGAAGCCGGGCGACATCGTCACCCACTGCTACCACGGCCGCAACCACGGCATCATGGGGCAGGAAAAGCAGTTCGTGCTGAAGGAGGTGGTGGAGGCGCAGCGCGCCGGCATCATCTTCGACTGCGCGCACGGGCGGAACCACTTCAACTTCCGGATGATCGAAAAGGCGCTGGACCAGGGGTTCCTGCCGGATACGATCTCCACCGACCTGACGCTGACCACCGCGACCCAGGGGCCGGTCTGGGACCTGCCGACGACGATGACCAAGCTGCTGCATTTCGGCATGCCGCTGGATGAGATCATCCGCCGCTCGACCGCCGCGCCCGCCAGGATCATGGGGTACGAGGGCACGGTCGGCACGCTGAAGCCCGGGGCGAACGCGGATATCTCTGTGTTCGAGCTGCGCGACGGGCATTTCGATCTGCGGGACAGCGACGGGAACACGATCACCGCCAGGCGCCGCCTGCTGGCGCAGATGACGCTGAAGGACGGGCGCGTGTGGTACGAACGGCCGGATGGTGCGTAGGGGCAAGGACCGGGACGGACCGACCCGCCGCTTCGCGCGGACCACGGGGGGGTATGGCTGGCCGTTGGTGACCGCGCCCGACGGGGCCGGCGAGCCATTCGCCTGATCGGGTCAGCGTGGTTCCCCGCCATGGTGGGGCATTTGCCCCCTGACGGCAGGATTGCCCGGAACGCCCCGCGATCCGTGGCGGTCGAGCGGATGAGTGGCGTCTCGCATGCGCGCTTGCCTTCTGTCACAAGGGCGCGACACCGGGGTGCCTCGGAATGATTCCGCGGCGCCGGACTTGCGCCTTGCCTCGGGCATGCCACCCTTCCTTGCATGCACCTCTGGCCAGGGCACGGGGGCATCTGCGCGGATCATGAGCATGAGCGGCCGTTCCGTCGGCCCACGCGGCAAACTTCCGGTCGGGCTGAGGGTCCGCGCCCGTCGTCCCCGTCCGGCCGGGGCATGGGATGGCAGCCTGGCCGCGGCGCACGCCGCCCGCCGCACCCGCGTGCTGGCCGCACGCCACAGGGCACGCCGCCGGCTGATCGCGCTGCTGGTCGCATCCGGCCTGGTGCATCTGGCGGTCATGGTTCTGTTCGTGTCCTGGCCGGTGAAGGACCCGCCCGCGTCGCCATCGGACCTGCCGGCCTCGGTGGCCATGGTGTTCGAGCCGCAGCGCGACGGGATGCGAGCCGTGCCCACCCCGACGCCGACCGAGGAGCCCACGCAGGCCGAACCGGCCCCGGCCCCGCCTCCGGCCCCCGCGACCGAGCCGCTGCCGGTCCCGCCCGCACCCCCGGCCGAACAGGCGCCGCCCCCGCAGGAGGCGGGCCAGGCCGGGACAACCCCGCCAGACGTGGCAGCCGTGCCTCTCGCCGAACCCGAGACGGTGCCGGAACCGCCGCTGCCGGAGCCGGATCGCGCGCAAGCCGAGCGTGCCCGGCCGGAGGCACTTCCGGTGCCGCCGCCGCCGCCGGAACCGGACGGCGCGCAGACCGAGGCTGTCCAGCCGGAGGCGCTTCCGGTGCCGCCACCTCCGCCGCCGCCCGCGTCACCCCCGCAACGGATGGCGGCGGCGCTCCCGCGCGCCCGCCCGCCGGCCCAGGCGCCGACGGGATTCCCGATGCCGCAGGCATTCTCGCTGGGTCCGACACAGCCGGCGCGGCCGGACCGGGCGCCGAGGGCGGACCCGTCCTATGGTCCCGCGGTGCCGGCGCAGACGTCGTTCGGCCAGTTCGCCCGGATCACGAAGGGCCGCGTGGAGGCGAGCTGGATGAACGCGCTGCGGGATTGGTGGGACCGAAACGGCTATTACCCCAGGCAGGCGGCGGCCCTGCAGCAGGATGGCACGGTGCGGATCGAGATCGTGGTCGACCGTTGGGGCAAGGTACACAGCGTCGAACTGCTGGGCCGATCGGGTTCGCAGTTCCTGGATCTGGGCGCCCAGGCCGTGTTCCGCGGCGCCACGGTGCCGCCCTTTCCGCCGAACAGCAAGGACGACCAGATCACCCTGGAATTGACCGTGAACTACATCCTCATCCGCCGCTAGACGTGCAGGCCGTGCGAACGCCCGCGGAATGCGACCCAATGCCCCCGACAGACGGAAACGGTTGACGCGCAGGCCGGCCCCCGCGATGTCTACGGTCCGCGCCGGCGAAGCCATGCGCGGCGGGACCACGCCCCGTCAGGGCGACGCGGCTCCATCAACGGATCGCACGGGACGCGACCCTGCAATCACCCTCGACCGGACCTGACGATGACGGAGCGCTCGTCTGGCGGCGCATGTCGCGGTATGCTGGCGGCAAGAAGGGGCAACGGTCGGAACAGACGAGCCGCATGCGTATCCTGATGGCCGTGCTGGTGGCCCTGGTCTTCGGGGCGATGATGCTGTTCGACACCGCGGCCCTGCTGCAACTGGCCGGACTGTGCCTGACCGGCGGCTGCGGCATTCCGTTCCCATGGATCGCGGGTGCGACCGGGGCCGGCGCCATGGTTCTGGCGGTTCTTGCCTGGCGGCGCCGCCGCGGTGGCAACCGGCGCGGCACTCGGCCGGCGCGGAAAGCCGCCACCCGGCCTTCGCCCAAGGGCAAAGCCCGCTCCCCGCGCCGGAAATCCGCCAAATCGCCTGTTACGACGCCCGGCTCGGCCCCACCAGGGTCGCGCCGCCATCGACCGAGAGGCTCTGGCCGGTGATGTACCGCGCCTGCTCGGACAGCAGGAAGCGGACCGCGCTGCCGATATCCCAGCCGGTGCCCTCGCGCTTCAGCACCGAAGCCTGCCGGCGGGTCTCCCGCGCCTGGTCCGTCATGCCGCGCGCATACACCATGGGTGTATACATGGCCCCCGGCACGACGCAGTTGGCCCGGATGCCGTCGGCGCCATGATCGACCGCGATCGCCTTGGTCAGTGCGATCACCGCGCCCTTGGACACCGTATAGATCGTCAGTCCGCGCGGCCGCAGGGCGGAGATCGAGGAGATGTTCACGATGGCCCCGCCGCCCGCGGTGCGGATCATCGCGGGGATCGCGTGCTTGCAGGTCAGGAACATGGTCTGGACGTTCACCTGCATCACGCGGTCCCAGTTCTCCTGGGTTTCCTCGACGACGGTGCCCTTGCTGCCGATGCCCACGTTGTTGTCCAGGCAGTCCAGCCGGCCCCAGCGGCGCACGGCATCGTCCACCATGGCCGCACACTGGGAGGCAGCGGTCACGTCATAGCAGGCGGCCGCGGCACTGCCGCCTTCCGCGGCGATCATGCCCACCGTGCGTTCGGCCAGGGCCAGGTCGCGATCCACCACCAGCACGTGCGCCCCGGCACGGGCGAGCAGGATCGCCGCCGCGCGCCCATTGCCGATGCCGTCCCCCGCGGCCCCGCCGCCGGTGACGATCGCCACCTTGCCGACCAGGCCCCATTCCTCATTCGGCGTCATCACCTGCTTCCCCCATGCTTCCTGTTTCCAGCCGCCGGACCGGGCCGGGTATCAGACCCGCTCCAGGATCGACAGGCCGCGATTGCGGTCGATCAGATAGATCAGGCCGCGATGGTCGACATAGACGTCGTTGCTGCAGACCCGCTGCGCGCCCGGGGGCACATCGGGCATCCACCACGCCGCCTGCTTCATGGACAGGGGATTGGAGATGTCGATCACCCGCAGGCCGCTCGCGAACCACGCCGCCGGGACCTCGTGCCCGGTGATCGTCTCCACCGGCTGGTGGCACGCGGTCATCAGCGGCGTCTTCACGCCCACCAGTTCCGGCAGCTGGAAACAGCTGACCGGGATCGGCCGTGTCTCGTCGGTGATGTTCACCATCCAGACCATGGCCGGCAGTTCCGGCGACAGGTCGGGGTCCAGCGGCTGCACATGCTCATCCGCGACCAGCATCCAGCGATGCCCGGCGATCGGCTGGTCGATCGGCACCAGGCTGTGGGTGGGCCAGCCGAACGGCGGGCTCCAGTCGATCTGCGAGATCATGCGCGGCTTGCTCATGTCGCTGATGTCCAGGATGACGCCGCCGCCATACCAGTAGCTGACATACAGCCGGTCGCCGCGGCGGAGCGGATGGTGGCAGCGATGGTTCCGCCCTTTCCAGCTGGGCGTCTCGCCGCCCGCGGTCCATTGCCCCTCCATCCACCAGCGCCCCACCTCCTGCGGCCGGGCGGGATCCTGCAGGTCCAGGATCATGACGATCGTCCCGACATAGCCTTCGAGCTCGGCCGAGATATAAGCGTAGCGCCCATCGAAGGTGAACCGGTGCACGCCCATCCCGGCGCAGTGCCAGTGGCAGATGTCGCGCGGGCTGGATGGCGTGCCGACATCGAAGATCCGCAGCCCGACGAAATCGTCGGCCGGCTTCTCGCCGCGCGCCCGTTCGCGGTTGACCACCATGATCCCGTTCGACACCCGCACCTTGTGCGAGTGCAGCCCGCGCGGGATGTCGATGGACGCGACGATGCGCGGGTTTGCCGGGTCGGACACGTCCACCACCGAGGTGCCGTTGGGCGCGTCCATGTGCCCGACATAGGCATAGTTGCCATCCAGCACGACCTGGCCGCCGCCCGCGATGTCGAGCCAGGCAACCTCACGAATACCGGAACCGTGTCCCATCTCCGTTTCCTCCCGCTGCTGTGTCGCCGGGGGATGATGACACGAACGGCACGCGGCGTCGCAAGGGGGCGCGGCGGGACCGGCGCCTGGCGGCATGCCGGGCCGGGAATTTGCCAACCACGGCGTGTGCGTGTTGAGTACGCGGCAACGATCGTCGACCGGCCGCCTACTCAGGCCGTCTTCCAGGGAGGTAGCATCGTGGCCCCGTACCGCAGCGAAATCACCACGCCGAATGCCTGGACCAACCGCTCGATCGGCGGCAAGGACGGGCTGACGCACCGCCTGACCCCGGCGCAACTTGCGGGTTTCGATGCGCTGCTGGCCAGAACCCGGCACCTGAAGCCGCAGGAGGTCACGCGGACGGATTTCGACCACCCCGAGATCAATGCACTGACCGCCTGGCTGGACCAGACGATCCGGCATGGACGCGGCGCGGTCCTGCTGTCCGGCCTGAGCCGCGATACCTGCAGCGACGAAGACCTGGAGCGGATCTACTGGGGGATCGGCACGCATCTGGGCCAGGCCGTGACCCAGAGCATGCTGGGCGACCGGCTGGGCCATGTCCGGCATGTCAAGGACGATCCGGTTGCGCGCGGCTATCGCAGCAACGAGGAACTGACGCCGCACACCGATTCCTATCGCATCGTCGGCCTGATGTGCGTGCAGCGCGCCGAGACGGGCGGCTACAGCCGCATCGTCAGCATCCTGGCCCTGCACAACGCGATCCTGCGCACCCGGCCCGACCTGCTGGAGCCGCTGTACGAGGGCTATTACTATGCGGTGGCCGAGGCGCGGTTTTCCTCGCAGCCGGTCACCGACTTCCGGATCCCGGTGTTCGGTTGCGTCGATGGCGTCGTGAGCTGCTGCTACTCGCGATCCTTCATCGAACGGGCGGCGGAACTGCGGGGCGAGCCCATCCCGCCCCGTCTGCTGGAGGCGCTGAATTATCTCGACGCGCTCGCCGAAAGCGACGAACTGCGCATCCGGTTCCCTCTGGAACCCGGCGAGATGCTGCTGTGGCACAATTTCCAGATGCTGCACGCGCGCGATGCCTACCAGGACTCCCCGGAACACACCCGCCACCTGCTGCGGCTGTGGCTGAATGTGGACAATGACCGGCCGCTGCCGGACGAGATGCTGCAGCGCGCGCGTATCTACGAGCGCATCTATCAGGAGCGCTCGGGCCGCGTGCCCGAAAGCGCGCTGGCCGGGGCGGCATGACGGACACGCCTGCCCACTGGGTGGCCGCCTGGACCGCCGCGGTCCACGGCCCCTATCCGATCGGCAATCCGACGGCGCAGCCGGACATGACCTTCGCGCTGCCGTCGGCCGAACGGGGCGCGTGCGACCAGACCTTCCGGCTGATCCTGCGGCCGGATGTCTGGGGGCGGCGGGCGCGCATCCGCCTGTCCAACGTGTTCGGCACGCAACCCGTGACGTTCGGCGGCGTGCATGCCGGGCTGCAGGCCAGCGGCAGCGCCCTGGTGCCCGGCACCAACCGGTTGGTTACGTTCGGCGGCCAGACGAACGTGACCGTGCCGCCGGGGGCGATGGCGGTCAGCGACGCGGTGGCGCTGCCCTGGTTCACCCGCCCCGGCAATCCGATGCTGGCGCATCGCAAGATGGCGGTGAGTTTCCACGTCGCGCGCGAATCCGGTCCGATCACGTGGCACGCCAAGGCGCTGACGACGTCCTATCTGTCCGGTCCCGGAAGCGGCGCGCTGGGCGATCGCGAGACCGAGGAGGCGTTCCCGTTCACCACCACGTCCTGGTATTTCCTGGACGCGGTGGAAATGGACGTGCCGGGCGCGAGCACGGTGGTGACATTCGGCGATTCGATCACCGATGGAACGAATTCCACCATCAACGGCGACGATCGCTGGCCCGACATCTTCTCCCGCCGCGTGCATGCCCGCTTAGGCGACCGTTACAGCGTCGTCAACCTGGGAATCGGCGGCAACCGGGTGTTAGGCCCGCGCAACTATCAGACCGCCCCCGTGCCGGGAGGACCAAGCGCACTGGATCGGTTGGAGCGGGATGTACTGGGGCTGGAGAATGTGTCGGTCGTGATATGGCTGGAAGGGATCAACGATTTCGGCACCGGCGGAGAGAGCGTGAGCGCGGTCATCGAGGGCGTGCAGCAGGGCGTGCGGCGGATGCG
>JBFXDK010000054.1:0-35757 GCA_050181195.1 Acetobacteraceae bacterium | reverse complement strand
GTATAGTGCGCGGCCAGGTCCGCGAGGGGGCCGCGGCGCACCTCCTCGAAATGTTTGGTCAGTTCGCGCGCCACCGCGGCGGGACGGTCACCGAACGCGGTCTGCATGTCGGCCAGCGTTTCGGCCAGGCGGTGCGGCGCCTCGTGCCAGATCAGCGTCGCCGCCAGCCCGGCCCTCTCGGCCGCGCGCAGCGTGCCGAAGGCCGCCCGACGAGCCGCCTGGCGGGGCGGGGGAAAACCCAGGAACAGGAAGGGCTGCGGCGGCAGGCCCGACAGCACCAGCGCCGTGACGGCGGCATTCGGCCCCGGCGCGGCGGTCACCGGCAGGTCTTCGGCGATTGCCGCCCGCACCAGCCGGTAGCCGGGATCGGACACCAGGGGCGTGCCGGCGTCCGACACCAGTGCGATCCGTTGCCCGGCCCGCAGCATGGCCAGCACCGCGGGAATGCGCGCATCCTCGTTGTGTTCGTGCAGCGGCTGCGTCTTCACGTTCACGCCGATGGCGGAAAGAAGCCTTGCGGTATGGCGCGTGTCCTCGCACAGGATCAGGTTCGCGGCCGCCAGCGTGTCCCGGGCACGCGATGTCACATCACCCAGGTTGCCGATCGGCGTGGAAACCAGCACAAGGCCGGGCGGCGGGCCGGGCTGGCTGTCCCGCCGGTCTTCAGGAGGTGCGGCGCATGTTTCGTCGGCCATTCGTGTTCCTTCTTGGCACACTTCTCGGCCCGCTGGCCCTGGCCGGATGCGGCGTGCAATCTGGCCCATACGGGCGCGGCTACCAACCCATGGGCAATGCGGCGAGTGTCTCGTCGGTTGCCCCGGCCGGGACTCGCGTCGCGATCCTGCTGCCGCTCAGCGGCCCCCGCGCCGAACTGGGCCAGCCGATGCTGCAGGCCGCGCAGATCGCGCTGCCGCCCGGCAGCATGCCACCGCTGGACGCGAAGGACACTGGCGGCTCGCCCGAGGGCGCAGCGGCGGCGGCGCAATCCGCCATCGCCCAGGGGGCCGGCCTGATCCTGGGGCCGCTCACGTCGGGGGAAACCGCCGCGGTCGCGCCGGTCGCACAGCAGGCCGGCGTCGGCGTGCTGGCGTTCACCAACGCCTCGGCCCAGGCGCAGCCCGGCGTCTGGACGCTGGGGCTTACGCCGTTGCAGCAGGTGCGCCGGCTGGTCGCGGCGGCGCAATCGCAGGGCCGCAGCCACATGGCCGCGCTGCTGCCGCAGACCGATTTCGGGCGGGCCATGGCCGATGCCCTGTCACAGGCGACATCGCAGGCGGGGCTGCCGCCGCCGCAGATCCAGATGTATGCCCCGGGCATGGCCGCGATCAACGCCGCGACGCGCGCGGTGTCGGGTTATGCCAACCGGCGCGGGCCGGTGGATGCGCGGATCAAGGCGGCGCGCGCCCTGAACACGGCCGAGGGGCGGCGCGAGGCGGCCGAGATCGCCAAGACCCCGATTCCGCCGCCGCCGTTCGACACGCTGCTGCTGGCCGCGACGGGCGAGGAATTGCAGCAGGTCGCGGCGATGCTGCCCTACTATGACATCGACAGGTCGGTGGTGCAGATCATCGGACCGGCGCTTTGGGCCTTGCCGGCCAGCGGGTCGGCCGTGGTCGAGGGCGCCTGGTTCGCCGCGCCCGATCCCGCGTCCCGCGCGTCGCTGGAGGAAGCCTTCACCGCCCGCTACAACACGCCACCGCCGCCGCTCGCCGATCTCGCCTTCGATGCGGCGTCCATCGCGCGGGTTCTGGCCGGACGGTCCGGCTATTCCATGGCGGCGCTGACCCAGCCATCCGGCTTCGCCGGCGCCGATGGCTGGCTCGCTCTGCTGCCCGACGGGCAGGTGCGGCGCGGCCTTGCGGTGTTCCGCGTCGAACGCGGCGGCGCGGGGATGATCGAGCCGGCTCCCGTCTCCGGCGCCCTGCCAGGGAGCTGACGAAGCGGCACGGACCGGGCCGGCGCGGCCAGGTAGGGGCGGCGCTGGTGCGGCGAGGGGGCGACGGACTCCACGGTGACGGACCGGCGGGGGGGGGCGAGCGGCGTCACCCTCGCTCGATGCCCGGCCGGTACTCGAAACGCTCCGCTGCCTTCTTCCCGGCGGCGAAGGCGTCAACCAGGATGGTCCTCCGACCGGAACCGCCCTTCCGCTGGAACGCGAGCCCCAGACGCGCGAGTTCCTGGTCGATGATGCAGTCCTTCAGCGGCACGAGATCCCGGCCCGACCCGTGGCGGCGCGCCGTTTCGCGGGACGCGAGGATCGCGTCCAGTTTGCCCTCGATTCCCCTGGCCAGGCCGATCTGGAAGGAGTTGGTTGCCGACCGCCGGCTTCCGCTGGGCATGTCGCGATAGATCGCCCCGGCCTGGAACCGGCGTGTCTCGGTTTCGAACGCCAGCACGATCAGGTCGTGCAGATAGTCCGCCGCCTGCACATCCGCCGGCAGGCCGAAGAACACATAGCGCAGCGTGCCGTCCCTGGCGGTTTCGGACCAGGCGCGACAGTCGAAGAACCGGGCAATGGGGACCATGCACTCGTCGATCGGGCCACGCCGCTTGCGGCCGGTCTCGATGCCGACCCCCTCACAGCTCTGACGCCGCAGGTCGAGTTCGCTCAGCGACAGGCCGTAGCGGTCCAGCAGGTCCGCCGCCTTTTCGGCCGCGGCCAGCGCTTCCTCCTCGGTGCACCCCTGTTCCACGGTCTTCGCCCGCAGCGCGCGGATGCGCTGCACAAGCCGGTCCCGCTCCGCATCCTCGACCCGCCCCGCACCGCGGGCCGGTGACATGCGCGGGCGCAGTTCGTGGAACAGGGCCAGCACACGCGCGGGAACGCGGCGGCGGGCGGCCTCCTCGGCCACGGCCTCGGACAGGCGGTTCACATCCAGCCCGCCCGAGCCATAGGATGCGCGCAGGACGATCGTCTCCATCATCACCAGCGCGATGTCGGCATAGGCCGCGGAGAGCGGCATCATCCCGACATCGCGGGCAATCACCGCATAGGTGCAGCTGTTCACCAGGGACGCGACGTTCGCATGGCGCCGGACGCCGGCGATCTGGTCCTCGTTCGTCAGTCCACCACTGTCCCCCCATCCCGCGGCCAACGCGTCCACCGGATCGCCGGCCGGGTCGAAGGGCAATGGGCGCTGCGCCTTGCGCGGTTCCGGCGCCTGCGCGCTGGCATGCGCGCCATTCACGACGATGTCGCGGAACATCGCCTCGGCGCAGCGCAGCGGCTGGTTCAGCCCTTTCCCATCCGGACGGATGAAGGATTCCGCCAGCGACGCGGCCGTGGCGTCCAGGGCCACCGCCGTGCCGGCCAGCAGCAGGGTTCCGTCGCTCAACGGCGCGAAGCGGGCGAACACAAGGGACGTCCGCGCCGGGTCAATGGCTGCGCTGGGATACACCGAAACGGACGCGCCGGCCGCCATGTCCTGCCAACCCGATTCGGTGTGCCGCAGCAGCCGATACTGGGCGCGGCGCAGCGCGGTCAGCAGCGCGGCCTCCTGCGGTGAGCGGTTTCCCACGCTTCGCGCCAGCCGGTCGAAGGCCGTGGTCCCGGTCATCGACGGCGTGCTGGCGGCGAGCTCCTGCGCCAGTTCCTCGGCCCGCTTCACCCGGGCGTCCTCGGGCGGTTCGCCCTGCACCGCGGCCGCCCGCGCGAGCCATTGCCGCATCATGCGCTCGACCCGGTCGCGCGGCACGAAACCCTGCGCTTCGGCGCAGAGTTGGCGCGAGTGCCGGTCCAGATCGATGCTGCCGGCTGACGGCATCGTCGTGCCCTGTGCTGCCGCCTGCTTCATGCGTCCCCTGCCCCGCTGGCGTTCATGCACAGGATAGAGCGGGCCGGCGCCCGTGCCAGCCATCGATGCGGGCGCACGGGTGAATTCGCATGAACGATCCCGCGCCCCAGGCACCGGGCGGGAAAAGGCAATCAAGTTCGCTGGCGGTTCGATGTCTCTTGTGGTTCATACCGCCTGTCGATCGAACACAGTGGCTGACACGAAGGAGTTGCATGAGCCAGGCCAGGGCCGGAGAGGTGCCGAACCGCACGCAGGCGCCCGTTGTCGTTTCGTTCCCAACGCAACCCGCGCGCGTCCGGTCATGGCGCGCGTTCCCCCTCATGCGGGCGACGGGCAGGCTGGCCACATTGTCCGGGGACACCTGAGACGATGCGCATCCTCTACAGCCACCGCATCCAGTCCCGCGACGGCCAGAGCGTGCATGTCGAGGAGCTCGTGCAGGCTTTCCGCGCCGCCGGCCACGAGGTCAGGGTTGTCGCGCCCGGCTTCTATGACCAGTCCAGCTTCGGCGGCGAGAGCCCGGTCGTCGCCCTGCTGCGGCGATGGCTGCCGGGCATGGCGGGCGAACTGGCGGAGATTGCCTACAACGTACCCACCTATCTCCGCCTGCGCCGGGAGTGGAAGGCGTTCCGGCCGGATTTCGTCTATGAGCGCTACAATCTGTATTTCCTGGCCGGCGCCCTGCTCGCGCGCTGGAACGGCGCCGCGCTGTTCCTGGAAGTCAATTCCCCACTGGCAGAGGAACGATCACGGTTCGGCGGGCTGAAGCTGCGCCGGCTGGCGCTCGCGCTCGAGCGGTTCACCTGGAAATCGGCCCGGCGGGTGCTGCCCGTGACGCAGGTCCTGGGCGAGATGATGGTCGCGCGCGGCGTGTCGCCGCAACGGATGTCCGTCGTGCCGAACGGCATCGTTCTGTCGCGGTTTCCTCCCCGGACAGAGCGGCGGGTCAATGACGATGTGACGCTCGGGTTCGTGGGCTTCGTGCGGGACTGGCATCGGCTGGACACGGTGATCGATGCGCTGGCCCAGGCCCACGACGGGCAGCGGCTGCGGCTCACGGTGGTGGGCGACGGGCCGGTGCGTCTGGATCTCGAACAGCAGGCCGCTGCCCTCGGCGTGCAGGACCGCGTCCACTTCACCGGCCTCGTTCCGCATCAGGAGGTGGCGGATCATGTGCGCTCGTTCGACATCGCGCTGCAGCCGGCCGTGACACCCTATGCCTCGCCGCTGAAGATCTTCGACTACATGGCCGCGGGCTGCGCCATCGTGGCGCCCGACCAGCCGAACATCCGGGAGATCCTGCGCCACGAGGACACCGCGCTGCTGTTCGATCCGGCAAACCACGCGACGCAATGGGATGCGATCCAGCGCCTGGCCCGGGACACGCCGCTGCGCCAGGCGCTGGGACGCGCGGCCCGGGCGGAACTGGAACGCCGCAACTACACCTGGTCCGGCAATGCCGAACGCATCACCGCCTGGGCGGCGCGGGACGCCGGGGTGACGGAATAGAGCACGGTCGCGCCGGCCGGCCCGCGCGGCGGCCACGCCGCCATCGGCGGCAAGCGGCAGTCAGGGCGCCGCCGGATGCAAGCGGCAGCGCTCACTGCGTCGGCTTGTCGGCCGCCCCCGCGGCTTCGTCCGTGGCCGGCCGCTTTCCGGCACCCGTCCCGGCGGCCGCTTCCACCTTCACCGGCGGGTGCTTCTGGATCGCCCCGGTCATCGGGATGAAGAACACGCCCATGTCGCGGCGGGAGTGGATCTTGCCTTCCTCGTCCTTGGTATAGACGTACAGCACCTGGCCGCGCTTGAACGGCTGGCCGATCGGGATGATCATCCGCCCGCCCGGCTTCATCTGCTTGAACAGTTCCGGCGGCGCATAGGTCGCGGCGCAGGTGACGATGACGATGTCGAAACCGCCCTTCACCGCCGGCCAGCCGTAATACCCATCGCCCACCTTGGTGTGCACGTTGGCATAGCCCAGCGGCGCGAAGATCCGCCCGACCGCGCGTCCCAGCGGCTCGATGATCTCGATCGAATAGGCCTCGCGGACGATGCGCGACAGCAGCGCGCTCTGGAACCCGCTGCCGGTGCCCACTTCCAGCGTCGTGTCGTTCGGGCCGGGCTTGCAGATCTGGGTCATGTAGGCTTGGCCCAGGTAATCCGACAGCGCCGACCCATAGCCCAGGCCCCAGGGCTTCGGCGTGTCCTCGTACGCATCGCCCGGCGTCGCGCGCTTCTCCGAGTAGAGGTAGTGGAAATACTCGCGCGGCACCGCCTCGAACGCGGCCATCACCGCCGGGTCCGCGGCCCCGAGACGCTCCTTCAGGTAGGATTCGATCCGGCGCATGGCGGCGGGCTTGCGACGCTGGATCGCGTCGAACTGCTGGTCCGTCAGGCTGACGGAGCGCCCGGACTCGCGCATCGCGGTCTCATAGGCCGCCTTGGTCCAGGCCGACGCGGCCTGGGCCGGCCGCAGCAGGGCCGGCGCGGCAAGGGTTGTGGCGGCGGCGCCCGAGATCAGTCCGCGGCGTGTGATCGAGCCAATGATGTGTGCCAAGCCGTACGCTTCCTCATGGCAGGAAAGGAGATCAGGGCGACGGCATATAGCACCGCCGCGCACATGAGAACCCGGCTGAACCCATACTCGCGGGCCAGCAGATTCGCCGCCGGCGTGGCAACGACCGAGAACGCGCCGTTCAGCCCCCAGGCCCAGGGCAGCACGCCGCTGTTGCCCGCGCGCCCGATCCCCAGCGGAAACGGCAAGCCCAGCGCCAGCGACACCGGGGCCAGCACGCCCAGGATGAGCATCGCGCGGAAATGCCAGGGCGCGCCCAGGGTCCCCAGGATCAGCGGCTCCAGCCAGACCAGCAGCGCGGCGCACCAGGCCAGGATGATGCCGCAGGCGATGATCATCGCCCCGCCCGCATGCCCCTTCAGGCGGTCGGCCAGCATGGCGCCCAGGCCGGAGAACACCAGCATCCCCGTCAGCACCAGCGCGAACCCCGCGGTGCGGTCGCTCAGCCAGAAACTCGCCTTTTCGATCAGGTAGATCTCGATGAACAGAAACCCCAGTCCCAGCGCCGGGAAATACACCACCGCTCGGCCGATCCCGACCCCGCCGCCGCGCAGCCGTGACGGGGCGGCAAGCGGCACCAGCAGCACCAGAGCCGCGATCACGACCGCCTGGGCCAGCACGGCCAGGTTCACCAGCACGCCCACCTCGGCCTGCGGCAGGATCTCCAGCCGCTTCAGGATGGTGCCCAGATGGTCCAGCCGGAGCAGGGCATAGAAGAACGGCCGGTCGAGCGTCACCGGATCCAGGTTGAACGTCGCGCCCGATGGCGTCGCGCGGCCCGACAGCACCGCCTCCGCCTCATCGGCGATCGCATCGTCGGGGCTGGCGCCGACCACCATGCCCGTCTCGAACGAGACCGCCGGCAGGTCGTTGAAGATGTCCTTCCGCGCGGCGGCGACATCCATCCCCGGATACCACGACACGTCGAACGAACGCTCGTCGCAGAACGCCCGGATCGCCGCGACACGCGCCTCGGTCCAGGGCTGGCGCGACAGCAGCACGCGCACGTTCCACGCCGAACGGTAGACGATGACATGCTGGGTGGGGTCCTGGACGCCGATATCCAGCAACGCCGCCCGCGCGGTGGCCAGCAGCCGCAGCGCATAGGTCGGGAAGTCGCGGATCGAGACCGGGATCGACACCATCCCGTCCGGCGCCAGGACGTGCATGAACCCCGCCAGCGCCTCCCGGGAGAAGGCGGTCGCATTCGTCTCGGCTGCATCGAGGAAGTCGCCCGAGAGATCGACGACATCGTACACTCCGCGCCACGTCGCCTGCAGCGGCGGGGTGGTCAGCAGGCGCGTGAGGTGGTCGAAGGACTGCGGCGGCGACGGACCCAGCCCGTGCTGCAGCGCGCCCGACAACACCGGCTCCGGCTCCAGCACCCGGATCTGCGATGCGCCCAGGGCCTTCGCCTCGGCGATGCGGAATCCGCCGGACGCGCCGACCAGCAGCACCCGCGCGTGCGGCACCAGCTCATAGGGCAGCGCCGCCAGGGTCGCCTTGGCATAGTCCGGATCGATCGGCCCCGGCTTCGGCAGGGTGGCGATGCGGTTGCCGTCGCGATACAGGCCCAGGCCCAGCGGCGGGCCGCCGATGCCCATCATCCCCGCATTGTTGGAAATATCGGTGTCCACCCGCTCGGTGAACGTGTCGAGCAACGTGTATTCGCCGCGCGGCGACAGGATGCGGGCGACAATTTTTGCATCCGGCGTGTGAAGCGGTGCGTATATCGCCTTGAAATCGTTCGTCTGTGCCTGGTTGTCCCACAGCAGCACGCCCTCGGCCGCCAGAAGCGCGACAAGCGCTGCGACACCCGCGCGCAGCCGGTATCGCCTCCCCAGGAACCAAGGACTGAGCGCGAGCGGCAGCAGCAGCAGCGGCACCAGGTTGAACGCCGGCACCACCAGCATCGCCGTCAGGATCAGCGCCGCGCCGGCACCGGCCCCGGTCAGGTCGTAGCCATACACGATGCCGATCCGGTCGGCGTTCAGGATGAAACTCAGGCTGATGAACACGCCCGTCAGGAAAAAGAACGGCAGCAGCGCCAGATAATATCCCGCGATATTCCAGAGCTGCGGCTGCCAAGTCGCGGTATTCTGCAATTCCAACGGGTTGAACGGATTGGCTCCAGTAAGCCAGAAGCCGGCCGCCGCCGTCACGACCAGGCAGGCCGGCAGCGCCGCCAGCAGCCATTCGCCGTTGCGCGCGAACGCATCGCGGAACAGCGCCAGCACCACGCCGCTGAGCGCGAACCCCACCATGACGATGGAGATCACCCAGTAGCCATACTCGGACCACTTTGCGACGGCGAAATAGCGGATGAGGGCGGTCTCGTACCCGACCGCGGCCATGGCAATGAGAAAGAGCGGGATCAGCCTTACGGCCATACGCGCCGCCGTATGAAATCAGCGACCAGGCGATTGAACCGCTCGCTCTCGTCGACGAACAGGGCGTGGCCGGCGTCGTAAAAGATTTCCGTCTCCGTGCCAGCCCGGTTGCGCGCGAGATTCGAGGCCTGGGCCGCCCAGCGCGGCCGCACCACATACAGCACGGGACGCGTCGTCGCATAGACGCCTTCCCGCCAGTAGGTGCGCGGAACCGAGAAGGACAGCAGCGCGCGCGCCGATTGCTCGGGCATGCGCAGCGTCGCGCGGGTCAGGCGGTCAACATAGGCCGCCGGCTGCTTCTGCGCGAACATGCCCTGCACGAACCGGCGCATCGCCTCGGCGTGCGGCGGCTTCGGTCCCTTGCGGGGCGGCGACCGACTCGCGGTGGGCGCGGGTTCCTCGCCCACCGAGTTGTCGACCAGCACCAGCCCGGCAAGCGACCGGTCACCATAGGTGTTGATGAAGGCAAGCGTCTCCAGCACGCCCAGGGACCACGCGACCACCACCAGCGGCCCGGAACCGACGGCGGCAATCACCTCGGCAATGTCGCGGGAGCGGCGGACATGGTCGTAGCCCGAGGCCGGAACGTCCGACGCCCCCTGCCCGCGCGGATCGAAGGCGATGACACGATAGCCGCGGGAGAAGAAGCGGATCTGCTGATCCCAGATCCAGGCCGGCATGGTCCAGCCCGGAACGAACAGGATGGTATGCGCGCCCGGCGGTCCCGCCTCGATCAGGTGCAGACGGGTCCCGTCGCTCGCCACAACGATCCGGTCCCGCATGGCTGCCGGCTGGCCGAAGCCCGGATGCGGCATAACCGACAGAAGCGCCACAAAAATCAGCCAGATTCGTCGCATGGCGACAGCAGCCCGAGAACACCCGCCTCTGTCAACTGTTGTCGAATGAAACGACAACCGGCAGCGCGTCGTCGGTCGGAATGCTCCACCAGTTCCAGGCGGCGCCCGATCCGGTCCAGCCGCCCGCCCCCGGTTTTCCGCGCCTGACCGGCCGCGGAGTGCCGCCGGCTTCATGGCTTGTTCACCTTTTTGCACCAAGGATGACGCCACCCCGATAACCGCAACCCCGGATGAGCGACGCCTTGGACAGCATCCAGCCCCCCCCGCAGCGCCTCCTGGTCGTGGATGATGAGCGCATCCAGCGCCTGATCCTGACCCGCGGCGCGGAGGCGCTGGGCTACCAGGCCGACTCCGCCGCCACGCTGGAGGAAGCGGCGGAATTCCTCGCGCAGCGGCGCTACCAGGTCGTGCTGCTCGACCTGTCGCTGGGCGAAAGCGAAGGCATCAGCCTGCTGCAGGCGGTGCGCAACAGCGTCTCGGACCCGGTGGTCATCTTCATCTCCCGCCTCGATGAGCGTGTCCGCACCGCCAGCATGCGTCTTGCCACCGCGCTCGGCCTGCGCGTCGCGGGTGCCCTGGCCAAGCCGCTGACCCCCACCGCGTTGCGCGACGTACTGACCCATGCACCCACGTCCCAGGCCCCGTCCCCGCCGCCGGACCAGCAGCCCCCGACAGCAGAAGAACTCGCCGAAGCCCTGCAATGGGACCAGATCGTGGCGCAGTTCCAGCCGAAAGTCTCGCTGGCCGACGGGCATGTGGTGGGCATGGAGGCACTGGCACGCTGGCCGCATCCGACGGCGCGCCTGGTGCCGCCCGACGTGTTCATCCCGCTCGCGGAGCAGAACGGGCTGATCGTGCCGCTGACCTTCCGCATCCTGCGCCAGGCGCTGGAAGCCTGCCGGCGCTGGCGCGCGCAGTTCCCCGCATGCAGCGTGGCGGTGAACATCTCTCCGCTCGTCCTGGCCGATCCCGGGCTGCCAGAGGAAATCGAGCGCATCCTGCACGACACCGGCCTCGGCCCCGGCGCGCTGGTGGCCGAAATCACCGAAAGCACCGTCATCGCCAATCCGCTGGTCGCCGCCGAGGTCCTGACCCGGCTGCGCATCAAGGGCGTCAGCCTGTCGATCGACGATTTCGGCACCGGACACTCCTCGCTGCTGACCCTGCTGCGCCTGCCGTTCTCGGAACTGAAGATCGACAAATCCTTCACGCAGCACTGCGACACGGAACCGGACGCCTGGAAGATCGTGCGCGCGACGATCTCGATGGCGCGCGAACTCGGGCTGACGGTGGTCGCGGAAGGGATCGAAACCGAGCGCATCGAGGCCATGCTGCGGGAGGCCGGCTGCGACGTCGGGCAGGGCTGGCTGTTCGCCCGGGCGATGGACGAGGAAAGCCTGCACCGATGGCTGTCGGAACACACGCCGGTTGCGGCATGATCCGCCGAGCGGCATGTCGGATGCACCCAGGGACCCGTCGCAGGTGCCGATGAACAATCCGGCGGAACGCGCCGGGGCGTCCGCCAAACCGGACGCCGCTGGCCCGGCAGCACCGAAGCGGCGTTCCGGCTGGGACGGCTGGTTCGGCAACGAAGCGCTGCTCATTCTCACCATCCTCGTCCTGACCTGGGGCGGGTTGGCGTTGGAGTACAGGCAGGAGCACAACGCGGCGGTCGAGGCGACGCTGAAGGACGTCGAGGGTGAGGCGCATGTCTTCGAGGAGGTCCTGAACCGGACGATCTCCTCGGCCGATCAGTTGCTCCGGGTCACGCGCGACATCTACCTGAAGGATCCGAACTCCCTGAACCTTGGTGTCTGGGCCGGTGTGCAGCCCTTCCTGAGCGATCTGAGCATTCAGCTCTCGATCGCCAATGCGGACGGGCTGATGGTTCAAAGCAATCTCGGGGTGCCGAAGCAGCCGGTGAGCATCCGGGATCGCGAGCATTTCCGTGTCCATGCCGACGGTGGGCCGGACCGGCTGTTCATCAGCAGGCCGGTGGTCGGGCGGGTGTCCGGCCGCACATCGGTCCAGTTCACGCGGCGCATCGTCGACCCGTCCGGGGCGTTTGCCGGCGTCGTCGTCGCATCGATCGATCCCTTTGTCCTGGGACGGCTGTTCGACACGGCCGAACACTCAACGGGTTTCGTCGCCCTGTTCGGACTGGACGGCGTCATCCGGGCGGGACGGCCGGCCGAGACCCTGGTGGGCCGCGGCGAATTTCCCGACCCGGACCTGCTGGCGCGCGCCAGGGAACAGGCGCGCGGCCATTACCTGTCCAAGGCCGGGGGACCGTCCGGCACGATGATCGAATTCCGCCGCCTGGGAACCTATCCGCTGGTCCTTGCGGTCGGAGCCGAGATGACTGTCTCGCTGGCAACTTTTGCGCACACCCGCGCGGAGTATGTGCTGGTTGGCACCATCATCACCGTCGTCGTGCTGCTGGTGGGCGGACTGCTGATCCGCCATCGGCAGAAGGGCGCACGATACCAGCATGCGCTGGCCGTCACGCTGGAGAATATCAGCCAGGGCATCCTGATGGTCGATGCCAACCGGCGGATCCCGGTGATCAACAGACGGGCAGTCGAGTTGCTGGGATTGCCGCGGCACCTGACGGTGGAGAACGCCGACTTCGACGCGGTCCTGAGATGGCAGATCGAGCGGGGCGAGTTTTCCAGCGGCGCCGATGAGGAAACCCGGATCGCCGTACTGGCCTCCCGCGGCGGGCTGGACGCCGCCTCCCCGATGTATGAACGTACCCGGGCAAACGGCACCGTGCTGGAAGTCCGCACCACCATCCTGCCGGACGGGTCCGCGGTGCGCACCTTCACCGACATCACCGACCGCCGGATGGCGGAACGGGATCTCGCGGCGGCCCGCGACGCGGCGGAAGCGGCGGGGCGGGCACGCGCCGAATTCCTGACGGTCATGAGCCACGAGATCCGCACCCCGCTGAACGGGATCATCGGCACGGCGGGACTGCTGCTGGACGGGACGCTGCGGCCCGAGGAAGCCGAGTATGTGCGGATCATCAAGGAATCGGGCGATCACCTGCTGCTGCTGATCGACGACATCCTGGACTTCTCGCGGCTGGATGCCGGGCGGGTGGAGCTGGAACTGGCCGCCTTCGACCTGGCGGACATGGTACGGGGGACGCTGCAGATCCTGCAGAGCCAGGCTGGCGCATCCGGCCTGGATCTGGCCTGCACGCTGGATCCGGACCTGCCACGGATGATTGTCGGGGATCGCGGGCGGCTGCGGCAGATCCTGCTGAATCTGATCAGCAACGGGATCAAGTTCACCGAGAAGGGCTACGTGCATGTCGCGGTGCGGCGGGATGCGGCCGATCGCGGACGGCTGGCCTTCACGGTCACCGATACCGGGATCGGCATCGCGCCCGAGGTCCAGACCAGGCTGTTCCAGGAATTCCGCCAGGGTGACAGTTCGATTTCCCGTCGGTTCGGCGGCAGCGGCCTGGGCCTCGCGATCTGCCGGCGGCTGGTGGGATTGATGGGCGGATCGATCGCGGTCGAAAGCACCCTGGGCCAGGGCAGCCGGTTCCGGTTCGACATCCCCTTGTGCGAGGCCGAGGCGGAGCGCGACCGAGCAGAGGAGCGGGTGGCGGCGCCCTCGGGCCCGAAGCGGGTGTTGCGGGTCCTGATCGCCGAGGACAACCCGACCAACCGGCTGGTCGCGACCCGGATGGTGGGCCGCATGGGGCATCACGTCGATGCCGTGACCAACGGGGCCGAGGCGGTGGAGGCCATGCGCGACGCCCGGTATGACGTGGTGCTGATGGACATGATGATGCCAGGCATGGACGGCCTGGCGGCCACGCGCGCCATCCGCGCCGGCGGCGGCCCGGCCAGCCGGACACCAATCGTCGGCCTGACCGCGAATGCCGCACCGCAAGACGAGCGGGCGTGCCGCGACGCCGGCATGGACGGGTTCGTGACGAAGCCGGTGAGCGCCGAACGGCTGGCGGCGGCGATCGATGCGGCGCTGAGCGGGGATGCAGGGCCGGCGCCCGCGGCGGCGCCCGCCCCGGAAACCCTGATCGACGAGGCTTTTCTGGCGGACCTCGCCGCGAATATCGGGATGGACGGCGCGGTGGAAGCGCTGGGCCTGTTCCTGGAGGACGGGCCGAAGCGCGGCATGCTGATTGCCCAGGCCCTGGCCGATGGCGCCCCAGCCACGCTGCGGCGGGAGGCGCATGCCCTGGCCGGCGCGGCCCGCGCGGTCGGGCTGGTTCGCCTCGGTCAGGGATCCTCGGCCCTGCAGAAAGCGGTGGAGGCCAGCGAGCCGGACCCGGGGTCAGTGCGGGATCTGCTGGACCTGCTGGAACAGAGCGTGCGTCAGGCCGAAACCTGGGTGGCCACGCATCGCGACCAGGCGCCGGGGGCGCCCGAAGAACTGGAATCCGTTCAGAACAGATAGACGCCCAGCGCGGCGATCAGCGCCCACACGGGCACCGACATCATGATCCCCACGGCGATCCCGCGTGCGGCCGACAGCGGCAGGCACGGCCGTTCTTCCCGCAGATTGACATCCGCATGGTGCGGGACGTCCCGCATCTGGACGCCCCGGACAAGAATGCCGTTTGGCCGAACCTGCGCAGTCGGTAGCACTGTTGTCATAACCTGCTCCTCCCCGGGGTCAGCCCCGAGATACCTGCCGTGTGAAGACGCTCACGGGAAAGCGTTTTCAATACAGCAACAGATGGCATCTCGAACCGGAATCAATTTTCAACTTCTCGTGTATAACTCAATCCCCAGTCCCGGTGCTACCGAATCCGCCCTGGTTGCGTGCCGTTTCGTCCAGTTCGTCGGATTCCTCCCAGATGGCCCGGACGATAGGGGCGATCACGGCCTGGGCGATCCGTGTGCCACGTTCGATCACGAATGGCTGGTCGCCAGTGTTCAGCACGATGACCTGCACTTCACCACGGTAATCTTCATCGATCGTGCCGGGGCTGTTGGGCAGGACAATGCCGTTCCGCAGAGCAAGGCCCGATCGCGGTCTGATCTGCAACTCGTGGTCCGGCGGCAGAGCGATCACGAGCCCGGTTGGGATCAAAGTCCTCTGCCCGGGCGCCACCACCACCGGATCCCGCACCGCGGCCAGCAGGTCCATGCCCGCGGCCCCCGCCGTCGCATAGGCAGGCAACGGCAATTCTTCGCCATGTGGCAGGCGACGCACCTTGATCGTGACCGGCATGGCCGGATGATGCGCCAGGGCGCGGCGGGGGTGCAATGGCGTTCAGGCCGGCTGGCACCGCCTGGCCAAAACTATGCGATTGGTATTTGTGCCTACGTTATTGTTGCGCACACCCCAGCAGTTCGCGGTCTTGGTGAAGGCCTGCTGGTTGACCATCACGCCCATCACGTCGAACGGCAGACCCTCGATCGCCGCGACCACGTGGCGCTCCAGCAGGACGCGCCCGCCGCGGACCTCGCCCACCTCGAACGCCACCGTGCCGCCCGGATGCATGATGCGGGCGAATTCGTGGAATGCCCGCCGGATGAAGCCCTCCCACGCCTCCACGGTCCGGTGGCGGTCGATGCGCACCGATCGCGGGTCGATGCCGGCGAACCAGCAGCGCAGCCAGTTGTCGCCCTCATAATCGACCACATCCAGGAAGGGCGGCGACGTGACCAGCAGGTCCACGGACCGGTCGGCGATCGCGGGCGTCTCCTCGGCCGGCCCCGTCAGGAACAGTGGCGCGGGATGCGGCGCGGGCAGCCCGTCGGCCAGCAGGCTTTTACTCTTGCGCAGAATAAGGGCCGCGATGTCGCGCACGGGCGGCGTCTGGTTGCGGGCGGCGTTGATCCGGCGCTGCCGGTCCACCGACACCGCCTGGTTGGGCGGCAGCGTGTAGACCGAGAAGAACCCGTTCGAATGCCCGGTCAGGCGGTTCAGCGCGACCATCCGCACCCAGTCATCCACCGCATCCAGCCGGCCCGCGGCATCCCGTTCCCGCAGGTATCGGCGCAGCGCGGCGATCCGGCCCAGCGTCGCGGGGTGGTAGAAGACCAGCAGGTCCTCGGGCGCCTCGGCCGCGGACAGCTCCAGGACGGCCAGCCGGTCGCCGATGGCCGCGAGCGGCGGCGGATCGAGCCGCGGACGCGCGAGCATCGCGCTCAGCGGGTTCACGTCGTTCGCAATCGCCCGCCGTCCCATCAGCGCGGCCTGCAACGCCGTCGTGCCGCGGCCGGAGAACGGGTCATAAACCGTGTCGCCCGGGGCGGTGAGCCGCTCGATCAGGAATTCCGGCAGTTGCGCCTTGAAGCACGCACGATAGCTGACCTCGTGCAGGCTATGGCCCTGCCGCTGCCCCGCGGTCCAGAACTCATTGACGAAATAACGAAGACCGCCCTCCTCGACCTCGGCTGTCGGGGTGCCGTTGAACGAAAAGCGGCGCAGCGTCTCCGGAAGGGACAGGCCTCCCGGAACGGTGCTGAGCGGCATCAGGGCGTGTGCGGGGATCGGGTATCTCGCGCTCACCGCAGGAACGGGTTGCCCACGCGTTCGGCGCCGATCGAGGAGCCGGGTCCGTGGCCGCAGAGGAAGGCGAAATCGTCCCCAAGCGGCAGCAGCTTGGTCTTGATGGCGGTGATCAGCGCGTCATGGTCGCCATAGGGGAAGTCGGTGCGGCCGATGGAACCCTGGAACAGGACATCGCCGACCACGGCAAACCGCGCGGCGTGGTTGACGAACACCACATGCCCCGGCGTGTGGCCAGGGCAGTGCAGCACGTCGAACCGGTGCTCACCCAGCATCACCGAGTCGCCCTCGGCCAGCCAGCGATCCGGGGAGACGTTGTCCGCCTGGAAGCCATAGCCGGCGGCCTGGGCGGCGATCCCGTCCAGCAGGAATTCATCCCGCCGATCCGGCCCCTCGATCGGCACGGTCAGCCCCTGCGCCCGCAGTGCCGCGACAAGGCCGGTGGCGCCGCCCGCATGATCCAGGTGGCCATGGGTCAGCAGCACGCGTTCCACGGTCACGCCGGTCTGCTCGATGGCCGAGAGGATGTTGTCGACGTCGCCGCCCGGATCGATCACGATCGCCCGCTTGCTGGCCTCATCCCAGAGGATGGCGCAGTTCTGCTGGAACGGCGTCACCGGAACGATGGCACCGCGCAGCATGGGGCTCGGTTCCGCCATCAGTGCAGCCGGGGCGACTTCAGGAAGGCGGACCGATCCGCCGACCGGATGCTGACGCGCCGCTCCATCCCTTCCCGCCGGATGCCAAGCCGCACCTCCGCCCCCGCACTGCCCGAGGCCCAGACGCGGCGCCACAGCCCGACAAGGTCGGGGACCTCTTCCTCGTTCACGGTCAGGATGCGGTCGCCGGTCCGCATGCCGGCCTGGTCGGCGGGGCCGTTATCGGCCAGCCCGCCGACGACGATCGCGTCCTCCGACTCGGTCGCATACATGCCAAGCCACGGGCGGGCGGGACGGTTGACCCGGCCATAGCTCAGCAGGTCCTTCAGGATGGGTGCGAGCAGGCCGATCGGCACGATCATGTTCATGTCGAGCCGGCGTCCCTTCCCGTCCCCCTGCTGAAGGATCAGGGAGCCGATGCCCATCAGCTTGCCGTCCGTGCCGATCAGGCCGCAGCCACCCCAGAACGGATGGGCGGGTGCGGTGAACAAAGCGTCGTCCAGCGCATATTCCCAATAGCCGGCGAATTCCTGCCGGCCGACCAGCCGGGTTTCAATGGCGTGATGGCGGCCGCCGCCCGCGGCGAATACCACCTGGTCGCCGACCTTCAGCCGGTCCGAATCGCCGAGTTCAAGGTACGGCAGGTCGAGCTTGCCCAGCGCCTGTACCAGGCCGAAGCCGGTTTCCTGATCGATGGCGAGCGCGTGGCCCGGCACCGCCTGGCCGTCCGACGAGGTGATCCAGATGGTTTCCGATTCCGTGACCAGGTAGCCGATGGTCGCGATCAGGCCGGTTTCCCGGATCATCACGCCGCTGCCCGCCCGCTCGGTGCCCAGCGTGTTGGCGGTGAAGGCATCGGCGGGAATGTAGGTCTTCAGGCTGACGACGGACTTCAGCGCCCGCTCGAGATCGAACGAGTAGTCGTCGGGGTCCGGCTGTAGATTGGGAGGAATCTCCCAGTCCTCTCTTTTCATGCCTCGACGTCTTCCCTGGTTGGGACGTCCCCTTGGGCGTTCCTGGGACGTCCGCTGATGGGGGCGTATGACTGACGGTCACATTATATCGGCCTTTTCCCGCCGCGCGACAACGTTGGCGGCCGATGAAAGCATTCAGCGCAATCCCGAACGGTGGCGGTTGGTCTCGCGTTCCTCGGGCGTCAACTGAAAACCGACAATGATCCCATAGGCGGCGCCCGACCGGTTGGCACCGACGGGCAGCGTGAGCTCAAGCGGCGGGGTGGCGACGTTCACCCGGCCAAGCGCCGAGGGGAACGTGACCTGCACCGGATAGATCTGCTTGTTCAGGATCTCCTCGCCTTCCGTCACGGCGACGAACACCGGCAGTTCCGTATTCGGGTCGAGCATGGCGGGGCCGCGGGCCACCTCCATCGTCACGGTGATCGTCGTGTCCAGCGTTCCCGTACGCGACCCCGGCCGGCACTCACCCCGCAGCGATGTCAGCTTGGCCTGAAGCACCAGGTCGGTCAGATCGCGGCCGGCCGACCCGGGGCGGTAGCGCGTCAGGTCCGAGAGTTCACGCAGGAAGATCGGGTTGGGGCAGACCGGGGCGAACTCATTGCGACCCGGTCCGCAGCCGAACAGCAACGGCAGCAGCAGGACAGGCAGCAGTCGCGGCAGCGACCTCAGGGACAGGGGCATCGGGAACTCCGCGGCGCGGACCGGACGGGGGCAGCTGGCCGGCTTGGATGGATGGGTGCGGGACGATATTGCCGCCCCGCATGCCCCACGGCAACGCGGGGGGCTACAGCGCCGCACGCAGATACTGCGGCAACAGGTCGGGCTTCACGCCCAGCGCCTTCGCCGCCCGCAGCGGCCAGGCCGGATCGGCCAGCATCGCACGCGCCAGCAGCACCACGTCGGCCCGTCCGTTGGCCAGGATTTCCGCGGCATGCGTCGGCTCGGTGATCAGCCCGACCGCGCCGGTGGCGATACCCCCGCGATGCTTCACCGCCTCGGCGAACGGCACCTGATAGCCGGGATGCAGCGAGGGGATCTTCTGGTCGTTGGACACGCCGCCCGAGGAGCAGTCGATCAGGTCGACCTGCCCGGTCGCGGCGATCCGCCGGGAAACCTCGACGATATCGTCGATGGCAAGGCCGCCCGGCATGTAGTCCGCGCAGGACAGCCGGACCCACAGCGGCAGGTCGGACGGCCATTCGGTCCGCACCGCCTCGATCGTCTCCATCAGGAAGCGCGACCGCCCGGCCAGGTCGCCGCCATAGCCGTCGTTGCGGTGGTTGGAGATGGGGGAGAGGAACGAGTGCGAGAGGTAGCCGTGCGCGCTGTGGATCTCCAGCAGCTTGAAGCCGGCCTCCCGCACCATGCGGGCGGTGGCCGCGAACTGGGCGGAGATGCCGGCGATCTCGTCGGTGGACAGCGGATGCGGGTCGGTCGAGCCGGGCACCATCGGAATCGGGCTCGGCGCGACCGGCACCCAGCCGCCGTCCTGCGGCAGGATCGGCTTGCCGCCCTCCCACGGCACCTGGCAGGACGCCTTGCGGCCGGCATGCGCGATCTGGATCGCCGGCACCGCCCCGCATTTGCTGATCACGGCAGCGAGGCGCGCGAGCAAGGCCTGGTGTGCCGGGTTGTAGGCGCCGAGGCAGTCGTGGGTGATGCGCCCGACCGGGGAAACGGCCGTTGCCTCGGCCATCACGATCCCTGCCCCGCCGGCCGCCCGCGCGCCCAGATGCTGCACATGCCAGTCATCGCCCAGCCCGTCCGTCGCGCTGTACTGGCACATCGGGGCCAGCACGATCCGGTTGCGGGCGGTGACGGAGCGGAAACTGATCGGCTGGAACAGCAAAGGCGTGGACATCGGCGCGGGGTCCTTGTGCGGGCGGATGGTTGCGCCGCCCATAGGACGTCGGCGCCCAAACGACAACCTCAGACCACCATCCGTTCGGCCGCAATCGCTCGGCAATCCATCTCATACTCCAGGCCCACCACCGGCGGGCGGCAGAGATGCCAGGTCAGCCCGTGCCTGGCCGCACCGCGCGCCACGATCTCCGGCGCCAGGAATGGGTGCAGGTCGTGCACGGTATAGACCTGCACGCCGGTGGTATCGGCCCAGGACCCGCCCAGGGCGGCCATGCGCCTTTCCATCACCCCCAGCACGAAACGCGCCTTCTCGGCGATCGCATCGGGGCTGGTCTCGCCATGGCGGACCGTCTTGTCGCGGTAGGGGCCGCTGCCCTCATGCGCCTCGCCGCTGCCGGCGATCATGAAGGAGTGCGGCGCCCCGGCTGCCGGGCGCACGTAGCAGAAGGCGTGGAAACTGGGAGAAGCTGGCGGATCGATCTCGGGACAGACATTGCTGCGTGCCACTGGATTGATATCGTTGGCGAAAATTCCCCAGCGTTCCAGCGTGCCGACATAGTCGCGGTTGAAGGCGATGAACCCGGCATCGGTGAACGGCGCGGGGGAGCGGAGTTCACAGGCGCAGAACGCGGTGAGCGGCAGGCTGGCGTCGCGCAGGAACTGCTCGATGCGGCGAAATCCGTCCGCCAGCGGCACCGGATTCGCGAACCGCACCCGCTCGATCACATGGCCGGGCAAGGCAGCGACGCCGGCGGAGTACTGAAACGGTCCGGGGATATAGCGATACCCGTCGCGATCGACGCTGTCTGCCATGGCATGCTCCTGCGTTTGCCGCGATCCTGCCGAGGGGCGGGCCGCGGGACAACCCGGGATCACCATCAGCCGCGACCGCCAGCCGGCCGGACAGCCCGAGGGGAGCACAGGGATGTCCGTGCATTTCGCACACGCGTGTGCGTTTTTTGCGTGAATGGTCCCGGAAGACGAGTGGTCGGCATTTGGCGCCAGGGCGTAGTCCGGGGCACGGTTCCGCGCCAAGCGAAATCGAAAATCAGCGCATTTTTCGCGGAATTTCACAGAAATCAGGGTGTTTCACGGGCGAAATGCTGAAAATTCAGGCAGCTGGGGTAAAACGGGATTTGTAATGAGCTCGCGTCCTCGCCGATCTGACACAGCGTTGCAGATTCGATCGGCATCGACCTGATATATCACGTTTTCTGTTCAGTTCAGGCAAACCGCCGCCGCGCCCGCCATCCCGGCCATTCGTTACAAAACCATGCGCATACCAGGGATGTTCGTTACATAATCGTGCGCAATCCCGGGGGGTTCGTTCCGCTTCCATGCGGTATGAAACCATGGGCAATTGCCTGGCCCCTGGGCACCGCCCCCGTCCGTCCCGCCTTCGCCTTTGCAGCCAGGCCGCCGATTGACGCCGTCCGGCATCAACCGAACGCTCGCCTGCCCGCCTCCACGTGCATAGAAGCGGCGGCGCCGGAAAGTGCGCCCGGTCCTGCCCCCCCCGGCTGCGCCGGCGCGCCTCAGAGCAGCGCACGCCAGCCGATGTCGCGGCGCCAGAACCCTTCGGGCCAGTCGATCGCATCGATCGCCCGATACGCCGCGTGACGGGCGGAGGCCAATGTCTCCCCGGTCGCGCAGACGGTCAGTACCCGCCCACCCGTCGCGCGGATATGGCCGTCGGGGTCGGCCTGGGTCGCGGCATGGAATATCCGCACATGCGGCTGCGCGGCCGCCTCGCTCAGACCGCGGACTTCACTGCCGTGCTCCGGCGCGTCCGGATACCCTCGCGCGGCCAGGACAACGGCGATCGCGTGCGTCTGGTGCCAGTCGATGCTCAGCCGGTCCAGCGTGCCATCGCAGGTCGCGACGAGCGCCGACAGCAGGTCGGACTTCAACTTCATCAGCAGGACCTGGCATTCCGGGTCGCCGAATCGCGCGTTGAACTCGATCAGCTTCGGTCCGTCGTCCGTCAGCATCAGCCCGGCATACAGGACGCCCCTAAACGGCGCGCCGCGCCGGCGCATTTCCGCCAGCGCCGGCTGGATGACCCGCTCGAGACACGCCTGCTCCAACGCAGGGGGAAAGACCGGCACGGGAGAATAGGAGCCCATCCCCCCGGTGTTCGGGCCCGTATCGCCGTCGCCGACACGCTTGTGGTCCTGGGCGGAGCCAAGCAGCAGGGCCGTCGTGCCGTCGCACAGGGCAAACAGCGAGACCTCCTCGCCGGACAGGCACTCCTCGATCACGACCGCACTGCCCGACTCGCCGAAGACCTTCCGGTCCATCATGGCGTCGATCGCGGCCAATGCCTCATCCTCGGTCCGGGCGACCACCACCCCCTTGCCGGCCGCCAACCCGTCCGCCTTGATCACGATCGGGGCGCCGCGCCGGCGGACGAATTCCCGCGCGGCATCGGCCTCCTCGAACCGTTCCCACATCGCTGTCGGTATTCCCGCGGCCTCACAGACGGTCTTGGTGAAGCTCTTGCTGCCTTCCAGTGCGGCTGCGGCGCTGGTCGGGCCGCAGCAGGGAATGCTGACTGCCTCCATGGCGTCCACGAGCCCCGCCACCAGCGGCGCCTCGGGACCCGGCACGACCAGATCGACGGCATTCTCCTGCGCAAACGCAACCAGCGTGCCGATTTCCAGCACGCCGATCGGCACGCATTCCGCCACCTCGGCAATGCCGGCATTTCCAGGGGCGCACCACAGCTTCGTCAGGTTCGGGCTCGCCGCGATGGCCCAGCACAGCGCATGCTCCCGACCGCCCGATCCGACAACCAGCACACGCATCGGCTTCTCTCCCAAAGCAGTTCGTCAACGGACCAGACCACGCCGCGTCCATGCAACTGCCCTGTCGCGTGTTCCCGCCATATGCCGAGCAGCCTTACCATCGATCCGGTCGCCTGTCGCGCCCGGGTCAGGCGGGCCAGCGCGTCCCGCATGGCCGCGAGACGCGCGCGCTCCGCGCCGGTCCGCCCGCACGTCGCGCAGAGACCCTTTCTCGCGGCGCCTACCCAAGACCGCGGGCAGCGGCGTATGTGTCACGCGACTGACACTGACCACCAAAGCGGTGACACACCCCGCATGAACATACTCTCGATCCAGTCCTGGGTTTCCTACGGCCATGTCGGCAATGCCAGCGCGGTGTTCCCGCTGCAGCGCCTTGGCGCCAATGTCTGGCCGATCAACACCGTGCAGTTCTCCAACCACACCGGCTACGGCCACTGGACCGGACAGGTCTATACCGGCGAGGCGGTGCGGGACCTGGTGGACGGCATCGCCGCGCGCGACGCGCTGCGCCACTGCGACGCCGTGCTGTCGGGCTATATGGGCGATGCCGGCATCGGCGAGGCAATCCTGCATGCGGTCGAGCGCGTGCGGCAGGAGAACCCGAATGCGGTGTATTGCTGCGATCCGGTGATCGGCGACACCGACACCGGCGTCTATGTGCGGCCCGGCATCGAGGCGTTCATGCGCGACCGCGCCGTGCCGCAGGCCGACATCACCACGCCCAACCGGTTCGAACTGGAACTGCTGACCGGGCTCGCCTGCACGACACTGGACGGCGCGAAGCAGGCGGTCGCGCGACTGGCGGCGACGATGCGCCCGGACGGCATCCGCTGCGTGCTGCTGACCAGCCTGGAGACCGCGACGACGCCTGGCGACCATATCGACATGATGGCGGCCGAGGGCGGCGCGTTCCACCTGCTGCGCACGCCCCGGCTGCCGGTTGCGGTGAATGGCGCCGGCGACGCGATCGCGGCGCTGTTCCTGTTCCACCGCCTGCGCACCGGCAGTGCCGTCGCGGCGCTGGAGGCGGCGGGATCGTCGATCCACGGCTTGCTGCGGCGTACAGCCGAGGCGGGCGCGCGCGAGATCCAACTGGTCGCGGCGCAGGAGGAGTTCATCAATCCCGCCACACGGTTCCGCGCCGAACCCTGCTGAGGGCGCTTCGGCCGCCGCCGAAGCATTGCGGCACACGACGCCGCGGATCCGGCGTAGGGTTGCGGCCTCCGGACCGAGGGAGCAGCGCATGAGTGACACACTTCGGATGGCGGCGATCGCCCAACTGCTGGGCGATCCGGCGCGGGCGAACATCATGAACGCGCTGATGGACGGACGGGCGCTGACGGCAAAGGAACTGGCCTATGCCGCGCGCGTCTCGCCGCAGACGACCAGCGGGCACCTCGCCAAGTTGACCGAGGCCGCTCTGCTGAGCGTCGAGAGGCAGGGCCGGCACCGGTATTTCCGCCTCGCTTCGCCGCTGGTGGGGCAGATGCTGGAGAGCATCATGGCGGTGGCCGGCGCCGAACCGCCGCGCGCGGCGGCCTGGCGCGGCGGCGAGGCGCTGCGCAATGCCCGCACCTGCTACGATCACCTGGCGGGACGGCTGGGCGTGGCGCTGGCGGATTCGCTGGTGGCGCGGGGCCATGTCGTGCTGTCGGCCGATGGCGGTGAAGTAACCGATGCGGGCCACGCCTTCCTGCGCGATTTTGGTGCCGAACCGGTGCCGGGCAAGCGCGTGTTCTGCCGCCCCTGCCTGGATTGGAGCGAGCGGCGCCCGCACCTTGCCGGGCGGTTTGGCGCCGCGCTGGCCGGCCGCTGTTTCGAATTGGGCTGGGTGAGCCGGATGCGGGACAGCCGAGCGGTGAGGATCACGGAGAATGGGCGGGCGGGGTTCGAGGCGCGGTTCGGGGTGCGGCTTGCCGGGTAGCGGCGGGGTGAGACCTGAAGCCCGGAGGCGGCCGCGGCCAGATCACGCGTTCCAGGCTACGGCCCACCCCACCAGCTCCCGCATCCAACCTGTTCCTTGGTTCGATCCGAAAGCACCTGTTCCTTCGTCCCGACCTGCCCCCTGGCGGGCTGGCGCGCGCAGCTTCGGTCAAGGATGGCCGAAGGCCACCGCGCAGCGGCTTGTCCTTGAGCGAAGCGAGCACGACGGCATGCTGCGGGCGGAACGGAGACGAAACACGCCGATCGGGCAGCGTGCGCCGCCCGGTGCGCCGGTCAGCTCATGGTGATCTGTGTGAAGTCCTGCGACCAGCTCTGCGCCGGCTGGAACCCCTTCACCTTCTTCGACATCGCCCGCGGGTTCAGGTCGTGCACGATGAACAGCCAGGGCGCCTCATCCACCACGATTGCATGCGCCTTGGCCAGCAGCTCGGTCTGCTTCTTCGCATCGAACGTGGCCTGCGCTTCCCGCAGCAGCGCCGTTGCCTCCTCGTTCGTCCAGTGGCCCCAGTTGTAGTTGGTCGGCGAATAGCTATCGATCGCGTAATAGCGGAACATGCAGGACGGATCGGTGTAGCTGAGACTGATATTGATCGCATGCACGCCGCGCGACTGCGGCTGGGTCGGGCCGTTGCGCACGGCGACCAGCATCGTGCCCCATTCCACCACGTCGAATTCGATTTCGATCCCCACCGCCTTGAAGTTCTGCTGCATGAACTCGTTCATCGGGATCGGCATCATCTGCCCGGAGCCGGAGGTCGAGATCATGATCTTCGCCTTCACCGGGTTGTCCGGCCCGTAGCCCGCTTCCTTCAGCAGCGCCTTGGCCTTTTCCGGATCATAGGTATAGCGGTGCTTCGGCTTGCCGAAGACCGGATCTTCCGGCGGATACAGCCCATAGGCCGGCTTGGCCGACCCGTTCAGCAGGTTGCACAGCCCTTCCCGGTCGATCGCGTAGTTCATCGCCTGACGCACGCGCACGTCGCGGAACGGCGAGCCTTCCAGGCAATTGAACGCATAAGGGTAGGTGTGCGGATAGGGCCAAAGGCTGATCTCGAGCCCTGCCTGCTTGAGCGAGGGGATGGAATCCGGCGGCGGCACCTCGATCCAGTCCACCTGGCCGGATCGCAGCGCGGCGACGCGGGTGGTGGATTCCGGCATCGGATAGACCACGATCTTTTCCAGCTTGGGGATACGGGCCTTATCCCAGTAGTCGGTGTTGCGAACCATTTCCGCGTATTGCCCCTGCACGAAGCGCGTGATGCGGAACGGGCCGGTGCCCGACGGCTTCTTCGCGAACTCGGCCCATTTGCGGCCCGTCGCCTCCCATTGCGCCGGACTGGCGAACAGCATGCGCGGCATCAGGTAGGGCAGGAAGCTGAACGGATATTTGGTGGTGATGACGATGGTCTTGTCATCGACCTTCTCGAACTTCTCGATCATCGAGACGGTGGCGCGCACGATCGGCGCGGCCGGCGGGTCGTATTGCGGCGCCTTGTCGTCCCAGATGCGCTGGTAGTTCCAGATGACCGCATCGGCGTCGAAGGCGGAGCCGTCATGGAATTTCACGCCCTGGCGCAGCGTGAAGATCCAGCGCAGCGGGTTGGTTTCATCGATCTGCCAGGAGGCGGCGAGGCCCGGCGTGATGTCGGCGGTCTCGTTCGGGTGGGTATAATCCCAGTTCACCAGCGCGTCGTAGGCGGGATAGCCCAGGAAGCGGAAGCCCTCGCCGCCATTGTTGGGGATACCATGGGGTGTCGGCACGTCGGCCGCGGTCATGCCGATGCGCAGGACCTGCGGCGTGGCGGCCAGGCCATGTCCCGGCAGAACAGGAAGGGCCGCGGTTCCGGATGCGGCCGCGATGAAGCCACGTCGGGTGAGCATAGGGGGAATCCAATCATCATCAGGGAGCGGCGGATCAGGGGCCGGGCCGCGGCCCCCGAGGCGAGGGGTGCAAGCGCTATGCCACCACGGCCGGTTTCGTTGCGGATTTGGCAGGAGCGGCGGCGATCATGCGCAGCATCGTATCGGTGTCGATCACGTCGCAGAACGTATGCGCCATCGCCGACAGCGTGGCGTTGTGTTCCTCGTCGTTGAACGTCGCATTGCCGTCGCTGATGAAGAACACCTTGTAGTTCAGCATCATGGCGTCGCGTGCGGTCGATTCGCAGCACACCTGCGTGGCGGTGCCGGTGATGATCAGCGTGTCGATACCGCGATCCTGCAGCATGTCATGCAGGTCCGACGCGCCCGGGGCGAAGGCGCCGAACCGGCGCTTCGGCACCAGCAGGTCGGCATCCCGGACATCGAGGCCGGGCCAGAGCGCGTGGCCAACCGAGCCCGGCGTGAACGCCGCGATCATGCGCCGCCTTCGTTCCGGGGTGCAGAAATGGTCGAAATAGGTCGACCAGGTGCGGATCGCCTGGGCGTCGAACGTGTTCTGGACATAGGCGACCAGGCCGCCGGCCTGGCGCAGCGCGGCGCTGATGCGGTTGACGTTGGGCACGATGTCGCGCGCGTGGCCGATTTCCGCGACCTGTCCCGGCGCCATGAAGCCGTTCTGCAGATCGACCACGACATGGGCAGTACGCACAGGATTAAGGCAGTCAAACACGCGCAGACTGCCCCGTCGTTGGGTCGCACGTTGCACGACGCTGGGATAAATTTCAGGCTTATGCATGATCAGGCATCCTTATCTGCATATTATTTATGCGTTGCAATTCGAACAGCCTTGACTGTAACCTGAATACCAGAAATTGCACACAAAATATGCCCACCTCCCCCTGGACAGGGCCGGCGTGTGTCTGCACGATAGGCATGATGTTGCGCCGCAGCAAATCCTGCCCACGGGTGGAGGCAAACCCGCATGCTCGTCTTCGCGCTCCGACGCCTGCTTCAGGCCATCCCCATCCTGCTGGGCGTGTCGCTCGTCGTCTTCGGCCTGGTGCACATCGTGCCCGGCAACCCGATCGACATGCTCATGCCGCCCGAGGCCTCGCCCGAGGTCATCGAACAGATGAAGGTGGCGTTCGGCTTCGATAAGTCGCTCTACGTGCAATACTTCCTCTGGCTGTTCCGCGCGCTGCAGGGCGATTTCGGCCTGTCGGTGTTCAACGCCACACCGGTGTGGGGACAGCTTATCACCGCTCTCGGCAATACACTCGTCCTGGCCATCCTCGCCGCCATGCTGGGCTTTTCCCTGGGCATCGTCTGCGGCCTGACCGCCGCCTTCTTCCACGGCCGCTGGCCGGACAAGCTGTTCTCCGCCATCGCCACCACAGGCGTATCGCTGCCGCACTACTGGTGCGCGATCGTCCTGGTGCTGGCCTTCGCGGTGCTGAACGACTTCCTGCCGGCCCAGGGCATGGGCGACGATACCCTGCCGCTGTGGCAGCGGCTGGAGTTCCTGGTGCTGCCGGTGGTGACGCTGTCGCTGATCCCGATGGGCGTCATCGGGCGGCTGGTGCGCGCGACCGTGCTGGATATCCTCGGCCAGGATTTCGTGGGCGCGCTGGGCGCCAAGGGCCTCACGCGCTGGCCGGTGCTGCGCCATGTCTGCAAGAACGCCGCCCCGCCCGTGCTCGCCCTGATGGGCCTGCAGTTCGGCTACCTGCTGGGCGGATCGATCCTGGTGGAGACCGTGTTCAACTGGCCGGGCTCCGGCAATCTGCTGAACCTCGCGATCTTCCGCCGCGACATCCCCGTGCTGCAGGCGACCATCCTGGTGCTCGCCAGCTTCTTCGTCGTGCTCAACCTGCTGGTCGATATCGCCCAGGCGGCGATCGACCCCCGCATCAGGCGCTGAGCCAGGAGTTCCCCATGTCCGAAGCCACAATCGACCTGCCGGGACGGGCGCTCGCCGATGCGCCGGCCCAGCCTTCGCCCGGCTACTGGAAATCCGTGGGACAGCGCCTGCTGCGCGATCCCGTGACGATCGTCGTCACACTGGTGCTGTGCGGGATCCTGTTCATCACGCTGGGCGCCCCGCTGGTCACCAGCGGCGATCCCTATACCGGCAACGTTCTCACCCGTCTCAAGCCCATCGGCACGCCCGGCCACTGGCTGGGCACGGATGAAACCGGCCGCGACCTGTGGACACGGCTCTGCTATGGCGGGCGCATGTCGCTGCTGGCGGCGATCCTTCCGGTCAGCATCGCGCTCTGTATTGGCGGGTTCCTGGGCGTGCTGGCGGGCTATGTCGGCGGTTTCCTTGGCAACCTGATCATGCGCGTGATGGACGTGTTCTACGCCTTCCCGTCCATCCTGCTGGCGATCGCCATCTGCGGCATCCTGGGCAACGGCCTGCGCAACGCCATCCTGGCGCTGGCCATCGTGTTCATCCCGCCGATCGTGCGCGTCTCGGAAACCGTCACGGCGCAAGCGAGGCAGCTGGACTTCGTCGAGGCCGCCCGCGCCTCCGGCACCACCACGATGCAGATCATCCGCCACCACGTGATGGCGAACGTGCTGGGGCCGATCCTGGTCTACGCCACCAGCCTGATCAGCGTCTCGATCATCATCTCGGCCGGGCTGTCGTTCCTCGGCCTCGGCGTCACGCCACCCGAGCCGGAATGGGGCCTGATGCTGAACTCGCTGCGCCAGGCGATCTATGTGCAGCCCTATGTCGCCGCCCTGCCCGGCCTGATGATTTTCCTGACCTCGATGTGTTTCAACCTGATGAGCGACGGTTTCCGCGGCGCCATGGATGTGAGGCTGAACAAATGAGCGCGGCACAAGACACCACGATCGACCCCCGCGACCGCGGCGGTCCGGCGCAGCCGCTGCTGACGGTCGACGGCCTGCGCAAATACTTCCCGGTGCGCGGCGGCCTGCTGAACCGCAGGGTCGCGACCGTGCAGGCGGTGGACGATGTGTCCTTCTCGGTCCGCAAGGGCGAAACCCTGGGCATCGTCGGCGAATCCGGCTGCGGCAAGTCCACCACCGCCCGCCTGCTGATGCGCCTGATGGAGCCGGATACCGGCGCCGTCACCTTCGACGGCGATGCCGTGGGCGGCCCCGGCGGCATCACCATCAACGACATGCGCCGGCAGATGCAGATGGTGTTCCAGGACAGCTATGCCTCGCTCAATCCGCGCATGACCGTGGCCGAGGGCATCGCCTATGCGCCGCGCATGCACGGCCTTCCCCGCAGGCAGGCGCATGACCGCGCGGAAACACTGCTGGCGCAGGTCGGGCTCAATCCGCGCATCTACGCGCGTCGCTACCCGCATGAACTGTCCGGCGGCCAGCGCCAGCGCGTGAACATCGCGCGCGCCCTGGCGCTGGAACCGCGCCTGGTGATTTTGGACGAGGCGGTGGCGGCGCTCGACAAGTCGGTGGAAGCGCAGGTGCTGAACCTGCTGGGCGAGCTGAAATCCCGCTTCAACCTGACCTATCTGTTCATCAGCCACGACCTGAACGTGGTGGAATACATCAGCGACCGCGTGCTGGTGATGTATCTCGGCCGCGTGGTGGAAACCGGCCCGGTCGAGGAGATCTATCGCCGCCCGCGCCATCCCTATACCCGCGCGCTGTTCGCCTCGAAGCCCACGCTCGACCCCGACAGACGCACCCGCGAGATGCCGCTGACCGGCGATCCGCCCAACCCCATCAACCCGCCATCCGGCTGCCGCTTCCGCACCCGCTGCGCCTTCGCCGAGGCGGTGTGCGCCGAGAAGGTGCCGCCGCTGGCCGAACCGCTGTTCGGCGAAAGCCCGGGCGACTCGCCGCATCTGGTGGCCTGCCACCTGCCGCATGCCCAGGCCGCGATGGGGGCGCATCATGGCTGACACGCCCGTGCTGGAGGTCGAGAACCTGACCGTCCGCTTCCGCCGCCGCGGCACAGACGTGGCGGCGGTGAACGGCTGCTCCTTCTCGCTGCGGGCCGGCGAGACGCTGACCATCCTGGGCGAGTCCGGCTCGGGCAAGAGCGTCAGCCTGAAGGCGCTGATGGGCATGCTGCCGGACTACGCCCAGGTCACCGGCGCGCTGCGGCTGGAAGGGCAGGACATGCTGTCCCTGTCCCGCGCCGCCCTGTCGCGGCTGCGCGGCAGCCGGATCGCCATGATCTTCCAGGAACCGATGTCGGCGCTCGACCCCGTCTATACGATCGGCGAGCAGATCAGCGAGACGATCGTCCAGCATGAAGGCGTGGACCATCGCACCGCCTGGAAGCGGGCGCTCGGGCTGCTGGAACAGGTGAAGATCCCGTCGCCGGAACGGCGGCTGAAGACCTATCCGCATGAGATGTCGGGCGGCATGCGCCAGCGGGCCATGATCGCGCTGGCGCTGGCGTGCTCGCCCGGCGTGCTGCTGGCCGATGAGCCGACGACGGCGCTGGACGTCACCGTGCAGATCCAGATCCTGCTGCTGCTGCGGCAGTTGCAGCAGGATCTGGGCATGGCGATCGTGTTCGTCACGCATGACGTCGGCGCGGCGGCGGAAATCTCCGACCGGATCGCGGTGATGTATGCCGGCCGTTTCGTCGAAACCGGCACGGTGCGGGAGATCATGCGCACACCGCAACATCCCTACACGCAGGGCTTGCTGTCCTCCACCGTCCATGGTGGCCTGCGCGGGCGCCTGCTGGAAACCATCCCCGGCACGCCGCCCAACCTTGCGGAGCTGCCGCCGGGCTGCGCCTTCGCGCCACGCTGCCGCCATGCCGCGGACGCCTGCACGCGGGGCGATGTGCCGGTGGTGACGCGCGAAGGCGGCGCGATGGTGCGCTGCGTGCGCACCCTCGACCTGGTTCATGCCTGACGACGCCGATATTCACAGGGAGGAGTTCGATGCCCACCATCACCAAGGAAGCGTTCGATGTCCTGGCGGCGCAGACCGGTCTGCCGCTGTCGGAGGCGCAGAAGGCCACGCTGTTCGCGATCTACCCGACGCTCGCCGGCCTGATCGAGCGGGCCGCCGCGCCGATGCCGCGCGAGGCCGAACCGTCGCTGATCTTCGTCCCGGAGGTGCGGCCGTGAGCGGTTTCCCGACGATCGCCGAGGCGGCGAAGCAGATCGCGGCGAAGACGGTTTCGCCCGTCGAACTCACGCAATCCTGCCTGGACCGGATCAGCCGGCTGGACGGCACGCTGAACGCCTTCCTGCTGGTCACCGCCGAACGCGCGCTGGCCGATGCCAAGGCAGCCGAGGCGCGGGTGATGGCCGGCACGTCAAAGGGCAAGCTCGACGGCATTCCGATCGCGCACAAGGACATCTACAACACCGCCGGCATCCGCACGACCGGCCATTCCCGGCTGCTGCAGGACAATGTGCCGGCCGAGGATTCGACGGTGGTACGCAGATGGGCCGAGAGCGGCGCGGTGCTGCTGGGCAAGCTCGCGACGCATGAATTCGCGATGGGCGGGCCATCCTTCGACCTGCCCTGGCCGCCGGCGCGCAATCCGTGGAACCCCGCGCATTTCACCGCCGGCTCCTCTTCCGGCACCGGCGCCGCCGTTGCATCCGGCATGATCCTGGGCGGCACCGGGTCCGACACCGGCGGCTCGATCCGCGGCCCCGCGGCGCTGTGCGGCATCGCCGGCATCAAGCCCACCTACGGGCTGTGCAGCCGGACCGGCGTGCTGCCGCTGTCATTCACGATGGACCACACGGGGCCGATGGCCTGGACGGTGGAAGACTGCGCGCTGCTGTTGCAGGGCATGGCAGGTTTCGATCCGGCCGATCCCGCCAGCGCCGACCGCAGGGTGCCGGACTTCACCGCCGACCTGAACAAGGGCGCGAAGGGCCTGCGCATCGGCGTGGTGCGCCACTTCTTCGAAACCGACCACCCGGTCAGCCCCGCCACGAGGAAGGGCATCGACGACGCGCTCGACGTGTTCCGCGACCTCGGCGCCGAGGTGCGCGACGTCACGCTGTCCCCGATGATCGAATACCATGCCGTCGGCTCGATCATCCTGACCTCGGAAGCCTATGCGGTGCACGAGCCGTGGCTGAAATCGCGGTTCAACGACTATGGCGAGCTGTTCCGCGACCGGATCGGGCTCGGTGCCTTCATCCGCGGTGTCGACTATGTGCAGGCGATGCGCCGCCGGCGCATGCTGTGCGCGGAAGTCCGCGACGCCATGGCGGACCTGGATATCCTGGTTTCTGCCTCGCAGCCCGGGGAAGCGCCGCTGATCGACGCGGTGCCGAAATGGGGCAACCTGGAGAAACCGTCGCTGACCATGCCGTTCAACGTCACGGGATCGCCGGCCATGAGCGTCTGCACCGGGTTCGGCGAAGGCGGGCTGCCGGTGTGCATGCAGCTGATCGCGCGCCCGTTCGACGAGGTGACGCTGTTCCGCGCGGGGCACGCATATGAAACCGCGACGGAATGGCGCAAGCGCCGCCCGGCGCTCGCCAGCACCGAGGGATGACCGGGATGACCGCGCTGCATTTCATGACCATTGCCGAGGCGTCGGGGCTGATCCGTACCGGCAAGCTGTCGCCGGTGGACCTGGCACAGGGGTTCTTCAGCCGGATCAAGGCGCTGGATGGGCAGTTGAACGCCTATATCCTGCCGCTGGAGGAGCAGGCGATGGCCTCGGCCAGAGCCGCCGAATCGGATATCGCGGCCGGACGCTGGAAGGGACCGCTGCACGGCATCCCGATCGGGTTGAAGGACATCTACAATACCGCAGGCGTCACCACGACCGGGCATTCTGCCCTGTTCAAGGACCATGTGCCGCAGGAGGATGCCCATACCGTCGCGCTGCTGCGTGCCGCCGGCGCGGTGTTCACCGGCAAGCTCTCGACCTGGGAATTCGCGATCGGCGGGACGTCGTTCGACCTGCCCTGGCCGCCGGCCCGCAATCCCTGGGACCTGAGCCGCGATCCCTCGGGATCGTCCTCCGGCTCGGGCGCGGCGGTGGCCGCTGGCCTGGCGATGGGGGCGATGGGCACCGATACCGGCGGGTCGATCCGCGGGCCGGCGGCCTGGTGCGGCATTGCCGGCCACAAGCCGACCTACGGCTATCTGTCCCGGCGTGGCATCCTGCCGCTGTCGTTCTCGCTCGATCATGCCGGCCCGATGTGCTGGACCAGCGAGGACTGCGCGCTGATGATGAACGTGCTGGCCAGGCATGATCCGCTGGACGCCGCCAGCGCCGATGTCGCGGTACCCGACTTTGCCGCCGGCCTGAACGATCCGCTGGGCGGGTTGCGCGTCGGCGTGGTGCGGCATTTCTTCGAAACCGACCTCAGCACCGACGCGGAAACCATCGCGGCGCTGGAAAACGCCCTGATGGTGCTGCGCGACATGGGCGCCAGCGTGTTCGACGTGACGCTGTCGCCGTTCGAGGTCTATGGCGCCGTCGGCAGCCTGATCTCGCGCAGCGAATCCTTCGCGTATCACCAGGACTGGCTGCGCACCACGCCGGAACTCTACGGCGCGTTCGGTCGCCAGCGCCTGATGGCGGGCGCGTTCATCTCGGCCGCCGACTACGTGAACGCACAGCGGGAGCGGGCGCGGCTGATCGCCGAGGTCGCGACCGTGATGCAGGGCACCGACGTGCTGGTGTTCCCCACCGCCCGCTGCCCGGCGCGCGTGATCGGCGAGGATTCCATGGCCTCGGGCTTCCAGCCCTTCTTCAACCGCTGCTTCAACGTCACCGGCAATCCCGGCTTGTCGATCTGCAACGGCTTCAGCGAGGCCGGCCTGCCGCTGTCGCTGCAGATCGGCGGCCGGCCGTTCGAGGACGCGCTGGTACTGCGGGTCGGGCACGCGCTGGAGAAGGCGTTGGGCACCCGCGGCCGCCGCCCGGCATTCGCCCTGTGAAAGGATCCGGCATGAGCACCGAACTGCACGCCATGACGATCGCGGAAGCGTCCACGCTGATCCGCGAGCGGAAACTGTCCCCGGTTGAACTGACCCAGGCTTTCCTGGAGCGGATCGAGACGCTGGACGACCAGTTGAACGCCTATCTGCTGCCGCTGCCCGAGCAGGCACTGGCGGACGCGAGAAAGGCCGAAGCCGAGATTGCCGCCGGCGGCTACAAGGGGAGGCTGCACGGCATCCCCATCGGGTTGAAGGATATCTACAACACCGCCGGCATCCGCACGACCGGGCATTCCGCGCTGTTCAAGGACCATGTGCCAGCGGAAGACGCGGTGACCGTCGCGCTGCTGCGCGAAGCGGGCGCGGTGGTGCTGGGCAAGCTGTCGACCTGGGAATTCGCGATTGGCGGTGCCTCGTTCGACCTGCCCTGGCCGCCGGCGCGCAATCCCTGGAACACGACGCGCGATCCCGGCGGTTCGTCATCGGGATCCGGGGTGTCGGTCGCGGCGGGGCTCGCGATGGCGGCGATGGGCACTGACACCGGTGGGTCGATCCGCGGGCCGGCGTCCTGGTGCGGCATCGCCGGGCACAAGCCGACCTACGGCTATCTGTCCCGGCGCGGCGTCCTGCCGCTGTCCTTCTCGCTGGACCATACCGGTCCGATGTGCTGGACCAGCGAGGACTGCGCGCTGATGATGAACGTGCTGGCGAAGCATGATCCGCTGGACGCGGCCAGCGCCGACGTCCCTGCCCCCGATTTCGCGGCGTCCCTGGGCGGCGGCCTGAAGGGCGTGCGGATCGGCGTGCCGCGGCATTTCTTCACCACCGACCTGACGAGCGACCCCGAGGTGCTGGCGGCGTTCGAGGCCGCGATGGCGGTGTTCCGTGATCTTGGCGCGAGCGTCACCGACATCACCCTGCCGCCGCTGGGCCTGTTCACCGACGTGAACTCGCTGATCACCGCGGCGGAGGCGTTCGCCATCCATGGGCAATGGCTGCGCGAGACGCCCGAGTTGTATGGCGAGCGCGGCCGGCTGCGCATCATGGCCGGCGCCTTCGTTTCCGCCGATACCTATGTCAACGCGCAACGGGAGCGGGCGCGGCTGATCGGCGTGGTGGCGGACGCCATGCGGGATGTCGATCTGCTGATGATGCCGACACGTCATATCGTGGCGCCGGAACTGGGCGGCTATGATTCGTCCGCCGGCCCATCGCTGACGCGCCCCTTCAACATGACCGGCTATCCCGCCCTGTCGATCTGCAACGGTTTCGCAAGCGCCGGCCTGCCGATTTCACTGCAGATCGGCGGGCGCCCGTTCGAGGACCACCTGGTGCTGAAGGCTGGCGATGCCTACGAAAAGGCGACGCAGTTCCGCAGCATCCGCCCTGCCCTGACCGCGACGCGGCTCGCGGCGAACTGAGAGGATCGAGACCATGAGCGAGATGACGTTCGAAGCCCGCGTGAAACTGGCTGGGCTGACCCCGAAGGCAGAGGACATGCCGAAGCTGGAGGCGCTGGTGAAGGACATGGACCGCGCCGCCGCCCTGGTGCGCGGCCCGCGATCCTATGCCGATGAGCCGCTGAGTGCGCTTCACCTGAAGAAGGCGTCGTAAGC
>JBFXDK010000053.1:0-36361 GCA_050181195.1 Acetobacteraceae bacterium | reverse complement strand
GGGACGGCGCTGGCGGATATCGACGGCGGGTTCGATCTGCTGGTCGAGACGCTTACGGCCGATGGCTTCACCGAACGCAGCAACATCGACACGATGATCGCGCGGATCGAACAGTCGATCCAGTTTGCACTCGTCGGATCGGTTCTTGCGGCCCTGGCCATCACGGCCATTCTGGGAACCGGCATCGTCGTGCCGGTCCGGCGCGCCGTGGCGATCGCCACCGCGATTGCTGGCGGCAAGCTGGACAACGAGATCCGGGCGCGCGGGCGGGGCGAAACGGCGCGCCTGCTGCAGGCGCTGTCGGAGATGCAGGCGGCGATCGCGGCGGCAACGGCCGACCGGGAAGCCGAGGTAGCGGCGGAGGAGGAGCGGCGCGACGTGTTCGACAAGCGCCTGATCGCCGCCCTGCAGGGTATGGCGGACAATGTCGAAGCCGAGGCGATCGCCGCGCTGACGCAGGTCGGCGACGGCACGCATGCCATGGCGCTGGACGCTGTCGGCCTGCTGCAGTCGGCCGCGCAGACGAACGTCTCCTCACAGGAAGCGGCCGTGGCCGCGAACCAGGCGCTGGCGGCGACCGAGACCGTCGCCTCGGCGGCCGAGGAACTCAGCGCATCGATCCGCGAAATTGGCCAGCAGGTGGGCAAATCGAATGACATCGTCCGTCACGCGGTCGCGGTGGGGGAGCGCACGCGCGACCGGATCGAGACGCTGAACACAACCGTCGGCCGGATCGGGACGGTGGCGGCGATGATCGAGGAGATCGCCGCCCGCACGAACCTGCTGGCATTGAACGCCACCATCGAGGCCGCGCGGGCGGGTGAGGCCGGGAAGGGGTTTGCCGTCGTCGCCGGCGAGGTGAAGCAACTGGCCGCCCAGACCGCACGCTCGACCGCGGACATCACCCGCCACATCCACGAGGTCCGTTCGGCGACAGAGGCATCGATCGAGGCGGTCGGCGAGATCGGCCACACGATTACCGAGATCGACGGCATCGCCGGCGCGATCGCGGCGGCGGTCGAGCAGCAGAACGCGGCGACCAGCGAGATCGCGCGCAACGTCGCCGAAACCGCCGGCGCGGCGCAGGTCATGGCGCAGCGTATCAGCCGCGTCTCGGAGGAAGCTCGGACGACCGGTGATCGGGCGGCGTCGGTGCAGGATACGGCGACCACGCTGGCCGCCGCGATCACGGGTCTGAAACATTCGGTGGTGCGCGCGGTCCGCACGTCGTCCGCCGAGGTCGACCGGCGCCGGCAGCCGCGCTATCCCGTCGATATTCCCTGCCAGATGACCGTCGAAGGCTTGGCACCCCAGACCGGACGGCTGATCGAGATCTCTGACAGCGGCGCCCGGATCGCCGGGGTGACCGGCGTCGTGCCGGCCTCCATGGGCGTTATCGCGCTTGCCGGGATGCCGACGGGCCTGCCGATGACGGTGCGGCGCGCCGATGCCGACGCCATCGGTGTGATGCTGCGCCTGACCGAGGACGAGGCCAGAAGCTGGCTGCAATTCGTCGACCGCTGCACCGCGCGCGCCGCCGCCTGAACATCGCCCCGCCGCCCGGACATCGCCCCGCCGCCCGGACACCGCGCCGCTGTCCGGACACCGCGCCGCCACCTGAACACCGCGCCGCGTGCTGGCGAAATCCCGCCGTCCCGCTATCCTCGCCTCCCCACGCCCCGGCGCTCGTCTGCTGCCCCGCGCGCAGCAGGAGGTGGCTGTCGACACGTCAGGCCTCCCCGGCCCACGCGTTCGGACGGCACGCGCGGGGGGCGACGCTGCGGAGGTGAGACATGAAGCTTCTGATCCTGCCCGGTGACGGCATCGGGCCCGAGATCATCACCGCCACGCTGACCGTCCTGCGGCGTGCGGACGCGCGGTTCGGCCTCGGCCTGGCGTACGAAACCCGAGAAATCGGCCTGGCGACACTCGGCACCCAGGGCACCACGCTGCCGGCCCCGGTCCTGCAGGCGGTGGGCGACGCCAACGGCGTGATCCTGGGGCCGGTTTCGCACCTGGATTACCCGCCGGCGGAGCAGGGCGGGATCAACCCGTCGGGCGTGCTGCGCACCCGCTTCGATCTCTATGCCAATATCCGTCCGGCGAAGTCGCGGGCCGGCATGACGATCCTGCGCATGCCCATGGACCTGGTGATCGTGCGGGAGAACACGGAAGGCTTCTACGCCGACCGCAACATGCACCAGGGCATCGGCGAGTTCATGCCGACCGCCGACATGGCGCTGGCGGTGCGCAAGGTCACCGCCCATGCGTGTCGCCGCATCGCGCGGACCGCGTTCGACTTGGCGCGCACGCGGCGCCGCAAGGTGACCGCGATCCACAAGCAGAATGTGCTGCGGGTCTCCGACGCGCTGTTCCTGCGGGAGGTGAGGGCGGTCGCGGCGGACTATCCGGATGTGGAACTGGACGATGTTCTGGTGGACGCCGCGACGGCGCTGCTGATCCGCACGCCGGAGCGGTTCGATGTGATGGTCGCGACCAACATGTTCGGCGACATCCTGTCCGACGAGGCATCGGAACTCGCGGGCAGCCTGGGGCTGGGTCCCAGCCTGAACGCGGGCGATGACCGGGCGGTGGCGCAGGCGCAGCATGGATCCGCGCCCGACATCGCCGGGCAGGACAAGGCGAATCCGACGGCGCTGATCCTTTCGGCCGCGATGCTGCTGCGCTGGCAGGGCGGGCGGTTGGCGGAGGGCGGCGCGCCGTTGCTGGACGCGGCCACGGCGATCGAGCACGCGGTGGAGGCATGCCTGGCCACGCCGGCCCAGCGCACCGCCGATCTTGGCGGATCCCTGGGCACCCAGGCCTTTGCCGCCGCGGTCGCCGACCATTTGGGGTGACACGCGGTCCTGCGTCGCCCGCCGCATCGGCGGACCAATCCTGCCCCGCGGCACCCCGGCGCAGATCGTGGCTGCTACTCCCCCGACAGTTCGCGGCGCCTGCGGTCCAGTTCCTCGGAGTAGCGGCGCAGCGCGTGCTGCTCGGTCAGCAGGCCGATGACCTGGCGGGTCTGCGCCCCGTCCACCACCGCCAGCGCGTCGCTCTCCGAACTCTCGAACATCGACACCGCTTCCTTGATCGTCATTTGCGGCAGCAGCACGGTATCGGCGTAGTGCAGGATGTCCGACACCCTGTGGTCGTCATCAGCATCGGCATGCGCCTCGGCTAGCAGCACGATCCCGACATAGCGGTCGTCCTCGTCCAGCACGACCACGCGCTGCGTGGTGCCCAGGCCGAAATCCCGCTTGAACGCGGCGAGCGGCGTATCGGCCCGGACCGTGCGCACTTCGCGCCGCATCATCCGCCCCACCGTCAGGTTGCGCATCCAGCCGATATCCACGGCGCTGCGGATCGCCTCGCCCCGCAAATGGAAGCGCCAGGTGGCGAAGGAGTAGCCGAAGGTCCGCCGCACCGTCAGCGCCGACACGACGCAGGCGGCGAGCACCGCCACCGTCATCGGCAGGCTGCCGGTCGCCTCCAGCGCCAGGAAGCCCATGGTCAGCGGACCGCCGACGATGGCAACGGCCAGGCCGCTCATGCCCACCAGGGCGCAGATCGTGGACGAGATGGCGTGGCCGGGACCCACGATCGCCAGTGCCGCGGCGAACGCCTTGCCCAGCAGTGCGCCCAGGAACAGGGACGCGAAGAACAGGCCGCCGCGAAAGCCCGAGCCGATTGACACCGCCGAGGCCACCGACTTCAGCGCCACCAGCAGCACGACCCACCACAGCGCCAGTTCCACGTCCACGGACATGTTCAGCGCGCCATGGCCGGACGAGAGCACGGCGGGTGTGATCAGCGCCAGCAGCCCGACCACCAGCCCGCCCACGGCCGGGCGCAGCCAGATGGGGACGCCGCTGCGGCGGAACAGGTCCTCGGTCACCGTGACGCCGCGCATGATGGCGATCCCCAGCAGCGCGCACAGCATGCCCAGCGCCAGGATCGGGATATAATCCAGCGAGACGATCGGCTCGGGTTCCAGGGAGAGTTCGAAGGGCGGGCCGCCCAGCGCCCGCGCGACGGCCATGGCCACGATGGCGGACACCGCGACCGGGGCGAAGGTCGCCAGCGTATAGGTGCCGATGATCAGTTCGAAGGCGTAGAAGGCGCCGGTCAGCGGCGCGTTGAAGGCGGCGGCGATCGCGCCGGCCGCGCCGCAGCCCACCAGCAGGCGCAGATCGTTGCGCCGCACGCGAAACGCGTGCCCCCAACGGGAGGCGATTGCCGATCCGATCTGGGTATAGGCCGCCTCGAGCCCGACCGACGCACCGACGCCGTTGGAAATCAGCGTCTGCACCACCACGACCAGGCTGCCGGACAGCGACATGCGCCCGCCGTACAGCGCATTGGCCTCGATCGGGTCGACCGTGCGGCGCCGGTAGATACGGCCCAGGCCCAAGGTCACAAGCCCCAGCGCCAATCCGCCAACGGTGGGAATCAGGACGGTCCGCCACGCATCCAGCGCGGGCATCGCGCTCAGGTGCTGGTGGTGGCCGATGCCGAACAGCACCTCATGGACCAGTTGCGCGGTCGCCGTCATGGCCCAGACCACGACGCCCGTCACCGAGCCGATCACGGCCGAGAGGGCGACCAGCCAGATTTCGTCGGCGCGCACCAGGGCGCGGAGCACATGCGGTGCGTGCAGCAGCACCGAGCTCAGCGGACGGCGGGGGCGGCGCGCCGGACCGGCGTGCCGGGGAAGGGCGGTTCCGGCGGCGGTCTGGGTTCCCGCCGTCTTCGGTTCAGCCTTCGCGCCCTTAGGCGCGCCGGTCATCGCTTCCTGCACGCCGGGCGCGGGTTTCCTGTCGGGTGGCGCTTCGGGCGCACCCCTGACGGTTGTATCGCCTTGGGAAACCGACATCGGCGTTGTCCGAGGGAACAGCGGAAGAGGCCCTTGTGCGAGCAAGCGCCGCGGCGATCAACCGCCGCGGCGCCAAGTCTGGCCTCCTATACGGTAAATATTTGGTTCAATGGGCGAAAAAGTTGTAATTTTGTCTCAACGTGTCAGCCCACGTTCACGGCGGGTCGCGTCCAGGTCATCCTCGATGAACGCGCGGATCACCTCGACGACCGGTTCATGCGTCGAGAATCCCAGCGTGCGGGCGTGAACCGCCTCGAACGCCGGTGGCCAGGCGCCGACGATGGCAGCGATGGCCTTGTCCTCGACCCGGCGGACAAGGGATGCGGCGCCCGGCCGCACCTCCTCCAGCGCCTGCAGCAGATGCGCGATCGTGGTGCTGATGCCGGGCGGGTTGACGCTGCGGTCCAGGCCCATGGTGCTGGTGTCCATCGCAGCGGCATGGATCAGCCAGTCCACCGCGCGCCTCGGGCTGCACACCCAGGCCGCGAAATGGTCCGGCACGGGCAACTCGGCTTCCAACCCCAGCAGCGGCTCGCGCACGATGGCCGAGAAGAAGGAGCTCGCGGCCTTGTTCGGGCGACCGGGCCGCACGATCACGGTCGGCAGCCGCACCGAGACCGCATCCAGGTAGCCGCGCCGGGACGCGTCGGCCAGGATCAGCTCCGCCGCCGCCTTCTGCGCACCGTAGGAGTTGGCCGGCACCTGGCGCGCATCGTCCGGCAACACCGCGTCCTGGCTGCCGGTGAAGCTCGCGACCGAACTGGTGAATACGACCCGGGGCGGCCTACCGCCGGCGGCGACCAGGCGGCGGCAGGCGTCGATCGTGGCGTCGGTGCCGCGCAGGTTCACGCGCCGGCCCAGATCGTAGTCCGATTCGGCCTGGGCGCTGACCACGGCGGCGAGGTGGAACACGACGTCCGTCCCGGATGGGATCGCCGCATCAGGCAGGTCGACGACGTCGCCGCCCAGGCAGGTGACCGGGAAGGGCGCCTCGATTCCCGGCGGTTCCGCCAGATCGAACAGCGTCAGGGCGGTGACCGGATGGCCGCCCAGTGCTCCGTCCCGCGCCAGGCGGGCGGCGATCTTGCGGCCCAGAAATCCGCCGCCGCCCAGGATGGTGATGCGCATGATTCGTCTCCTGCTCTCAGTTTACGATTGCACTGCGCCCGCAATGCGGTCCACCGTCAGGCGATGCTTGCTGCGTATTCGTTTCGTCTGTTCCCGAATCCGCGTGTTGGCACGCCGGGGATCGTGGTCCTGCCGGCCGCTGGCTTTCGTCGCGCAATGCAGGAGATCACGGGATGGACCGGCTATGCGCCGACGCCGCTGCGGGATCTGCCCGCCATCGCGGCAGAGGCGGGGCTGGGCGCGCTGCGGCTGAAGGACGAGTCGGGCCGCTTCGGCCTGGGCAGCTTCAAGGCGCTGGGCGGGGCCTATGCCGTGGCCTGCCTGCTGACCGAGGAACTGGCCCGCCGCGGCATCGCGCGGGCCGCGAGCTCGGCCGAACTCGCCGATGGCCGGTATGCCGACGCGACGCGCGCGATCACCGTCGCCTGCGCGACGGACGGCAATCACGGCCGGGCGGTGGCCTGGGGCGCTCGCCGATTTCATTGCCGTTGCATGATATTTGTGCACGAAACGGTCAGCCAGGGCCGTGTTGACGCCATCGCCCGTCACGGGGCGGAGGTGCGGCGGGTGCCCGGCACCTATGACGACGCGGTCCGCGAGGCGGCACGCCAGGCCGAGGCCGAAGGGTGGTTCGTTGTCTCCGACACGTCCTGGGCCGGCTATACGGACGTGCCGCGCAATGTCATGCAGGGTTACCGCCTGATGGCGGACGAGGCGGCCGACCAGTGGTCCGGTCCACCGCCGACGCATGTGTTCATCCAGGGTGGCGTGGGCGGCGTGGCCGCCGCGGTTTCGGTGCAGGTCCGCGCCCGGTTCAACCCGGCGCCGATGCTGATCGTGGTGGAGCCCGACCGGGCGGCCTGCCTGCTGGCGAGCGCCGAACTCGGCGAGCCGACGGCGATCCCGGGTGATCTCGATACCGTGATGGCCGGTCTTGCCTGCGGCGAGCCGAGCCTGCTGGCTTGGCAGGAACTGGAGAGGGCGGCGGCGGCGTTCATGGCGGTGCCGGACGAGGCGGCGATCGCCTGCATGCGCCTGCTGGCCGGCCAGGGGATTGAGTCCGGTGAATCCGGCGTCGCGGGGCTGGCGGGCTGCCTGCTGGCCGCGCAGGATCCGGCGGCGCGGGAAGCATTGGGCTTGTCCGAACACAGCAGTGTGTTGCTGTTCAGCACGGAAGGCGCAACGGACCCGGAGGTTTACCGCGCGTTAGTTGATCAAGCCCTATCATAAGGGGCGATTGCGGCGGGAGAAGACCAGGACGGCGGGAACGGGTTCGGCCTGTTCCGTCATTGATCAAGCAGATGTGGCATTCCTCGCGGGGTCACCGGGGAAACGCCGCGTTGGTCCGACGTTATGGGTTGCATCCGAACGGATACGGAGTGGTCACAATGTTTGCTCGGAGACGAATGGCAGGCGCATTGGTGGTCCTTCTGGCCGGTTATGCCGTCTACCCCTACCTGACTCTCTTCCAGCTTGGTCACGCGATCCGGCAGGGCGATGCGGCGACGCTGCACTCGCTGGTGCAGTGGTCGAAGGTGCGCGACGGCATCAAGGAAGATATCTGCGACATGGTGCTGGATGAGCCGCCGCCCGCGCAGGCCGCGGGCAAGCTGCCCGGTTTCGGGTCCGGTTTCGTGCGCGGTGTCGCAACGAACGTTGTTGACCAGCGCATCACGCCGGAGGCGCTGCTCGCCGCCTCCCAGGCGCCGGGGGCCGAGCCCAAGGTCGTGCCGCGCGGCGCCGATGTGCATGTGAACTGGGCGTTCTTCGAATCCCCGACGGTATTCTCGGTCAGCCTGAGCGCCCCGGGCCAAAACGAGGATATCCGGCTGCAACTGGAATTCCGGGACGCGCGCTGGCGGGTAACGCGCGTGTGGCTGCCGACGGAGTTGCTGCGGCAAAGCAACCGCAAGACCTGACGGGGCGCACGGGCGGTCGGCGACTTCGCATCGTCGCGGCGGGTGATCGTGGCGGGCGCGGGGCCGCCGGACACGTCCCGCGCCGGTGGCGCCGCCCCGGCCCGGGCAGCAAATCATCTCACGCGCCGGCAGGGACGCCGGCGCGTCGGTCCGTGCGTCAGCCCCGCGGCTTCGGCGGCTCGACCGGCGCTTCGGCCTTCTTCCAGGCGCTGAACCCGCCGTCGATATGCGCGACGTTCTCCAGGCCCATGTCCTGCGCGGTCTTGGCCGCCAGCGCTGACCGCCACCCCGCGGCACAGAAGAACACGAAGCGCTTGGACTCGGCGAAGACCGGCTTGTGATAGGGGCTTTCCGGGTCGATCCAGAACTCCAGCATGCCGCGGGTGCAGGAAAACGCACCGGGCACCCGGCCTTCGCGGTCGAGCTCGCGCGGATCGCGCAGATCGACGAACAGCACGTCGTCCTTGCCGTGCAACGCCTTCGCCTCGTCCACGGACAGGGTGACGATCTCGGCGTTGGCTTCCGCCAGCATCTGCTTGAAGCCCTTCTTGATCTGCATCCTTGGTCTCCTGCGGCCGGAGTGTCGGCACGAAGCTGGTTTGCGTCGGAAGCCGCCATTGGAAGCGACTGTCAGCGTCACGCCGGCGACGCAAGCATACGACGCCGATAGCGATGATGGATCAAATGCTTCCCCGCGCGCACGTCAAGCCTGGGCAGGATGACCCGGGCAGACGCGAGCCGGGGCGCGCCGTGGCCGCGAGGCAAGCCGCAGGAAGCCGGACACCGGCATCCGGCGGCAAACCGCCTCAGCGCGGCGCGTCGCCCGCTACCGTGACCCGGAAGCCGGACCGTGTGTGCGGCCAGTAGTCCCACATCGCGCGGTGCTGCGTGCACCGGTTGTCCCAGAACGCCACCGAGTTTTCCCGCCAGCGGAAGCGGCATTGGAACAGCGGATCCTCGGCCAGGTCGAACAGATAGGCCAGGACCCCGGCGCTCTCGTCCCGCGGCACGCCGACGATACGCTGGGTGAAGCCGCGGTTCACATACAGCGCCTTCTTCCCGGTCACCGGATGGGTGCGGATGATCGGGTGTTCGGCGCGCGGATACACCGGTTTGTCCTGCACCCCGTAGTTCTTGTAGGTGCCGCGATACGCCGCCTCGCCGTCATGGATCGCCGTCAGCCCGTCCAGGTAGCGCTTCATGCGGTCCGACAACGCCTCGTACGCCGCGTACATGTTGGCGAACAGCGTGTCGCCGCCCTTGGGCGGGCAGGTCTTGATATACAGGATGCTGCCCATCGGTGGCTCGACGTCACAGGACACGTCGCTGTGCCATCCCTCGCCGTTGGCGCGCGGGCTGTCCTTGTCGGCATGGATGACCATCAGCTCCGGGTGGCCGGGCGCATGCGGCGCCGCCGGATGCAGGTGCAGTTCCCCGAAATTGCGCCCGAAGGACAGATGCTGCTCGGGCGACAGGTCCTGGTCGCGGAAGAAGATCACCAGGTTCTCCGCCAATGCCCGGTGGATCTCGGTCATCTGGTGGTTCGACAGCGGGGCCGACAAATCGACCCCGCCGACCTCCGCGCCGATGATCGGGGTCAGCTTGTCGACCGCGATGGTTTCATACGGCAACGACTCGTCGGGGTTGTGCCGGTAGCGGGGGCCGTTGTTGCCCTGCAGGACACTCATGCTCAGTCCTCCCGTTCGGTCGCTTGGCAGGCATTCGTGGCCTGGGCGACGAATGCCTGCTCGCAACACACGATGAACGCATCATTCGATCGGCTTCGCATCTGCCGCGCTCCGCCGAATGATGCCTAGCCGCGCTGGACGTTGTCACTGCGCACAGGAATACCTGTCTGCTCATAGCACACCTGCGCGAACGCCTTCACCCCATCCTCGATCACCTTCTTGCTCGGCATCGCGAAGCAGAGCCGCAGGTGAGAGGATGAGTTGTCCGCGCTGACCGCCCAGGCCGGGCCTTCGTTGAAGATGATCCCTTTTTCGGCCGCGGGCTTCAGCAGCTTCCGCACATCGACATGCTCGGGCAGCTTGATCCAAAGGAAGATGCCGCCCTTCGGCGCCCAGCATTCGGCCGAGGTGCCGAATTCCCGCTCCACCGCCTCCACCATGCATTGCAGCTTCTCGTGCAGCACGCCGTTCAGGTGGTTCAGGTGCTTGTCGAAATTCTTCGAGAAATACTCGGCAACGATCATCTGATCCAGCGCGCCGGTGCCGCTGTCGCCCTTCAGCGGCAGGAGCCGCCGCATGATCTCCCACGGGGCGACGATGTAGCCAAGCCGCAGCGCCGGGGCGAGCGACTTGGAGAAGGAGCCAAGATGGATCACCGCACCGGGGTCCAGCGCGTAGAGCGCCGGCGGTGCCTCCACCCCTTCCCAAAGCAGGTCGGCGTAGCACTCATCCTCGAAGATGCAGGTGTTGTACTCGCGCGCGAGCTTCAGCAGCGCGTGGCGGCGGTCGAGCGGCAGGATGCTCGCCGTCGGGTTCTGGATGGTCGGGATGGTGTAGATGAACTTGGGCGTGATGCCCTTGGCCTTGAGGTCCTTGAGCTGCTGGGCCAGCGCGTCGATGACGATCCCGTCTTCGTCCAGCTTCATGCCTTCCAGCTTCGCGCCCAGCTTGCGGAAGCGGTTCATCGCGCCCTGGTAGCAGAACTCCTCGCACAGCACCGTATCGCCCGGGTTGATCAGCAGGTTGCTGATCATGTCGAGACCCTGGCCGGAACCCGTGACGATCGTCACGTCCTCGATCGGGACATCCATGCCGCGGACACGCTTGCAGCGGTCGGCCACGAACTGGCGCAGTCCCGGATAGCCCTGCGGCCCGAGGCCCAGATTGTAGATCGCCAGTTTCGATCCCTCGCGGCGCAGCACCGAGGCGGCGGCCTCGACCAGGCCCTCGATGGGGATCTGCTCGGGATCATTGTTGCCGCCGACGAAATAATAGGGCGGGAACGGGGCCCATTTTGCCGCGGGATCCGGCAGGCCGTCGCGGTAGAGCTTGCCGTAATCGATCATGCTATCGGCCATGGGACGTTCCCTCTCGCTGGATTGCGCGGGAGGTTAGCAATTTCACGTCGTTCCGCCAGCCCCGGGGTGACGCCCGGCTCCGCCCCCAGGCCGTCCGGGGCGAAGCGCGGCGCCGAATGATGCCTAAGCAGGCATTCGCGGCCTGAGCCACGCATGCCTGCTCGCAACCCCCGACAAACGCATCACTTAACGGCTTCGCCCCTGCGGCGCTGCGCCGAATGCTGCTTAACGGACGAAGCCTTCCAGCTCGCCCTTGGCCCAGGCAATCACGTCCTTGATCGACTCGCCGCTTTGCAGCTTCGAGAACATCGTGGCCTGCGTGCCGCGATTGTAGATCTGCACGCCGATATCGGGCGGTGCCGGGAAGGCGGCGATGTGCGCCGAGGACTTGTGGTGCGGGCGAAGGATGTAGTTGTAGACGGTGCCCTTCGGCGGCTCCACGTTCTCCCACACCTTGAAGTCGGCCATGCTGGGGAAGGGCGGGATGTCGTAGCCTTCCGCCACGGTGCAGCGCGGCTCGATCTGCTCGCGCTGCATCAGCCATTCCACCAGCTCCTTCGCGGCGCCCTGGTTGCGGCTGAACTTCCAAACGCCCCAGTGGAACGGCAGGAACGGCGTGAAGCTGCCCTTGGGGCCGGCCGGCGCGGGGAAGGTCCAGCAGTCCGACGCCACGTCGATCGCGTCCCGCTTCGCCACCGCCCAGGCCGAGGGCGGGTTCCAGATCATGGCCGTCTTGCCGCCGATCAGGTCGCGGTTGTTGGACGCGTCGTCATAGCTGGTCGCGTTGGCCGGCAGAAACTTCACCAGCTGCTGCGCGTGTTCCAGGCACTGGCGCATGGCATCGGAATCGACGACGATCTCGCCCTTGGCATTCACCATCTCGGCGCCGAAGGCGCGCATGATCGCGCCCACCGTGTCGACCGAGTCGGGCGTGGTGCCCAGGCCGATGCCGAAGCTGTAGCCGGCCTTGTGGCAGGCCTCGGCCGCCTTCAGGTGGGTGTCGTAGGTCCAGTTGTCTGCCGCGGCGGTGCGCTCGGGGCGGGCCGGGAACATTTCCCGCACGTCGATCCCGGCATACTGCTTCATCAGGCTGATCCGCGCGCACGGACCCTTGTATTGGGTCGAGACGCTGGACGGGATCACCACCCAATGCCCCTCGGCTTTACCCAGGTATTCGCAAATTTCGTTCTGCGGCCCGTACTGCTTGACCAGGCGCGCCATGACGTCATCGAGCGGCAGCAGCTTCGAGGCATGGGCTTGGGCGTCCCAGGCCAGGAAGGTCATCATGTCGTGGCCGGTACCCGCCTGCGCCTCGGCTGTCCCGGTGAGTTGCAGCTTGGCGCCGACGGTGGTGATGCGGTCGACCGTGACCTCGACCTTATTCTTCGCGGCCCAGGCCTCGATCTGTGACTTGAGCATTTCGTTGCTTTTCGGCACCCAGTGGTCGACGACCCCGACCGTGAGCTTGCCGGCGGCCGCGGCACCGCGAATGTGGACCCACGGCAGGGCGGCCGCGCCGGCCCCCAGTTTCAAGGCGTTCCGGCGAGAGAACCGGCTTGCATTCGGCATGATGGACGTCCTTGGTTGCTTGTCCCGGTCCGGCTGCCGCCGGACCACTCGGACTTTAGCGTCCCCTGCACGGGATCGATATCACTCTTGTTGACTGTCGTCGCCGGGTACGCCGGCCGGGCGGACGGTCCCCGGCCGGCGTCCGTGATCATTCCGCCACGGCCGAACCGGGGACGGGCGCGCGCTCGAGTGCGGCGTCGTGGTCGATGCAGAGCGTCGCGATGCCCGAGACCAGGCAGACCGCGGCGATCACCAGCAAACCACCATCGAAACTGCCGGTCGCGTCCTTGATGAACCCCATCACGAACGGGCCGATGAACCCGGCGATATTGGCGATGGAGTTGATATACGCGATGCCGGCTGCCGCCGCGGCCCCGGACAGGAACGCCGTCGGCATCGCCCAGAACACCGGCAGGACAGCAAAGGCGCCGAATGATGCGACGCAGAGGCAGACCATGCGCACATACGGATCCGGCGTGACGGCCGTCATGACAAGGCCCGCCGCCGTGATCATGAACGAGATGCAGGTGTGGCTGCGGCGTTCCATCAGGCGGTCCGAGCGCTTGCCATACCAGACCATGCCGACCGCGCCGATGGCGAAGGGGATGGCGGAAACGACACCGGTCTGCATGTTCGTCAGGCCGAACGCCTTCACGATCTGCGGCAGGAAGTAGAAGATGCCATAGATCGAGTAGGCGATGCCGAACCCGGCGACGCCCAGGATCAGCACGCGCGGATTGAACAGCACCTGCATCACGGACAGGTTGTGCACCGCCTCGCGCTCGCGCCGTTCGGCGGCCTGGCGGTTCACCAGCCAGGCACGCTCCTCGGCCGTCAGCCACGTCGCCTGCGAGGGTTCGTCGGTCATGTAGGCCAGCACCACGCCGGCGAGGACAAGCGCGGGTATCGCCTCCACGATGAACACCCATTGCCAGCCTGCGAAGCCCAGCAGGCCATTCATGTACTGCAGGATCAGGGTGGAGATCGGTGCGCCGATCACCGCGGAAACCGGGATCGCCACCATGTACATGCTGACCATGCGTCCGCGGTAGGCGGCGGGAAAGAACAGCGTCAGGTAGAACAGGATGCCCGGGAAGAATCCGGCCTCGGCCGCGCCGAACAGGAAGCGGACGATGTAGAAGGTCATTTCGCTGTTTACGAATGCCATGGCGCCCGACAGCAGACCCCAGGTGAACATGATCCGGGCGATCCAGCGGCGCGCGCCCATGCGGACCAGGATCAGGTTCGACGGTGTTTCGAGAAGGAAATAGCTGACGAAGAAGATGCCGGCGCCCAGGCCGTAGACCGTTGCGCTGAACTGCAGGTCCTTGTTCATCTCCAGCGCGGCAAAGCTGAGATTCACGCGGTCGAGATAGGCGACGAAGTAGCAGATGATGACGAGCGGTATCAGGCGTCGTGACACTTTTGCCATCATGCGGGTTTCAAGCGTATTCATCCAGGTTTCCCAGTTGTTTGTTTCGTTCGATTCGATCGACTTGGACGTTCCGGCCGGGCCGGCGCCGCACCGGCAGGGTTCAGTGCTGCTGCCGGTTTGTCAAACCCGTGACAGCGGACGAAGGCTGGAAGCGAAGGCCTGATCAGCACCTTCGCGTGCGCGGCGGGGTGGGGAACCGACGGGAAGGTTGCGTGTACGCCACCAGCCGCGAGCGCGCGAATGGCCGATGACGCGGCATCAATCCAGGCCGCCAACCGCACTTATCGCGACCGGGCAAACCATTCCGGTCTGAAGAAATAACAACTTCCAGACAGGGTTTGCAGTGAGCGGCAATTCAGGGCAGCATCGTGTCGCCCAGTCCGCAGGCGACCAGGGTGGAGATCCGGCGGGACAATGGCGCCATGGCGATGTCTGGCGTGGCCAGGACACCGTCCGAGGCGGGCGCGTCCACAAACGGCTGGCATCAAGCGGGAAGGAAGCCTCTGGTGGCGTATTGGCCGCCGCCCGTGGCAGGCGCCTCAGGCCCGCCTACGATGCGTCTTCCGATCGACGCTTACCAGCGTCAGACAGCCAGTCTCTCGCCCTCACGATCGAACATGGCGGCGCGCATGGCAGTGCTCGGCCTATAGCGGGATCGCCAGCAGCGTGTCGAAGAAGCTGCTGTCGCAGACCACGATCCGTTCGGCGAACAGCAGGCGTCCCGCCTCCTCGCGCAGCCGGTCCAGGTAGACGCCCGTCACGAACAGGTCGGTGCGGCCGTCCCGCATGATGCGCGCGACCAGGAACGGCGTCTCGGCGCTGATCCCGTCCGCCGCCTCGGCTGTGATGACCGGCAGGCTGATGATGTGCCGGTAGCTCTGGCGCTCGTAGATATTGGCGGTGCGCAGCGCCGTCACGCGGTCGCGCAGCATCGCCCGGGAATCCGCGTAGACGATGCCGGCGGCGTAGCCACGCCTGTGGTTATCAGCCGAGGTGATCCTATAATGGCAGTCGTCGGTGAAGAAGTCCGGCCAGGCCTCCAGCCGGTCGGTGTCGATCGCGGCGGCATAGGCGGCATTCAGGCCCGCGACCCTGAGCAGCGCGCTCATGGCGCGATCATCCGCCGCCACAGCGACCAGAAGCCGCGCACCGCCGCCTCGGTGGCCCGCGTCGCCTGGCTTTCGATGCCGGAACCGCCCATCGCGACGATCGAAGCCTCGTGTTCCGCCGTGGCGATGCCGCGTTCGACAAAGCCGCCGACGCAGCCATCCTCCATCGACACGAACCCGGCCGGGCCGCCCAGGTTCAGGTGCCGCAGCCGGCGCGTGCGCATCTCCGGCGTGTCGTCCGCATAGCCGAAATAGATCCATTCCAGGTTGGTGCGATCGACCCCCGCCGGCGTGAAGAAGCGCAGCGCCATCGCGTTCTGCGTCTTCTGCACGACAAAGTTCGGGAACACGGTGACGATGTGCTGTCGGATGCGGTCCGGGTGCTCATCGACCACGTCGATCAGGCCCGGGTCCTGAAGCCGGTAGTCGTCGTCAACCGAGCGCATGCCGGCATAGGCGGTGTCGGTCGCCTGCTCCGGCGCGATGGTCGATGACACGCTGCAGCCGCCGTTGGGGCTGACGATCAGCCCGCCGCCCTGGCTCAGGCGGTTGATGCGGAAGGTCGCGAAGAACAGGTGCAGCAGGCTGGCGTGGTAGGAATCGCGGACGTTCTCGGCGTACATCTTCCAGTTGTTCGGCAGCACCTCGGTGAAGCGGCCGATGATCTCGATCTTGCGGCCGGCGATCACCCGCTCGATTTGGCGCAGCACGTCGGCGCCGATGAAGTCCTGGATATCCGGCGTGTCGGGATGCAGCGTGCCGAACACCAGGCCATGCAGCGTCGTGACCCGCAGCTTGCGCGGACCGTGGTCCTGCAGCCGGAAATCGGCTGGCATGCCGCCCTTGCCATTCACGCCGCGCTGGAATGCGACGGAGGCGAGGTTGCCGCGCAGATCGTAGCGCCAGGCATGATAGACGCATTGGAAGTCCTTGGCGCCCCGGCCTTCATTGTCCAGGCAGATCAGTGCGCCGCGATGCACGCAGCGGTTCTCGAACGCGGCAATCGTGCCGTCGGCGTCGTGCACGACGACCACCGGCAACTGTCCCACCACCGTGGTGCGCCAGTCCCCGGCCTCGGCGATCTCGGACTCCAGGCACAGGAAGTTCCAGACCGGCCCTTCGAACACACGGGCCTGTTCGGCTTTCAGCATCTCGGGATCGCGATAGACGGTATAGGGGACGCGGGTCAGGTCCCCGTTCCAGCCCGCATGCACCGCATCGTCCGGCATTGATTCCTCCCGCGCCCGGCGCGTCACATCGTGTATTGCATGTCGGCATCGACGCTGATCGCCTGGCCGCTGATCGTCGCGCCGAACGGGCTCGCCAGGTACAGCGCCATGTTGGCGATGTCCTGCTGCGTGACGAAGCTCTTCAGGCTGGTGGTCGCGACCGTGCGGTCCGTCATCTCGTTTTCGGAGATGCCGGCGGCCTCGGCCTTGGCCTTGATCACGGCGCGGATGCGCGGCCCGTCCACCGGCCCGGGCAGGATGGCGTTCACCCGCACCCCGTCGGGGCCGAGTTCGATCGACAGCGACTTGGTGAACCCGACCACGCCCCATTTCGCCGCCGCATAGGGCGCGCGCAGGGCAAAGCCGAACCGGCCGGCCGCCGAACTCAGGTTGATCACCGCCCCGCCGCCGGCCGCCCGCAGCGCTGGAATGGCACGCCGCGAGCAGTGGAACATGGAGGCGAGGTCGATGCGCAGCGTCGCATCCAGCGCCTCGGGCGTCACTTCCTCCACCGGCGCGGTGGGGCCGGCGATGCCGGCGTTGTTCACCAGCACATCCAGACCGCCCAGGTGCTTCACCGCCGCGTCCACGAACGCCTCGCAATCGGCGGGCACGCCGGCATCGGCGCGCAGCCCCGGATGGCCGCAGGCGGCAAGCGCCGCGGGATCGACGTCGCTCACGAACACCGACGCTCCACACGCCGCGAAACTGTCCGCCATCACCCGCCCGATGCCGTTGGCGCCAGCGGTGATGGCGACGCGATAGCCGCCCAGATCCACCGTCAGCGGTGTGCGCGCGCCTGCAATCATCCTGTGTTCCCTAGCGTAGCGAGTTGACGATCTGTCGGTAGGCTTCCTCGGGGAAGGCCTTCATCGACGTGGTGCGCACATTGCCGATGCGCGACAGCATCAGCGTGAACCGCGCCGCCACCGCGTCATCGGGCGCGTCGTAGACGCCCACCATGTCGAACTCTCCCATGGTCATGTAAAGCGAGCGGAACTGTCCGCCCATCTCTTCCAGCATCTTCTTGGCGGCGTCCACCCGACGGGCACCGTCGCCGATGGTCTTCAGCCCCTGGTCGGTCCAGTTGGCCAGCATGACATAAGTCGACATGGCTCCGTTCCTTCCCTCAAGCCCCTCAGTCTGGCGGCTCAACGCGCCGGGACGCAAGCGGGTGCATCCGCCACCGTTGGAAAAGGCATATGATCACGCCGGCGGGATCGGGTAGGATCGATTCCGGATCACCGGGGGCGCGTATGATCGGAACCGTCGTCATCATCTGGGTCATTGTTCTGATCCTGGTCGTGATCACCCTGTTCGCCGGGATCAAGACGGTGCCGCAGGGGCAGGTCTGGACCGTGGAACGCTTCGGCGCCTACACACGCCTGCTGCAACCCGGGCTGCAATTCGTCATGCCCTATGTCGACCAGATCGGCCGCAAGCTGAATGTGCAGGAACAGGTGGTCGAAATCCCCGAACAGAGCGTGATCACCCGCGACAACGCCACCGTCGCGGTGGACGGGATCATCTATTTCCGGGTGATGGAACCGGAAAAGGCCGCCTACCAGGTGCAGAACCTGGAAGTCGCGCTGACCACGCTCGCCATGACCAATATCCGCTCGGTCATCGGCGAGATGGAACTGGACGCGACCCTGTCCTCGCGGGAACGGATCAACTCCTCCCTGCTGGCGATCCTCGATGGCGCGACGATGCCCTGGGGGGTGAAGGTGAACCGCGTGGAGATCCGCAAGATCGAGCCGCCGGAGAACCTGATCCTGGCAATGAACCTGCAGATGACCGCAGAACGCGAGCGGCGCGCCGTGGTGGCCCGCGCGGACGGAGAGCGGGAGGCGGCGATCAAGCGCGCCGAGGGTGAGAAGCAGGCGCTGATCCTGGCGGCCGAGGGACGGCAGCAGGCGGCGATGCGCGACGCCGAGGCACGGGTTGCACTGTCACGCGCGGAAGCCGAGGCGACGCAACTGGTCTCCGATGCCGCGGGACGCTCCGGCCCCGAGGGGCTGCGGTATTTCGTCGCCACCAGCTATGTGAAGGCGTTCGAGGCGATCGCCGCCGCGCCGAATACGCGCCTCGTCGTGGTTCCCATGGAAAGTGCTGCCATCGCCGGCGGCATCACCCAGGCGCTGGAACTGCTGCGCGGCCCCGACGGCTCTCCGCCCGCACCCGTCGCCGCGGCCCCGCGCATGCCGCCGCCGCGCCCGTCCGATCACCCGACACCGTCCGGAGCAAACCCATGGGGATCGGCGACGCCATCGGCCTGACACCGGGAATCGTCTGGATCTTCGCCGGCCTGGTGATGCTGGGCCTGGAGGTGGTGCTTCCCGGCGCCTTCCTGATGTGGATCGGCATCGCCGCGGTGGGCACCGGGATCGGGATCCTGCTCACGGATATCGGCTTCGCCGCCGCCGTCGTCACCTTCGCCGTGCTGGCCGCGCTGTCGGTGTGGGTGGGCCTGCATCTGCGCCGCCCGCCGCGCCGGCTGAACACGCAGAGCGCGGGCCTCGCGGGGCGGGAAGCAATTTCCATCGGCTTTACCGGCCGCACCGGCCGCGTCCGCGTGGGCGACAGCGACTGGTCGGCCCGCGTCCCGCCCGACGTGCCCATCCCCGAGCCAGGCACACGGCTGCGGGTGGAGGGAGTGGACGGGACGGTGCTGATCGTGCGACCCGATCCCGTGTGACCGTCCCGGGGGAGGAAGCCAGCCATGATCGCAGCCATCAGCCTGATGCGGCGCCAGGACGCCGTGACATTGAACCGCTTCCGCCGCCACTGGATCGACATCCACGGCCCGCTGGTCTGCGCCTTCGCCGGGCTGCGGCACTATGTGCAATGCCACGTCATCGCATCACCGGCGATGAACGAGCGCGCCCGCGCCATGCGGATCGACGGGTTCCCGATCCTGTATTTCCTGAATGATACCGACCGCTCCGCGGCGCATGGCTCGCCGGAGATGGCGGCGTGCAACGTCGATTCGCGGCAGTTCGTGGGCGCCGTGTCGCGCGTGATCACCGATGTGCCCACCGACCAGCTGCCCTCCGACCGCCAGCGCCAGGTCAGCCTGATGGTGCTGTACCCGGACGGGACCGACGCCGGGACGATCGAAGCCGAGGATATCAGGCTGGAAAGCCTGCCGCTGATGCGCGGCCTGATGCGCTACCAGGTGCGCGAGCAGGGGGCGGCCCCGGCCTCGACCGTGCCGCATCTGCCGGTCACCGTGGCCGCGGTGACGCAGGCGCGCTTCGACAGCCTTGTCGACCTGGAAGCGGCGTTGGAAACCTGGACGGATACCGCCGGCGCGCGGTTCGTGGTGGAGGAGCATTGGTTCGTTTGACACCGGCTTGAGCCCGCCACCGACCCGCCGCACACTGGCCGCCGGATAAGGAGGGAACTGTCATGAAAGTCGGTTTCATCGGCCTCGGGATGATGGGGGCCGGGATGGCGTCGAACCTGCAGAAGGGCGGCGCCGAACTGGTGGTGCACGACCTGACGCGGCAGGCGGCGTCCAAGCACCTGGCCGCCGGCGCGACCTGGGCCGAGAGTCCCAAGGCGCTGGCGGAACAATGTGAGGTCGTGTTCACCTCGCTGCCCACGCCGGCCGATGTGCGCAATGTGGGCTGCGGCGAGAACGGCCTGATCGAGGGCTTCAAGCCCGGTTCGGCCTGGTTCGACCTGTCCACCAATGCCGTGGACGTGGTGCGGGACCTGAACGCGATCTTCGCCGAGAAGGGCGTGGCGTTCCTGGATGCGCCGGTCAGCGGCGGCCCGGCGGGTGCCAACAGCGGCAAGCTCGCGGTCTGGGTCGGCGGCGACAAGGAAGCCTATGACAAGTACAAGCCGACGTTGGACACGTTCAGCGACCAGAACCGCTATATCGGCCCGATCGGTGCCGGCACGATCGCCAAGCTGGTGCACAACGCCTCCTCGGCTGCCGTCAACGTGGTGTTGTCCGAGGTCTTCACCATGGGCGTGAAGGCGGGCGTCGAGCCGCTGCAACTGTTCGAGGCGATCCGCCAGGGCGCGGCCGGCCGCGTGCGGCTGTTCGACCGGCTGCAGAAGCAGTTCCTGACCGGCGTCTATGATCCGCCGGATTTCGCGCTGCGCCTGCTGCACAAGGACGTCTCGCTGGCCTGCCAGCTGGCGCGCGATGTCAGCGTGCCGATGCGCCTGGTGAACCTGGCGCACCAGGAACTGACGGAAGCGATGAACCGCGGCTGGGACAAGCGCGATTCCCGCGTGGGCGCGCTGCTGCAGCAGGAACGGGCGGGGATCGAGCCGATCAAGGTCTCGCCCGACCGGATCAAGGCCGTGATGGAAAAGGACTGATCCCATGGCCATGCAACTGGGGGCGTCGCTGCCCTGCGGCGATATCGGCACCGGCGCGGCGGTCGTGCGCGACTATGCGCAGACGGTCGAGGGCCTGGGCTTCGACTACCTGCAGGCGCCCGACCACGTGCTGGGCGCCAACCCGGCGACCGTCACGCCCGGGAAACGGGTGGGCACGACCGAGACCGCCTATCACGACCCGTTCGTGCTGTTCAGCTTCGTCGCCGGTTGCACGCAAAAGATCGGCTTCGTTCCCGGCGTGCTGATCCTGGCGCAGCGCCAGGCGGCGCTGGTGGCGAAACAGGCGGCCTCGCTGGATGCGCTGGTGCCCGGGCGGCTGCGCCTGGGCATCGGCGTCGGCTGGAACGAGGTGGAGTTCCAGGGGCTGAACGAGACCTTCTCCAACCGTGGCCGCCGGTCGGAGGAGCAGGTGCAGGTAATGCAGGCGCTGTGGTCGCAGCCGCATGTCACCTTCAAGGGCAAGTACCACACGCTGGAGGATGCGGGGATCAACCCGCGTCCGCCCTCGGGCCGCGTGCCGGTGTGGTTCGGCGGCCATGCCGAGGCGACGTTCCAGCGCACCGCCAAATACGGCGACGGGTTCATGCCGCTGGCCTATCCGGCGGACGACACGGCGCTGGCGGCGCTGGACAAGCTGCGTGGGTTGATCCAGGCGGCCGGGCGCGATCCATCGGAGGTGGGGATCGAGGTCTGGGTGTCACCAGGTGCGGGGAACGAGGATGACTGGCGGCGGGAGGTGGGCTTCTGGAAGAAGGCCGGCGTGACGCATGTGACCGCGCACACCACCTATGTCAGCAAGCACCACAAGCGGATCGCGGGACGGAGTGCGGCGGATCACCTGGCGGCGATCACGCGGTTCCAGAAGGCAGTGGGGGATTTGTTGTAGGGACGGACGCCAGAACACACGTCATGGCCCGCGCAGGCGGGCCATGCACGACCAGGAAAGTTTCAATCGGCAGAAGTCGTGGATGGCGGGACTGAATCCCGCCATGACGTTTGTGGGACGCCCCTACGCCAGCCCCCACTCCTTCGTCGTCATCCGCGGCAGCCCCAGATTCTCCCGCAGCGTCGGACCCTTGTAGTCCTTCCAGTAGAGCCCGCGCTTCTGCAGCTCCGGGATCGCGTACTTCACGAAATCCTCGAACGTGCCCGGCGTATGCGTGCCGCCCACCACATACCCGTCGCAGGCGCGTTCGACGAACCATTGCTCCAGCCGATCCGCAACATCCTTGCCGCTGCCGACGATCGCCTCGCGCGGACGGCCGCGGCGGGTCACTTCCAGGAAGTCCCGAGGTGTCGGGTTGCGGCCGATCACCTGCATCACCCGGTTGCGCATCGCCTGCATCCCCGACATCCCCTCCAGCTCCTCGCTGCTGAACGGCTCATCCAGGCCCTTGCGTTTGAAATCGTAGTTCAGCGCCTCCGACAGCAGCGACAGCCCGTCGACCTCCTTGTACAACCTGTCGATCAGCGCCATCTTGTCCTCGGCTTCCATCCGCGTCTCCGCGACCACCGGATAGGCGATCGTATTGACCGTACACAAATCCGGATCGCGCCCGTGCTCGGCCACCGCGGCCTTGAACTCGGCATATTCCTTCTTGCCGGATTCCAAATCGGGATAGGCCACGAACACCGTCTCCGCCCAGCGCGCCGAGAACACCTTGCCGCGCGGGCTGGATCCGGCCTGGATCACCACCGGATGCCCCTGCGGCGAGCGCGGCACGGTGAACGTGCCCGAGGAGTTCAGGTATTTCCCCTTGAACTCCAGCCGGTGCACCTTGTCCGGATGCGCGAACAGGCCCGCGTCCTTGTCCACCACCAGCGCGTCGTCGTCCCACGCATCCCAGCAGCGCAGCACGATCTCCATGAACTCATCGGCGCGGTCATAGCGCGCATCGTGTTCCATGTGCACCGAACGGCCCATGTTGTGCGCCTCGCCGTCGTTCACCGACGTCACCACGTTCCACGCGGCGCGCCCGCCGATCATGTGGTCCACCGTCATGAAACGGCGCGCGACATCGAACGGCTCGTAATATGTGGTGGACGCGGTGGAGCCGATGCCCAGGTATTTCGTGCCGAAGCCCATCGCCATCAGCGTCGCGACCGGGTCCATCTTCACCACGCGAACGCCGTTCGCCACCACCTCGGCCGGGTTGCCGCCATAGATGTCGGGCATCGCCAGGCGGTCGTCGAAGAAGGCGAGCTGGAATTTTCCTTCCTCCAGCACCTGGCCGATCTTCTGGTAATAGGCGGCGGTCGTGAAATCGGTCCGCGCCTCCGGATGGCGCCAGGCGCTGGCAAGCGTTGTGCAGTTCTGGGCCTGCAGGAACCCGACCATGACCATCTGACGCATCGATCGCTCGCCTCCTCGGTCGCGGGACAGGTCCCGCCTTGTCTTTTCGATCACCGTTATCCCGATCGCCCGGCGCGGGCTGGCGATACGGCGCCGCCGCAGGATACCACGGGGTTCCCGAGCCGCCCAACCTCCAGCGGCGATCCGGCCTCCTCCAGGTCCGTTTTCGGCCCCCGTGCACCGGCCGGCCCCCAGCGCACCGATTCGCGGCTGGCGGGCCGGGAGACGCGGGGGCAGGGGCAGGGGACGGATGGCGGCGTGAACGCAAGGCTCGCAGGACGGCGCCGGAACGCCTACCATTCCGGCCATGACCCGATCCACCGTCCCCGCGCAATGACCGGCGAGGAAGCCCGCACCGCCTTCCTGGCCTGGTTCGGCCATGAACGGCGTGCCGCCACGCTGACTTTGGAGGCGTATGGCGCCGACCTCGCGCTGTTCCTGGGGTTCCTGACGAACCATCTGGGCGACGAGCCGGACCTTGCCGCTCTTGGCGCGCTGCGGCAGGCGGACTTCCGTGCCTGGCTGGCGTCGATGGCAACGGACGGGGTGGGGAACAGCACGCGCGCGCGTCGCCTCTCGGCGGTGCGCAGCTTCTTCCGCTTTCTCGCCCGCCATCACGGTGTCGACAATCCCGCCATCCGCCTGATGGCAACGCCGCGCGCCAATGCGCCGGTCCCGCGTGCGCTGACCGCACCCGATGCGCGCACCGTGACCGAGGATATCGGCGAGATGACCGACACCGCCGCGCTGCAGGCGCGGGACACGGCGCTGTTCACGCTTCTCTATGGATGCGGGCTGCGCATCAATGAGGCGCTGTCGCTGGACGTGCGCGACGTGCCTACGGCGGCGGACGGCATGCTGCGCGTCACCGGTAAGGGGTCGAAGCAGCGCATTGTGCCGCTGCTGCCGGCGGTGCACCAGGCGCTGGCGGCGTGGCTTGCGCTGCATCCGGACCGCCAGCCCGGAGCGCCCCTGTTCGTGGGCGTGCGCGGCCGGCGTCTGGACCCGGCGGTAGCGCAACGGACGCTGCGGCAGTTCCGCCGCCTGAACGGCCTGCCCGAGCATGCGACGCCGCATGCGCTGCGGCATTCCTTCGCGACGCATCTGCTGGCCGGCGGGGCGGATCTGCGGGCGATCCAGGATCTGCTGGGTCATGCGAGCCTCTCGACCACCCAGCGTTACACCGCGATTGATGAGGCGCAATTGCTGGCGGTGTGGCGCAAGGCGCATCCCAAGGCGTAAGCACAAATCGAAACGGTCGCGGTGAAAACTCCGGTTAGAACCGGAGAAAATTCCATATTAATAATGATACGGTATTTAGGCCGGATTACCAACAATACCAATTGACACCTGATTCCGAAGCGGAAGACCCATCACGTGCATTGTGAAGACATTGCACCCTGACTTCTGTTGACCCACCCGATCATTTGGATATCTGTTCCGCTGCTTTCGGGAGAAAATATATGGCTGCACCAGTCATTGACGGGGCAGGGAACGTTCAGTTTCCACCCAATTACGCCGTAAGTCCGGTCACAGGCCCTCTGGAATTCATTCCGATCCCGCCCGATATCGTGACGGCCGACGTGATCGCCGCCGATCTGGCCAACATCTACATTGGCTTCGCGCGATGGCTGGCCGCACCGACGCCGGGCGCGGACCCGAATGTCTCCATCACCGCCGCCCAGGATGCCGACTACGCGCAGGACCGGGAAGCAATGGTGGTCGCGAACGAAGCCGACGGTGCCACGCTGAACCGCATCGGTGAGGTGATGGGCCTGACCATCGCCGGGAACAACGAGGTCGGTTATCATCTCGGGCTGCTGATCAAGCACGAACTGTTCGCCGGCGACGGCACCGGCTTCAAGAGCGTGTCGGCCAACCTCGATTTCTACAAGAGCACGTATTTCGGGCCGAATGCGCAGCAGGCGGGGTCCACCAAGCACTTCCTGGACTATGTGGCCTCCGGCATGTCACCCGCGGACGCATTCATCACCACCTATAACGAGGCGCCCTTTCACATTCCGTAGCCCACGGCCTGACGGGTCGCTTCCGTCCGGCGTTCCCCATGGCGGACGCCGGGCGGGTGCCGGCGCATCGCGGCTACTGGACGCCGGCCGCGCAACGCGCCACGGTTCCCCCAACCAGGGAGGGAACCCATCATGCAACTCGGAATTCACCTGCCGCACATCGGCCGGAAGGCCGGACCCGTGAATATCAAGCGCGCGGCTGAGCAGGCCGAGGCGCTGGGCTTCGCGGATGTCTGGGTCAGCGAGCACATCATCGTGCCGAAGGATGGCGGCTATCCGCCATCGCCGAATTTCTGGGACCCGGTGCTGACCCTGACCTGGGCCGCCGCGGTCACCAGCCGCGTGCGCCTCGGCACCTCGGTGCTGGTGCTGCCGATGCGCCACCCGCTGCCGCTGGCCAAGGAACTGGCGACCCTGCAGAACCTGTCCGAGGGACGGCTGATCCTGGGCGCCGGCGTCGGCTGGCTGGAAGCCGAGTTCGACGCGCTGGGCGTGCCGTTCCGCGAACGCGGCCGGCGCATGGATGAGGGCATCGCGCTGATGCGCGCGGTCTGGAGCCAGGACCCCGTGACCTTCGAATGCAGGTGGATCGAGGCGAAGGTGGAAAACATGCGCTCCCAGCCGCAGCCGGTCGCGCCCATTCCCATCTGGATCGGCGGATCGTCGGATGCCGCGTTCAAGCGTGCCTGCCGGCTGGACGGCTGGCATGGCAGCCGGGTCAAGCCCGAGCAGGCGGCCGAGGTGGTGAAGCGGTTCCGCGCCGAACGGCCGGACCCGGAGTTCATGATCTCGCTACGCATCAACTGCAATGCGAACAATGTGGACGAGACCCGTCCGGCGCTGGCGGCGTACAAGGCGGCCGGCGTGCAGCATGTGATGGCCGCGCCCGAGGATCGCGACATCGACACCTACCTGAAGACCGTGGAGCGGTTCTGGCAGGCGGGGCAGGGACTGTAACCGCGCGCTTCGACGCATCCGGAGGGAAAACGCCATGAAGATCGATGATGTCTCGCTGACCATCTTCACCTGGGATGGTATTCCATCGACCATCTATCACCAGGGTTCGCTCGCCTCGACCACCAGCAATCTGGGGCTGCTGCGGATCCGCACCGATGCGGGGCTGGAAGGACATGCCTTCCTGGGCTCGGCGTCCAACCCGGCCTCGATGGACGGGCCGCAGCTGATCCGCTCCCTGAAGCCGATGCTGATGGGCCAGGATCCGCTGGACCGCGAGCGCATCCACGGCGGCATGCGCCTGATCAACCGCAGCGTCAGCTACCGCACGATCGGCGCGGTGGACACCGCGCTGTGGGACCTCGCCGGAAAGATCGCCGGCCTGCCGGTGCACGCGGTGATGGGCACCTATCGCAGGTCGATCATGGCCTATGCCAGTTCGCAGGTGCTGCCGGATGAGGCGGCCTATGTCGACCAGGCGCAGGAATTCAAGGCGAAGGGCTGGAAGGCCTACAAGATCCATCCGCCGCGGGACCCGGTCCGCGACATCAAGGTGTGCGTCGCCGTGCGCAAGGCGGTGGGCGACGATTTCCGCATCATGCTCGATTCCACCTGGTCGTATGACTATGTCGACGCGCTGCGCGTGGGCCAGGCGATCGAGGAGATGGGCTATTACTGGTACGAAGACCCGATGGCGGACGAGGACATCTACAACTACGTCAAGCTGCGGCAGAAGCTGAACATCCCGATCATGGCGACCGAATTTCCCGCGGGCGGGCTCGATACCTATCCGGTCTGGATCACCGAGAAGGCGACCGACTACCTGCGCGGCGACATCCCGAACAAGGGCGGCCTGACGACGATGCTGAAGACCGCGCACCTGGCCGAGGCGTTCGGGCTGCGCTACGAGGTGCACCACTCCGGCAACTCGCTGAACAATCTCGCGAACCTGCATCTGTGCATGGCAATCCGCAATACGACGATGTGGGAGGTGCTGCTGCCGGACGGGGCGCACAAATACGGCATGGTGAAGGACCTGGAGATCGACAAGGACGGCATGATGCATGCGCCGACCGCGCCGGGCCTGGGCGGGGAAATCGACTTCGCGCTGATCGAACGCAAGACGGAAGCTGTGCTGCGCTGACGGCCGGCCCGCCCGACGCGACCACCCGGACAGGGGGCGCCACCTCGCCAGTGCGACGAGCCGGATCAACGCCCGCCCTATCCACGCCTGTCCGGATCAGCGCCCGCGGGATCGCCTGCCCCGCGGGCGGCCGGCGCAATCCGACTCGGACCTTCGTAGAACCTCGCGCACGGAGGTTTGCGGAACTCCGGATTTCACAATCTTGTGATTACGAGAACGAGACCGATCGCTCAACACGTTCCCGCGTGCGCTCTTCTCCGCGGGTTCATAAGGTTGCATAAGGGGTTGTCATGATGTTGCGCTGCGTCTGCCTCTCCCTGTAGCAAGACTCCCCATGATGGGGTCAAGTCGCCAGCGCCACCCGGCCGGAGACATCGATGGCGAGAGCACAATGAATGACGCCGGTCTGCCTCCGCCCGGACAGGACAGTTTGGAACGACAGATCGAGCAGCTTCGCGAAGCGGTGCGCGCGCGCGATGAGTTCGTCGCAATCGCCGCGCATGAACTGCGCAATCCGATGACGCCGATCCTGATGCAGATCGACGTGCTGAAGCGCATGATGCGCAACCCCAGCCGCTATCAGCACGCCACCGTGGCCCAACGGGTGGAGCTGCTGGACTCCGCGATCCGGCAGTTCGTCCGGCGGGCCACCAACCTGCTCGACGTGTCCCGGATCAATACGGGGAACCTGAAACTATCGCCAGCCCGGATGGATGTCTCCGCGGCAGTGAGTGAGGCCGTTGCGCGCCTTGCGCCTTTCGCGCGCCTCGCGCGCTGCACGATCAACGCTCAGGTGCAGCCCGGCATCGTCGCATGCCTCGACCCGCTCGCCGTCGACCAGGTGATCGAGAATCTGCTGTCCAATGCCCTGAAGTTCGGCGCCGGCATGCCGGTTGACGTGACACTGGCCTTGCTGCACGACTCCGCTGTCCTGACCATTGTCGATCGGGGCAGCGGCATTTCACCCGAGGATCAGAAGCGGGTCTTCGAGCGCTTCGAACGCGCGATCGGCACACGGGAGGTCGGCGGCTTCGGCATCGGACTCTGGCTGGCGAATCAGCTCGTCTCGGCCATGGGAGGAAAAATCACGGTGGACAGCAGCCCGGGTCAGGGGTCAACCTTCATCGTCACCCTTCCGCACAACGCCCAGGACCGCTCGGCATGACGCAGATCGAACGCCTGAGCAGCGCTGTCGCCGGTCTCGACACGGTCCTGTGCGGCGGCTTTCCCAAGGGCGGCATCTACATCATCCAGGGGCCGCCCGGCAGCGGCAAGACAACGCTCGCGAACCAGATGTGCTACGCCCACGCAGCCAGCGGTGGACGGGCGCTCTATGTCACCCTGCTCTCGGAAAGCCATGCGCGCATGCTGCTGCATGTCAGCGCGATGAGCTTCTACGACGCCAGCTGCCTGCCGGACTCCATGGCCTATATCAGCGGCTTTTCGGCGCTGGAAGACGACGGGCTGCCCGCCCTGGTAACCCTGCTGCGGCGGGAAGTCTCGGCGCGCCGTAGCAGCGTGCTGGTCCTGGACGGCGTGCGGGCCGTGGGCGATCGCGCCGAAAACGACATGGCGTTCAAGAGGTTCATCCAGGAGCTGCAGTTGCAGGCCGCCCTCTACGAATGCACGGTGTTCCTGCTGACCTCGGTGGTCACGGAGATCTCGCCCCCCGAGCACACGATGGTCGACGGTATCGTGGAGCTCGCTGACACGCGTTACGATCTGCGGACCGAGCGTGGTCTGTTCGTGAAGAAGTTGCGCGTCAGTGACTATATGCCCGGACGTCATTCCTGCCGGATCACCAGCGATGGACTCGTGGTGTATCCGCGGCTGGAATCCGCGCTCAGGACGCCCAGCGTCCCGGACGACGTGCCGGGCAGCCCGGTGCAGAGCGGCATCCCCGATCTCGACCGGATGCTGTTCGGCGGTTTTCCAGCCACATCATCCACCGCGCTGGTCGGCCCCAGCGGCGTCGGGAAGACAACCTTCGGCCTGCAGTTCCTCGCCGCCTCCACCGAACAGGAACCAGGCTTGCTATTCTCCTTCCACGAAACACCGCGCCGGGTGCGGGAAAAGGCTCGTCGCCTCTCGCTCGGACTCGATCCGCTTGTCGAGACGAATGTCGTCTCCCTGCTCTGGCAGGCGCAGACCGAGAACATCCAGGACGCTTTGGCATATAAACTGCTCGATGCCATCGCCGAACGGAATGTAAGGCGGCTGTTCATCGACGGTCTCGACGGGTTCTGGGAAGCGGCAATCGATGTGAACCGGCTTGGGCGATTCTTTGCCGTGCTGATGAACGAAATCCGTGCCCGCGGAGTTACAGTCCTGTTCACGTTGGAAACGCGTGAGGTGCTGCGTCGGGGATTGGAGATGCCGCTCCCGTTTGGCTCTGCTCTGATCGACAACTGGATCGCCCTGCGCTTCGCCGAGACCGAAGCGCGCATGCGGCGCCTGCTTGCCATTATCAAGGTCCGCGACGGCGATTTCGACCCGACCGTCCGTTCGTTCCGGATCGGGCCCGGCGGGATGGTGATCGGCAATCCGTCCGATGTCCCCAGCCATGCGCTGCGGGATGCGGCGACCAGCCTTCCGTCGTCATTGCAGGACGATCGCGGATGACAACTGTTCTGGTCGTCGATGACGAGCCGCTGATCGCGATGGCTCTGGAAGCGGCGCTGGAAGATGAAGGCTACCAGGTGGTCACCGCCGTCAACGGCCGGCAGGCCTTGGAGCGCCTGGGCGAAGGCACCGTCGATATCATCCTGCTGGACATGATGATGCCCGTCATGAACGGCCCGGCCTTCCTGCAGGAGCGGGAGAAGAACCCCCTGTTCAGCCGGATTCCCGTGATCGTCCTGAGTTCCTTGCCCCAGGCGACGATCCGCGAGCGGGCGAGCGGCATGAACGCGATCGTCAGCAAGCCCTATACCGCCCGGGATGTCATTTCGACCATCCGCGCCGTGCTCGACGGTGCGGCTCTATAGAGCATCCGCGAAACAACGAGCTGGCCGAGCCGCCTGCGGTGCAGCGGGCTTGTTGCATCCGAAGTCATTGCCGGGATTTATTTGACTGAAGTCAATATCCAGGCCCGTTCGACAGCGCGGAGGCATGCGATGCGGCTGTATAAGGCATCGATCGGGGTGCGGTGCCCGGAGTGGCCGCGCAACCGGACCGGACCAGGCGGAAGCAGGCCAGGCCCGCGTCCGCCAACCCGATGTCAACGCGACTTGCCCGCGTCCCCGGCGCTCCAGCCCCGCGGGTCCGCGACCGGTCCCGTCTGGGGTGGCGTCGAATCCCGCCGTGCCATGGCGTCCAGGATGGCACCGGTTTCGCCCTCATTGGGCGGACGGCCATAGGTGCGGACGAACCAGTCGGTGACCGCTTCCTCGGTGGGCGGATAGCCGAGTGCCGGAAGTTCCATGACCCGCCTATGCCCCGTCCTTCGTCGGGGTATGGTCGGATCCGGCGTCCTCTTCCAGCTCGTCCAACACCTCCTGCACAGCCGATTGATCGAGCTGCTTTGCTTCCTGCACCAGGTCATGGCCCTGCCGCTCATCGCCATCGGCGAAGGCGCCCAGCGCCTTCTCGGTCAGATCGCGGGCCTTCTCGTGGCTGTCGGTCCCGTCATGCGCGCCGTCAGCCTCCTGGGTCTGATCCGGCTTCGCCTGCTTCTGTGGTTCCGGCATGTTCGTGCTCCGTCCTGGCCTTGCCGGGATTGGCGAGGCCGATACAAGCCAGCCGAGGCGTTGGTCCGCTCACTGCGTGGCGGGCGGCTGCTTGCCCCATCCCGCGTACGCGCAATCCGATCCGTCGACTGCGCGGGAAGAATGCTGAACCGATGGCTCAGGTTCCTGCGGTTACCCGCGTTCTTGTATAGGCCGTACGGGCCCGCGCCGCCTCGTTCCGCGCGCGCTGCGTCCGCCACAATTCCTCGAGGTAGGGACCCCATTCCAGCAGGACCATTGCCCCGATGAAGCCGAAGACAACCTTCTTCGGCAGCGGCTGCCGCTTGCGGCGGATCGACCAGTCCCGCTTCTCCGGCCCCAGTCCGACCAGCGCCTGCACGCGCGGCCAGTAAAGGACCGAGACGAACGACACGGCCATCACGGGAACCATCACCAGGTAATCGTGGACATGCTGCTCTACGGGCGTGACCTCGCGTCGCTTTACCGCATAGGACACGTCCCACAGCGCCGTTGCCTCATGCGCCATCACCGCGGCAAACATCAAAAGCAGCACGGGACTGGTGATTTCCAGGAACAGCGCCGCCGTCACCGGCATGGCGGCCTGCGAGAGCATCATCAGATGGATCAGCGATTCCTTGCGTCCGGCCGTGTGCGCGATATCCGTGCGGCGGTGGCAGAACCAGTCGGCGATTCCAGCCGCCATCCATAGCGGCAGGACGAAGCCCAGCAGGAAATGGCGGGTGATCTTCTGGTTCTCGGCCTCCGGAGGAATAGGCGGCGGGCGAGGCGGCCGCGGCAGGGCGCGGGCCAGATAGCCGGCATGCCCGCCCCGCGGCGTCGGTTTGCGGCTGCCGGCCAGCGCCACGCCGGTGGCCGCCAGCACCAGCAGGGCCGGAGCGAACCGCGCGACCTTCATGGCTCGCTCCGGTTCTGCCGGCAGCACCGAAGCGCCAGGCGGGCGGCGACTGGGGCTGGCGCGGCCACGAACCTCCGTGATCCACCGCACCGCAACGCCGCCATCCTACGACCGCCTGCCGCTGTGGGTATGATGCGTATCGCGCTCGCCACCGCCGCCCGAAACGCGGCTGCGTTCGGTGTTGGTGGCTTCCCCCGGCGCGGGACCTTCGTGGTCACCGCCGCCCTTCTTGCCGGTGGGCTGGCGGTTCTTGCCGGGGTGATCGCGATCCTGGTGGCTGCTGCCGGGGCCGCCGAACCGTTCGGCGTTGGGAGTGTCCTTGGCCATGCTCACCGGTCCTGCTGATAGCCCTGGTTGTGCGTGTTCTGGTTGATGTTTCCCTGCCGCCCCTGTTCCTCCAGGTTGCGGTTGCGGGAGCCGTATTCCTCGGGCTTTTTCTGGGACTTGCCTTCTGGCGTCTTGCCGTCCTGGCGCTGCTGTTCCGGCGGAACCGGCGGTGGGTGGGCCGACATGGCGTCTCTCCGATCTGATGAGTGCCGGTAACGCACCCCAGGCAAGCCGGTTCACGCCGGGAGGCGTCGGAGTGCTGGCGGCGGATCGGCGACATCGCGGACCTGGATCGGCGGGCAGCAATTCCTATGGCGGGTCGCGCTCCAGCCGGTCCGCCGCACGCGGCCGCCCGTGGGATCAGCCAGGTGCGGACGTAGCCGGCCGATCCTGGCCCAGTGCGGCCAGAACCAGCCGGAGTCTCGTGGCCGGGGAAGGTTCGGCGATCGGCAGTATGATCCGCTGGTCTTTCCGACGTGCCCCGGGAAGTGCCGACAGAGCCTCGGCCGCGGCACCGTCGCGCGGCGTCAGGGCGATCGCGGCCGGACCGGCATGCACCGCGGCAATACGCCGCTGCCGGCACAACAGCCGCAGCCGGACCAATCCCAGCAGGTTCCTGGTCGCATCCGGCGGGTCGCCGAACCGGTCCTCGATCTCCTCCGCCGCGTCGTCCAGTGCAACCGGGCCGTCCAGCCGCACCAGGCGCCGATACAGGTCCAGCCGCACATCCGGCTCGGGGATGAAGTCCGCCGGCAGCAAGGCCGGCACGTCCAGGGCGATCTCCGGCGTCCAGTCCTCCTCCACCGCCTCGCCGCGCGCGCGGGCGAGCGCCCGGGACAGCACGTGGCGATAGCGTTCCGTGCCGATCAGCCGCAGATGCCCGGCCTGCGCCTCGCCCAGCAGGTCCCCGGCGCCGCGCTGGTCCAGGTCGGCCATGCTGACCGCGAATCCGGCGCCCAGGCTTTCCAGCGCGGCGACGGTTTCCAGCCGCTTCAGCGTGGACGCGCGCGGCGGATGCGCGGGATCGGTGAGGAAATACGCGCTCGCCCGCACCCGTCCGCGTCCGACCCGGCCGCGCAACTGGTGCAGCTGTGCAAGCCCGAACCGGTCCGCCCGCCAGATCAGCATCGTGTTCGCGTTCGGCAGGTCGAGACCCGCCTCGATGATGTTCGTTGCCAGCAGCACGTCCCGGCCGCCGCCGGCAAATTCCATCATCGCCCTGTCCAGCGCCTCGCCGCGCATGCGGCCATGCAGGACGGTCAGCGACAGGTCAGGCACGGCGGCACGCAATCGCGCCTCCATCGGTGCCAGATCCTCGATCCTTGGGCAGACGACGAAGCTCTGCCCGTTGCGGCGCGCCTCGTGCATCAGGGCGGTCCGCACCAGCACCGGGTCGAATGGCACCACCGACCCGCGCACCGGCATGCGCGCCGCCGGCGGATGGCGCAGCAGGCTGACATCCACAAGCCCCACCAGCGCCGTCTGCAGGCTGCGGGGCAGGGGTGTCGCGGTCATCACCAACACATGCGCGTCGGGCCGAAGCCCCCGCAACGCGCGCTTCTGCGCCTCGCCGAAGCGCTGTTCCTCATCGATCACCAGCAGCCCGAGGTCGCGGAACCGCGCGGCGGCCACGGCATGTGTCCCGACCACCACGTTCACCTGTCCATCGCGGATGCGCCGCAGCACATCACGGGCGGGCGCGGCGCGCGTGCCGCGGATCAGCGGCTCGATCGTCAGGCCGAACGGCGCCAGGCGGCGGCGGAACGTGTCCAAATGCTGGTTCGCGAGCAGCGTCGTCGGCGCCGCGACCGCCACCTGCCTTCCCGCGAGCGCCGCCAGTGCCGCCGCATGCAGCGCCACTTCCGTCTTGCCGAAGCCCACGTCGCCGCAGACCAGCCGGTCCATCGGCTTGCCGCCGGCCAGGTCGTGCTGCACCGACCGGATCGCCTGAACCTGGTCCGGTGTCGGCGCGAAGCCCATCCTGCGTATGAAGCGCTGGTAGTCGGGGCCGGCCTCGATCACCGGGGCGGTCCGCTGCTCGCGCTGCTGCAGCCGCTGCACCAGCGCGCCGGCCGCTGCCTCGATCTCCCGTTCGGCTTCCTCCCGGCGCTCACGCCAGGAGCCGCTTTCCAGCCGATCGGGCGACAGCGAACCGGCCCCGCCGTAGCGCCAGATCTGTTCGGCTTGCAGTGCCGGCACAAGCAGCCGCGACCCCCGCAGGAACTCCAGCGACATGCACTCGCTGACCGAACCGGCCTGTTCCTCCATGGCAAGGCCGGTCAGGCGGGCGAGGCCATGGTCAGGCTCAACGACCAGGTCGCCGATGCGCAGCGTGCCGCCCAGGCGTTCCAGCACGTCCGAATCGCCGGGGTCGGGCGCATCGTCCCGCAGCGCGATAATCGTCCGGTGCGGCAGCGTGAAGCCCTGCCGCAGCGTCAGGTGCAGGACGCCGGTGCGTCCGTGCTCCAGCGTCTCCGCCGCCCGCCAGCCGTCCAGCAGGGCGATCGCCTCCAGGGGCTGTCGCAGCCGTCGGGCGAGAAGTCCGCGCACCGCCGACGCGTGGTCCGGCACGCAGACCACCACCGCGTCGCCAGCCTGCATGCGGGCGCCGGCCAGGCGAGCGGCTTGCGCCAGCGGCGTTACCGGCTGTTCAGCCGCCGCATCGATGCAAACCGTGACGATGCGCGATCGCGCCAGGGCGCCGGCAACCTCGTCGCCGGTCAGATACAGCCGGTCCGGCGGGATTAGGGGCGCATCGCCGGCCCGAGCGGCGGTCCGCGCCACGGCATGGGCGTCGTGGACCAGGTCCAGCCAGTCATCGATGCGTTCCCGCGCATCCGTGCCCAGCACCAGATCGGCATCCCCCAGCAGGTCGAACAGGCTGGCCAGCTTGCCGTCCGGCAACCGGTGTTCGGCCACGCGCTCCGCCGCGTCGTCCACGGTCTCGCCGGGCACGGTGAAGGCCTCGCTCGCCGGGCGCAGCGTCACCGGGCCGGTATCCTCGGTACTGCGCTGGGTGAGGGGATCGAAGCGCCGGATCGCAGTGATCCGCCCGTCGTCCAGGTCCAGGCGGACCGGCGCGGCTTCGCCGGCCAGGTGAATATCCACCGCGCCGGGGCGGATCACCGCCTCGCCTGGCTCATCCACCCGGTCGTCAAAGGCATAGCCGAACGCGTCCAGCGTGGCATGCAGCCAGTCCGGATCCAGCGCCTCGCCCGCTGCCAGGCGCACCGAACGCTCCCGCAGACGCTCGGCCGGCGGGACACGCTGCAACAGGGATTCGGGGGTGCACAGCACCAGGGCTGGCGATGTGGGCGACCCGGCCAGCCAGGACAGGGTTGCGACACGACGGCCGGTGACCGCGCGGGATGGCCTGGCCCGGTCATATGGCAGCGAGTCCCACGCCGGCAGAGGCAGGACCGCCCAGTCCGGCAGGAACACCGGCAATGCGGCGGCGAGAGCCTGCAACATCGCGTCGTCACGTGCCGCGAACAGCACGCGCTGCGACCCTGAGCGTCGCGCCCATCCGGCGAGGACCAGAGGGAGCATACCTTCGCCGGCCGCATGCAGGGCCGGCGGGGCAGCGTCATCCACGACCGGCGGTCAGGCGCCGTGGTCGCGATGGATGAACTTGAAGAAGCGGCTCACCTTGCCGTCGGCGGTCTTGTCCTGATGCAGGAAAGCCAGCTTGCGGTCCTCGAACGTCTCGAAGAAGGTCTCCCAGGAGATCTCCTCCAGCTTCTCGTCCGGTTCGGCGAAGTCGATGCGCAGGATCCCTTCGCCGCTTTTGTCGGCGGTTCCCTGCACGCGGGTCGGCCGCCCGTCGCGCTGCTCCACCCATTTGCGGATGAAATCGTGGTCGGTGGTGATCTCGCCCTGGCTCATGCGTGCCTCCTGCGGGATGATGTCGGTTCCGGTGACTTCAATGACGCACGGGCGAGGGGGTTGCCTGATCACCGGATTATGGGCTGCACGGGCGCGGGGACGGCTTGTGTGGTTGGAAGCCGCGTCCGGTCCCACGTTACGATGACAACGACCAACGGGAGGATGGGCATGCAGGGTCCGACGATACTCGCTGATATCGGTGCCACGAATGCGCGCTTCGCGGTTCTGGCGGGAACGGATCTGGGCGAGGTTTCGGTCTACCCGGTGGCGGAGCATGCCACGCCGGCCGACGCATTGCGTGCCTTCCTGACCGGCCCCGCCGCCGACCTGAAGCCGCGTTCGGCCGCGCTCGCCGCTGCCGGCCCCCTGGTGGACGGGCGGATTTCCATG
>JBFXDK010000052.1:35759-37555 GCA_050181195.1 Acetobacteraceae bacterium | reverse complement strand
GCGCGGCGATGGCATGCACGTCCGCCGCCACCGCTTCATGCACGCCGCCCACCACGTCGAAGTACAGGTCCAGATCGGGGCGTCGCGCGCACAGGCGGGCGAAGGCGCGCATCGCCGCGACCTGGTTTTTGCGCGGCTCCACCGTGCCCACCGCCAGGAAGCGCACCGGCGGCGCGGGCGGGTCCGAGGCGGCGGAGACGCGTGCCACGCCACGCATCTCGGCCGGCAACGGAAGCGGAACGACGCGCGGCAGGCGCACCGGGTCATAGCCCTGCTCCGCCCACCAGGATCGCAGATCCTCGGCCGAATGGCGCGAGATCGCCAGGATCAGGTCGGCGGCCACCAGGGCGCGGGCATAGCGGGCATGCTCCTCCGCCATCGCCTCATAGCCGTCCCGCCGCAGCGGGATGATGTCGTAGAAGATGGCAGCGGTCCGCATCCCGTGGAACCGCGCGTAATCCAGCGCGACGGGCAGGTTCGGCCCGCCGCCACCGCCGACATGCGGCACTTCCGGCAGCAGCAGCCACGCCCCGTCCAGCTGGCCCGCATCCGCCGCGGCCAGATGCAGCGGCGTTCCGGCTTCCTCGCTTGCCGGCACCCTTGGGCCGCCATAACGTGCCAGACCCGCCAGCCAGCGCTCCTCGGCCCGCACGATCGCCTCGCGTTCGGTGCACCAGCGCACCGGCACCAGATCGTCCCCGTGCTCCGTCAGCGCTGCCGCGAGGTTCCGCACCACGCGCTGCACGCCGGTATTTCCGTCGTAGTCGCCGGTGTGATGCACCCAGTAGTAGAAACGCGGCATCAGCGACGATCCTGCCGCAGGGCCTGTATTTCGCGCCGCAGCTCCTCGACCTCACGCTGCAGGCGCGCGAGGCGCGGCAGCACGGCGGCGGACTGCAGCAGGCCGCCCAGGACCGGCACCGCGCACGCCACGCGCCATGTCCGGCGGGCCATCCCCATGCCCTGCCCGGTCGCCCGCCCGATATGCGGCGCCGAACGCCGCACCCAGACGCCCACCAGACGGTGGCGCATCACGCGATCCACGCCGCGCCCGGTGGCGGTCAGCGCCGGAAGGAAGACGCCGCCCACGGCCGGACGGCCGACCCGGCGGCCTTCGGGCGACAGGGCAAGGCGCGCAAGGATTTCCATGCGGGAACGGCCAGCCCGCAGATCGGCCGTCCGCCGGAGCATCTCGGCATCGTAGGGCGGGCGCCCCAGGATGGCGCGATGCGCGGCATGGACGAACTCGGCATCCGTACCCTCGCCGAAATCCACCAGACGCCAGGAGGTGCGGCCATCCGTCTCGGTGACGACCGGAACGACGAGCTCCGCCCGTTCGGCCGGCGCGAGGCCCTGACGTGACCGCATCTGCGCACAGCGGCGCAGAATGTCGGCGGCCGGAACGCCCGTTACTTCCAGCACGGGGTCCTGGACGGCGGATAGCACGCTCATGATCCTTCCCGGCGTTCCGTCCGGCGCCAGGCATCGAGGATGTCGCGCAGGGTGCGCTCCCAGGGAACGACCGGGGTCCAGTCCAGCAGGCGGCGAAGCTGGCCGGCCGAACAGGCGGTTTCGCGCAGATCGGTCGGGCGGAGTTCGGCCGGGGTTTCCTCGACCCGCGCCTGCACGCCGGACAGGCGCAGCAATTCATCGAGCACGTCGCCGACCCGGCGCGGATGGCCGGATGCCAGGTTCAGCGCCGAACCCGCGGGCAGCGCGTCGAAGCGGCCGATCGCGGCCACATAAGCGGCGCAGACATCCCGCACGTCCAGGAAATCCCGCCAGCGGTCCAGCGT
>JBFXDK010000052.1:25704-35659 GCA_050181195.1 Acetobacteraceae bacterium | reverse complement strand
CCGACAAATCCATCCGCCCCTGTGACGAGCACGCGGGACGGGATGATGGTCAAGCCCACGCCTCCAGCCGCGCACGCTGGCGATGGCGCTGCAGGTCGGCCTCAACCATCTCCTGGATCATCTCCTCGAGCGAGACAGTCGGCTGCCACCCCAGCTTGGCACGCGCCTTGGCGGGATTGCCCAGCAGGACATCGACCTCGGCCGGCCGGAACAGGGCCGGGTCGACGACGACATACTGCTCGTAGTCGAGCCCGACATAGTCGAAAGCGATGCGGCACATGTCGCGCACGGTGGTGGTGCGGCTCGTCGCCACCACGTAGTCGTCGGGCGTGTCCTGCTGCATCATCAGCCACATGGCGCGGACGTAGTCGCGCGCATGACCCCAGTCCCGCTTGGCATCCAGGTTCCCCATACGCAGGTCGCGGGCCAGGTTCAGCTTGATGCGCGCGACCCCGTCGGTGACCTTGCGGGTCACGAACTCGATGCCGCGCAACGGGCTTTCGTGGTTGAACAGGATGCCGTTGGAGGCATGCATCCCGAAGCTCTCACGGTAGTTCACCGTGATCCAGTGCCCGTACAGCTTCGCCACCGCGTAGGGCGAGCGGGGATAGAACGGCGTCTTCTCATCCTGGCGTTCCGCCTGGATCAGGCCGTACATCTCGGACGACGACGCCTGGTAGAACCGCGCTCCGGGCGCGCAGCGGCGCACGGCTTCCAGCATGTTCAGCACGCCCACGCCGGTGACCTGGGCCGTGACCTGCGGCTGCGCCCATGACGCTTTCACGAAGCTCTGGGCGCCAAGGTTGTAGACCTCGTGAGGTCGCACCTCCGACACCGCGTCGATCAGGCTGGGCAAATCGGTCAGGTTGCCGTCGACCAGCCGCACGTCGTCGGCGATGCCCAGCCAGCGGAGCCGCTCGCCGATCACGTCGGCCGAGGCGGAGCGGCGCAGCAGGCCAAAGACCTCATAGCCCTTCTGCAGCAGCAGTTGCGACAGATAGGCCCCGTCCTGGCCGGTGACGCCGGTGATCAGTGCGCGTTTCGTCATGACTGCCTTTTGCTCAGACGATCTCGATTTCGGGGAACGGGAAGATCATCCGTCCGCCACGGGCGAGGAACTCGGCCTCGCGGCGGATGATGCCGTCACGAAAATGCCAGGGAAGCACGAGGAAATAGTCGGGCTGCATGGCACGCGCCTCGGTCTCCGACACGATCGGGATGCCGGTGCCCGGGGTGAAGGCGCCGAATTTCTCCTCGTTCACCTCGGCGATGCAGGACACGAGGTCCGGGCCGATGCCGCAGAACTGCAGCACGACATTGCCCTTGGTGGATGCGCCATAGCCGACGACCGTCTTGCCGTCGGCCTTCAGCATTTCCAGCAGGCGGCGCAGGTCGGCACGATGGCGGAACACCCGTTCCTCGAAGTCCCGATAGGGTCGCGGCGTATGGAGGCCCATGCGGTCCTCCTGCTCCAGAAGCCAGTTCACCACCGCTTCCGATCCGCGGCGCGGGTCATCCTTGCGGGCGGCGGTGACGGCGAAGCTGCCGCCGTTGACGGCGTTCATCTTGACGTCGACCGGCCGCATGCCGGCCGCGTCCAGGATGCGCGTGACGACGCCGAGCGAGTAGTATTCGAGGTGCTCGTGGCAGACGGTATCGTACGAAACCATTCGCAGCATCGACGGCATGTAGCTCTGTTCGAAATGCCACAGCCCGCCGGGGGCGAGGACCGATTCCACCTGGCGGGCGAAGGCCACGGGATCATCGAGGTCGTAGAACATGGCGATCGAGGTCACGATCTTCGCGGGTTTCGCCCCGGCGCGCTGGTAGGCGGCGGCGGAGAAGAAGTCCGGCACCAGCGTGATCTCGGGCGGGTAGAAGGCGCGGAACTTCTCGCCAGTCGGATCGATACCGATCCGTTCCAGTGAGGGCGTGGTGTAGGCCTTCAACGACGTTGCATCGTTGGAACCGATATCAAGCACCGTGTCGCCGGCCGCGAGCCCGGCCCAGCGTTCCAGTTCACGAATTTTCTGGGTCAGGTGCTCGACCATCGAGCGGTTGAGGCCCGAGCGGTAGCCGTAATTGTCGCCGTACATCTCCCCGGGGTCGTAGGAATGCGACAGCTGCAACAACCCGGACTCCGGGCACCAGACGAGACGCAGCGGGCCGGTCGTGATGCGCGCGTCGGGACGGCGGGGAAAGACCCCGGTCAGAGACTGCTCGCCCAGATCGAGTACGGTGATCAGATGCCGGCTGCCACTGACGCGGCATTGCTCGATCGCGACGCAGCTTGCCACTATTGGCTCCTCCTGAAGAAGGCCTGTTAAAACGCAAATACGCGACCCTGGCAACCAGCGGTTTCCAGGGTTTTTCCAGACACCGCCAAGCTGTTCCTGACGATATTTTGAACAATGTTCAGGCTCAGCAAGCGTACAATTTGTGTTGAGGCGGCCTCGCCCATCGCGGCACGACGGACAGGGTCGTCCGCCAGCGATCGCAGCGCGGCGGCCGCGGCCTCGACATGCGGTTCAGCCCAGCGCGCCTCGGGCAGATCGTAGGTGTCCTGCGGATCGCGCGCGGGCACGAGATCATAGGGGATCGGCAGCGCGCCCTCGCCCGGCATGAAATCCATGTTGCCCGACCATCCCGTCGCCACCACCGGGCGCCCGGCGCGCATCGCCTCGGCGATACCCATCCCGAACCCCTCGGAGCGATGCAGCGAGACGAAGGCATCGGCGGCGCGGAGCAGCGCCCAGAGCGACCGCCGGTCGAGGTGCTGGTCGAGGATGCGCACATTCGGCTGCGCCGCGGCGGCGGCCGCCACCTCGTGCCAGGCGGCGCCGGCATGCTGCGTCCCGTGGGTCTTGAGCAGCAGGATCCGGTCCGGCCGGTTGCCGAACGCGAGGCGGTGCGCGCGGATCGCGGCCAGCGGGTTCTTGCGCGCGACCGACGAGGCGGCGTCGAACACCGAGAGCGAGACGAAGGCATCCGCCGGCAGGCCGAAGGCGGCGCGGTCCATCGGTGCCGGATCGGGGTCCGGGATCGCGTAGGGGATGACGTCGACCGGCAGATCGCCGGAGGTGGCCACCGCGGCGGCGGTGAAGTGCGAGGACACCCAGATCCGGTGGGCGAAGCGGAAGCCGCGCTGCCAATCGCGCGGCAGCACCGGCAGTTCCCAGTTCCACACCGCGATCACGCGCTTGCCGGCGACGGCCGGACGGCCAAGGACGTGCAGCGCCCAGGGCAGCATCGGGCCGTTCACGTGCACCAGCAGCGTGCCTGGCCCCGGCGGAACCGACGGCGGCGGGCCCCGTTCACCCTGCCGCATCGGACCGGTCAGATCCGCCCGGGATGGCGCCAGCCCGGCCTGTTCCATCACGGCGGTCAGGCGACGAACCGCCGATCCGAGCCCGGACGCGGCGCCGAAAAACCCTGCAACGATGAATGGCCCCGACGCGCCGGCCGCAGCGGCGGGGCTGAGGCGCGGGGCGATCAGCTCCATGCCGCCGAACAGCGCCTCCCGGCGCATGCGGTGCGGCAGCACCTGCCACAGGCGGTGCAGTCCGTTCATGGGTGCGGCGCGCATGGGTGCGGCGCGGCCATGGGATCAGGCCCGCCGTTCGGTTGGCCGATCACGCGGACTATCCCAAGCGCGCATCTCCGCCTCGGTCATTGCCGACAGGCACAGCAGATCGGCACGGGTCAAGGGGAACTCGGCGCGGGTTCCATCCGTCCGGCCGCGCACCAGGCAGAACCCGTCACCCCGTCGTTCCAGCAGGAGAAATTCCTGTGACGCATTCCGCATCGCCGCCGCCAATCGCTCCCGCATTCGTCCCCTGCGGCATCCAGTGGCCGCAGATGGACAAACGGAACGCTGCCACGCGGGATGCGTGCATTCCAGGCAGCGCCTGCCAACGATTTAGTGATTGCCCGCCCGGATCGGATCGCGGGCCGTGTGCGGCCTGGCGCGCGTGGCGGGATCAGTCGATGTGGATGTTCGCCTCGCGGATCACCTTGCCCCAGATATCGTAATCGGACTTCATGATCCCTGCGAGTTCCGCCGGGGTACCGCCGATCGGGTTCAGGCCGCTGGCATGCAGCTTCGCCACCACCTCCGGCTCCCGCGCCACGCGCATGATGGCGTCGCTCGCGGTCTTCACAATCTCGGGCGGCAGCCCCGCCGGTCCCCAGATGGCGAACCAGGTGCCGACGTCGAATCCGGGATAGCCGAGTTCGGCGACGGTCGGCAGGTCGGGCACCTGCGGGTTGCGTGTCGGCCCGGTGACCGCGAGCCCGCGCAGCTGGCCGGACTTGATGAAGGGCAACGACTGGGTGGGGTTGTTGAACATCAGGTTGACATGCCCGCCCAGCAGATCGTTGGTCGCCGGCGCCCCGCCCTGGTAGGGGACGTGCACGATGTCGACGCCGGCGCGCTGCTTGAACATCTCGACCGCGAGATGCGTCGGTGCGCCGGCGCCGCCGGCCGAGGCGTAGGTCAGCACGCCGGGCTTGGCGCGCGCCATCGCCACCAGGTCCTGGAACGTGTTCACCTTGACCGAGGGATGCACGACCACAACCAGCTTGTAGTCGAACACCTGGGAGATCGGCGTGAAGTCGGCGAACGGATCATAGCCCGGCGCCTTGTACAGCAGCGCGTTGATCACCATCGACGAGGAATGCAGCATGAATGCCGATCCGTCCGGCGGAGACTTGGCGATGAGCTGGGATGCGATGTTGCCGTTGGCGCCCGAGCGGTTCTCCACCACCACGGGCTGATGCCAGATCTCGGAGAGGCGACCCGCGAAGACCCGGCCCACGAGGTCGGTCGGACCGCCGGGCGGATAGGGCACGATCAGCCGGACGGATTTGCTGGGCCAGTCCTGCGCCCGGGCCGGCGGCGCAAGCGCAACGGCGCACAGCGCCAGCAGAATTCCCATCAGCCTGGTCATGCACGCCCCCCGGACGATACCGGCGCGAAGCCGGTCGTCCCTGCCTGGTATCGTTGTTATCCGCCATGGATCGCGAAGCGGGAGAATAGCAGACCCAGAACCACCTGCCTGTCAAACGAACGGGTCGCGGCACGCGATCCGGGGCGGTGAGGCCGGAGCGGGCACGCCGCCGGCCGATGCCGCTGGAGCGCCGGCGGTGTCGCGACCGGTCAGCCGATCGCGACCTTGTGGTAGCCGCGGCCGTAATAGATCAGCCCTTCATGCGCGCGCCCGGTGCGCACCGCCTCGACCGTACAGAAGAAGACGTCATGGGTGCCCACCTCGACGATCTGGTTGATGCGGCAGTCGAACACGACCACTGCCTCATCCAGGACCGGCGCGCCGGTTTCCAGCCGGTGCCAGGTGTAGCCGTCGAACCGCTGGTCCATCGTGTGGGTGGTCATGCCCGCGAAAACGGGCGAGAGTCCCTCCTGCGCCGGGGTCAGCGTGTTGACGCACAGCACGCCGTTCTGCCGCATCGCGGGATAGGAGTCATTCGTCCGGTTGGCGCAGACCAGCAGCGTGGGCGGCGTGTCGGTGACGCTGGTCACGGCCGAGGCGGTGAACCCTGCCCTGCCGCCCGGCCCGTCGGTGGTGATCACGTTCACGGCCGCACCCAGGCGGGCCATCGCCTCACGATAGGCTTGCTTCTCGACTGGCACGGTCAGGCTCCATCCTTGTGAGCTGTCGATGCCACTATGGCGCCGGCCGGGCGGGATGCCTAGTCTCGCGGGAATGGCGGTCCCTGCCCGCGCGGGACTGGCGAAGCCGGCAGCCCCCGCGGCCGCTCCACCGATCACGGCGTGTCGAGGCGTGCGACGCGCGAGCGGCGAAATCCCTCCCTCCGGGGCGGAATATTTCATCTCCTGCCCTGTCCACCTCAGTACCGCCGCAACCAGGGGCGCGACGCAATGCGTTCCGGGCGGCAGAACTCAGCAGGGAGAAGTCTCATGAATCTGTCCCGTCGCGCTGCTTTAACGGCAACCGCCGCCGCCGCCCTGATGCCCGCGCTGCAACGCCCCTCCCGGGCGGCGCAGGCGCCGTCGGGCAAGCAGGCGGCGGGCTGGTACCGCTTCAAGATCGGCGACTTCGAGGTGACCGCCATCAACGAAGGCATGTTCTCCCGCCCGGTGGACGGGTTCATCAAGAACGCCCCGCTTGACGACGTGAAGCAGGTGCTGGATGCCGCCTTCCTGCCCACCGACCGGGTCATCATCCCGATCACGACGCTGGTCGTGAACACTGGATCGAAGCTGGTGCTGATCGATGCCGGCATCGGCAATTCCGGCGGGCCCACCACCGGGCTGTGGACGGCGAATTTCCGCGCTGCCGGTTTCGATCCGGGCGCTGTCGATGTGGTGCTGATCAGCCATTTCCATCCCGACCACATCAACGGGCTGCGTCTGAAGGACGGCACCGAGGTGTTCCCGAAGGCCGAGATCATGGTCCCCGCCCCGGAATGGGCGTTCTGGATGAGCGACGAGAAAATGGCCGCGGCGCCGGACGGGCTGAAGAACAATTTCAACAATGTCCGCCGCGTGTTCGGTCCCAAGGCGAAGGACATCACGCAGTTCGAATGGGGCAAGGAGCCGGTCACCGGCATCACCACCGTCGCCGCGCCCGGCCATACGCCGGGCCACACCGCCTTCGCGATCGCCTCGGGCAACGGGCGGCTGATGGCGATGTCGGACACCACCAACAACCCGATCCTGTTCGCCCGCAAGCCGGAATGGACGGCGGTGTTCGACATGAACGGCGAGCAGGCGATCCAGACGCGGCGCAGGCTGCTGGACATGGCGGCGACCGACCGGCTGCAGGTGTCGTTCTATCATGCCGCCTTCCCAGCGACCGGCTTCATCGCGAAGGACGGCCAGGGCTTCGAGATGGTGCCCAAGAGCTGGCAGCCGGCGCTGTAATCCCCACATCGGTCATGCCGGCCCGCAGGGCCGGTTTGCAGCCAGCCCCGTGACTCCGGTCCGGGGCTGCGCTACGTCCTGTGCCTTCGCCGCATGACATCCTGGGGACCCAGCCGCCCGCCATGGCCAGCAGCAACGACATTCGCGCTACCTTCCTCGACTTCTTCGCCCGCAACGGGCACCAGGTGGTCGAAAGCTCGCCGCTCGTGCCCCGCAACGATCCCACCCTGATGTTCGCGAACTCGGGCATGGTGCAGTTCAAGAATGTCTTCACCGGCCAGGAGAAGCGGCCCTATGTGCGCGCCACCACCGCGCAGAAATGCGTGCGCGCCGGCGGCAAGCACAACGACCTGGACAACGTGGGCTACACCGCGCGCCACCACACCTTCTTCGAGATGCTGGGGAATTTCAGCTTCGGCGACTATTTCAAGGACGCCGCCATCCCCTTCGCCTGGGACCTGCTGACGCGGGATTTCGGCATCGACCGGGACCGGCTGCTGGTGACGGTGTTCTCGGAGGACGACGAGGCCGCCGCGATCTGGAAGAAGGTCGCGAACCTGCCCGACAGCCGCATCATCCGCATCGCCACGTCGGACAATTTCTGGCGCATGGGCGATACCGGCCCCTGCGGCCCGTGCAGCGAGATCTTCTACGACCACGGCCCCTCGATCCCGGGCGGCCCGCCGGGCTCCCCCGATGAGGACGGCGACCGGTTCGTGGAGATCTGGAACCTCGTGTTCATGCAGTTCGAGGAAGGCCCGCCCGGCACGCGGGTCGCCTTGCCGCGGCCTTCGATCGATACCGGCATGGGGCTGGAGCGGTTCGCCGCGATCCTGCAGGGCAAGCACGACAACTACGACACCGACACGCTGCGCGCGCTGATCCTGGCAAGTGCCGAGGCCACGGGGCAGGACCCGGACGGGCCGCACCGCACCAGCCATCGCGTCATCGCCGACCATCTGCGCTCCAGCGCGTTCCTGATCGCCGATGGCGTGCTGCCCTCGAACGAAGGGCGCGGCTATGTGCTGCGCCGGATCATGCGGCGCGCGATGCGGCACGCGACGATGATGGGCGCGAAGGAGCCGGTGATGTACCGGCTGGTGCCCGCGCTGGTGCGCCAGATGGGCGCCGCCTATCCCGAGCTGGTGCGCGCGGAGAAGCTGATCATCGAGACGCTGCTGCTGGAGGAGACGCGCTTCAAGCAGATGCTCGATCGCGGGCTGCATCTGCTGGCCGAGGAGACCGGGCGGCTGGGTGAGCGGCAGGCGCTGCCGGGCGCGGTCGCGTTCCGCCTGTACGACACCTATGGCTTCCCGCTGGACCTGACGCAGGACGCGCTGCGCGAACAGGGCCGCACGGTCGACGTGCAGGGCTTCGAGGAGGCGATGGCCGAACAGCGCGCCCGCGCCCGCGCCGCCTGGGCCGGATCGGGCGAGGCGGCAACCGAGCGCGTATGGTTCGAGATCAAGGAGCAGGTCGGCGCGACCGAGTTCCTGGGCTATTCGACCGAGACGGCCGAGGGGGAGATCGTCGCGCTGGTCGCCAACGGCGGCGCGACCGAGGCCGCCGTTTCCGGCACCGAGGTGGCCGTGGTGCTGAACCAGACGCCATTCTATGGCGAAAGCGGCGGCCAGGTCGGCGATACCGGCACGATCACCGGCCCGAACGGCCTGCGCATCGACGTCACCGACACGCAGAAGAAGCTGGGCGACCTCTATGTGCATTACGGCCGCGTCGAGGCCGGCACCGCGCAGGTCGGTACCGCCGTGGTGGCCGAGGTCGATCACGCCCGCCGCGGCACGATCCGCGCGCACCATTCCGCCACCCACCTGCTGCACGAGGCGCTGCGCCGCAAGCTGGGCACGCATGTCACGCAGAAGGGCAGCCTGAACGCACCCGACCGGCTGCGCTTCGACATCAGCCAGCCGCGGCCCATCACGGCCGATGAACTCGCCTCGGTCGAATCCGAGGTGAACGCCCGCATCCGCGAGAACACCGAGGTCACCACCCGGCTGATGACGCCCGAGGCAGCGGTGGAGATGGGCGCCATGGCGCTGTTCGGGGAGAAATACGGCGATGAGGTGCGCGTCGTCTCGATGGGCACCGGCGAGGGCAACAAGGCCGCATATTCGATCGAACTCTGCGGCGGCACGCATGTGCGGCGCACCGGCGATATCGGCTATTTCCGTATCCTGAGCGAGTCCGCCGTCGCCGCCGGCGTACGCCGAATCGAAGCGGTGACCGGCGCCGTCGCCGAAGCCGTGATCGCCGAAACTCAGGGGCGGCTGAACGAGATTTCCGGCCTGGTGCGTGCCGCGCCGGCGGAACTGCCGGACCGCATCGCGGCGCTGCTGGAGGACCGCCGCAAGCTGGAAGCGCAGGTCGCGGATCTGCGCAAGAAGCTCGCGACCGGCGGCGGCGGTGCCGAGGTGGAGGACGTGGGCGGCGTGAAGCTGGCCGCCCGCAACCTGGGCGATGTCCCGGCGCGGGACCTGAAAGGGCTGGCCGAGGCGATCGGCAAGCAGGTCGGCTCGGGCATCGTCGCGCTGGTCTCCACGGCCGAGGGCAAGGCCAGCATCGTCGTTGGCGTATCGAAGGACCTGACGGGACGGTTCAGCGCGGTTGATCTGGTCCGGACCGCTTCGGCCGCGGTGGGCGGCAAGGGCGGCGGCGGGCGGCCCGACATGGCGCAGGCCGGCGGACCCGATGGCGCCCGGGCCGACGCCGCGCTCGATGCGGTGCGCGCCGCGCTGGGGTGACACCGCGGGGCCGAGCCGGACCGGCGGCCAGCCAATCCCTTCAGAAACTGTTCGTGACGCGCTGCTGCCCGGCGTGGGCGCGGAGTCCGGCAGCGGAGAGGAACGCGAGCAGGTCGGAGGCAGTCCGCGCAGGATCTTCCCAGTGGGGCGCGTGTCCGCCGCCGGCATGGACCCGCAGGCGAGCGCCTGCGATGGCGCCGGCGAGCCTGTCCTGGTCCTGCCGGCTGGCGAAGCCGTCCTGGTCACCCCAGACGATCAGGGTGGGCGCGGTGATCCGCCCGAGCGACGCGGA
>JBFXDK010000052.1:0-25604 GCA_050181195.1 Acetobacteraceae bacterium | reverse complement strand
CATGGACCCGCAGGCGAGCGCCTGCGATGGCGCCGGCGAGCCTGTCCTGGTCCTGCCGGCTGGCGAAGCCGTCCTGGTCACCCCAGACGATCAGGGTGGGCGCGGTGATCCGCCCGAGCGACGCGGACTGGTCATGCGCCAGCATGTCCTCCAGGGCCTCGCGCCAGATCCGGGCAGGCACCTTCAGGCTTTCGGTGACGGCCTGGTCCAGGAAGGAGGCCGGCACGGGGCGTGCCAGGGTGCTCACCTGAAACGCCCGCACGAAGGCCGCGTCGACGGGATCGGTCATCCCGCGGACCACGTCGCGCCACAGATCCAGGACGGCGGCGTTGCCCCGGAGCGTCGGGAAGGCGCCGATCAGGGCGGAAGGCCGGCGCGGAGTCGCTGTAGCCATGCAGGACAGCATCGGAACGCCGTCCGGCCGGCCGTGTCGGCAAGGCACAGTCGGATGCCGTCGGCAGCCGCGCCGCATGTTCGCGGAAATGTCCCATCACCAGCTCCTTTCGTGCTGCATGTGTCGTTACATGGCAGGCTCAGGCAACGCGGCGGCCGATCAGCAGCGACCACAGCCGGGACGACCCGCCGTCGTGGAATCCCGCCTGCGCGTTCCAGGTCACGGGATTGCGGAAGGTGCCGAACAGCATGTCCCACAACGGAATGTCGCCGTAGTTGTACGCGTGAACGTTTCTTTCGTGGTGCAGGGAGTGGCTTTCCGGCCGCGTCACGACGTAGCCAAGCCATTGCGGGGTGGCGATGTTCGCGTGCTGGAACATGCCGCAGAAGGCCGCGGCGATGGTGATGACAAACGCCGCCTCGGCGCTGGTGCCGAGCAGGCCCACGAGGCAGAGCGAACCGATGAAGGCGAAGCCGACGACGTCCAGCGGATGGAACCAGAAAGCACTCCAGATATCCACGCGTTCGGCGCTGTGATGCATCTGGTGCAAATGGCGGAACAGGAAGTCCACCGAATGCATCGTCCGGTGCCACGTATATACACCAAGCTGATACACCAGGAACCCGACCGTCACCTCGGCCCAGATCGGCAGCCCGCGTGCCGCAAGCAGCGTGTTGTCGGCGAGCCAGGCATCCCATAGTTGCGGTGAATACCACGCAATCATGAGATAGACGGCCACAGAAACGACCCCCTTGACGCGCCAAAGGGTCACGTCGGGGAACCGGCGCGCGCGGACGAATCCGTCGAGGACACAGAACGCGGTGAAAGTACCGACGATGATCATGATGACCGGGTCAGGCATGGTATTGTCCTTTCAAGTCGTGAATGGGTCATGCACCGACTATCCAATCGGGACGCCAGGCGTGCTTGTGGAAAGCCTCGATATTCGCCGAAGATGTTCAGGAGATTTCCGGGAGAGGAATTTGGCGCCCGACCAAATGATCGGCGTGCCGGATCAATGACCGGTCGTTCAAACCAGCCGAACGTCCACGTCAGGGAGTGGCCGCCGTGATCGATCCATTGTCCGACGTGCTGCGTTCCGTCCGGCTGACCGGCGGCGTTTTTCTTGAAGCCCTGTTCACCGCGCCGTGGTGCGTGCTGGCAGAGATCACCCGCGACGATTGCCGGCCGTTCCTGTCCGCGCCGGGCCAGGTGATCGCCTATCACTTCGTGATCGAGGGAACGCTGGTGCTGGGCATGGACGGCAGCCCGCCGGTCGAAGTTCAGGCCGGGGAGATCGTGCTGCTGCCACGTAACGACCCGCACACGCTCGCCAGTGCCCACGGCTTGGACCCGGTGCGCACCGATGACCTGATCCAGGTGTCGCCGGACGGCGGGCTGGCGCGGATCGATCACGGCGGCGGCGGTCCGCCCACGCGTCTCGTCTGCGGCTTCCTGGGCACCGAGGCGGTGTACAACCCGCTGATCGCCGCGCTGCCACGCCTGCTGAAGCTGGACGTGCGCCAGGGGACGGCGCGGGATTGGGTGGAGGCATCGGTACGCTTCGCCGCGGCCGAACTGGCGCAGGGGCGCCTGGCCTCCTCGGGCGTGATCTCACGGCTCTCGGAATTGCTGTTCGTCGAAGCGGTCCGCCACTATTCACTGAACCTGGACGAGCAGGACACCGGCTGGCTGAAGGGCATACGCGACCCGCAGATCGGCCGGGCATTGGCGTTGATCCACCAGAGGATCGACGGCACCTGGTCGGCCGAGGCCCTGGCGCGGGAAGTGGCGCTGTCGCGCAGCGCCTTCATCGAGCGCTTCACGACGCTGATCGGCACGCCGCCCATCCGCTACGCCACAACCTTTCGCCTGCAGGCCGCTCGGCTTCAACTGCGGGAGACCCGGAGGACGGTCGCGCAGGTCGCGCACGCGGTCGGCTATGAATCCGAGGAGGCATTCAGTCGAGCGTTCAAGCGGGAGTTCGGATTGTCTCCGGCGCGGTGGCGGGAGCGTCAGGCCATGGAGGACCTGCCGCAGGCCTGACGCGCAAACCCTCTGTCGCCGTTGATCCCGGCGAGGTTCGGCTTAGGCCCAGGCATGATGAAACCGGCCGCCGTCCCACCATGAGCCCCGCTTCGCGGACGGGGGGCGTGTTGCGGCCAGGCGGATGACATGCTATCTCGCCCGCCCGCGCCCGTTGGGGGATAGTTTAGCGGTAAAACTCCCGGCTCTGACCCGGGCATCCTTGGTTCGAATCCAGGTCCCCCAGCCAGCCCACCGCCAGGTGTGCCTCTTCCCCGATCCGTGCGGGCAGACATCCTGTGCCGCCTCGTACCCTGCATCCGCGGTCCAGGTGCCGGCGGATCAGTGCCGTCGCCCCGGTCATGCTTCGTTGCCATGCGAAACCCTTGGGACCATCGGTATCGTTGACAACGCAACCGCGATCACGGCATCGTGAGGTCAGTTATTGCAAACCGCGCAATCCCGGCGGTTCAGCCTTGCAGGAGTTTCCGTTGATCCCGGAAAGCGATCGCCAAGCCGCCGCACGCCCCGATGCCACCCGACGCTCACGCGCCCTGCGGGGCCAGGCGACGGAACTCTGCCTGCGGCAGGGGCGCTTTGTCCTGCGGCCACTGCCTCGGCTGGTTGCCATCTTCGACTTCGATGCCGACGGCCAGGTGCAAATCGCGGTATCCATCGCGCCGGTGCGACCGGTCGACCACTACGACGGCGTCGGGGTCTATGTCGTTCACCACAGTGGCATCGCGCGCGCGGTATGCTGTCAGCGGAAGTCGCGCGGTTCGTTCGTCGTCACCTCCCTGCTGACGGGCGCGGAGATCGGCGTCTGGAAGCGGGCGGAACTGGAGGAGCGGCTCCTCGGCAAGGTGACCTATCTGTCCGCGCCAGGCCTGCGGGAGCCAGGCTGACCGGGGCAGGCATTCGTGGCCTGGGCCGGGCCACGAATGCCCGCTCGCAAGACAAGATAACCGCATCAGCGGCCATCCATTTGCGTGTTTTGCGGTCTGTCTTGATGTCCTCACTATCCGCGCCGGATCAGGACGAATAGGAACCGCAAAACACGCGAAACACGCAAAGGACAGCGGCGCCCTGCAGGACCAGGACGACGCGTTGTCCGCGAGGGCATCCATTTGCGTGTTCCGCGTGTTTTGCGGTTCTGTTTTGATGTCGCTGCTACCAGTGTTTGATCGGCTTCGCGCCTGCGGCGCTCCGCCGAGTGATGCTCGCGCCCTCGGCGGTTCGGCGCCGAACCGGGGACCAGTGCCACCGGCATGCGCCGTCGCCGGTTGATCGGCTGCCGGACCTGCCCCCACTGGCCGGCGGCGCCCATCGCAGTGAATCATCCATCCGTGCATCATCCATCGTTCGCTTGGTGAAGATGCCGGAGTTCCGCCCAACCGATGCACGCGCCGCCGCCGGATGACAACGCCACCGTCGCTGGACTTTCCGTCGTCATCCCCACCCTGAATGCGGCCCGGACGCTGCCGGCCACCCTGCGCGCGCTCGGCCCCGTGGCGGAATGCGTCGTGGCGGATGGCGGCAGCCGGGACGGAACGGCCGGAGTCGCCGCGGCCGCGGGTGCGCGCGTGATAACCGCGCCACGAGGCCGCGGCCCCCAGATCGCCGCCGGTATCGCGGCGGCGCAACAGGACTGGCTGCTGATCCTGCATGCCGACACCAGGCTGCAGCCCGGATGGCGGCGGGCGGTGCGCGCGCATGTGGCGGGCGACGCTGCCAAGGCGGGCTATTTCCGCTTCGCGCTCGACAGCGACGCGCCGCAGGCACGCCGGCTGGAACGGGCGGTGGACTGGCGCTGCCGCGTGCTCGCCCTGCCCTATGGCGACCAGGGATTGCTGGTGCATCGCCGCACCCTGCGGCAGGTGGGCGGCGTCCGGCCGCTGCCGATCATGGAGGATGTGGACCTCATCCGCCGGCTGGGCCGGCGCAGGCTGGCCGGGTTGGAGGCCGCGGCCGTGACCTCGGCCGAGAAGTGGGAGCGGGATGGCTGGTACGCCCGGTCCGCGCGCAACCTGGGGTGCCTGCTGCTGTGGCAGTGCGGGGTGCCGCCGGCGACGATCGTGAGATGGTATCGGTGAAGGACACGGTGATCGTGTTCGCCCGCGCCCCTCGGCTGGGCACGGTGAAGACGCGGCTGGCGCGGGTGATCGGCCAGCGGGCGGCGTTGCAGTTCCACCGGCAAACGCTGCTGGCGCTGCTGCGCGACTGCCGGCGGCAGAGGCGGTTCCGCACGATCCTGGCCGTCGCGCCCGATCGCGCACGGTTCCGCCTGCCGGTTGCGGTGCCCCGGATCGACCAGGGCCGCGGGGATATCGGCCAGCGGATGCACCGCGCCTGCGCCCGCTTCCCGCGCGGGCGGGTCGCGATCATCGGGTCCGATATCCCGGATGCGCGTGCCGCGGACCTGCTGGCCGCGTTCCGGACGCTGGGGCGCACCGACGCCGTGTTCGGGCCAGCAATGGATGGCGGCTTTTGGCTCGTCTCGCTGGGACCGCGCCGGCCGGCCAGACCGTTCGACAGGGTGCGGTGGTCGGGCGAGCATGCGCTGTCGGACACGCTGCGGAATTTCCGCGGGTGGCGGACGGGGATGGCGCGTCGATTGCAGGATGTGGACGACTGGGAGGACTGGCAGCGGCTCTTCACCCGCAATGGCCTCCCGGTCCCACCCGCCTGAACGACGTTGGAAACGGGCATTGCGACGCGCATCGGTCCGCGTTGCCGCCCCCTATCCGGCCACCAGCGTCTTCATCGCCGCCGTGCGCTCGAACAGCCGCAGCAGCAGGCGCACGGCCTGCCCGCGTTCCGATGTCAGCCCGGGATCGCGGGAAAGCAGCACCGCGGCATCGCGGTTCGCGGTATGGAGCAGAGCCTCATGCTCCACCGGGTCGGCCAGGCGAAATCCAGGCTGCCCCGCCTGCCGCGTGCCCAGCACGTCGCCGCCGCCACGCAGGCGGAAATCCTCGTCGGCGATCAGGAACCCGTCGTCGGTGTCACGCAGCAGCATCAGCCGCCGTCGAGCGGCCTCGTTCACCCAGTCCTCGTGCAGCAGCAGACAGAAACTCGCCTCCGCGCCCCGCCCCACGCGTCCCCGCAACTGGTGCAGCTGTGCGAGGCCGAAGCGTTCGGCGTGCTCGATCACCATGACGCTGGCCTGCGGCACATCGACGCCCACCTCCACCACGGTCGTTGCCACCAGAAGCCGCGTTTCCCCAGACGCGAACCGCGCGAGCGCCGCTTCCCGCACCTCGGTGGCCTGCTTGCCGTGCGCCAGGCCCACCGCGTCCCCGAAGCGCTGCCGCAGCGCCGCGAACCGCTCCTCGGCCGCGGCGAGATCGACCACCTCGCTGTCGGCCACCAGCGGGCAGACCCAATAGACCTGCGCGCCCTCGTCCAGCTTGCGCGCGATCGCGTCGATCACGGTCGGCAAGGTGCCCAGCGAGTGCAGCGTCGTACGGATCGGCTTACGTCCCGCCGGCTTGCCGGTCAGGCGGCTGACATCCATCTCGCCCCATTGCGTCAGCAGCAGCGTACGGGGGATGGGTGTGGCGGTCATCACCAGGACGTCGGTCTGTTCGCCCTTGTCTCCCAGTGACAGGCGCTGCGTGACGCCGAACCGGTGCTGTTCGTCGATCACTGCCAGCGCCAGGTCCTTGTACTCCACGGCGTCCTGGAACAGCGCATGCGTGCCGACGACGACCGGGATCGCGCCGTCGGCCAGGCCCCGCAGCAGCTTCGACCGCTCCCGCCCCTTCACCGACCCGGTCAGCAGCGCGACCGGCACCGGGCAGAGACGCGACAGCACGCGATGGTGCTGGCGGGCGAGGACCTCGGTGGGCGCCATCAGCGCGGCCTGCGATCCCGCCTCGACCGCGCGCAGCATCGCCAGAAGCGCGACCAGAGTCTTGCCGGAGCCGACATCGCCCTGCAGCAGCCGCAGCATGCGCCGGTCGGAGGTGAGATCGGCGTCGATCTCCGCCAGCGCGCGCGCCTGCGATTCCGTCGGCGCGAACCCGAAGCGCTGCAGCGCCGTTGCCCGCAGATGCGAATCGCCGACCAGCGGCCGCCCGGGCCGTGCCCGCACGCGTCCCTTCACCACGCCCAGCGCGACCTGGCCCGCCAGGAATTCGTCATAGGCCAGGCGCGCCCGCGCCCGTGCATCGGGAATCGCGTCGCCTGGCGCCTGAACGGCGCGGATCGCCGCGCCGAAACCCGGCCAGTTTTCCCGCCGCAGCAGCGCCGGGTCGTGCCATTCGGGGAAATCCGGCACGCGCTGCAAGGCCTGCGCCATGCCGGCCACGACCTGCCGCGGCCACAGCCCGGCCGTCATGGGCCAGACCGGCTCGATTCCCGGCAGCCTCTCGGCCTGGTCCGCGGGCACGACATGATCGGGGTGCGGCAGGGTGATGCGGCCGTTGAAGCTTTCGATCTTGCCGGAAACCAGCAGCCGCGCGCCGGGCGGCATCTGCGCCTCCCGCGTGAAGCGGAAGAACACCAGTTCGGCGAAGCCCGTCGTATCCTTCACCACGATGCGCCAGGGCTGGCGGGTGTTGGCGGGCTTGTCGTGGCGCACCACCTCGACCGCCAGGGTCGCCACCATCCCGGGACGCGCCTCGCGAATCGTCGGCTGGGCACGACGATCCAGGTAGGAATCGGGCATGTGGAACAGAAGGTCGATCACCCGCTCCCCGCCCGCAACCCGCGCGATCAGCTTGGCGACCGCCGGTCCTATGCCGCGCAGGGATGTCAGGGGCGCGAAAAGAGGGGCAATCGGATCGGTTTGCACGGGCTGACAGATTCCACAGGCGCGATTATATGACAGCACGCCGATGACAGAACCAGAACACGCCGCGTCGGACCCACGACGCAGACGCTTGTTGTTTCGCGCCACCCATCGCGGGACGTTCGAGAACGACCTGATGATCGGGGGGTTCGTGCGTGCGAACCTCGCCACGTTGACCGATCACGACCTCCAGGCGCTGGAGGATCTGCTGGAACTGCCCGATGTCGACCTCGCGGACTGGCTGACCGGCCGCCGTCCCATTCCCATGGAAGCCCAAACGCCGATGCTGCTGCGCATCCGGGACTCGCTGACACGATGAGTACATCTGTAACCGTCTGGGGCGCGCCCGAGGGCTGGGACGCCTTTCTGCTCGCGCAGCGCCGGCGCGAATATCCCGGCCCCATCCTGCATGTCGCCCGCGATGACGCCCGTATGGCACGCCTGGCCGAGGCGCTTGCTTTCGTCATGCCGGAAGCCGAGATCCTGCGCTTTCCGGCCTGGGACTGCCTGCCCTATGACCGTGTGTCGCCGAACCCGGTGCTGGTCTCGGAACGCGTCGCCACGCTCGCGCGCCTGCTGGAAGACGCCAGGGGACCGCGCATCGTCCTGACAACCGTCAACGCCCTTGTGCAGCGCGTGCCGCCGCGATCGGTCTTCGCCGGCGCCAGCCTCGATCTCGCCGTCAACGGCGAGGTGAAACCCGAGAAACTGGCGCTGTTCCTGGAATCGCACGGCTATGTCCGCGCCGGCACGGTGATGGAACCCGGGGAATACGCGATCCGCGGCGGCATCATCGACATCTTTCCGGCGGGCGAGGCCGATCCCGTCCGCCTGGACCTGTTCGGCGACACGATCGAATCGATCCGCGCGTTCGACCCCACCACCCAGCGCAGCGCCGGCAAGCGCACGCGGCTGGCACTGCGCCCGGTTTCGGAAGTGCCGCTCGACAAGGGGTCGATCGCCCGGTTCCGCACCGGCTGGCGGGAGTTGTTCGGCCAGGAGGCGACGAGCGACCCGATCTACCTGTCGGTGTCCGACGGGCGGCGCCATCCCGGAATCGAGCACTGGGTGCCGCTGTTCCATCCGACGATGGAAAACCTGCTGGATTATCTGCCGGACGCCTCGGTCTCCTTCGACCACCAGTCCGTCGATGTCCTGACCGCGCGCCTGGAAATGATTGCCGATCACGCGCAGGCGCGCCGATCGATGCCGCGCGATGGCGAGGTGCCCTACCGGCCGCTGCCGCCCGACCGTCTCTATCTGTCGCTCGCCGACTGGGACGAAATGCTCGCCTTCGGTCCGCGCACGAGTTTCAGCCCCTTCGCCCTTCCCGAGGGCGCCGTCGGCGTCGATGGCGGCGGGCGGCCCGGACCGCTGTTTGCCCAGGGCGGGCTTGGCGGCGGCGGCCCCGGGATCAACGTCTTCGAGCAGTTGCGCGAGCAGGCCGAGGGCTGGGCAAAGGAAGGGCGCCGCCTGGTTGTCGCGGCCTGGACCCGCGGCTCCCGCGAGCGGCTGGACCACCTGCTGCGCGAGCACGGGTTCAAGAATGTCGCGCAGGAAGACGAATGGGCGGCGATCCGCCGCAAGCCGGCCGGATCGGTTTCATTGGTCGTGCTGGGTGTCGAGCGCGGCTTCGTCGCCGACCGCCTGGCGCTGGTGGGCGAGCAGGATCTGCTGGGCGAGCGCATTTCCCGCCCGCCGCGCCGGCGCAAGCGGGCCGACCAGTTCATCGCGGAAGCGACGGAAATCGCCGAGGGCGACCTGGTGGTGCACCAGGAATACGGCATTGGCCGCTACGATGGGCTGGCGACGCTGACAGTGACCGGCGCGCCGCATGACTGCCTGCGCCTGATCTACGACGGCGACGAGAAACTGTTCCTGCCGGTCGAGAACATCGAAATCCTGTCCCGCTACGGCAGCGAATCGCAGGGCGTGGCGCTGGACAAGCTGGGCGGCGTGGGCTGGCAGACGCGCAAGGCGCGCATGAAGCAGCGCATCCGCGACATGGCGAGCGAACTGATCCGCGTCGCCGCCGCGCGGAAGGTGCGCGACGCCGAGGTGATGGCGCCGCCCGAAGGCAGCTTCGACGAATTCTGCGCCCGCTTCCCCTTCGCCGAGACCGAGGATCAGGCGCGCGCCATCGCCGATGTGCTGGAGGATCTGGCGAACGGGCGGCCGATGGACCGGCTGATCTGCGGCGATGTCGGCTTCGGCAAGACCGAGGTCGCGCTGCGTGCCGCCTTCATCGCAGCGATGTCCGGCGCGCAGGTCGCGGTCGTGGTGCCGACCACGCTGCTGGCCCGCCAGCATTACCGCACCTTCTCCGCCCGCTTCGCCGGACTGCCGGTGCGCGTCGCGCAGCTGTCCCGCATGGTCACGGCGAAGGAAGCGGCCGAGGTGAAGCGCGGCCTGACGTCCGGCGACGTGAACATCGTCGTGGGCACGCACGCGCTGCTGGCGAAGGGAATCGAGTTCTCCGACCTCGGCCTGCTGATCGTTGACGAGGAGCAGCATTTCGGCGTCGCGCACAAGGAGCGGCTGAAGGCGTTGAAGGCCGACGTTCATGTGCTGACGCTGACCGCGACGCCGATCCCGCGCACGCTGCAACTGGCGCTGACCGGCGTGCGGGAAATGAGCATCATCGCCACGCCGCCCGTGGACCGGCTGGCGGTGCGCACCTTCATCATGCCGTTCGATTCCGTGGTGATCCGCGAGGCGATCCAGCGCGAGCGCTTCCGCGGCGGGCAGATCTTCTGCGTCGTGCCGCGGATCGAGGACCTGCCGCGCATGGCCGACCGGCTGCGGGAAATCGTGCCGGAGGCGCGCATGACCCAGGCGCATGGCCGGCTGGCGCCGACCGAACTGGAACGGGTGATGACCGAGTTCGGCGACGGGAAATACGACATCCTGCTGTCGACCAACATCGTCGAAAGCGGCCTGGACATGCCGGCGGTGAATACGCTGGTGATCCATCGCGCCGACATGTTCGGCCTGGGACAGCTGTATCAGCTGCGCGGCCGCGTCGGGCGCGGCAAGCAGCGCGGCTATGCCTATCTGACCTGGCCGCAGAATCACCGGCTGTCGGTCGCGGCGGAAAAGCGCCTGACGGTGATGCAGACACTGGATGCGCTGGGCGCCGGGTTCACGCTTGCCTCGCACGACCTGGATATCCGCGGCGCCGGCAACCTGCTGGGCGATGAGCAGTCCGGGCATATCCGCGAGGTCGGCATCGAACTCTACCAGCAGATGCTGGAGGATGCGGTCGCCGATTTCCGCGCCGGCGAAGGCAAGCGCGCGGGGCAGGAACGGGACTGGACGCCGAACATCTCGCTGGGGCTGCCGGTGTTGATCCCGGAGACCTATGTGCGCGACCTGCCGGTTCGCCTGGGGCTGTATCGCCGCATCGGCGCCTTGGCCTCGGATGCGGAAACCGAAGCGATGGCCGCCGAACTGGTGGACCGGTTCGGCAAGCTGCCGCCCGAGGTCGACAACCTGCTGGGTGTCGTGGCCCTGAAACGCGGCTGCCGCGATGCCGGGGTGGAGAAGCTGGAGGCCGGGCCGAAAGGCATGGTGCTGACCTTCCGCGGCAATGCGTTCAGCAACCCGGCCGGGCTGGTGCAGTGGCTGTCCAGCAAGGGCGGGCTGGTGCGCCTGCGCCCGGACCATAAGCTCGCGATCTCGCGCGACATGGATATCGCCACGCGGCTGAAATTCGCCCGTGATACGGTGGCCGCGCTGGATCAGATCGTGCGACAGGCAAAGGCGGCGTAAGGAAAATCGACCGCCTTCGCACCAGAATCGGCGGCGGAGCCCTTGACGCGCGACGGCTCGGAACCAGATCGATTGTCACCCGGATCCGGGCCCCTCTGGCTGTCCCCTGACAGTGATGTCGGATCCTTCACCTGCCCCCCTTCCCGGGTGCGGCATCTGAGGGAGAGCGACGCATGGCATGGCCTGCCCCGCTATTGGACGATTTCCTCGGCAAGCCGGTCTGGCTCTGGCTTGCCTTCATCGGCCTGGTCATCGTGCTGCTGGTCCTGGACCTTGGCGTCCTGAACCGCAGGGCACGCGAGATCAGCGCCAGCCGGTCCCTGTGGCTCAGCCTGTTCTACATCACCATCGCCTGCGCCTTTGGCGGTTTCGTCTGGTGGGAACTGGGCCGCGACAGTGGCATGAACTACTTCACCGGGTTCTTCATCGAAAAGACCCTGGCACTCGACAACATCTTCGTCATCAGCCTGATCTTCAGTGTCCTCGCGGTGCCGCGCCACCTGCAGCACCGCGTGCTGTTCTGGGGCATTCTGGGCGTGATCGTGCTGCGCGCGATCATGATCGGGCTGGGCGCGGCCCTGGTCGAGCGGTTCGACTGGGTGTTGCTGCTGTTCGGCGCATTCCTGCTGGCGACCGGTGTCAAGCTGCTGATCATGGGCGAAAAGCCCGCGGACATGGCGGACAGCCCGGTCCTGCGCATCACGCGGCGCCTGTTCCGGGTGACGGACGGGCTGCATGGCGATCGTTTCGTCGTGCGGCTGCCCGATCCCGCAACGGGCCGGTCCGCGATGTGGGTGACGCCGCTGTTCGTGGCGCTGGTGATGGTCGAAGTCGCGGACCTGATCTTCGCCGTCGACAGCGTGCCGGCGATCTTCGCCATCACGACCGACCCGTATATTGTCTACACCAGCAACATCTTCGCCATCCTGGGCCTGCGGGCGCTGTACTTCGCGCTGGCCGCGATGGTGCACCGGTTCCGCTATCTGAAGCCCGCGCTGGCGCTGGTGCTGGTGTTCATCGCTGGCAAGATCTTCTGGAGCTACGCCTACGGCAAGGTGGATCCGGCGTTCTCGCTGTCGGTCACTCTGATCCTGCTAGCGGGCGGTGTCGCGGTGTCGCTGTTGCTCACCCGGGACGAGGAGACGGCACATGCCGCGGCGACAGCGCCCGGCGAAGAGACGCACGTGCCCCGGTGATTGCGTCCCATTGACATGGCACGGCCCCGGGCGAGACCTCGCCCGGGGCCGTTGACATTGCCGGATGTGACCGTTGTTGCGTCAGACCGTCAGGGCGGCGGCGCCATTGTCTGGGCGCTGCACGCCCCCCCGGAACGGTTCAGGCGGCCAGCGCCTCCGCGATGTCGGCCAGCTTCGGCACGTGATGCGCTGGTCCCATGGCCGCGAGCGTCGGCACCGCGCGGAAATGCCGGGCGGCGGCGCGCTGGATATCCTCCCGCGTTACCGCGTTCAGCTTCGCCACCGTCTCCTGCACCGGCACCACCCGGCCATAGACCTGCAACTGGCGCGCCAGCTGCTCGCACCGGCTGCCGGTGCTTTCCAGTGACATCAGCAGGGTGGCCTTGACCTGGGCGCGGGCGCGGGCGAGTTCGGCGTCGGTGACCTCATGCTGCACCTTGCGCAGTTCCGCCACCGTCACCGGGATCAGTTCCGCGGCCTCCTTCTCGCCCGTGCCGGCATAGATGCCGAACAGGCCGCCATCCTCGTATGGGGCGCTGAACGAGTAGACCGAATAGACCAGGCCGCGCTTCTCCCGCACCTCCTGGAACAGGCGCGACGACATGCCACCGCCCAGCAGCGTCGAAAGCAGCAGGGTCGGATAATAGTCCTGATGACCAAACCCGACCGAGGGAAAGCCGAGGACGATATGCACCTGGTCGAGGTCGCGGCCTTCCCGGAATTCCCCGCCGCGATACGCCGCAGGCACCTGCGCGGGCGGCGGGTCGTTGGGCAGGTCGGCGAAGTGCTGGCGCACCAGGTCCAGAATCGCCTCGTGCTGCAGGTTGCCGGCGGCGGCGATGATGACGTTGGAATGCGGATAGTGCCGCCGCATATAGCCGGTCAGCGTCTCCCGCGGCATCGCCCGGATCCCCTCCTCGGACCCCAGCACCGGCCGGCCGAGCGGCTGGGCGGGAAAGGCGGCGGACTGGAAATGGTCGAAGATGATGTCGTCGGGCGTGTCGTTGGCCTGCCCGATCTCCTGCAGGATCACGCCGCGTTCCCGTTCCAGCTCCTCGGGATCGAAGGTGGAGTGGGTCAGGATATCGCCGATGATGTCGGTCGCGAGCGCGGTGTCCTCCTTCAGGACCTTCACGTAGTAGGCCGTCTGCTCGCGCGCGGTGTAGGCATTGATGTGCCCGCCCACCGCCTCGATCTCTTCCGCGATCTCCGCCGCCGTCCGGCGCTCGGTGCCCTTGAAGGCCATGTGTTCCAGGAAGTGGGAGACGCCGTTTTCCTCGTCGCGCTCATTGCGCGAGCCGGTGCCGACATAGGCGCCGAAGGAGACCGTCTCCACCCGGGCCATGTGTTCGGTCACCACCGTCAGCCCGCTCGGCAGGCGCGTCACCTGAATGGCTTCAGTCACGTTCGCTGTGGTCCTCTCCCTGCGACACGCATTCCATGGGTGTCGCTCGTGTCCCGGCCGGCCCGGCCCGTGTCGTCGGATGGACAGCGCGGTCCGGCCGGTGCGGTCATACATGGTTCCCGGGCTGTGCTGTGCAACAAAAGAATGCCGCCTGTCCATGACGGGACGGACCCGCCCCGGCATGATACGCAGGCCTTCCTCGCCGATCCGTCCAGTATCCGTCCAGTACAGGAAACCGTCATGCCCCTTACCGGCGTCCGCGTCCTCGATCTCACGCGCGTCCTTTCCGGCCCGTTCTGCACCGCGCTGCTGGGGGACCTCGGCGCCGATGTGCTGAAGGTGGAGGCACCCGAAGGCGATTCCGTCCGCGGCCAGGGTGCGATGAAGGATGGGTTGTCCTTCTATTTCGCGCAGTTCAATCGCAACAAGCGCTCGATCCGCCTGGATCTGCGCAAACCCGAGGGGCGGGACATCCTCGCCCGGCTCATCGCGCGCTCGGACGTGCTGGTGGAGAATTTCCGCCCTGGCGTGCTGGCCCGCATGGGCTTCCCCCAGGAACGCCTCAAGGCGCTGCAGCCCGGCCTGGTGACCTGCGCGATCAACGGCTTCGGCTCCGCCGGCCCCTATCGCGACCGCCCGGCCTTCGACTTTATCGCGCAGGCCATGAGCGGGTTCATGAGCATCAATGGCGGCCCCGACGATCCGCCGCTGCGTTCGGGCGCGCCAATCAGCGACCTGATCGCCGGCCTCTATGCCGCGCTCAGCATCACTGCCGCGGTGTCCCATGCCCGCGCCACCGGCCAGGGACAGCAGGCCGAGGTGGCGCTGACCAACGGGCTGGTCAGCATGCTCGCCTATATCGCGACCAACTACTTCGCCACCGGCACGGTGCCGGCGCGCAGCGGCAATGACCACCCGATTGCCGCACCCTACGGGCTGTTCCCGACGCGGGACGGGCAGATCGCGCTCGCCCCGCCCGACGATGCGTTCTTCGGGCGGCTGATGGACGCGCTGGGCGAGCCGGATCTGAAGAGCGATCCGCTGTACCGGACGCAGGTCGCGCGGGTGGCCAACCGCGCCCGGATCAATGCGATCGTCGGCGGGAAGCTGGCGATGAACACGACCGCCTACTGGGTGGAGACGCTGAACAAGGCGGGCGTGCCCTGCGGGCCGGTCTACGGCGTGCCCGAAGTGTTCCAGGACCCACAGATCCTGGCGCAGGAGATGGTCATGGACGTCGATCACCCGGGCTTCGGGCCGGTCCGCATGCTGGGCTTCCCCATGAAGCTCAGCGAAACCCCGTGCCGGGTGCGCCGGCCGGCACCCGGCCTTGGCCAACACACCGACGACGTGCTGGTCGAACTCGGCTACTCCGATGAGCAGCGTGCCTCGCTGCGCGCCGGCGGGGTCGTGTAGCCTCGCGGCAAGAACAGGCGCGTGGGGGGAAGCACACATGAAGATCACGATCCTGGATGACTATCACGACACGGTCCGGCACCTGCCGTGCTTTGCGAAGCTCGCCGGACATGACGTGACGATCTGGAACGATCATGTGCAGGACACCGACGCGCTGGCCGAACGGCTGCGCGATACGGAAGCCCTGGTGCTGATCCGGGAGCGCACGCAGATCCGGGCGCCGCTGCTGGAGCGGCTGCCAGCGCTGCGCCTGATCAGCCAGCGCAGCGTCTATCCGCATATCGATATCGCCGACTGCACGCGCCTTGGCGTTGTCGTCTCGTCCAGCCAGCATGCCGACACGCCGTCCTATGCCACGGCCGAGATGACCTGGGCGCTGGTGCTGGCCGCGGTGCGGCAGATCCCGCAGCAGATGGCGTCACTGCGGGCCGGGAACTGGCAGATGGGTGTCGGCACGACGCTGCGGCACAAAACTCTGGGGATCTATGGTTACGGCCGGATCGGCAGCGTGGTGGCGGGGTATGGGCGCGCCTTCGGAATGCAGGTACTGGTCTGGGCGCGCGAGGCGTCGATGGCCCGCGCCCGGGCGGAGGGGTACGAGACGGCGCCGGACAAGGCCTCGTTCATGGCCGCCTGCGACGTGATGTCCCTGCATATGCGCCTGGTGCCGGCGACGCGCGGGATCGTTACCGCGGCGGACCTGGCACTGATGAAGCCGACGGCTTTGCTGGTGAACACAAGCCGAGCGGGGTTGATCGAGAAGGGCGCGCTGGAGGATGGGCTACGGAAGGGGCGGCCGGGCGTGGCGGCGGTGGACGTGTACGATGCCGAACCGGTGCGCGATCCGGCGCATCCGTTGCTGAACCTGCCCAATGTCGTGGCGACGCCGCATATCGGCTACGTGACGGTGGACGAGTACGAGATCCAGTTCACCGACATTTTCGATCAAATCCTGGCTTATGCCGCGGGGAACCCGATCAATGTGGTCAATTCCGACGTTCTGGAGCACCGGCGCCGCTGATGCCGTGACGCAATGCAGCCTTTCCCTGCCGGGGTTTCCGGCGCCGTGATCGTGGTGTAGAGGCCACCCCACCGTGAGACCGAGGACCGCATGACCGCCCCCTTCCCCGCCGCCGCGCTGGAACCGGATGCGACCACGCCGCTGATCCTGGCGCTGCCCAAGGGCCGGATCCTGTCGGAATGCGGTCCGCTGCTCTCGCGCGCCGGCGTCGTCCCCGCCCCAGACTATGCCGATGAGGACAGCCGCCGCCTGCGCTTTCCCACCGAGGATCCGATGCTGGACGTGGTGCGGGTGCGTCCGTTCGACGTTGCGACCTTCGTGGCCTTCGGCGGCGCGCATCTGGGGATCTGCGGCGCCGATGTACTGATGGAGTTCGACTACCCCGAGGTATATGCGCCGCTCGACCTGGGCATCGGGCGCTGCCGCGTCTCGGTGGCGGAGCCGGCAGTGACCGCGGGCAGCGATGACCCGTCGCGCTGGTCACGCGTGCGGGTCGCGACCAAGTATCCGAACATCGCGCGCCGGCATTTCGCTGGCCGCGGCGTGCATGCCGACGTGGTGCACCTGAACGGGGCGATGGAGTTGGCGCCCGGCCTGGGTCTGTCGCGGCTGATCGTCGACCTGGTGCAGACCGGATCGACGCTGCGCGCGAACGGGCTGGTCGAGACCGAGGTCATCGCGCATGTGACCAGCCGTCTGGTCGTCAACCGCACCGCGTTGAAGACGCAGCCCGAGATGGTTGGCGCGTGGATCGCCCGGTTCCGTTCGGCGTTGGGGCAGGACCAGGACGCCGCATGAAGCGCCTCTCGACCGCCGAGGCGGGGTTCGAGGCCGAGTTTCTTGCCCTGCTGTCGCAGGCGCGCGAGACCGCGGAGAGCGTGGACCAGGCCGTTGCCGCGATCATCGCGGATGTGCGGGCGCGCGGCGACGCGGCGCTGCTGGACTACACCGCGCGTTTCGACCGGCTGTCGCTGACGGCCGAGGGGCTGGGTATCCCTGCGTCCGAACTGGATGCGGCCGTCGCCTCTGTCCCAACCGCGCTGCGGGATGCGCTGGATGTGGCGGCCACGCGGATCGAGGCGTTCCACCGCGCGCAGGTCCCCGCCGATCTGCGCATGACGGACGCGGCCGGGCTGACGCTGGGGATGCGCTGGACGCCCCTGGATGCGGTTGGGCTGTACGTGCCCGGCGGCAAGGCCGCCTACCCGTCATCGGTGCTGATGAACGCGATTCCCGCCCGCGTCGCCGGGGTCGGGCGGATCGCCATGTGCGTGCCGACGCCGGACGGCGTGCTGAACCCGCTGGTGCTGGCGGCCGCGCGACGAGCCGGAGTGTCGGAGATTTACCGGGTGGGCGGCGCGCAGGCGGTGGCGGCGCTGGCCTATGGCACCGCGAGCATCGCGCCGGTGGACCGCATCGTCGGGCCGGGCAACGCCTATGTGGCCGAGGCGAAGCGGCAGGTATTCGGCCGTGTCGGCATCGACGCCATTGCCGGCCCGTCGGAAGTGGTGGTGCTGGCCGATGGCGGCAACGATCCACGGCTGATCGCCGTCGACCTGCTGGCGCAGGCCGAACATGACGAAGCGGCGCAATCCATCCTGATCACCGACAGCCCTGCCTTGGCCGACGCGGTCGCGTCCGCCGTGGCCGCCGAAATCCCGACGCTCGCCCGGGCCGCGATTGCCGGCGCAAGCTGGGATGCGCACGGGGCGATTATCCTGGTGCGCGGCTGGGACGAAGCCATCGCGCTGGTCGACCGGCTGGCGCCGGAGCATTTGCAACTGATGCTCGCCGACCCAGAGCCCATGTTCGCCCGGGTTCGGCATGCGGGCGCGGTGTTCCTGGGACGGTGGTGCCCGGAAGCGGTGGGCGACTATGTTGCCGGACCGAACCACGTGCTGCCCACGGCGCGCTCTGCCCGCTTCGCCTCCGGCCTGTCGGTGTTCGACTTCCTGAAGCGCACGACATGGGTGTCCGCCGACCAGGCGGCGCTGGACCAGGTCGGGTCGGCCGCGGTGGCGCTGGCCGAGGCCGAGGGGCTCGGCGCCCATGCGCGCAGCATCGCGCTGCGGCTTGGCCAGGTATGAACCGCACGAGACGGCAGCCCGCGACTTGACCTTCATCGCGCGCAACATCATGTTCCCGCGCGAAATCCACACAGCGACGAGGCCTGATGTCAAAAGAAGACATGATCGAATTCAGCGGTACGGTAACGGAGCTCCTGCCCAATGCCATGTTCCGCGTCAAACTCGATAACGACCACTCGATCCTGGCACATACCAGCGGCAAGATGCGCAAGAACCGCATCCGCGTGCTGGCGGGCGATCGTGTGAACGTCGAAATGACACCATACGACCTCAGCAAGGGCCGTATCACCTTCCGGTTCAAGTAGCCGGTCGCCACGCGTGAATCCGTTTCCGCTGGTCCTGGCCTCGGCCAGCCCGCGGCGCCTGAGCCTGCTTGCGCAAATCGGCGTGATTCCAGACCGGGTCATCGCGACCGATATCGACGAAACCCCTCTCCGCGACGAATTGCCGCGCCTCTACGCGCGCCGGATGGCACTGACGAAGGTGCAGTCGGTGCGATGCGATGATGCTGCCGTGCTGACGGCCGATACCGTCGTGGCGGCCGGGCGGCGAATTCTGCCGAAAGCCGAGACGGAATCCCAGGCGCGCACCTGCCTGACCCTGCTTTCGGGACGCCGCCATCGCGTGATGACGGCCGTCGTTCTGCGCGCGCCGAACGGCAGGCAGACCGAACGGCTGAGCGAGAGCATCGTCACCTTCAGCCGGCTGACCGAACGTGACATCGAAGCCTATGTCCGCTTGGGCGAGTGGAGCGGCAAGGCCGGCGGCTATGCCATCCAAGGCCACGCGGCGGCGTTCATCCGTTTCCTGTCCGGCAGCCATTCCAATGTTGTCGGCCTGCCGCTGTTCGAAACCGCAAGCCTGCTGCGCGGGCTGGGCTGGTCCCTGCCGTGACGACCGAAATCCGCGCCTCGGCCAGCCCGGGCGAGGTGCGTGTGGCGCTGCTGCGGGACGGGGATCTGACCGACTATGCCCTGTGGCGCCCGGGCGCCCCCGACGGCGTGGCAGACGAGCATCGCGGCCGTGTGCTGCGCCACGTGAAGGCGATGGCGGGCGCGTTCGTCGCGATCGCGGGTGCCGAGGGTTTCCTGCCCGACAGCGAAGGCGCCAAGGGCCTGACCGAAGGGCGTTACGTGACGGTGCGGGTGACCCGCGCGGCGCAGGGCGGCAAGGGTCCGAGGCTCAGCGCCCGCCTGCCGGCCGACGCCGAGACAGGCGGCGATGCCGTGGGCCTGCTTCGCCGCGGTCCTGACCCGGTCTGCCGCTTCGCCGCGGCGCATCCGGATGCACCGGTCCTGGTCGACGATCAAGCTTTGGCGGCAACCCTGCGCGTTGCCTTGGGGGGGCGGGTACGCGTCGTGCCGGACATCCTCGATGAGACGCTGGCCACCAAGATCGAGGCGCTGGGCGAACCGGTGGCCGACCTGCCGGGCGGGGCGCGGATGTCGGTCTGGCCCACGCCGGCGCTGACCGCGATCGACGTGGATGCGGGCGGGGCCGTGACCGGGCACGGCGGCCGCGGGTCGCGCCACGAGGGCATCAATCGCGACATCCTGCCGGCGCTGGCGCGCGAGATCCGGCTGCGCAACCTGTCAGGTGCGATCGTAATCGATCTGGCAGGCCTGCCCATCCGCCGCCGCGCCGCGCTGGGGCCGGCGCTGGCCGACGCCTTGTCGGACGATCCCCTGCATCCGCGCTTCCTGGGCTTCACGGCCCTGGGCCTGGCCGAGGTGCTGCGAACACGCATACATCCGCCCCTGCACGAATTGCTGCGCGGTCCCCATGCGGCGGGACTGGCGGCGTTGCGGGCGGTCACCGCCAATCTGGGCACCGATCCGCGGCGGATGCCGGTGTTGCGTGCGTCGGACGCCGTGGTGAACGCGTTGCAGGCCGATCCTGTCGCGCTGGCGGATCTTGCGCGGCGCGCCGGGAAGCCCCTGATACTGCGCAGGGATCCGGGACTGAAAGAGGGGGAATGGCACATGGAGGCGCAACATGGCTGAAAGACGCTTCGAAGCACGCTGCCCGATCTGCCACGCTGCCGCGGTCGCGGCGCATCGCCCCTTCTGTTCGGCGCGTTGCGCCGAGGTGGATCTGGGGCGTTGGCTGACCGAGCAGTATCGGATTCCCGGCCCGCCCGAGGAGGCGGAGGACGAATATTCACCGGCGCCATCCCGATGACGCGGCGGCGGAGAGGTCTGTCGCGATCGATGACAGACGTGGCTTGATCCCCCCGCTGGCATGGGGTATTGAGCGCGACCTTCACACGGCTGCCATGCCCAGGTAGCTCAGTTGGTAGAGCATGCGACTGAAAATCGCAGTGTCGGTGGTTCGATTCCGCCCCTGGGCACCATCCTGAATTCCCGCCTGATGAAATCCCGTCTGATGATGGCTTGCGGCCCTTGCCGCGTGCAGGCCCGGTGGCGCCGTAAAGCGGATCGTCGGCCAGCCGTGCGGCCGGGCGTTCCGACGGACATCACGCCGGGCCGCTCCAGGTGCCCTGCGCCCCAGCGGATCAGCTTTCCCGGAGGGACTCAACACCCCGGCGCCCAGGCTTCGCCTGCGTCACCGGCCTGCAAGCCGGCCGTTTTCGTTGCGACATAGTAGAGAAAATACGGCTTCGCTTGATCGACGCCCGGTTCGATGTCGATATCTGCGCTGAAACCGGCTTCGATTAACTGACGGCGCTGCGCCGACGGGGTTACATAGTAATGCGACATCGAGAACTCGTGCGCCGGATCCGTCAGGATGGCGTGATCGGATACCCTGTACTGATGCCGCCTGTTGCGGGCATAGTTGACCAGCCGCAGTCCAACCCGCGCGATCGCCTTGGCGCTCCGCACGGGGTTGGCCGAGAGTCGGACGCGAAAGATCGCGGGCATGAAGGTTCCGGTGCCCACGACCTCCAGATTGTGACTGCTGAAGATGAACACGCCACCGGGGCGCAGAACGCGGGCGATCTCCCGCAGGACCTGCATGCGTCCCTCATGGCTGACACAGTCGATGCCGTTGAACGAAAACAGGACGAAATCATATGATCCGCTTGCGTAGTCGGAGAGGTCGCGCGCATCACCGCGACGGAACTGCAGCTGCGGAAACCGCTGACGACATGCCTCGATCATTTGCTGACTGTAGTCGATACCGACGTAGGACGCCGCCCGGCTTGCGAGGAATGGCGTTGTACGGCCGGCACCGACACCGAGGTCGAGCACATGACCACCGATGATCGTCGTTTCATATCGATAAAGTAACTTATCCTCGGCCGCGGTCAGCTCGCCGGCCTTGGCGTATTCCGCGACAATCGCAGGGCGTTCGTAGATCGACCGATTGGGACTCGTGTCCATCACAGTGGACTTCATCAGGCGACACTCGTCAGCAGCGAGGCCAAGCCAACCCGTTGCCGAAGGCCATGCACGCCGGTCGCAATGCGGCCTACCCACCCGCGGGGCAGGGTGAAATCGTGCAATTCTCGTGCTTCCCTGCCCCAGAGCGATTTGTATTGGTCTTCACCGCGCAGGAAGTCGAAGCGACGGTAACCATTGTCGCCCGCCCACTTCACCATCTCCACGAGGTGCACCCGGCCGGGCGACATTGCAGCGAACCCCGGATGATAGCTTGGCAGATAGTAGTAGAAGCCATCCTGGCTGACGAACCCAAAGTGCATTGCGATCGTCTCGTTGCCGCTCTGCAGCATCGACAGATGCAGATTCCCGTCCGACAGTGCCTGCAACGCCAGGCATTCCAGAAAGCGCTGACTTCGTTCACTCAGTTCATTCTCCAGGCCACGCTTCTCGGCCCATTCGCGTTTCTGCTCGACGAGCAGACGGATTGCACCGGGGACGGCGGACACATCGGTCACCTGCCGCAAGGACGTGGTGCCGATCCGCTCCAGGCGCCGCAATGAAGCCGCGTGATTCGCTCGGCTACGCTTAGAGAGAGTCTCATACCAGGCCTGGCCGGATCCATGCTCCAGCTCGATCGCATACACAGGACTACTGCGGGCGGCTTCACGCGAGAGTAATTTCAATGCCGGAAAACTTTGTCCATCAGCACGAACGTCACGCAGTCGGGCAACGTCAAATCCCCCGAGGCAGGTGATTGCATGCCAGAGAAACTCCACATCCACATGGTGTTCGGCTAGGAGATCCGGATAGTCGAAGAAGCTTATGCCCGCCCATTCCAACTGGCGTATGCCCCGCGTCCAATTGACCGCCAGTGGTACCACGGCAACAAGGTCATCTCCCCTGTAGGCTGCTACCGTATAGGGTCGCCAGTTTCCTGCGGATCCAATATGTTCCCACCACAGGCGATGCCAGCGCGGATTCTGGAACGGGCTCCGCCCCACCCGGTTGTAGAGTTCCCTCCATTGCGGCCACAGGCGGGCAACGTCCGAATCCGTGTTACGGACGACGATGCTCAACTCCTGCTCTGGCATGGTCCCTCTGCAACGTGAAAAGTGTTGGATTGTGCGCCGGATGGCGATTGTTGATATATCATAGGTGACAAATCACACCGGGTTGAAGCGGTGTTCCCGCACCTCACGATTTCTTGGGACGCGCGGCGACGTGTTCTCTGAATATCCTGTGGTCGACGCGGACATGTTGCCGCCACCGACGGCGGTCCGGTTCGACACGCCACATTTCATTTCGATGCCATTCCGCCGCCCAGCAGATCGAGCTTGCGGCTGTTCCGATAGTACTCGTCCTTGGGAAACAGGTCGGTATTCAGATCCGAAGGTCGCGGATCCGCGGGTTCCCAAGCCTGCAGCCTTCGACCCAGGATATCGTCGCGGACATCTTCGGCCGACCACCCGGCCTTCTCCAGCCGGGGCATGATGTCCCGCAAGCGACCGGCAAGTACCTCGGGGTCGAACGGAACCGGGCGATCCGCGCTGCCGATCAGGATCGGGATGTCCTCCATCTCCTGCCCGGGCCGTCCCACGGTGCGTCCAGCCAGTCTCAGGACATAGGGAAAGGCGGCCATGAAGCTTGCCTCGCTTCTGGCGGTCGGTGCCCACTGGACGGCAACGCCGCCCGGTGTCAGCCGGTCACGCATCTGGCGGAAGAACTCGACCGAATAAAGCAGGCCGCTCTGCGAGGTATTGTATCGGAGCGCGTCGGCTTCGATCACGTCATACCGTTGCTCCGTCGCGAATATTTCGTGACGACCGTCACCAACCTCTCGTACGATCCGTACGTCCTGAAGCATTTCCTGCAGGACGGGACTCGCGTCCCGCCTCTCCGCCTGTGCCTCAACAGCCGTATAGGCAGGCGCCACGATTTCGATCACCTGCACACGGGCGTGAGGGCTGCGTGTCGCCAATGCGGCGGCATAGGGTGTGCTGCCCAGGCCATGGCCGATGATCAGGATCGAACGGGGATCCGGGTGCAACAGGACACCGATGCTTCCCAGGACACCGTGCGTCGTCAGGAACGGCAGCCTGCTCTGCGCATGCCCGCCCGAGAACATCCACAGCTCATCGCCACGCGGATACACGACGACGATGCCAGTACGGTCCTCGGCGACGACCGGCTCCTCCGCCATGTTCAGTGAAACGCCATGCAGCCGGGCCCAGAACGCCGAGTTGCCCGGAAAGCCCGCTATGAGTGCGACGAGAGCCAGGACGGTAGCAACGGGACCAACACGGACCGGACCCGCGCTGAAGATGCTAAGTGAATACAGGAGCAAGCCCAGCAGACCGATCACCCGTACCGTTCCACTTGTACCGATGAAATGCAGCAGCACGAGACCCGCGACTATGGCGCCCATTGTATTGCCAAGAATATTGGCAACCTGCACGACGCCGACACGCAAACCGACGATGTCGGGATCTTCCTGTACCGCCTTCTGCGCGATGGGAAAGGACATGCCCAGAAGCAGCGCGGGCGGTGCGACCGTTGCGGCGAGAACCGTCAGCCAGGCGAGATTCCGCGAAAATGATCCCGACGGGTTGAACTCCCCGGTGATGAAGGCACTTCCGCCGACGACGAACAGCCTGGACACCTGCTCCAGGTCATGGACTGCCCAGAGTGCCGCCAGGGACGCCATGGCATAGATTGCCACCCATCCCTGCAGGTTCAAAAAGAAACGGAGCGGGTCGACGACCCTTTGCACCACCCATGCGCCCACGATGATGCCTGCCGCGTCGGCTATCAGGAACACGCCGAGTATCAGCGAGAACGCATAGGAATTGGTTGAGGCCAGCGTGCCGAGGATCCGGAACCACACGATCTCCAGCGAGATGATGAGGAACCCGGAGGCAAAGACCAGGGCGCACCACGTCCAGAGCCGGCGTGTCGAGGCAGGCGCGTGACGCAGGGCGGACGTGGAGGACGCGCCAGCGTTGCGTTCTCGATCTCGCGGATGAGGGCCGCGGCCGAGCATGAGGACAGCCGCATAAAGGGCGGCAACGCCGATCCCCAGGTTGAGCACCGCGCCGAAATAGACCGTTACGGCATAGCCGAATGTCCCGATCACGATCACTCCCGCGCCCAACGCCCCGAACCCGGCGCCCAGGGTGTTGAGGCCGTAGAGCCAGCCGATGCGCGCCGCCGCGCCCTCGATCTCGTGGACCACGGCGCGAGAGAGAAGCGGCAGCGACAGCCCCATCAACAGGGTCGGCAGCAGCAGGGCCGCGAATACGATGCTGATGATCGCAAGCCAGGACTGCGCGACGCCGACCAGTTGCACGGCGATCAGGTCATAGAAGATGTAAGGGCTCAGTGCGGCGCAGGCTGCAACGGCGACTTCGCACGCCGCGAATGCCAGTACGGCCCCGGTCCGGGAAAGCCGGTCGGCGAAGCCCGCGGCCACAAGGCTGCCGACGCCGAGGCCAAACAGAAAAGCCGCAACCACGATGGTGGCGGAAACGGTGTCCGAGCCGCTGAACAGCCCCAGCATCCGTTGCCACGCAACCTGATATACGAGCGCGCAGAATCCCGACACGAAGAAGGCAATGTGCAACAATCCGAAGGCACGCCTGGTGGCATGCCGGACGTCAGCGGGACTGGCCCGCCGGTCAGCCTCCGTCACTGCTATCCTCCCTTATTGCCAACGAGCGCGACCGCGCACGAGGCACGGGGACAAAGTTATCAATGCAAGTCGATCGGAACAATGCGGCTGCTGATCACAAATCCAGTGGCGTACTTTATTGTGGATTCCACCATGTTTGCCGACCTTGACATGTTACACGATTGTCATTACCGTACGAAACGAATTGAATTTCCGTAATGGTCGCGCCATTACTGCCGGCAGCGCCGCGCTATCGTCCCGCTTTCGGCACCAATCCGCCCAGGCTCGACGCACGCCGGACGCTCTGGACGGCGCGCCGCGCCGCGGGAATCGTCCAGCCGGGCATGCGGGTCAGTGCCTCATAGATCCGCAGGCGCGGACTTCCAGCACCCTGCTCGATCGCCTTGCGCAGGAAGGGTCTTGCCTCTACCGGGCGATCATGGTCGAACAGTGCTCGCCCGGCCCAGGCATAGGACTGCGCGA
>JBFXDK010000051.1:0-37992 GCA_050181195.1 Acetobacteraceae bacterium | reverse complement strand
TGAGCCGCGACGCCTTCCTGCGCGCGCTGGCGCCCGAGGGGCGGGTCGCCAGCGTCTATGACGCGGTGACGACGGGGCTGGATCCGTTCCCCTCGGCCGCGCGCCGCCCGCGCCCCGACCCGGTGCTTGACGCGCTGATCGCGCCGGTGACCAGCGCCATGCTGGCCCTGTATACCGGCACGCTGGACTGGCAGCCGAGCGGCCGGGTGTATGAGCTGCTGAACCGGGACGCGGCGCGGCAGTGGGACTGGGGCGGCGGCCGGGCGGGACCCGAGTCGCTGACCAGTCTGCGCACGGCGATGGCGCTGGACCCCAGGCTGCGGCTGCTGGTGGCGCACGGGCTGTATGACCTGGTGACGCCCTATTTCGCCACCGCGCTGATGCTGCGGCAGGTGCCGTTGCCGGCGGGCGGCGACCGGATCCGCTTCGTGGCCTATCCGGGCGGGCACATGTTCTACCGGCTGGACGCATCCCGCCTGGCGCTGCGGATCGAGGCGCGGGCGATGATGGAGGCGCGCTGACCTTCGCGGGACGCGGCGCCCCGGGCGGCGGACGAGGGCGGCGAGGGTGCGGGCGGCGGCGGTGCGGGCGTGGGTTGATTCCGGACCGGGGTTCGCTCACACCGGGGCACGCAACCGAGAGACCGCTGGATCGCCGTGCCCGCCACCCAAGAAGACCTGTTCGCCCTGCTGGATGGTTTGGGCATTGAACACAGCACCGTCGCGCACCCGCCCTTGTTCACGGTGGAGGAAGGGCGGGCGTGGCATGACAAGATTCCGGGCCTGCACTGCAAGAACCTGTTCATCAAGGACCGCAAGGGCGGCATCTGGCTGGTGGTGCTGCCGGGCGAGAAGCGCGCCGACCTGGGCCGGCTGGAGAAGATGCTGGGGGCGCCGCGGTTTTCGTTCGCCCGGGCCGAGGTGTTGCAGGAGGTGCTGGCGCTGACGCCGGGTTCAGTGACGCCGTTCGGGCTGATGAACGACCGCGCGCGGCGCGTGCGGGTGGTACTGGATGCCGAGATGCTGGAGGCGGAGTGGGTGAACTATCACCCGCTGCACAATGCGGCGTCCACGACGCTGCGGTCGGCCGATCTGGTGCGATTTGTGCGGGCGCTGGGGTATGAGCCGGTGGTGGTGACGGTGCCGGAGGTGGGGGGATGAGTTGGAATGATGAAGTGAGGTTCACCTAACGCGTTGCGCTTGGTTCGTTAAGGTGAGAAACTGATTGGGTTCAGCGTATAGCCTATGGATCGATCACGTGCTTCCCGAATTGGCCTTAGGGGTCACACCAACGGAAGAGCTACTTGCCAATATGTGTCAGAAGTCGTTTCTACGACTTTGGAGTTATGCGAATCCATTCAAAGATGATGGACACGAGTTCTGCGACGTTGTCGCCATTTTTGAGAACCACGTCTTTATATTTTTTGATCATGAAAAGCAGTTAGCAGGCTTCGCGCCGACCGAAGATCCACATGTTCGATGGGAACGTTGGAGGCGTGGCACGGTCGATCGGCAAATCTCCACGGCTCACGGGGCTGAACGTTACCTTCGAAGCAAGAGACCGATTTACCTGGATGCAAAAAAGACTAAACTCCTTCCCGTAGAGTTGGATGGTCGAGAATTGATTATTCATAAGATTATTGTGGCTCATGGAGCGGTAGATGCCTGTAAAAATTTTTCTGGAGAAAACATCTCTGGAAGCTTGGCAGTTTCCTATAGTGACCTGGACACACACGCCCCGCCACAGTTCCCGTTCATGATACAGTTAGACAAAAATAATCCCGTCCATATTTTGGATAGCCATTCCCTACCTATCATTCTTGGCGAATTGGATACTGTGAAAGATTTGTCTGACTATCTTGATGCTAAATTGGAAGCAATTTCGAAGCTTGACCTGCTAGTGTACTGCGGGGAGGAGGACCTTTTAGCCCACTACTGGCGCAACAAAGATGTTCGGACAGGCCGCCATTTCATTGGCGCATCTGGAGAAAAATCCGCAGGGCTACTTGTAACGGAAGGACACTGGGACGAATTGGTCCAACTGAGCGAATATAAGTCCACTAAGCGCGCAAACGAAATTTCATACTATTGGGACGACCTCATAAACCGGACATGTGATCACTGGCTCAATGGCAGGCTGCTGGGAGATGCTGATCTCCTGTCCCGGCCCAACGCGATCCTCGAGATGGCAAAGGAGCCGCGGTTTATGCGCCGGGCATATGCCGAGCACATCCGGGATGCGATCCAGCAGTTTCCTGCCCAGGACCGCTTCATGCGGCACATGAGGTTTTTCACTTCGTATTACGAGAAGCGGCGTATCTGTTCCTCCAATTATGGGTACCAATGGAAATGCGGGGGCCAGATGAGGAGTATAGGGCCAAACGAAAGCAGATACTACGTACAGCTTGCGGCGCGGCTAAAAATCGTTTCCCGCCTCTAGAAACGATTGTCGGAATTGCGATTGAACCACCAAAGCTATCCGAACATACCGGGGAGGACTTTGTGTGGCTGGCTTGTCGAGATTGGTCTGAAAAGCAGAAGTGTGAAATTGAAGATCGCAACAAACAATTCGGCTTCTTCGACACCGGACATGCCCACAATGCCAGATACACGGAATTCGTGTCTTCTCCAATTCAGACTTTATAAATACGCTTTAAGGCGAAGAGAAACGAACTCTGCCCCTGTGGTTCAGGAAAAAAATTTAAGAGTTGCCACGGCGTGGCCGCTTGACGGCGTCGATCGGAATCATCAGCTGGCGTATCCGCAGTAAGCACTATCCACTCACGTCCGCCGCGCTGGTCTGTGCCTCAACAGCACCGCCCGAGAACCTCGCCGCAACCGCGCCGCAAACTTCTCCTCGGGCGGCCCGGTCTTCGTCCGCGTGCTCGGCACACGCGTCGTACCGATCCAGCCCTCCGAAAGATGTTCCCGCAACTTGACGATCCCACGTCTCCCGCCACAACCAACGGGGACAACACGCCGCCCCCGCCAGCCGGGCTCCCCCAATCACATGTCCCTACCGCTTTCCACCCTTCGCCTTGCGATCCGATCCCGCATCATCCGCGGCCACCTTCACCGGCGAACGGACGATGGACTTCACGTCGCTCCTCGGACGGCCCGAAGCCGCCGCAATCTCCCGGTCCTGCGCCTCAATGATCCCCCGCGCCGGCTCGTCGCCGTCCAGACCGCCCAGCGCGCTGGCCAGTACCCTGCGGTTCGAACTGCGCGACCCGTCCTCGTAGACCACATCGAACATCACGAAGCTGGTCGCAGCCCGGCTCTTCATCGCCATGACAACTACTCCCCCGAGCCTTGCACCGTGGTCTCGCCGGCCTGCGGCTCCACCGCCTCGCCGGCCTTGCGCAGTGCGGCCTGCTCCTTGCGCTCCTGCAGCTTCATCTCCTTCGACGCCTTCTTGGCCCGGTCCCGTTCGGCCCGTTGAAACTTGTAATTCGGCTTGGGCGGCATGCTGACTGATCCCGACAATGATGGGCGGTGTATGGCCGATATCGGATGGGGATGCGACCACCCAGACACAAGGCCACCCTGGTTCATCCCCGGCATGCGTCCGCACCGCGCCACCTTCGCGCCCAGGCGCAGCGACCCGCGCCCCGGGATCCTGCCCGGCAGCACACCCCCGCCGCCGTCAGGATGCCGCCCGGCGGGACGGCGACGCGCCCCCTACCCCGCGGCTTCCACCCTTACCGCCCCGCTGCCGATCAACCCGTCCACCTCGGCCTCGCTGAACCCCGACTCCAGCAGCACCTCCCGCGAGTGCTGCCCCAGCCTCGGCGCGAACTGCCCCTCGGGCGGCACCGTCTCCGACCACGTGCTCGGCTCCCTCATCGTGCGGATGCGGCCCTCGGACGGGTGATCCTGGAACACGAAGAAGCCCCGGTCCGCCAGATGCGGGTCCTCCAGCAGGCTCTCCAGCGTGTGCGGGCGGATGCAGGGAATGTCGTTCTCCTGCAGCAGCGCCAGCCATTCGTCCGTCGTGCGGTGCTGCAACTCCTGCCCGATCATCTCATACAGCGAATCGATGTTCGCGGTCCGCGCGCCGATATCGGCGAAGCGCGGGTCGTTCTCCAGCACGTCCAGCTTGCCGATCGCCTGGAAGAAGCGGCGCCACTGCCCGTCGTTATAGGGCAGCACAGCAACGAACCCGTCCTTCGTCGCATAGGGCCGGCGATGCGGCGACAGCGTCCGAGGGTACCCCATCGGGCTGGTCGGCGGATCGAAGGTGGTGCCCTGCAGGTGCTCGCTCAGCACGAACTGCACCATCGTCTCGAACATCGGCACCTCGATCTGCTGGCCCACGCCGGTGCGCGCGCGCGCCAGCAGCCCGGCCATCAGCGCGTTCGCCGCGGCGGACCCCACGATGCGGTCGATGGCCGCCATCGGGATGAAACGCGGCTGCCCGGTGGACCGCTGCAGCAGCATCGGAATAGCGGACGCCGCCTGGATCAGGTCATCATAGGCCGGCCGCCCGGCATAACGCCCGCCGCTGCCGTAGCCCACCATGCTCAGATACACGATCCCCGGGTTGGCCTTGCGGACGGACTGATAATCCAGCCCCAGGCGTTCCAGCGCCTTGGGGCGGATGTTGGACGCGAAGGCGTCGGCCGTCGGCACCAGGCGCAACAGGGCGGCCTGCGCGTCGGGATGCTTCAGGTCCATCATGATGCTGCGCTTGCCCTTGGCATTGTGTTGGAACGTCCCGCTCATGCCGCGATGCCGCGGCACGCCGGTATAGCGGGAGGAATCGCCCACCGGCGGCGCCTCGATCTTGATCACGTCGGCGCCGAAATCGGCCAGGATGCGCGTGCACCACGGTCCCATCTGCACGGTCGTCAGGTCCAGCACCCTTATGCCGGCAAGAGGTCCGCCTGTCGTCGTCATGCCCTGAATCCCCCCTGCAACAGCGGAACCATCGCCGCCCCGGGACCGAAGTTACGGGGCCGTCTTCAGCCCGGCAACAGGTGCGGGCCAGGCCGGGGGATGGAGGCCCGGGGCGCGCCGTTGCATGATGCGGGCAAGACGAACGGGCGGGAGAGGAAACGATGCTGGCATTCGGCGTGTCGATGTTCTTCACGGACTATGCGATGGGTGCGGCGGAGCTGGCCGTGGCACTGGAAGAACGCGGGTTTGACTCGGTCTGGGCGCCCGAGCACTCGCACATTCCGCTGACGCGCAAGACGCCGTTTCCCGCGGGCGGCGACCTGCCGAAGAAATACTATGATGCAATGGACCCGTTCGTGGCGCTGTCGGTGGCGGCGGCGGTGACGAAGCGGTTGAAGCTGGGCACCGGGGTGGCGCTGATCGCGCAGCGGGACCCGATCCAGACCGCGAAGCTGGCGGCGTCGCTGGACCATGTGTCCAACGGGCGGTTCCTGTTCGGCGTCGGCAATGGCTGGAACCAAGATGAGATGGAAAACCACGGCACGGTGTTCGCCACGCGCCACAAGCGGGCGCGGGAAACCGTGGAAGCGATGAAGGCGATCTGGACCAGGGAGGTGGCGGAATATCATGGGGAGATCGTGGATTTCGGCCCCATGAGCGCCTGGCCCAAGCCGGTGCGGAAACCGCATCCGCCGATCTACGTCGGCGGCGCGTTCCCCTACTCGGCCAGGCGCGCGATCCGCTATGGCGATGGCTGGCTGCCGCAGGCGGCACGGCGCGGCGCCTATCGTCAAATCGGGGAGCTGATTCCGGAATTCCGGCGCATGGCGGCCGAGGCTGGGCGCGATCCGGCGTCCATTGTGATCACGGTCTGGCACAGTCGCAAGGACGCCGACGTGATCCGCCGCTACCAGGACATGGGGGTGGAGCGCGTGGTGTTCCCGCTGGAATCGGAAGGCGCCGCGGGGGTGATCCCGGCAATTGATGCCTTGGCCGAGCTGATGCGGCAGGTGAACGGATAGCGGCGCGAAGGGGGGCGGCAGGGGTTGCGCGCCGTCCGGGCGCGTGCCCTTGTACAGGTGAAGAACAATCCGGGGGAACGACCGATGCGACTTCAGGGAACGCGCTTCCTGGCCGCGGCGCTCGCGGCATGCGCCGTCATGGCCGGCGCGGCGGCGGCGCAGGACAAATATCCCAGCAAGCCGATCAAGCTGATCGTGCCGTTCGCGCCGGGCGGGCAGACCGACATCACCGCCCGCGTGGTCTCGAATCACATCGCGCAGACGGTCGGTCAGCCGCTGATCATCGAAAACCGGGGCGGCGCGGGCGGCAGCCTGGGGTCGGAGCTGGCGTCGAAGGCGCCGCCGGACGGCTACACGCTGCTGCTCGCCACCAGCTCCACGCACTCCACCAATCCCTGGATCTACCCGAAGCTCGCCTATCACCCGGTGAACAGCTTCACGCCGATCGCTCACATCACGGTGGCACCGATGGCGCTGGCGGTACACACGTCTAAGCCAGTGCATACGGTGGCCGAACTTGTGGCGCTGACGAAGCAGAATCCGGGGAAGCTGAACTACGGGTCCTCGGGCGTCGGCTCGCTGAACCACATCATGGGCGCGCTGTTCAACCTGTGGGCCGGGATCGACACGGTGCACGTGCCCTATGCCGGCGCGGGGCCAGAGATGGCGGACCTGATGGCGGGCGTGCTGGACATGGACTGGAACGCGCTGGCGGTGCTGTCGGGCGGGGCGAAGACGGGGCAGATCCGTATCATCGCCACCACGATGAACCGGCGCGCGCGGTCGTTCCCCGATCTGCCGACGGTGGCCGAGGCCGGCTATCCAAAGATGAACGCGTTCAGCTGGACGGTGCTGTTCGGCCCGGCCGGCACACCGCAGGAGGTGGTGCAGACGCTCAGCAAGGCCGTGAACGCGGCACTGGCGGACAAGACCGTATCGGGGCGGCTGGCGGAGATCGGCGCCGAACCGATGACGGAAACCACGCCGGAGCAGACCGCCGCCTTCGTGAAGGCCGAGTATGAGCGCTGGGGGCCGTTGGTGAAGCTGTCCGGCGCGCGGGTAGAATAGCGCCTGCGCGCGCAGGCCGTCACAGCAGGTCCTGCGCCCGGAAACTCACCCAGCGCTCGCCGCCGATCACGATATGGTCGTGCAGTACCAGACCCAGCGCCTCGGCCGCGCGCTTCACCTCCCGCGTCATGGCGATATCCCCGCGTGAGGGCGTGGGATCGCCGCTTGGGTGGTTGTGCACCAGGATCAGGGCGGCGGCGTTGCGTTCCAGGGCGCGCTTCACCACCTCGCGGGGATAGACGGGCGCGTGGTTGATCGTTCCATGCCCCAGTATCTCGTCGGCCAGCAGGCGATTGCGATTGTCGAGAAACAAGACGCGCACCTGCTCGACCGTTTCATGCGCCAGCGCCGCGGTCAGATAGGTCATCAGCTGATCCCAGCTGCTCAACAGCGGCTGGTCATTGGCCAGCTGGGCGCGAACCAGCCGCAGCGACGCCGCCTGCACCACCTTCAGCGCGGCGGCACCGGCCTCGCCCAGACCCTGGACCCGCAAGAGTTCGGGCAGCGGTGCTGCGATCGCTCGGCCGAAGGAGCCGAATCGCCCCAGCAGCGCACGGGCTATCGGCTTGGTGTCCCGCCGCGGCAGCGCCAGGAACAGGATCATCTCCAGCATTTCGTGGTCGGCCAGCGCCTGCGGGCCGGCCGACAGCAGGCGTTCGCGCATGCGCGCGCGATGGCCGTCGGCGCCCGGGACGCCGGATTGCGGGCCGGTCAGCAGGTCAAGCTGCGCCGGCGCGTCATCGACGCCGGTGCGCTTTGTCTCGCGGGTCGATGCCCTGTGCGTCGCCATGACGGTGGCAGCATAGGGCGGCTTGCTTTCCGATCAGCTAACGCCGAAGGGCGGCTTGTCCAGGCCGGCGGGGGAAAGGGTAAAGATCTCGCAGCCGTCCTCGGTGACGCCGACCATGTGCTCGAACTGCGCCGACAGGCTGCGGTCGCGCGTCACGGCGGTCCAGCCATCGTCCAGCACCTTCACTTCCGGTCGGCCGGCATTCACCATGGGTTCGATGGTGAAGAACATGCCGGGGCGCAGCGTCGGGCCTTCACCCGGGCGGCCAAAATGCAGCACGTTTGGCGGTTCATGAAAGCGCCGGCCGATCCCGTGGCCGCAGAAATCCCGCACGACGCTGAACCGGTGGCCTTCGACAAAAGTCTGGATCGCGTGCCCGACATCCCCCAGCGTTGCCCCCGGGCGGACAACCGCCACGCCGCGCAGCAGGGATTCATAGGTGATGTCGATCAGGTTGCGCGCCCGCGTACTGGGCATACCGGCGGCATACATGCGCGAGGAATCGCCGTGCCAGCCGTTCAAGATCACCGTGACGTCGATGTTCAACACATCGCCGCCTTCCAGTTTCCGCTCGCCCGGAATGCCGTGGCAGACGACGTGATTGATCGAGGTGCAAATGGATTTCGGATAGCCGCGATAGTTCAGCGGCGCCGGCACCGCGCCATGCTTGACGATGAAGTCGTGGCAGATGCGGTCCAGCGTTCCGGTGGAGACACCCGGGCGGACATGCTCATGGATCATGTCCAGAGTTTCGGCCGCCAGGCGCCCGGCGGCGCGCATTCCGGCGAAATCCTCCGGCGCATGGATCGTGATTTGTCTCGCCTCGGTTCCGCCGTCCATGCGCCTGCTCCGTCCGCCCTGCATCCGTGCTCGATCCCAGGCCAAGATGCGCAACCGCTCCCGCCAGCGCAAGGGCGGCAGGGGGGCTGTGCGAGTATTCTAAACAATAGGCGTGCCGCCCATTCTGCTCTAGGAAGCCGCCATGATCATCGACATGCACACCCATGCGGGCCGGCCGCGGCGCACCGGGGATGTCGACCGCGCGGTCCTTGCGACCATGCGGCCCGCCGGAGTCGCCGCCGCGGTGGTGTCCGCGATCGCCGATATTCCGGTGATCCGCCGCAATCCTGAAACGAAACGGCTGGAGAAGGTGCGCGACGCCGAACCGGGCGAATGCCTGGATGCGGTCGACGGCTACCTGACCAGCTTTGAATCGGCGGAAATGCGGATCGCGCGGGAGCCGGACGAGATCCGCACCGACGATCCGGCGCTGGTGCTAGCCGTCGAAGGCTGCGATTTCCTGGAAGGTGACCTCGACCGTCTGGACCGGATGGAGGCGCGCGGCGTCCGCAGCATCCAGCTGACCCATTACCTGGTGAACGAGACCGGCGACATCCAGACCGCGCCGCCGGTGCATGGCGGGCTGACCCCGTTCGGGGCCGAGGCCGTGCGCCGCATGAACCGGATCGGCGTGATCGTCGACGTCGCGCATTGCTCCGAGGACACGGTAAAGGGCATCGCCCGGGTCGCAACGAAGCCCTTCCTCTGCACCCATGCCAACCTGAAGGAACCCGGCCACCCCGATGGCGACCATCCGCGATACATCAGTCTGGACTATGCCAGGATGGTCGCGGACTCGGGCGGCGTGATCGGCGCCTGGATCGCGGTTCTGGCGCGGGAAAAGCTGCCGGGGATGATCCGGCACCTGTTCCGCGCGATCGATGCGGTGGGGATCGACCATGTGGGCATCGGCACCGACCTGCCGGCCGGTGTTGCCCGCACCGAACTGCCGGATTTCTCCCGCCACCCGGAGATCATCGCCGCGCTGCGTGCGGGTGGCATGTCAAAAGAGGAGATCGGGAAGGTGGCGGGCGGCAATTGGATGCGGGTTTTCCGCGCGGTGCGCGCATGAGTACGACGGCGGACCAGAAGCGCCTGGCAGCCGAGGCCGCGGCCGGACTGGTGCGGGATGGGCAGCTGGTGGGCCTCGGGACCGGCTCGACGGCCGAATTCGCGATTGACGCGCTGATCCGGCGGGTGCGCGCCGGGCTTTCCATCACCTGCGTCCCAACCTCGGAACGTTCGGCGCGTCAAGCGCGGGTCGGTGGCCTGACCGTGCTGGATGAACCGCCGCACGACCGGATCATTGACATCACCATTGACGGCGCGGACCAGATCGAGCGGACATCGCTGCATCTGGTCAAGGGTCTGGGCGGGGCACTGCTGCGGGAGAAGATCGTCGCTGCCGCCTCGACCTGCCTGGTGATCATCGCAGATGAAACCAAGCTGGTGGATTGCCTGGGCGGGACGGTTCCCGTTCCGGTCGAGATCGTATCATTTGGATGGCGGAGCACCGCTGCCAGACTTGCTCGTCTTGGCTGTCTGCCGGCGCTGCGCCGCGGTCCGGACGCGGCACCGTTCGTGACGGATGGCGGCAACCTGATCCTGGACTGCCGATTTGATGCCATTGCCGATCCGGTCCGGCTGGAGGATGCGTTGTCCGGCATTGTCGGCGTGGTCGAAACCGGCCTGTTCATCGGCATGGCGACGAAGGCGCTGGTCGGAGCTGCCGGTGGGGTGCGGGAATTCACTCGTCCCGGGCGCTGACAGCGGGCCGCGGCGCCGCCGTTCAGCCGCTTCGTGCCTGTCTCCGCCGGGGGCCGATGACCTGCCGCTCAATTCCCTACTGCAGGCCGATGACGGGCCGCTCAGTTCCTCGCCGCGGACTAATCAGCGGCTGGCGACCTGCTTTGCGTCGGGCTTGATGACGATGCACGGCGACTTGCGCTTCGCCAGGGCGGCGCACGCAGCCTGAGCGTCGCTGGAGGTGAGACCAATCACCTGTGCCCGCCAGGTCGTGCGCCGCTTCACCATCGCGGATTCAACGCTGACCTCCCCGCCATCGGCCACGCGCCGTCCGGCGGATGCTGCGCGTCGGGCTGCCTTTTCGGTGGAGAAGCTACCGACCTGGATCGCCCAGGTTGCCGGCACGGGCCGGGCGCGCGGCGCGGCGACTGGCCGGGGCGGCTCGATCCGCGGCGCGGCGTGGGCAGAGGAGATCAGGCTGATGCGACTGGCAACCTGCGTCGTGCGACGGTCGGTGTGCACATCAAGGCTGTCGAAACCCTGGTTGAGCAGGGACGTCATATGCAGACTGCGCTCCCCGGACGAAGCGGCGCCCATGACCACGCCGATCAGGCGCACGCCGCCGCGGCTGGCGCTGGTGATCAGGTTGTAGCCCGAGGCATGGGTGTAGCCCGTCTTCAGGCCGTCGGCGCCGGCATAGGTCTGCAGCATGCGGTCGTGGTTCGGGATCACCCGCCCCTGCCAGATGAACGACGCGGTGGAGAAATAGCCGTAGTAGGTAGGGAAGTCGGTGATCAGTCGCCGCGCCAGGATGGCCATGTCGCGCGCAGTGGTCCATTGTTCGGCATCCGGCAGGCCGGAGGCGTTCTGAAATGTGGTCCGGCTCATGCCCAAGGCGCGGGCGCGCAGCGTCATCATCCTGGCGAACCGGTCCTCGGTGCCACCCAGCATCTCACCCAGGGCGCAGGCGGCGTCGTTCGCCGATTTAGTCACAAGGCCAAGGATCGCCTGTTCAACGGTGATCCGCGTGCCGGGGACGAGGCCCAGCTTGGTCGGTTGCATCGACGCGGCGTAGGCGGACACGGGAACGTATTGCTCGAGGCTGATCCGACGGTCGCGCAATGCCTCGAACACCATGTAGAGTGTCATCACCTTGGTCAGGCTGGCAGGGTAACGCGTGGCGTCCGGATTCGCGGATTCCAGCACCTCACCCGTTGCGGCGTTGATGACGATTGAGCTGTAGCGCGCGGACCCGATCTGAGCGCGCGCTGGCGCCAGAATCAAAATAGTTGCCAGAGCGGCGGATATGGTTGCGAGCCAGCACGTGCAAATCTTGCGCCGGCGCTGCCCTGGCAGTGCCATTCGTAACCCCCTGAAGCTTACAGCACGAACTTTATGTTGTTAAGCCGGGTCATGTCCAGGAGAAAATGACGTAAAAATTGAAAAATGTTAACGGCTTACAGGAACGCGCTCACCCAGATTGCCCCCTCACGCGGTTGTGAGAACACGGCCCGACGTCTCTTTGTGCAGCGCACAAATTTCTCTTGAACCGGTGGTGGCAGGCTTTTATATCCAGGCGTGTTGCGGCGCAGCAAAGCTGTTGGACCGCATTTCAGTTTCCGGTGGGCGAATGACGATCGCCACCCGCCCATCCGCCGTAACGGGAGAAAAACCATGAGCGTCAAGCCGAAGCTGACGGATAGCGCAGCCACGACCGAAACGCCCGTCCCCGCCGCCCTGGTGGCCCCCCCCGCCGCCGCCCTGGCGGCAACCCCCAAGATGATTGAGGCCGCGGCGATCGCGGCGAAGACGGAAAGCGAGACGATCACCCCGGAACCGGGTGTGACGCAGGCTAGCACGAAACAAGGTATGGAGAAAGCAATGAAGACCGCTGAAGAACTGGTTGCGTTCAGCCAGGGCAATTTCGAGGCATTCCTGAAGTCGGGGCAGGTCTGGGCCGCCGGTATGCAGGACCTGTCGAAGCAGATGGCCGCCACCGCGCAGGCCAACCTTGACGAGACCATGAGCGCGTTCAAGGCCATGACAACGGCCAAGTCCCTGAAGGACGCGTTTGACCTCCAGGCCGGCCTGGCCCGGTCCACGATGGAGAAGACGCTCGCTGAAACCGGTCGTCTGACCGACGCGTCGTTCAAGCTGACCGAACAGGCAATGGCCCCGATCACCGCGCGGGTAACCCTCGCGGTCGAGAAGTTCGCCAAGACCGTCTGATCGATCGCCGTCCTGATCCGGCCGCACCATCGCCTGGTGTGGCCGAAGCCGTAAAGGCCCGGGTCCGCAGCCCGGGCCTTCGTCTTTTCGAGCGCTCGGCCTCATCGCGCGGGCGGCACGCTGAAGAAGCGAATGTCAAGCGATCAACGACAGGCCAGCGTCTGCCCCGCCGGTGCTCTAGGGCGACACAGGCTGCTTCGCAGTCGCGTTCAGGGCGATGAGGACGGCTCCGGCGCGGCATGATCCGCCCGTTCGGCCGACTCGCCCAGCGATGACGCGGATGGTTCGGCCGCCGGCGAGACCTGTACCGCCGGAGCATGCGGAACCGTGCCGACTGGTTGGGCAACGGCGCGCGACGGTTCGCTCAACATGCGCTGGTACGCGGCTCGAGGGCGCAAAGCTTCGTCGACCGCCGTCTTCGCCTGCTCCCGCATCTCGCGTCGAACCTTGTACCAGGCACGAATATCCTCGATCGTGACATACCCCCTGCCCTCGAGGTCGATTTCCCGAAACCGGCGAGCAATCGTGGGATAGCCCGCCTTCGCCTGCTCCAGCGTCAACCGACCGTCCCCTGTGGTGTTCGCCCGGGCGAAGCGCTGCTGCATTGTCAGGCGCGGCTTCGTTACCCGGGCCGGTTCAGCCGGTGCCGGTGCGTTGGCCTGAGCAGGCGCTTGCACCGCGGCCGCAGCGTTGGGCCGAACCGGGAACTGGACCCCGACCGGAGTGTTGGCTGGAGCCGGAGATTGGACCGTAACCGGGGACTTCTCCGAGGTGGACGCCGACGCCGCGGACGGAGACTGCGTCGGGGACTGCGCGATAGCCGGAGCCTGCGCGGACGCCGGAGACCGCGCGGGAGTCGGAGCCTGCGCCAATGCGGGAAACACCCCGAAATAGGTGAACAGCACGGCAAGGATGGTGCGCATATAAGCCTCCGGCCAGGTCTCGACCGGCGCATTCTCCGACTCGTGTGCTAATATCCGGTGAAGATCGGGCTTACCCCCGTATGGCACTCCGGATGACGTCGATCGCCATCTCGACACCGGCACGGTCCACATCCAGATGCGTGCACGCCCGCACACGGTGCCGGCCAACGGTCGATACCATGACACCCTCGCGGCGAACCCGGGCGGCGAGTTCGTCCGCCGTCAGTCCAGCGTCCTTCGTATCGAAGAACACGAGGTTGGTCTCCGGCTCCTCCACCACCAGGCCAGGCAACTGCGAGAGCCCACGCGCCAGGACCTTCGCGTTGTCGTGGTCTTCCTGGAGGCGATCGATGTTATGGTCCAGCGCATAGAGGCACGCGGCGGCACAGATGCCGGCCTGGCGCAGGGATCCGCCCAGGCGCTGCTTCCACCGCCAGGCCTGATCGATGAATGCTTCCGATCCGCACAGCACGGCGCCCAGCGGCGCGCCAAGCCCCTTGGTGAAGTCCAGCCAGACGGAATCGCAGCCTGCCACCATCTCGCGCGCCGGCACGCCGGAAGTCACAACCGCGTTCATCAGGCGCGCGCCGTCCATATGGGTCGCCATGCCGAAAGCATGGGCAGCATCGAGCACCGCATTCAGCCTGTCGAGCGGCCAAACCGATCCGCCGCCGGCATTGGCCGTCTGCTCAACTTCCAGCAAGGTCTGCGGCGGGCTGTTGCGACGCTTCTCGCGAAATGCCGCCTGCAGGGTAGGCACATCGAACTGCCCCCGTTCGCCACGCAGGCCCAGCACGACGGCCCCCGCCAGGGCGCCCGGCCCCCCGCCCTCATTCGCGATGATATGGGCGCTTTCATGGGCCAGGATCTCGTCGCCCGGACGGCAATGGGTGACGATGGCAATCTGATTGCACATGGTGCCGGAGGGCAGGAACATCGCCGCCTCCTTGCCCATCAGGTCCGACATGCGGTCACACAGTGCATGGATCGTCGGGTCGTCACCGTGCTGTTCGTCGCCCACCTCGGCGCGCAGCATCGCTTCCAGCATCGCTGCCGAGGGTTTGGTCTGGGTATCGGAATAGAGATTCACCCGGACGGGCGGCAGGGACGGGTCGGGACGGACGGGGGCGTAGACCATGACTGGCTTCCTGTGACGGGCCCGCGCAGGAAAGCAGGGGATGCGCCGCCTGTCAGCCCTGGAGGAAGGAAATCGTCGCTGCCCCAGCGACGCCCGATGGCGGACCCGGGATCCGCGGCGGGCCGAGGATCGGGCGCGGACAGCGCGTCATGTCCGGTCAGTCGGAGGCGTCCTGCGCCGCCGGTGGGCCGTAGACCTCGTGCGCGCGCTTGCGGAACGCCCCGACCATGCGCTTCACCGCTTCGTTGAACACGAGCCCGATCGCGGCCTGCAGGATCCGGCTGCGGAATTCAAAATCCACGAAGAAGTCGACCTCGGTGCCGTTCTGATGCGGCTCGAAGGTCCATTGATTGTTCAAATAGCGGAAGGGACCCTTTTCATAGCGCACCCTCACCTCCCGCGGGCGATCGAGCGACACCCGGCTGGTGAAGCTTTCCCGGAACGGGCCGAAGCCGATGGTCAGGTCGGCTAGGATCTCCTGCTCGGTCCGGGTGCGCACGCGCGCGCCGACGCACCACGGCAGGAATTGCGGATACTTGCCGACATCAGCCACCAGCTCGAAAAGCTGGTCAGGCCGGTACGGAACGATCTGGCGTTCGGCATGGGTGGGCATCAGGCAGCCGGTAACGCCTGCTTCGCCTCGCGCGCCGCCCGCAAGGCCGCGAAATCCTCATCCGCATGATAGGAACTGCGGGTCAGCGGAGTGGCGGACACCAGAAGGAACCCTTTGGACCGCGCCAGCGCCGCGTAGTCGGCAAATTCATCCGGGGTGACGAACCGGTCGACCGCGGCGTGCTTCACCGTGGGCTGCAGGTATTGCCCAATCGTCAGGAAATCCACGTCGGCAATTCGCAGGTCATCCATCACCTGCATGATCTCGGTCCGCGACTCGCCCAATCCCACCATCAGCCCCGATTTCGTGAAGATCGACGGATCGATCTGCTTCACCCGGTCCAGCAGGCGCAGCGACTGATAATACCGCGCACCCGGCCGGATCGTGGGGTACAGCCGCGGCACCGTCTCCAGGTTATGGTTGAAGACGTCAGGCTTGGCCGCCGCCACGATCTCGATCGCGCCGGGCTTACGCAGGAAGTCGGGGGTCAGGACCTCAACCGTCGTGCCATCCGCCGCCGCCCGGATCGCGCGAATGACAGAAGCGAAATGTCCGGCGCCCCCGTCGAGCAGGTCGTCGCGGTCGACCGACGTGATCACCACGTGCCGAAGGCCGAGCCGCGCCACCGCTTCGGCGACGCGGGCCGGTTCGCTGGCGTCAAGCGCCTGAGGCAGGCCGGTGCGCACGTTGCAGAAACTGCAGGCACGCGTGCAGATCTCGCCCATGATCATCATGGTGGCGTGGCGCTGCGACCAGCATTCGCCGATGTTCGGACAGGCCGCTTCCTCGCACACGGTCACCAGCCGGTTCTCGCGCATCAGGGCACGAGTCTCGTGATAGACCGGGTGCGTCGGCGCCTTCACCCGGATCCAGGCGGGCTTGCGCTGGATCGGATTGTCCGGGCGGTGTGCTTTCTCGGGATGCCGAGCGGACGGGGCAAGGCGATGATCAATGACGATACGGGTAGACATTATGATGCAGAAGTGGATGGGGTCGCCGCCTGCGTCAAGCGCTTCCCCCCATCCCGTGGCGCCGCGGCGCGTCCGAGCCGGTCACGAATGGCAAGGCCCAGCCCATGCCCGGGGATCGGCATCACCGCGATGCGGCAGAGGCCCAGGCGGCGGCCGTCCGCATCCAGGCGGCGCAAACCCTCGTAGAGGCGCGAAGCCGCTTCCTCCAGGTTCGCCGACGGGCTGAGATTGAAGGCGGCGCCCGCCCCGGGCAGCGGCTGGCCGAACGCCAGCAGCGCCTCATCGGACGCGACCGCGTCCGCGCATAGCCGCACCGGCAGGTCGGGCGCGTAATGCGAGGCCAGCAGGCCGGGCGACCGCATCCTCCCGGCCGATGCCGCCTGTTCGACGGCGGGGTGGTAGGCCACCGGCCCGATCTCCCGCTCAATCGCCTCGCGCGGGATGCCGCCGGGCCGCAGCAGACGAGGCGGATCGGCGGTCAGGTCCAGCACGGTCGATTCCACGCCGACGTCCGAGGTTCGTTCCCCCAGCACGGCCGCGACCTCATTGCCGAACCGGCTCAGCACATGCTGCGCCGAGGTCGGGCTGACCTGGCCTGAGGGATTGGCGGACGGGGCGGCGACGGGGCGGTTGACGGCGCGCAGCAGAGCGAGCGCGGCCGGATCGGACGGCACGCGCACCCCCAGCGTGTCCAGCCCCGCGGTCACCGCGTCCACCACCGGACAGTCCGCCCGGCGCGGCAGGATCAGCGTCAGCGGTCCCGGCCAGAACGCATGCGCCAGCCGCGCGGCCCGCGCATCTGCCCGGACCTGGGCGAACGCGCTTTCGGCATCGGGGTAGTGACAGATCAGCGGGTTGGTCGACGGCCGGCCCTTGGCCGCGTAGATGGCGGCGACCGCGCCGGCATTCGTCGCGTCGGCGCCGAGCCCGTATACCGTTTCAGTCACGAAGGCCACCAGGCGGCCGGCCCGCAGCAGCGACGCGGCCCTGGCGATCCCATCGGCGTCCTCGCGCAGGATTTCCGTCATGGAGCACTCAGAAGTGGATGGCCCGCTTATAGGCATCGAGCACGGCCTCGTGCATCGTTTCCGACACGGTCGGGTGCGGAAAGACGGTGTGGATCAATTCGGCTTCCGTTGTCTCCAGCGTGCGGGCGATGGTGTAGCCCTGGATCATCTCCGTTACTTCGGCGCCGACCATGTGCGCACCCAGCAATTCCCCGGTCCTGGCATCGAAGACGGTCTTCACCAGACCGTCCGGCTCGCCCATAGCGATCGCCTTGCCGTTGCCGATGAAGGGGAAGCGGCCCACCCGCACTTCGTGGCCTGCAGCCTTCGCCCGCGCCTCGGTCATGCCGACCGAGGCGATCTGCGGCCGGCAATAGGTGCAGCCGGGAATGTTGCTGATATCCAGCGGATGCACATCATTCACGCCGGCGATCTTCTCGACGCAGATCACGCCCTCATGGCTCGCCTTGTGCGCGAGCCAGGGCGGGCCGGTCAGGTCGCCGATCGCATAGACGCCCGGTTCACCGGTGCGGCACCATTCGTCGATCACCACATGGGTGCGCTCAACCTGCACGCCGGTGCCTTCCAGGCCGATATTCTCGACGTTGCCGACGATGCCCACGGCGGAAATCACGCGATCGGCGGTGATCTCCTGCGACTTGCCGCCTGCCTCCAGCGTCACGGTGACCGAGTCCGCCCCCTTGCGCGCCCCCCTTACCATGGCGCCGGTGACGATCTTCATGCCCTGTTTCTCAAATGCCTTGCGTGCAAGCGCCGAGATCTCCTCGTCCTCCACGGGCAGGATGCGGTCGACCGCTTCCACCACCGTGACGTCGGCGCCCATGTTGAGGTAGAAGCTCGCGAATTCGATCCCGATCGCACCCGAGCCGATCACCAGCAGCGATTTCGGGAAGCTGGTGGGGACCATCGCTTCCTTGTAGGTCCAGATCAGCTTTCCGTCGGCCTCCAGCCCGGGCAGTTGCCTTGCGCGCGCGCCGGTGGCGAGCACGATATGCGATGATTTCAGCGTGGCGACGGGCTTGCCGTCCTTCTCCACCGCCAGTGTCTGCTTGCCGGCCAGCCTGCCCGTCCCGTCGAACACCGTGACCTTGTTCTTGCGCAGCAGATGCGCGACGCCGCCGGACAGTTGCCTTGCCACCGCGCGCGACCGCTGCACCACCTTGTCCAGATCGAACCGCGGCTGCACGGCTTCGAACCCGTAATCCGGCAGATGATGCAGCAGATGGCTGATCTCGGACGTGCGCAGCAGCGCCTTGGTCGGGATGCAGCCCCAGTTCAGGCAGATACCGCCCAGGTGCTCGCGTTCCACGACGGCGGTCTTCATGCCCAATTGCGCGGAGCGGATGGCGGCGACATAGCCGCCCGGGCCGGTGCCAAGGACGACCAGATCGAAACTCTGTTCAGCCATTCCGCGCTCCTTCGGCGAGCGCCATCAGCGCCTGCCCTTCGAGTTGCCGCACCTGCCAGTCCGTCATCCGTGTCGCACCGATCCGTTCGTAGAAGGCGATCGAGGGTTCGTTCCAGTTCAGGACCCACCAGTCGATCCGGACGCAGTTCTCCGCCACCGCCTGGCGGGCGAGGTGACGTAGCAGCGCAAGCCCGACCCCGGCGCCGCGATGCGCCAGTTCGACGAACAGATCCTCCAGGAAGATCGACCGCCGTCCGGCGAAAGTGTTGAATGTATAATAATAGACGGCGATGCCGATCAGCGCGCCATCGCCCGCCTCGGCCAGCAGCGCATGCGCCGACGGAGACGGACCGAAGAACGCGGTGCGATAGTCGTCCTCGGTCGCGACCGCCTTGTGCCGCAGCTTCTCGTATTCCGCGAGGCCCCGGATCAGGCGCATGAGGTCCGGGACATCCTCCCGCCGCGCTGCGCGGATGGTCACGGATGTCATGCCGCGGGCTCCCCGGTGCCCGTCATTACCCGGCCGATCCGCACCCTCACAGCATCAGGCTCAGCGGATCCTCCAGGATCTGTTTAAACGTACGCAGCCAGGTCGCGCCCAGGGCGCCATCGACCACGCGGTGATCCACGCTCAGCGTGCAGGTCATGACGGTGGCGATCGTCAGCTCGTCGTTCTTCACCACCGGCCGCTTGGCGCCGGTGCCCACCGCCAGGATCGCCGCCTGGGGCGGGTTGATGATGGCTGAGAACTCCCGCACACCGAACATCCCCATGTTGGAGATTGAGAAGCCGCCGCCCTGATACTCCTCGGGCTTCAGCTTGCCGGCGCGCGCCCGTCCCGCCAGGTCCTTCATCTCCCGGCTGATCGTCAGCAGGCCCTTCTGGTCCGCCCTGCGCACGATCGGTGTGATCAGCCCGTCGGGAATGGCGACGGCGACGCTGATGTCCACGTCCTCGAACAGCGCCATGCCATCATCGGTCCAGGCGGCATTCACCTGCGGATGCTTGCGCTGGGTCAGCGCCACCGCCTTGATGACCAGGTCGTTGATCGTAATGAAATACCACTCGGGCGAATCCTGTGCCGGCGAGCGGGCGTTCAGCTTGTTCATGATCTCGACCAGCGCGTCGATCTCGATGTCCATCGACACGTAGAAATGCGGCACCGTCGACTTCGCCTCGGTCAGGCGGCGGGCGATGACCTTCCGGACGGAGCTGTGCGGCACCAGCCTGTGCGGCGCCGCGATGATGGGTGCCGTGGCCCGGGCAATCGGCGCGGCCGCGGCCGGCGCGGCGGCAGGCGCCTGGGCAGGCGCGGATGCCGGAGCGTCGGCGGCGGGGGCTTGGGGCTGCGCGCTGCCCTGCGCCGCCTCGATGTCCACGCGCACGATGCGTCCGCCGGGGCCGCTGCCCTTCAGGCTTCGCAGGTCGATTCCGGCCTGCTGCGCCATCCGGCGGGCAAGCGGCGAGGCGAAGATCCGCTCCCCACCGGCGTCATGCCCGTTGCCGCCGGCGGCCGGCCGCGGCGTAGCCGATGGCGGCGGTGCCGCCGCCGGCGCGGGTGCAGCGACCGGCGCGGAGGACTGGGGTTCAGCCGAACGCGGCGGCGCCTCGGCCTGCGGCGTGGGGGCCGGCGCGCCAGCAGGCTGCGCCCGGGCGGGGGCCGGAGCGGAGGGAACGTCCTCGCCCGCCTCGACCAGGATCGCGATGGGATCGTTGACCTTCACCCCCTCGGTGCCATCGCCGACCAGGATCTTGCCCAGTACCCCCTCGTCGACCGCCTCGACCTCCATGGTCGCCTTGTCGGTCTCGATCTCGGCGATCACGTCGCCCGCCCTGATCGTATCGCCTTCCTTCTTCAGCCAGCGCGCCAGCGTGCCCTCGGTCATGGTCGGGCTGAGCGCCGGCATCAGGATATTCGTCGCCATCATCGCCTCTCCCGCTCAGACGATCTTCTTCACCGCGTCCACCACCCATTCGGGCTGCGGCAGGGCGAGTTTTTCCAGGTTCGCCGCATAGGGCAGCGGCACATCGACACCATGCACCCGCACCGGTGGAGCATCCAGCCAGTCGAACGCGTGCTCGATGACCCGCATGGTCACCTCGGCGCCGATGCCGGCATAGGGCCAGCCTTCCTCCACCGTCACCAGGCGGTTGGTCTTCTTCACGCTTTCGACGATCGTGGCGGTATCCAGCGGACGCAGCGAGCGCAAATTCACCACCTCGGCCTCGATCCCCTGTTCGGCCAGCGCCTCGGCCGCCTTCATCGCCACGCCGACCATGATGCTGAATGCCACGATCGTCACGTGCCGGCCGGTCCGCTCAACCTTTGCCTGACCGATTGGCACGACGAAATCATCGTCCACCGGGCACTCGAAGGTCTGGCCGTAGAGGATCTCGTTCTCCAGCACGACCACCGGGTTCGGGTCACGGATCGCCGAGCGCAGCAGGCCCTTCGCGTCGGCCGCGGACCAGGGCGCCAGCACCTTCAGCCCGGGTATGTGCGAATACCAGCTGGCGTAGCATTGCGAATGCTGTGCCGCCACGCGCGCCGCGGCGCCATTGGGACCGCGGAACACAATCGGACAGCCCATCTGCCCGCCCGACATGTAAAGGGTCTTGGCGGCGGAGTTGATGATCTGGTCCATCGCCTGCATGGCGAAGTTGAATGTCATGAACTCGACAATCGGCTTGAGCCCGTTCAGGGCCGCGCCGACCGCCATGCCGGTGAAGCCGTGCTCAGTGATCGGCGTATCGATCACACGCTTCGGCCCGAATTCCTCCAGCAGGCCCTGGCTGATTTTATAGGCGCCTTGGTACTGCGCGACCTCCTCGCCGATCAGGAATACGTCGCCATCGCGGCGCATCTCCAGCGCCATCGCATCTCGCAGCGCCTCGCGCACCGTGATCGGCTTCGATAGCCCCCAGTCCTTTTCCGGGGCGGGCGCGGCATCCACTGCGTCCTTGCGCTGGCCCTCGGCCGCGCGCTGCGCGATGGCCGAGGCGTCCTCCGCCTCGGCGTGAACCTTCGGCGTCGCGGGCGCTTCCTGCTTCACGGCTGAAGCCGGGGCCGGGGCCGCCATGTCAGCCGAGGCGTCCTCGCCGTTCGCCGACAGCACGGCAATCGGCGTGTTCACCGCAACCCCTTCCGTGCCTTCCTGCACCAGGATGCGCGCGAGCTTGCCCTCGTCGACTGCCTCGACCTCCATTGTCGCCTTATCAGTTTCGATCTCTGCGATCACGTCACCGGCGCGGACCTCATCGCCCACATTCTTCAGCCAGCGCGCCAGCTTGCCTTCCGTCATGGTGGGCGACAGCGCCGGCATCAGGATCTGCGTCGCCATCGCTCAGGCCTCCAGCAGCACGTCGGTATAGAGTTCCGAGGGATCCGGCTCGGGGCTGCTTTCAGCAAAGTCCGCGGCGTCCTGGATGATCGATTTCACCTCGTCGTCGATCGCTTTGATAGCCTTTTCGTCGACGCCCAGAGAGTCAAGCCGGTGGCGCGCATTCTCGATGCAGTCGTGCTGGCTGCGCATCGCCTGCACTTCCTCACGCGTGCGATATCGGGCGGGATCCGACATCGAATGTCCCCGATACCGATACGTCTTCATCTCCAACAAGAACGGCCCCTTCCCCGCGCGGCACCATGCCAGGGCCTGCTCCGCCGCATCGCGCACCGCCAGCACATCCATGCCGTCCACCTGCAGCCCGGGGATGCCCCAGGGCGAGCCGTTCTTCGACAAGTCGTGGCTGGCCGAGGAGCGTTCCACGCTGGTGCCCATGCCGTACTTGTTGTTCTCGATGATGAACACGACCGGCAGCTTCATCAGCGCCGCCAGGTTGAAGCTTTCGAACACCTGCCCCTGATTCGACGCGCCCTCGCCGAAGAAGGTCAGGCTGACCAGGTCATTGCCGCGATACCAGTTGGCGAAGGCAAGCCCGTTGCCCAGGCTGACCTGCGCGCCCACGATGCCGTGCCCGCCGAAGAAGTTCTTCTCCTTGCTGAACATGTGCATCGACCCGCCCTTGCCGCGGGAATACCCGCCCGAGCGGCCGGTGAGTTCGGCCATGACGCCGCGCGCGTCCATGCCGGTGGCGAGCATGTGGCCGTGATCGCGGTAGGAGGTGATGATCTGGTCCCCCTCCTTCGCCGCCATCAGCGTGCCGACCACCACGGCTTCCTGCCCGATATATAGATGGCAGAAACCGCCGATCAGCCCCATGCCGTACAACTGACCGGCCTTCTCTTCAAACCGCCGGATCAGCAACATCATCCGGTAGGCGTGCAGCAGCTGGTCCCGATCGACTGCTGGTTGCTTCGCCTTGCCGCGTTTCCTGGTTTCCGCCGCCTGCGCCATGTCGTTCGCTCCCTCGCGGGGTTGCCGGATATGCTCGTTTGCATACAGCTAATGTTCGTTCGCCCGCGCACGCAAGCGCGGCAGACAAAATTCCATTCTGGTGCAATGCAATAGGCCGGATTAACCAACAATTGGTTAACCGTTTGCGCCGGCGTATTTCCACTCACGCGCCAACGCGGGAGATTTCCGGACGGCCATCTCGTGCGACAGGTTGTTTCGTCTCACCGGCCGATTTCGCACTGACATTGCCGAATTCGTAGGGAACCGCCGGGGCGCCTTGGATGTTCGCTATCGGCATTCAAAGGAGATCGAGATGGCAGAGCAGCGGAACGAGGGCGAGGGAAACAAGACCGCCGCCCGCGAGTACAACCAGGCGCAGAAGGACTTCGTAAATTCCGGCAAGGTTGAGGGTGCCGCCGAACAGGCCGCTCGTGACGTCGACGGGCCGGAGGGCGAGGCGCTGCGGCGGGCCGAGGAGAAGGGCAAGGCACATTCCCACGGCGAGGATCCGGCGGTGAAGCAGCGCTGAAGCCAAGGGACCCGGGGAAATCCGAACCCGGGTCCCGCCTGGCCAGCCGACCGCAACCCGGCGCTTGCGACATTGGCCCGATCGCCCGACAATCGGCCGGACAAGCGAAGGGGACTTGAGGGTGGCTGGATTCAAGAGCACGGAACGTTACATCGCAACCCGCGACCTGGAGGTTGCGGTCAATGCCGCGGTAACGCTGCAGCGGCCCCTTCTGGTGAAGGGCGAGCCCGGCACCGGCAAGACCGTCCTGGCGCACGAGGTCGCGCAATCGCTGGGCTATCCCCTGATCGAGTGGCACATCAAGTCCACCACCAAGGCACAGCAGGGTCTCTATGAATACGACGCCGTCTCCCGCCTGCGCGATGGGCAGCTGGGCGATGAGCGCGTGCATGACATCGCCAACTATATCGTGCGCGGCAAACTGTGGGAGGCGTTCGAGTCCGATGCCCCCACCGTGGTGCTGATCGACGAGGTGGATAAGGCGGACATCGAGTTTCCGAACGACCTGCTGCTGGAACTCGATCGCATGCAGTTCTTCGTCTACGAGACCCGCCGCACGATCGTGGCCCGCCACCGGCCGGTTGTGATTATCACGTCGAACAACGAGAAGGAGCTGCCGGACGCGTTCCTGCGCCGCTGCTTCTTCCACTACATCCGCTTCCCCGATCGCGAGACGATGGAGCGCATCGTCCAGACCCACTATCCCGACATCAAGAAGGATTTGGCGCGCGAGGCGCTGAACGTGTTCTTTCAGGTGCGCGAGGTACCAGGTCTGAAGAAGAAGCCTGCCACATCCGAGCTCCTGGACTGGCTCAAACTGCTGATGGTGGAGGATATGCCGGTCGAGAGCCTGCGCAGCCAGGAAAAGCAAGTGGTAATTCCGCCGCTATACGGCGCGTTGCTGAAGAACGAGCAGGACGTGCACCTGTTCGAGCGTCTGGCGTTTTTGGCGCGCCGGGGTGCCTGATGTTCACGCACCTGATCCTGGGCCTGCGAACTGCGGGGTTGCCAACCTCCATCACGGAATACCTGACCCTGATGGCGGCGATGAAGGCGGGTGTCGCGGATTACAGCGTCGACGACTTCTATTACCTGGCGCGCTCGACCCTGGTGAAGGATGAACGGCACCTCGACAGGTTCGACCGAGTGTTTGCGCAGTGCTTCAAGGGGCTGGAGCCGGAGGAAGGGGTCAACCCCGAGGACCTGCCGGTGGAGTGGCTGCGCAAGCTGGCCGAGAAAATGCTGACGCCCGAGGAGATGAAAAAGCTCGACTCGCTGGGCGGGTTCGACGCCATCATGCAGCGGCTGAAGGAGTTGCTGGCTGAGCAGAAGAAGCGTCACCAGGGCGGCAACAAATGGATCGGCACCGCGGGCACTTCGCCGTTCGGCGCGCACGGCGCCAATCCGGAAGGCGTGCGCATCGGCCAGGACAAGTCGCGCAACCGCACCGCTGTCAAGGTCTGGGACAAGCGCGAGTTCAAGGACCTGGACGACACTGTCGAACTGGGCACGCGCGGGATGAAGATCGCGCTGCGCCGCCTGCGCCGCTTCGCGCGCGAGGGGGCGGCGACGGAACTCGACCTGCCGGATACGATCAAGTCGACGGCCAACAATGCGGGCATGCTGGACCTGAAGCTGGTGCCCGAGCGGCACAACACGGTAAAGGTGCTGCTGTTCCTGGATGTCGGCGGGTCGATGGACGACTACGTCAAGCTGACCGAGGAACTGTTCTCGGCCGCTCGCACCGAGTTCAAGCACCTGGAATACTACTACTTCCACAACTTCCCTTATGAGCGCGTGTGGAAGAACAACCGCCGCCGGCATGAGGAAGTGATTCCCACCTGGCAGGTGCTGCGCACCTATGGGCCGGACTACAAGATGATCTTTGTGGGGGACGCGGCGATGAGCCCGTATGAGATCACCATGCCCGGCGGATCGGTCGAGCACTGGAACGAGGAAGCCGGCACGGTGTGGCTGGAGCGCCTGACGACGCATTACCGCCGCAGCGCCTGGCTGAACCCGACGCCGCGGCGAAGCTGGGGGCATGTGCGCTCGATCGGCATGGTCAACGAACTCATGGAAGGCCGCATGTTCCCGCTGACCGTGTCAGGCATTGATGAGATGACGCGCGAACTGGGGCGGTAACTTCCCGGCCCACATCCACCCAGGTCATGCTCGGGCTTGGCCCGAACATCGCTGCAGACGCCGGCCGTCGCAGATTTGCCCTCGCTTGAATTGCGTGCTGTGTGGCGGTCCTCGGCTCAAGGCCGGGGACGACGAGGAGGCGCTTGCTCGCATCCAAAACGAGTCTGCTGTCCTCTCCCCGTGCCTCTTGCCCGCGGCATCGTCGCGGCCCAAAAACACCGACGGGGCAGAAGCGGGAGGGAACGCATGCCACGTCTGCAGGGAAAGGTCGCGCTGATCACCGGCGGCGGCACAGGCATAGGACGCGCCACGGCACAGGCCATGGCGGCCGCGGGTGCGAAAGTGGTGGTCGCGGAACTGAACGCCGCTTCCGGCGAGCAGACTGCGCAACTGGTCCACCAGGCGGGCGGTGAGGCGATCGCCATCCCGACCGACGTCACCGACGCCGACAGCATCCAGCAATCCGTCCAGAAGGCGGTGCAGCATTACGGCGCACTGCATGTGCTGCACAACAACGCCGGCGGCTCGACCCCGATCGACGGCACTGTGATCGACGCGCCGATCGAGGAGTTCTGGCGGGTCATCAAGCTGGATCTGTTCGGCACCTTCCTGGGCTGCCGATTCGGCATTCCGGCGATCATCCGCTCGGGCGGCGGGTCGGTGATCAACATGTCGTCCAACGTCGCGCTGATGGGGATCCCCGGGCGGGACTGCTACACGGCGGCCAAGGGCGGCGTGGCGGCAATCACAAGGTCGATGGCAGTGGAATTCGCGCCGCAGAAGGTGCGGGTGAACGCCATCGCCCCATCCGCGACGATGACCGAGCGCGTCCGCGCCCTGGTGGCCGGCAACGCCGCCTTGGGGCGGATGGCGGACTCGCATCTGTTGGGCCTGATCGAGCCTGCGGACATCGCCAACATGGCGGTATTCCTGGCGTCCGACGAATCCCGTATGGTCACGGGCCATATATACCCGGTCGATAGCGGGGTGACGATTTCCTGAGTGGGGAGGACGAATCATGAAAATCAAGCGCGTCGAACACATCGCGATCGCCGTCGATTCCATGAAGCAGTCGCTGGACCTAATGCGCGACACGTTCGGGCTCGATCTGGAATACGAGGAGCAGATCGGCCAGACGAAGCTCGCGATGCTGCCGGTCGGGCAGACCTATATCGAGTTGCTGGAGGGACAGGGTCCCGAATCCGGCGTCACCAAATGGATCGAACAGAAGGGCACCGGCCTGTTCCATATCTGCTTCGAGGTCGAGGACATCGAAGGCGCGATCGCTGAGCTGAAGGCGAAGAACGTAAAGCTGCAGAGCGACACCTGGCGCACCGGTCATGGCGGCTCGAAGATCATCTTCCTCGACCCCTCCGCCACCGGAAACGTAGTGATCGAACTGGCTGAACTTCCAGCGGGGCATTGAATCATGAGCGGCTTCGTCCATCCCGAGTTCCTGGTCGAGACCGACTGGCTCGAACAGAACCTGACCAACCCCGACGTGGTGGTGTTGGACTGCACCGTGCATCTGCGCGTGCAGCCATCCGGCCCCTACAAAATCGAGCCCGGCCTGGCCGATTACGAGAAGGGCCACATCAAGGGCGCGCAATTCTGCAATGTGCAGCGCGACGTGTCTGATACGACGCAGAAGCTCAACTTCATGCGTCCGCACGCCGCCGAGTTCGCCGCCGCCATGCGCCGTTTCGGTGTGTCCAACAATACGCGCGTCATTACCTACAGCACCGCCAACCCGTGGTGGGCGACGCGGGTGTGGTGGTTGCTGCGGTCGTTCGGCCATGACAACGCCGCGGTACTGAACGGCGGCTGGCAGAAGTGGTCGAAGGAGAACCGGCCGAGTGAGACCGGCGCAAGCCCGACCCGCGCCGCCGGCACCTTCTCGGTGCAGTTCGAGCGCGACCTGATGGCCGGCCGCGATGAGGTGATCGCCGCCATGGGCGACGAAATGACCTGCACGCTAAACGCCCTGATGCCGGCGCAGTACGCAGGCACCACCTATGGCCGGCCCGGCCAGATTCCGGGCAGCGTCCAGGTTCCGGCGGCACAGTTGCTCGATCCGGAAACGAACGCCTTTCTGCCGGCCGAGGAGTTGCGCGCCCGCCTTGGCGCCGCCGGCGCGATCGACAAGCCGGTGATCGCCTATTGCGGCGGCGGCATCGCCGCGACAGCCCCTGCCCTCGCCCTCGTCATGCTCGGCCATACAAACGTCAAGGTCTACGACGCGTCGCTGTCGGAATGGGCCAAGGATGAAAGCCTGCCGATGCAGGCCGGCTGAAACCGGCCGCCGGACACAAGGAGGAAACCGCCATGCTGCTGCCCTTGAACGGACGCAACATCGCCTATGACCTGGTCGGCCGCGAGTCCGCGCCGGTCGTGTGCATGACCCACTCGCTCGCCTCGGATGGCGGCATGTGGGCGGAACAGGTGCCGGCGCTGCTGGACGGCGGCTTCCGTGTGCTGCGTATCGACATGCGTGGCCACGGGGGCAGCGGACCGGTGGAAGGCTCTTACACCATGAGCCAGTTGGCTCGCGACGTCGCTGCCGTGCTGGACGCGCTGGCGATCGGCAAGGTGCACTATATCGGCCTGTCGATCGGTGGCATGATCGGACAGGCCTTCGCGATCGAGCATGGCAGTCGGCTGCTGTCGGCACTCTGGTGCGACACGATGCCGCAGACGCCGCCCGGATCGCAGGCGACGTGGGAGGAACGGCAGGCTGTCGTGCGCAAGGCCGGCACGCTGGAACCGCTCGCCGATGTCACCGTGGAACGCTGGCTGACCGATGCGGTGAAATCCGCGCGTCCCAACCGTTACCGGCAGATCCGTGACACCATCTCCGGCACGACGCCGGCCGGTTACCTGGGCTGCATCGATGCGATCCGCAACTATGATTTCGTTCCGCAACTGCCAAGCCTGAAGCTGCCGGTGCTGGTGGTGTGCGGCGCGGATGACGCCGGCACGCCGCCCGAGGCCAACCGCCGGATCGCCGAACTGGTGCCCGGCGGCCGCTACGAACAGATCGCCGCCGCCCGGCATTTCCCCAATGTCGAGCATCCCGAAACCTTCAACCGCATCATGATGGACTGGCTGCGCAGCCGGTAACGCTGACAAGAGGAAACGACCATGCGTTTGCAGAACAAGATCGGCATTGTCACCGCTGCTGGCTCGGGGATGGGGCGCGCGGGCGCGATCCGCTTCGCCAGGGAAGGCGCCTCTGTCGCCGTGGTGGACCTGAACCCGGACGCGGCCGGGGCGGTGGCGAAGCAGATCACCGATGCCGGCGGCACGGCGATCGCGCTGTCGGGCGACCTGCGGGACGACACCTTCGCCCGTGGCATCGTGCGGGAGACCACGCGTGCGTTCGGCGCACTTGATTTCGTCTGGAACCATGTCGGCCATCCCGGCCCGTCCGCGATTGAAGGGCTGGACTGGAAGGATTTCGAACTGGCGATGGACCTGAACGTTCGCACCGTCCTGGTCACCACGGAAGCCGCGCTGCCTGAATTGCGCGCCCGTGGCGGCGGGGCGCTGCTGTACACCGCCTCCACCTCCGGCCTGACGGGATCGCAGTTCAGCCCGGTCTACAACATCGCCAAGTTCGGCATTGTCGGCCTGGTGCACGGGCTGTCCAAGCGCTACGCCAAAGAGAAGATCCGCGTGAATGCCGTGTGCCCTGGCCCGGTCGACACCCCGATGCTGCGCGTGTTCGTGGCGCGACCCGACAGCCAGATGCCGGCCGGTGAAACGCCGGAGACCTTGGTGCTGAAGCGCGGTGGTCAGGTGCCGATGGGCCGTCCGGCGCAGCCCGAGGAAATCGCCAATGCAGCGCTGTTCCTGATTTCGGATGAAGCCTCTTATGTCACCGGCGTCGCCCTGCCGGTGGATGGAGGCGCCACCGCATGAAGATAGACCGCGTTGAGGCAATTCCGATCCGCATCCCGCTGACGAAGGTGTTTTCCGGCAGCTCCTATCGTGTCGACAGCCGAGCGACTGTGGTGACAAGGATATGGACGTCGGGCGGGCTGGTGAGCGAGGTCTACAATGGTGACGAACGTGACCATGGGCCGGAGATCGCGAGGATCGTACAGGAGGAGATCGGGCCGCTGCTGATCGGCGAACCGATCACCGCCTATGAGCGGCTGTGGGAGAAGATGTTCCGCATTACGATCGCGCGGAAGGATCGTGATCTCGCGATGCAGGCGATCGCCTGCGCCGACTGCGCGATCTGGGACCTGCTGGGCAAGTCGCTGAATGTCAGTGTCTGCAGCCTGCTGGGCGGCTATCGCGACAGCCTGCCGATCATCACCATCGCCGGCTACTACCTGCCTGGGAAGACAGCGAAGGATCTGGCGCCCGAGATGACGTGGCTGAAGTCGCTGGGCATGGCGGGATGCAAGGTGAAGGTCGGCGGCTTGTCGGCCGAGGAGGACGCCGAACGGGTGGTGTATGCCCGCGAAGGCGGCGGCAAGGACTTCATCATCGCAGTGGATGCCAATCGCGGCTGGCCGGTGCGGGAGGCGATCCGGTTCGCGCGCCTGGTCGAACCGTATGACATCCGCTGGTTCGAGGAGCCGTGCCACTGGCATGACGATGTCCGCGGCATGGTGGAGGTACGCAAGCAAACCTCGATCCCGATCAACGCGGGGCAGAGCGAGATCTCGGCCCAGGGCGTGCGGCGCCTGCTGGATTCGGGGGCGGTCGACATCGTTAATTTCGATGCATCCGAAAGCGGTGGGATCACGTCCTGGCGCTGGGCCGCGGGGGCCTGCGCCCTGGCGGATGTGCAGATGGCGCATCACGAGGAAGCGCAGATCGCCGCCCACATGCTGGCCGCCGTGCCGCACGGCACCTACGTGGAGTGCTTCGCCGACCCCGAGCGTGACCCGATCTGGCAGTCGGTGTGGGTGAACCGGCCGCCGGTTAAGGACGGGATCATGCCTGTGCCGACTGGTCCAGGCCTCGGGATCAGCCTGGACTGGGACGTGGTGAATAAGTACCGGCTGTAATCACGCCCGATGCACCGGCCGGACCCATTCCTTCACGTGCGGCCACAATTCGTGGTCCGGCACCTTCGTCAAGTCCTTGGCGAGGGTGCCGATGACCTTGGCTTCTGTCACCTGGTCCAGTGAGGCACGCAGTTCCTGCAGGAAATGGGCCGGCGCAACCAGCACCAGCTCGTTGAACAGGCCCGCCGCGGATTCCGCGCACACCCGCTCGGCCACCAGATGGGCGAACTTCATCTTCTCTGCGTCATGCGGATCGACGCGCGGGGAATAGGCGTGGCGCGCCGACGTGGCGCTTTCGGAGGAGCGTCCCGGCCGGTCGCTCACCAGGTCCCGGTCACGCTGGTGGATGGTTGCCGAATCGAACGCCTCGATCGTGTGAAGCGCATTGTCCTCCGCCGGTTTGACGAAGCGGACGTGTCCGCCATCGGCAATGACGAGGCATTGGTTGTAATGCTTGACCATGTCTCGGGCCTCCTTCTGGCGCCCAGGTATGGCGGGCTGGCAAGCCCCGCGCGTTGACCGAGGTCAACGGCGGGCAATCACGATGGGCGCCGTGCCCCCGTTCCCTGCTGGACGTCGCAATCGAGGCTGGTCCGTGGTAGGAATGCGCCATGAGCCACGCCGCCAGGGTACACATGACTCTCGCGGAGTTCCTGGCATGGGAACGGCTCCAGGACGTTCGGCATGAACTGGTCGATGGCGAGCTCTTGCGATGCCCGGCGCGAAGCGTCGCCACGACAGGATCGTGACAAACGTGCTGGCCGGGTTGCACGGCTAACTCCTGGGGACGCCATGCGAGCCGTTTTCCTCGGATCAAGCCGTTCTGATCCCGGCGGGGAACGTGCACAGGTCCGATGCGGGCGTGCATTGTGGCCCTTTCGACGACGACTCGCTCACGGCAAACGATCCACGGTTGTGGTCGAAGTATTTTCGCCGTCCACGCGCAGCCTGGATCAGGTGGGCAAGCTGGAAGAATACAAGACAATCGAGTCAGTCGCATGCATTGTGCTCATCGATTCCGACGTGCCGCAGGCGATCGTCTGGACCCATCGACCGGACCGGGCCTGGCGTCATGACGTGCTGCTCGGGTTGAACGCGGCCCTCACAGTGACCTCGATCGGCGTATCCCTGGGGATGGAGGACATCTATGCGGGCCTGGCGTTCGAGCCGCGTCCGCGCCTGATCACCACGCCGGAAGGGCGATAGCAAACCCGCGACGATCGCACCAACCTTGTCGACAGCATCAGGTGATCGGCCTGCCACGCGCCCGACGCTTCAAGGTTCCGATAACGCGCAACGTGTCGGCTCGCCAGTCGATGGACGGAGAGGTCTCCTCGGGAATGGGCTCCGGCTGCTCGGGCCGTCGCAGCACGAAAGCGGCTCGTTCGCGTAAGCTCATGGGAGGTGGTGGCGGGGCCAGTACCGGCATTGGCAGGCTGGGTTTGCGCAGATATCCGGCGCCGTCGAAGCCCATAAACTCCGGGTAGTTGTTCGAGGGTCCCCGAGCTTCTTCACCGCAATCGCGCAGGGTGGTCAGGCTGGCTTCGGCAAACGTGCGGTCGAACACCGCCCCATAGCGGCTCCTGCCCGCTTCGGCGTCGCCAACGGAAAAGAAGCGTTCAACGGTCAGTCCGACCGCCTCCGCCAACCGCAGGAATGACAGCGGCCCGAAGAAATGCAGATGCGTCGGCCAGACCGAATCGTGCGGTTCGACAGGCGACGGTCCGTAGGTGAACACGGGAAAGTTCGGCTGCGTGATGTAGACCAGCCCGCCTGGCCTGACCTTTGCCACCTGCCGGCGAAGGGTCGACAGCGGGTCGATCAGATGCTCCAGCGTATGGGAGTAGCGCAGCACATCCAGGAAGGCATCCGGGACCACCGCATCGAACTCCTCGGGGGTAAGAACCGCGACCTGCCGCGCGATTCCATCGTCCCGTGCTTCCTGTGACCAATCGACACCGAAGGCCGCCGCGGCGCCGGCATTCACTGCTTCCTCGACGAATACCGGATAGGAACATCCGACGTCCGCCAGCGCCATCCTTTCGATCGGCACGCCGCAAACGCCGGCCAGTTCGTCCGCATGCGAACGATAGTAGTCGCGGTGCGTTGCCTGGATGTCTTGCTGGCCGTGGATGGACGAGTATTCCGCCGCGTAGTAGGCTGAAAGCTCATCCAGGGACGGCATCTGCTCCCAGAACACGTGGCGACAGTCCCTGCAGATCAGCAGAGCGCGACTGCCCCGGTGGTGAAACGACGTTGTCACGGAGCAGGCGCATATCGGACAAGTGGGCATCATGACAATTGTCCAGTCGATGCTTGAAACTGGGCCAAAGGCGCCGACGCCGGACGATGCCGGGTGTTGACTACGCCGCCGCCACGATCACCCCGCGCGCGGTCAACGCCGTAACCTCCTCGGCGGTGAACCCCGCCTCGCCCAGCACTTCCGCATTATGCTCCCCGATCCTGGGCGGCTGGCGCGTCACCCGCGGACGCTCGCGCTCGGGGCCGAATTCCACCGGCAGTGCCGGCAGGCCGACCCATTTTCCGCCTTCGGCCCCGAAGCGGGAGACGAACACATCCACCAACCCACCGGTCGCCAGCAGATGCGGGTCGGTGAACAGGTCACCCGGCTGGCCCACCGGTGCCCAGGACACGTTGCAGCGTTCGCAGCGTTCCTCGACCTCCTTCTGGGGGAACTTCCCGATCACCTCCTGCAGCGCAGGAATCAGCCATTCCCGCTCCGCCAAGCGCGTGACGTTCGTCTTCATACGCGGATCGGCGGCGAGGTCCTGCAACCCGAATTCCTCGACGAAGCGGTTCCATTGCTGGTCGGACGTCACGCCGATGAACAACTGCCCATCGCCCGCGGTGTTGAACACGTCGTACACCGCCCAGGCGCCGCGCCGCGCCGGCATCGGGCGCGCATCCAGGCCGGTGGCGGCCATGCCCGCCATATGGGTGCTCATGAGGAACACCGAGCTTTCGAACAACGAGCTCGCGACGCGCTGGCCCTTGCCGGTCACGTCCCGTTCGCGCAGCGCCGCCTGCACGGCGATCACGCCGAACATCGCACCCATGATGTCGATCACCGAGGCGCCGGCGCGCAGCGGCCGGCCGGGCGGTCCGGTCATCCAGGCGAGGCCGGATTGGAACTGCACGACCTCGTCCAGCGCAGGCCGGTGTTCGTACGGGCCGGCGAGGTAGCCCTTCAGCGCCAGGTAGATCAGCCGGCCGTTGAGCGGCGCCAGGTGTTCCCAGCCGCAGTTCAGCCGTTCCATCGTGCCGGGACCGAAATTCTCCAGCACGATGTCGGCGGTGGGCACGATGCGGTGCATCACCGCCTGCCCGTCCTTCGACTTCAGGTCGATCGCCAGGCTGCGCTTGTTGCGGTTGAAGCCGGCGAAGAACCCGGCGCCAAAGCCACCCAGCCGGCGGGTGCGGTCGCCGTCGGGCGCCGGCTCCACCTTGATGACATCGGCGCCCAGCTCGGCGAACAGCAGGCCGGCGGTCGGCCCCATGACGGTGTGGGAGAACTCAAGAACCTTGAGACCGGCAAGAGGCCTGGCCGACATCAGTGAGCGGCCTTGCGGCGGAACGCGTCGAGCGAGCCGGCGTGGATGAGTTCACTCGGCAGCTGGTGCCCGACAATATCTTCCGCCATGCGCCCAACCTCGATCAGCGCGTCCAGATCCACGCCGGTGTCAATGCCCATTTCCTCGCACAGCAGGACCAGTTCCTCGGTGCAGATATTGCCGGCGGCCTTGGGCTGGCCGGCGAAGGGGCAGCCTCCCAGGCCGCCCACGGTGGAGTCGAACTGGTTCACGCCCATCTTGATGGCGGCATGGGCATTGGCCACCGCGAGCCCGCGCGTATCGTGCAGGTGCAGGCTGATCTTCATATCCGGCCAGCGATTGCGCACTTCGCCGAGCACCCGTTCCATCCGGTGCGGAGCGGCCCAGCCCATCGTGTCGGCCAGCGAGAAATATTCGATTTTCGCCCCGGTCTCCTCGGCGATCTTCATGCCGTCCTCCAGCGTGGAGATCACCTGCGACGGCGCGATATCGCCCTGGTAGTTGCAGCCGAAAGCGGCCATCACGCCGACACGGGTGACGGGGATGCCGCGCGAGATGTGCAGTTCCGATTGCCGCTTCATCGCGGCCACGTTTTCCGCGTGCGTGCGGTTCAGATTCTTCTTCGTGAACGCTTCGGACGCGGTCAGCGAAATGGATCCCGACAGAGTCAGCTTGCCCTGGTATTTCTGTGCCCGGTCCAGACCGTTGCCATTGAAGTAAAGACCCGTGTAGTGCACGCCGTCCCTGGCCTGGAAACCTTCCACCACGGCTTCCGCGTCGGCCCAGCCGGGCACCAGGCGCGGATTGACGAAGGAGCAAGCCTGGATGTGATGCAGGCCGGTTTCGCCCAGCGCCTCGATCAGCCGGATCTTCTGTTCAGTCGTGATTGGTCCCGGCTCGATCTGGAAACCCTCGCGCGGGCCTTCCTCGTGGATTTCAACGAATTTCGGCAGATCGGACATGGTGCTCACTCCCGTGGGTTGGATTGAGCCTAGCACCGGCTTGCCCTGGTGTCATGGCGGGTTCATGATTGACAGGACGCGCGCCGAGCCCGACGATCCTGTCTTCAGGTTCGCCGACGGTTTGTGCTGGCCAGACGTCGGCCACGGAATGCCAGCCGTGACATGCATGAACGGCCCCGCGGATGCAAGACCGCGCGGCCCGCGACAAGAGTGAGCGTTGTGACCCCGCGATAAACAAAGGAACCGATCACCATGCCGGAGCGAGTCCGATACGACGAAGCCATAGAACCGCTTGTTCAATTCATCGAGGAAACGCCTCGGGATGAAATTGTAAACCGCACGCTGGAAAAGCTGCGGGCCGGCGTTCCCATCAAGACCATGCTGACGGCGTCCGCCCTGGCCGTCAGCCGCTCCTCCGACCTGCCGCCCGGCCACCATGGCGGCCCGCTGCATCCGATGGCCGGCCTCTACGCCGTCTACAAGCTATCGGAGCGGCTGGAGGGTGAGGACAAGTTCCTGCCGATCGTCCAGCACGTGGCGCTGTCGAACAAGCACATCCACGACCCAGTGACCTCGCCCTTCCAGTTGCTGGAATTCGCGCCGCTCGACGTGACCGGTGGCGCCGAGACGCAGGTCGAGCATTTGGTTGCCGACGGCACCGGCAAAGTGTCCAACGCCAAGGGCCTGGAAGCCGCCAAGGCCGCCTTCCTGAAGGCCTGCGACCGCGGTGAATCCAACAAGGCCGACCATCTCTATCAATGGCTGTGGCAGAACATGCCGACGATGGAGGCGTTCGACCTGCTTATGTCGGTCGCAATCCCCAAGAACGCGCTGGATGACCACTATTTCATTTATCCCGCCTTCACCTGGCGCGCGATGGAACAGGTGATCGGCTGGGACAACATGTCGGTGCTGATGCGCGGTCCGGTCCGCTACACCGCCCGCTTCCCCGCGCCGCGCCTGATGGTTGATGTCGACAGGCTGATCGAACAGCACCAACTTCTTTCGCGCGTGATCCCGCAGCGCAGCAGCGACGCCGAGACGGCGAAGATCGGCGAAGTGGGCGAGTCGATCGGGCGCTGCAGCGACTACAACCAGATCCCGGTGCTGCTGGCCGAGGCACTGGCCGGTGGCCTGTCCTGGGATGGCGCCGGCGAGGCGCTGTCAATCGGCGCGGCCGGGTTGTTCCTTCGTTCGCTGACCGGCAACCCAATGGACGTGCACCTGCACACCAGCGCCAATCTGCGCCGCTGGCTGCTGCGCCTGGATGGCCTCAGCCGCCGGAACAAGCTGATGATCCTGCTCACCTGGCAGGTCGGGCCGGAAGTAAAGTCCACGCAGTACCGAATGGAGCCGACGCCGCAGCCCGACCTCGACGCGGTGGCGAAGCTGCCGCACCGGTCGCAGGCGGACCTGCTTGACGCAATCGAGCAAAGCATCCTGACGCAGCCGCCGACCGACTGGTCCACGGTGACGAACCTGGGCAAGATGATCGCGGTGCCGGAAGTGAAGGATACGGTCAATCTGGCGCAGCAATACGTGCAACTGCGCTACTCGCCGGAAGCGCTGATCCAGCGGCTGGGCCAGATCGTCTGCCACGACAGCTTCACCGAGATGCACGCTTTCAAGCATCATCAGGCGATCGTTGAGGAGTTCTACGCGACCCGCGAGCCCTGGCGCTGGATGCATCTGGTGTCCGGCGCCCAGGCGGCGGCGATCTCCTTCGGCAAGAACATGGAAGTCTACGAAGGCGCGCTCGACCTGCTGCACGCCGCATAGCCTCCGCGAAGGGCGGGACGGCGATAGGCCGTCCCGCCCTTCTGCTGCCTGAAAGCAGAACAAGGCGCCTGGATGTCCCGGGCGCCTTGTTTGGTTTCCGGGCGTTATCGCCGCTTCGGCTGGCTGGTATCAGACCGGGCGACCGAATGGTCAACTGTTCCGCGCAGGGTTGGTGCGGCGGCTGCGCAGGAAATCAAGAGGATACCAGACGGCCGCCCATGCAATGCATAGGTCAATGCATCGGGCGGCTGGCATCAGACCGCTGGCGGCACCGCGGCCGGCTGTCCGAACTGGTAGATCGATTCCGAGAAGGTCCGCTCCGATGCAGCGGCTGGAGTCATGCCTTCGGCGACATAGATCAGGTAATGATCGAGCGAACCGCGCAGCTCGGACGCCGGGCCGAAATAGAGTTCCTTGAAGAAGTCGAAGTTCCAGGTGACGCTGATGAAGCCCCGCCCGTCGCCCACCAGCATTTCCTTGTTCAGCAGCTCGGCAAGCTGCTGGCCGACGTCGTTCGAACCGCCGATGATGTGGCCCATGACATGGGCCATGCGGGTCAGTTCGCCGGGATCGGCGTCGTTCAGTGGCACGAAGGCGGCCCGGTCCTTGGCATATTCCTCATCCTGGGCCGCGGTGATGGAGACATTCGGATCGCCGGCCGGCTGACCGGCGTCGAGCCACCGCATGAAGCCGACCAGGATATTGGACAGGTCCGCCGCGATCACGTCTGGCGTGACGAGATCGGTATTGATGGGCACATATTCCAGCGGCCCCTTCGCTGGCGACGGAGCATAGTCAGGCGGAAGTACAACCCATCCGGTAGCGTCTACTGAGGGCACAGCCATTTGATATCTCCGAAAAACACGCACGGAATACCTGAATACAGGCGTAGGTCAACGCCGATTTGCCGCAGTGATGATCACAATGCACGTGAAGCTGTACTGGTTGCGAT
>JBFXDK010000050.1:0-38016 GCA_050181195.1 Acetobacteraceae bacterium | reverse complement strand
GCCCTCACCTTCGCCGGCTTCGGCCAGCGTGCCGCCACAAGCGGCAGCACCTCCTCGACCAGCCGCTTCGTCTGCACATACATGTCCTCGTCCCCGCTCGCGGCCGGGCGCACGATGAACTTGGACGCGCCCGCCTCCACATAGGCGGCGATCCGCTCCATGATCTCATCGGCGCCGCCGAACGCGAAATGGTCGCGCGCGTCGCGGCCGGTGCGCTCCTTGTAGCGCTCCATGATCCGCGACACGCCGGGCTCCTCCATGCCGCCGAACCGGTAGGCGAACGCGGCGCCGTAGTGATCCTCGTCGATACTGCGCCCCTCGGCCGGCAGCGCCGCCTTGATCGCGGCGATCACCTCGCCCACCGCTTCCGGCGTCTCGGACCCGGCCTGCCAGCCCGTGCCGTATTTCGCCGTGCGCTTCACCGCCGCCTCGGACGACCCGCCGATCCACATCGGCAGGTCGGGCTGCACCGGCAAGGGCGAGATCGAGGCCTTGGCTAGCTTGAAGTGCCGCCCGTCATAGTCCAGCACCTCGCCGGCCCACAGGCGGCTGATGATCTCCAGCGCCTCATCCGTCGTGCGGCCGCGGGTCTTCACGTTCAGGTTCATCGCGGTCCATTCCGGCCCGCGCGGGCTGCCGATGCCGAACCCGGGCAGCAGGCGGCCCTGCGACAGCACGTCGATCGTGGCGCACTGCTTGGCCAGCAGCACGGGGTCGCGCATCGCCACGGAGACGACATTCACCCCGAACTTGACCCGCTTCGTCCGCCCGGCGATCGCGGCCAGCGCGGTCATGCATTCCAGGATCGGGCTGCGGCTGATCAGCCGGTCGGTCTGCCAGATGGAATCGATCCCGCCTTGCTCGCACAGGTCCACCCAGCGCCAGAACCCGTCGGCCGTGTCGAACGGGTATTCCATCAACCCGGTGCCAACCGCGATGGTGCGTGCCATGGTTCAGCCCCCCTGTGCCGCCGGGGCCACCTTGCCATCCGGCGGCCAGCCCGTGATGCCATTTTCCAGCGGCACGCGCAGATTGCGCAACAGGATCGAAAACAGGGTCCAGTTGCCCAGCGCCACCACGAATTCCACCTGCTCGGCCGGGTTGGTGATGTGCTTCGTCACCTCGGCCCAGGTCGCGTCGGAAATCGTCTTGCCGGCGAGCGATTCATCCGTCGCGGTCAGCACCGCGCGGTCCGCCGCGGTCAGGCGGTCGGTCTTGCGCCAGTCCCGCACCGCCAGGATGTCCTCGGCCGGGATGCCGGCCTCGGTCGCCACGCGCCAATGCTGCGTCCATTCGTATTCGGATCCGGTGACCCAGCCGATGCGCATGATCATCAGCTCCCGCAGCCGCGTATCCAGCTTGTTGTGCAGCAGCAGGGTCGTCAGCTGGCCGTAGACGGCCTTCGCCAGGTCCGGGTTGTGCGCCAGGGTGCGGAACGCGCCGCCCCGGGCAAAGCGTTCGGCCAGGCCCAGTTGCTGGGCAACCTCCCTGGCCTTCTCCATCGGCAGCAGTGGCACGCGGTCCGCCATCGTGTCCTCCCGTTTCCGTCCGCGCGATCGTCCCTCGTACCGCGCCATGCTGCAATACGTCCCTGGCGCTGGTGCCCGGCGCTGGGTTGAGGCATGCGCGCGGTGACGGAGGAAACCAGGGCTTGAGCGACGACGCGCAGAGAAAGATTCGACCGGCCGCGCCGATGGGCGGGCTGCTGGCCGCCGGATACGGATCGTTCTGGAAACTGTGGTTCGTCGGCCTGGTGGTGTTCGTCGTCCGCTGGCTGGAAACGGTCGCGGTCGCGGTCGTCGTGTATGAACGCACCGACTCCGCCTTCCTGGTGGCGATGATGACGATGCTGCGTCTGCTGCCGATGGGCCTGCTGGGCGCGTTCCTCGGCGCCTGGGCCGAACGGCTGGACCGCCGGCTGACGCTGATCGGCGTGGTGCTGCTGATGGGGGCGAATTCCCTGGCGCTGGCGGTGCTGGCCTACACCGGCCGGCTGGAGGTCTGGCACATGGCGCTGGCCAGCTTCCTCAACGGGCTGGGCTGGGCCACCGACAACCCGGTGCGGCGCGTGATGATCGGCGATGCGGTCGGGCCGGACCGCATGGGCACGGCCATGTCGCTGGATGTCGGCGCGAGCAACGCCAGCCGCATGGTCGGCCCCACCGTGGCCGGGCTGCTGCTGGGCAGCGTCGGCATCCACGGCGCCTTCGCGCTCAGCGTGGTGCTGTACGGCTTCGCGCTGATCGCCGCGATCCGGGTCACCTACCGCAACGCCGAGGGCACCAGCGCCGGCTCGGTTCTCGCACGCATCCGCGACGGGCTGCGCCTGGTGCGGGCGGATACAAGGCTGATGGGCACGCTGGTGGTGACGGTGATCTACAACATCTTCGCCTGGCCGTTCACCAGCATGATCCCGGTGATCGGGCGGGACCGGCTGGGCCTGGGCCCCGAAGGCGTGGGCATCCTGGCCAGCATGGACGGGATCGGCGCCTTCCTGGGCGCGGTCGCGCTGGCGATCTGGCTGAAACCGTCCTGGTACGGGCGTGCCTATCTGGGCGGGGTCACGTCGTACATGGTCATGCTGATCGTGTTCGCCCTGGTGCCCGATCCGGTGATCGCGGGAACCGCGCTGGTGGTCACCGGCCTGGGCGGCGCCGGGTTCTCCACCATGCAGGCGACGCTGGTGTATCTGGCCGCGCCGCCGGAAATGCGCTCACGCATCCTGGGCGTGCTGTCGGTCTGCATCGGCACGGGACCGATCGGCTTCGTGTGGATCGGCCTGCTGGCGGACGCGATCGGCGCGCATTGGGCCACCGCGGTCACCGGCGCGGTGGGACTTCTGGCGATGGCGGCCACCTGGCGCCTGTGGCGCACGATCTGACCCCGCGCCACAGCGCGCGTCGCGCCTACCCCGCCGCCAGGGTCTGCGCGTAGCGCTTCTGCCGCCACTGCATCAGCCGCCAGCCCCCCTTGGCGAACAGGTCGGAAGCGCGCCCGCGCGGCGGCAGGCCCACCGCCTTCATCACCATGCCCGTTCCGCGCTCGACGTGGCGGAAGCGATAGAACGCCATCGCGCGCGCCATGTAGGCCGCAGTGCAGCGCGCCTGGTCGAACGGCACGGACTCCGGCTCGTTGCCGCAGTGATAGGCATAGGCGAGCTCATCGTCCTCGCTTTCGCCGATCCGGCCCAGGGCGATCCGCAGGCGGCGCAGCAGGCCGATATTCTCCCGCTTCAGGTAGCGCCGCATGTGGTCGTAGAACAGCTTGTAGTGGCGGAACTCATCGGCGGCGATGTGCTTGCAGATCTGCTTCAGCACGGGTTCGTCGGTCGCCTCGGCCAGGGCGGTGTAATAGGACGACGTGCCGGTTTCCACCATGCACCGGGCGATCAGCTCCCCGGTGCGGGAGCCGCGGATGGACGCCGTCGCATCCACCTTGATGACATAACCCGCGCGATAGCGGGCGAAGGCGGCCTCGTAGTCCCAGGCGGGATCGGCCAGCATCGCCCAGCGGCCCAGCGCGTCGCCATGCTGCACCTCCTCCTCGGCCCAGTGGGTGGCGGCCTGGCGGAAATCGGGATCGTCACCGAATACGCTGTTGAGGTAGACGGCATAGTCGCGCCCGTTGCGCTCCACCATCGCCGCGGCCTTCACCAACGGCACGAGGGCGGGATCGACCCTGCTCGCGTCGAACCGGTCCCAGGCCACCTCGTCCATGCGCCAGTGCTTCATCCGCTCATCCGTTGCTGCCACGCTCGCGGGAATTGTCCCTGTACGGAAATATAGGCGCCACGGCGGGGGGGAGGAAGCCGGTGCCGGTCACGCCGCCCCCACCTGTTGACATTCCGCCACGCTCGCCCCCAGTCCTCTGCTCCGCCATGCTGTACGAAATCGTCGAAGCGATCGCCCATCCCGACCATACCGTGACCATCACCTGGTCCGACGGCGCGCGCGGCACGGTCGATTTCCTGCCGATCATCGACCGCGGCGGCTGGTTCACGCCGCTGCGCGACCCGGACTACTTCGTGCAGACCATGATCCTGCTGCCGGGCGGGATTGGCCTGACCTGGCCCGAGGAGATCGACTATTCCGCCGACGGGCTGCGCAAGGACGCGTTCCCGTTCGGCGTTCCCTGACCCGCCCGGCGCGACCGCCCCTTCCGTCCCGCGCCGGACCGCCGCATCATCGCAGTGCACAACGATGCGGGGTGGTCAGATCATGGACAAGGAACTCATCGTGGCCCTGGCGCGCGCGGCCGGGCTCGACAAGGCACTGGCGGATTATCCGGACGACGTGATGGAAGCGGCGAAGCAGGCGCTGAACAACGCCGACGCCGTGCAGATGCCCACCGACCCGGCCGCCGAACCCTGGCCGCCGATGCGCGCGGGGATCGGGCTATGACGGAAGCGCATTGGCTGACAGCGGCCGAAGCCTCCCGTGGCTTCGCCGCCCGCACGATCTCCCCGGTCGAGCTGCTGGGGGCGCTTCTGCAGCGGATCGAGGCGCTGGATCCCAGGCTGAATGCCTTCATCCGGCTGGACGCCGATGCGGCGATGGATGCGGCCAGGGCCGCCGAAGCCGAGATCCGCGCCGGACGCATCCGCGGGCCGCTGCACGGCGTGCCGGTGGGGATCAAGGACATCATCGACGTCGCCGGCCTGCCGACGACCTGCCATTCGAAGATCCTGGTCGGCAACGTCGCCAAGGCCGACTCGGTGGTGGTCCAGAAGCTGCGCCAGGCCGGCGCGATCATCATCGGCAAGCTGTCCACGCATGAATTCGCCATCGGCGGTCCCAGCTTCGACCTGCCGTTCCCGCCGGCGCGGAACCCGTGGAACCCCGACCATCACCCGGGCGGGTCGTCGTCCGGGTCCGGTTCGGGCGTTGCCGCCGGCCTCTTCCCCCTGGCGCTGGGCACCGACACCGGCGGGTCGGTGCGCAATCCCGCCAGTTCCTGCGGCATCGTCGGGCTGAAGCCCACCTATGGCCTGGTGTCCCGGCGCGGCGTGTTTCCGCTGTCCTTCACGCTGGACCATGTCGGGCCGCTGACCCGCACCGTGGCGGACAACGCGCTGCTGCTGGACGCGCTGGCCGGGCACGACCCCGAGGACCCCGGCAGCGCGCCGGCCCAGGCACGGTATTTCGGGCGGATGCTGGATCGCGGCGTGCGCGACATGCGCATCGGCTTCATCCGGCATTTCCACGAGACCGACATGCCCGCGCATCCCGAGGTGACCGCGCACCTCGAGGACGTGGCGCGCGTGCTGCAGGCCGAGGGCGCCGAGGTCCGCAGCGTGACCCTGCCCAGCCTGAACGAATTCTCGGGCATCAACCGGGTGATCATGTGCAGCGAGGCGTGGGCGATCCACGGTCCGTGGCTGAAATCCCGCCCGGGCGATTACGGCCAGCTGGCGCGGCGGCGGCTGCTGCCGGGCGCCTTCATGACCGCCGGCGCCTATGTCGGCGCGCAGCGGCGGCGGCTGGAGCTGATCGCCGCGGTCGAGGACGCGCTGCGCGATTACGACGTGCTGATGTGCGCGAGCTCGATGGATCCGGCGAGCCGGCTGGACAATCCCGAGGAGACCGCGCGCACCTATCCCCGCCAGGCGCGCACGCCGTTCAACGTCACCGGGCATCCGGCGCTGGCGATGATGGCGGGCCTGGCCAGCACCGGCCTGCCGGTTTCCGTGCAGTTCGTCGGACGTTACTTCGACGATGCAACGGTGCTGCGCGTGGCCGCTGCGTACGAACGGGCGAGCGGCTGGAGCAGGAAACGCCCGCCGATCGGCTAGTTGCGTATGGATCGAACAATCCGCGGGCCGCGGGCCGCGGATTGTTCGCAAAGAAAATAATTGGGACGCAGGCGGAGCAATGCTAGGCTGACAGACAGCCACGGCTCCGACTGCGCCTTTTCTTCGCCATCCCGAATCGGCGTCTCTGGCGACGTGGCTGTTGCATGGCAGTTGCACGCCCGGCACGACACCGAAGGGACAGATCATGGCAAATTTCACCTGGAACGGCGGCGCGCTCGGCCATTGGTCCAATCCCGATGATTGGAGCGGACCAGGCGGCATTCCGGGCGCGGCCGACAACGTGCTGATCCAAGGCGCGGCATCGGACCTCGTCCAGATCGACGTGGTCAACGGCCCCGGAGACGCTGCCACACTGACGGTAACGGACGGGGTCGCACTGAGCGGCACGTTCGGTATCGGTTCTGTTCAGGTGGGCGCGGCCGCGTCCCGCGGGGCGCTGGGGCAGCTGAACATCGGTGCCGCTGGCACGCTCGATGCAGGCGCCGTGACGGTGACCGACGGCAGCCGCCTGCTGATCAATGGCGGCACGGTCAGGGTTGCGGACGTCATTGCTTCGTCCGGTAACCTTATCGTCCGCAACGGCGCCACCGTCGACACGGCGAAGCTGGAATGGCCGACGCGATGTTCTCGATCGACGAGACCTCCAGCCTCCATGTCGGCACGTCCGGAACAGGCACGCCCGGGGCACTGACGATCGACGCGGGGAGTACGCTGCTGTTTCCCCGCAATACCTACACCGTGTTCCGCGCTGGCAAGATCATCAACAACGGCACGATCATCGACGCGACTCCACACCAGGACGCCATCATCACCGCCGGCACCAACACCGGCATGCTGATAGGCGTGAGCCTCAGCGGCGCATACCGCGGCGACGGCACCTACGAGCAGATCGTCAACAGTGGAACGGTCGTCAGTGATGATTACATCCTGTTGTCACAAGTAAGCGGACCCGGAACCGTGGTGATCGCTGACCGCGGAACGGTCGCCCTTGGCTCCTCGGTTGAAGCATTGGTCGACTTCGGATCCGGGTCAGGTGCGCTGCATCTGGATTCCTACGGTGACCCGTCCACCAGCAAAGTCACGATCCGGAACTTCGATGAGGACGACGAGCTCCGATTCTTCGACATCTCCGGCGCATCCTATCACGCGACCAGCGCCGATGGCGGCATCCTCTCGCTTTCAGGGTACTCGGGATCGTTCGACATCATTGTCGAAGGCAACTACTCGGCGGACCCGGCCCTGGAATTCACGACCGGCGACAAGATCCGGGTTCATCAAGGCCGCTTCATCCCCGCTGTCTGTTTCGGCCCCGGCACGCGGATCGCCACGCGGCGCGGCGACGTTGCCGTCGAGGATCTTTGCGTCGGCGACGCGGTCCGCGTGGCAACCGGCGACGGCACCCGCCCCATCGTCTGGATCGGCCACCGCGAGGTGGACCTGACTCGCCATCCGAAGCGGCAGGACATGCGCCCGATCCGCATCCAGGCCGGCGCCTTCGCCCCCGGCGTGCCCGGGCGCGACCTGCTGCTCTCTCCCAACCATGCCGTCTATCTGGAAAACGTGCTGATCCCGGTGAAATGCCTGGTGAACGGCAGCAGTGTGGCGCCGGTCGACATGGATTGCATCACCTACTGGCACGTCGAACTCGACCGCCACGACGTGATCCTGGCCGAGGGGCTGGCGGCGGAATCCTATCTGGATGTCGGTGATCGCGCGTTCTTCTCCAATGCCGGAGCGGTCGTGACCCTGCATCCGGCGCTCGATGCGCTGACCTGGGATGCCCGGGCCTGCGCCCCGCTGGTCGTCGCGGGGCCGGAACTGGACCGGGCGCGCGCACGCCTACATCAGCAAGCCGGACGACAGGGCCAGCGCGCGGCGTGATGACATGCCGGCCCGCGCGGCAGGCTCTCCTGCTCCAAGAAACGGCCCTTTCCGCCGATGCGGCCAGATCGCGGAAAAGACGCGAATTCGCCTCGATGGACACGCAGATATCCGCAGATCGCAGGAACCAGCTCACGAAAATGACATCACGTTACCGCCCCGCACACGAAAACGTTTACACATTGTCAGAGAACGTCATAACTATGGTGACTCCGTTCATCGTCGATTCGCGGAGTTGCCGTCTATGGCCGTCGTCCTGGTGTTGGAATCGCAGGGAATGGACTGGGACCGCTTGGCCGGCGCGCTGCAATCCAGCGGCTATACGGTCCTGCGGGCGCGGTCAGGCCGCGCCGCCGATGCCTTCCTCAAGTATTCCTGCGCGGATATCGTCATCGCAGAGGATGAGCCGGCGCACGAAGATCTGCACGACGCGCTGAACCGGGCAGCGGCGATGGGAATACCGATGCTGGTAATTTCCGATGAAATCGTCGATGCGGCACAGAGTTGCTTTTTGTCAAAACCATGTTCCGCCACGGACCTTCTCCGCAAGGTGCGCGTGCTGACGCCGGCACAGATCACGATCGCCAGGGCCGCCGACCACTGGTCCTTTCGCTGTCAAAGAGATGCCTGATACCGGGCGGCCGATCGGTATGCGCGCGGGATCAAGGCGCGGCGGCTGCATGCAAAACCAACAGGACCGGCGCGCGCCGGGTTGATGCGCGGTCACGGTCCGCCTTGTCCCGGCGGTGGAGTGTAGACGCATTCCAGCTTCAGCCCATCAGGATCGGCGAAGAACACGGCATAATAGCCCCGGCCCTTGTTGTACTGGGGGTATTCGGCGGGCGGGTCCAGGACCGTCGCACCGATCCGGATCAGGAGATCATGCATCTTCTCGACCGCTTCGCGACTGTCGACCGCCCACGCCAGGTGATGCAGGCCAGGGGAATAGCGGTCATGGACCCGCTGCGCGCCATCGGCGCTGGCCTTTAGGATATCGATGGAATGCGATCCTGAAGAAGACTCGAGCTCCCAGCCGAAGCCCCGTTCGTTGTCCCGGGCAAGATGATAACCCAGTTCCGTCAGAACGGCGTTGTACAGCTCGAACGAGGTCTTCGGGTCGCGGACGGTGAGGTCGACATGGTGAACAATCCCGCGCACTGGCTTTCTCCGATCTCCGGCCGGTCACGCCGGCGACCCGATGATGGCTGGTTGACCTTGTTCCCGCCCGTAACAGGCTCCGGGCGGGAAGCGGCTCCAGGTTCATCCCATACCAGCCGGCGTTGCGTCCGCCGCACCGTCGATCCTACGTCATAACGACAGGACTTCGCCCTGTTATCCGCAGGCGTGCTGGTGCAGAGGGCGAACGCTGTCATGGCCCGCCTCCGCGCGCCATGACAAAAGGGCACCGACAGTGCGCCAACGTCAACAGCCCGTGGCAGGATGACATCCCCGCGCCACCGGCCCGCGGCCGCCGTCCCTCAGATGGACGAAGCCGTGTCTTCCGCCATCTCGGCGATCACCTCATCACCGTCCCAGATGCCCAGGCAGATGCGTTCACCGCGGTGCTCCAGCACCAGGTAGGGGTCGAGGAGAACCGATTCCTGCATCAGCTCGCCCATGATCAGCGTCGACCCCGGCAGGTCGCGCTGCAGCAGCCTTGCCCGCGCGGCGATGGACGGCGGCACATCGTAGCTTTCAAGCCAGGCGGCCGGCACCCACCGCTCCTCCCAGTGCGATCCGCTGCGCAGCCGTATGGTGCCGCCGCCGATCAGCAGCGCGACGACCACCATCCAGCCCAACGTCAGATAGGGCGGGATTGGCGATCCCGGCGCGGCCTGGGAGGACAGGCCTGCGGTCGCCGCCATGCAGCCGATCGACACCAGCAGCCCGATGCCCAGCCAATGGTGGTGCCGATACCAGAAACTCGGGCCGAAGCGTTCGAGCTGTGCCCGCTTGTGCCGCTCCAGCGCATCGTTGCTGACCGGGGTCAGGCCGTACTGGACGAGAACCTCGGAAAGCCGAGCAGGCGGGAGGATATTGGTGAGGACGTCGAAAGGCATGGCCACACTCCCTGTTCCAGGCCGCTGTAACGCGGTGAACGGGCCCGGGTGGCACGGGGCCGGGGTGCCATCGCGCCCGTGATCGGCCGGCGGCCTGCATCCGACCCCGACCGTCGCCTCGACGCCAACCGCGACGGGTCCGGGCAACAACATGCTCGGCCGGAGCCCAATCCATGTGTTGCAATGCAGCACCGCCCGCGCGAGCATTGCCGGCAACACGACAGGGGGGTGGACCATGGACCTGATCGTCCGCAATGCACGTCTCGCCAGCCAGCCCGAAGCGCCGCCGGTGGATATCGGCGTGACCAATGGCCGCATCGTGGCCATCGCGCCCGGCCTGCAGGCCGAGGGCACGGAGTACGACGCCGGCGGCCGGCTGACCTGCGCCGGGCTGGTCGAAACCCATATCCATCTCGACAAGTCCCGCATCGTCGATCGCTGCGCGCCGGAAACCGGACGCATCCCGCAGTCGATGGAGCGCGTCTCGGCCGTGAAGCACAGCTTCACCGAGGAGGATGTCTATACACGCGCGGCACAGACGCTGGAGGCGTGCATCCTGAACGGCGCGACGCGCATGCGCACCCATGTCGAACTGGACGGCGGGGTCGAGATGCGCAGCTTCGAGGCGATCGAGCGCCTCCGCCACGACTATGCCTGGGCGATCGACCTCGAACTCTGCGTCTTCCCGCAGGAAAGCCTGACCGACAATCCGCGCTCGGACGAACTGATCGTGCAAGCGCTGCGCCGCGGCGCCAGGGTCGTGGGCGCGGCGCCGAACTACGACCCCGACAAGGACACGCATGTCCGGCGCATCTTCGACCTGGCGCGGGAGTTCGATGTCGATATCGACATGCATCTGGACTCCGGCAACGCGGCGGTGGACATAGACATCCATCTGGTCTGCGACCTGACCGAACGATACGGGCTCGGCGGACGCGTCGCGGTCGGCCATGGCTGCAAGTATTCGACGATGCCGATTGCCGACCAGGTCACGCTGGCCAGGCGGATGGCGGATGCGGGCGTGGCGCTGACGGTGCTGCCGGCCACCGACCTGTTCATGCAGGGGCGCGACCAGGACCACAACATCCGCCGCGGCGTGGCGGACGCGAACCTGATGGTGGAGCATGGCGTGAACTGCTCGATTTCCACGAACAACGTGCTGAACCCGTTCACGCCCTTTGGTGACGGCTCGCTGATCCGGATGGCGAACCTGCAGGCCAATGTCTGCCAGATCGGCCACCCGCACCGGCTGCGCGAGTGCTTCGCCATGCTGACGGACCGCTCCGCCAGGCTGATGAACCTCGGCGATTACGGGATCGCGTTGGGCAACCCGGCCGATATCGTGGTGCTGGACGCCGCCACCCCCGAACAGGCGGTGGCCGAGATCCGCGCCCCGCTGGCCGCGTTCAAGCGGGGACGGCGGACGGTGACGCGGGTGCCGGCGGCGCTGCACCGGCCGGGATAGGGCGCGGGCACCAGGGCTGGCGGCACGCGGCATGGCGGTGGCCCGCGCGCCCCGCCCCGGGCGGTCGTGCCCGCTCCGGACGCCGCCCTGCCGTGACCACCACGATGCCGGAGGGTGATGCATGCCGTGGACACCGGACGATGCCGGACGCCATACGCACAAGGCGACGACCCCGGCGCTGCAGGCGCTTTGGGCGAAGGTCGCCAACGACTGCCTGGAACGCACCGGCGACGAGGGACGCGCCATCCGGGAGGCGAACGCGGTCATCGCGCGTCAGGTGGCGCGCGAGGGGTAGCAGATGCATCGCCGCCGGACGGTCCCGCGACCCGGACAGGGTCGTCGTTTAAGAACCGGTCCGGATGGCTGCATCCTGCTTGCCCTGGCCGGTCGCCGGGGTCTAGCAACACCGCATGATGAAGCGACCTGTCATCGGTGTGACCCTCGATTCCGAACAGCCTGGCGGCTATTCGAAATATCCCTGGTATGCGCTGCGCCAGAACTACGCCGAGGCGATCATGGCCGCCGGGGGCCTGCCGGTGATGGTGCCCCATTCCGCCGGCCTGGCCCAGGCCTACCTGGACCAGATCGACGCGCTGGTGGTGACGGGCGGCGCCTTCGACATCGATCCGTCCCTGTATGGCGACGGCACGCGGCACGCGACCGTCACGCTGAAGGAAGGGCGGACGCAGGCCGAACTCGCCCTGACGCGGGGCGCCCTCGATCGGAACCTTCCGGTGCTGGGCATCTGCGGCGGCCAGCAGCTTCTGGCCGTTGTCCTGGGGGGCAGCCTGATCCAGCACATCCCGGACACGATCGCGGACGCGTTGCCGCACGAACAGCCGAATCCCCGCGACGAACCCGGCCACGCCATCGCCGTGACACCCGGCACTCTGCTGCACCGCATCGTGGCCGCGCCCGGGATGCAGGTGAATTCCTCGCATCACCAGGCGGTGCTCGACCCCGGGCCGAACGCGCGGGTGAACGCGGTCGCGCCCGATGGCGTCATCGAGGGCGTGGAGGACTCACGCTACCGCTTCTGCCTGGGCGTGCAGTGGCATCCGGAATTCCTGATCGATCCGGGCGACCGGCGGATCTTCGACGCGCTGATCGCAGCCTGCGGACCATGAGCGACCGCCCCGTAAGCGACCAAGCCTTGAGCGACCGTTCCGTAAGCGACGCGGACCGCGGCGACCGGATCGCCAAATGGCTTGCCCGTGCCGGTGTCGCCAGCCGCCGCGATGCCGAAAAATTGCTCGCCGACGGGCGCGTGAAGCTCAACAGCGCCGTCGTCACCCATCCCGGCAGCTTCGTGACCTCCGGCGACATCGTGCAGGTCGATGGCAAGCTGGTCGATGCGCCGGACCGGACTCGGCTGTGGCGCTATCACAAGCCCAGCGGCCTGGTGACCACCCACCGCGATCCGCAGGGCCGCCCGACGGTGTTCGAAAAGATGCCGGCGGACCTGCCGCGCGTGATCAGCGTCGGCCGGCTCGACCTGACCAGCGAGGGGCTGCTGCTGCTGACCAATGACGGCGCGCTGGCACGCCGGCTGGAATTGCCGGAAACGGGATGGCTCCGCCGCTACCGGGTGCGCGTCCATGGCGCCGTCAACCCCGGCGCGCTGAAGACCCTGTCCAACGGGATCGTGGTGGACGGGGTGCGGTATGGTCCGATCGACGCTGTCCTCGACTCCCGCAAGGGCGACAATGCGTGGTTGACCGTCAGCCTGCGCGAGGGGCGCAACCGCGAAGTCCGCAAGGTCGTGGGCCATTTCGGCCTCACCGTCACCCGCCTGATCCGCATCGCCTACGGCCCGTTCCAACTCGGCACACTGCCGCGCGGCGTCATCGATGAGGTACCGGCGCGCGTGCTGCGCGAGCAGGTTTCGGCCGGGTCGCGGCCCCCATCCCCACGGGCACGCGGGCGCTGAGGTGCGGATCGTCGCCGGGCGCTGGCGGGGACGAACCCTGGAATCACCCGCCGGCGACACGACCCGTCCGACGGCCGATCGCGTGCGCCAGGCCCTGTTCGACATGCTGATGCATGCGCCGTGGGGTGGTCGCGAAACGGTGGAGGATGCCGTCGTCCTGGATGCCTTCGCCGGCAGCGGCGCCCTGGGCCTCGAATCCCTGTCGCGCGGCGCGCGGCGCGCAGTCTTCGTCGAGCAGGATGCCGGCGCGCTTGCGAGCCTGCGCGCGAACATCCGCGCCTGCGGCGCCGCCGATCGCGCGACCGTGGTTGCCGCCGACGTGCTCGCTCTCACTCGCGTGCCGCGTGATGCGCCGCCGGCGGATCTGGTGTTCCTGGACCCGCCCTATGCGCGGGGATTGATCACGCCCGCCCTCGGCCGCCTGCAGGCCGTGGGCCTGGTCAAGCCGGATGCGCTGATTGTCGCGGAAACCGGCCGGAGCGAGCCGCCGCCGGTCAGCGGATGTCTGGCCGAACGGACACACGGCGCGGCCCGTCTGACGATCTGGCGATCATCCGACACTTGACGATTGCTACCCGTATACCTGTCTTATTGTGTTGCCACCAGACGGAACGTTCCCTTCATGGTCGAACCGGTGAGTCTCAGCCACTATCGTGACGACACGCTGTGGGCAGTTGTCGCCTCAGTTGGTCGCACGACACGCATCGCGGAAATCTTTTCCAGCCAGCGGGCCGCCCTGGCGGACCAGGCATGGCGGGAGCAGCAGCTACGCGCCTATGCGAGCTTCCTGCGCAGTGCGCGCCAGCCCGCGCCGATCTATACCGTGCGATCGATCAAACGCGCCGACGTGCCGCGACCCTGGCGGCCATTGCCCGCGCTTGGCTTCCTGCAGGGACGGTTCATCTAGGCCCCAACGCCTAAGCCCCGCGCTGCTCGTCTTTTGCCGCCAGGCCACGACACGGCCCCGTCGTGTTCGGCCGGCCGGCTCCGCCGAACATCCCTCCGCACGCCCGACCGGCGGGGGCCGTGTCGGGGGCCGGCATCAGTCCTTGCCCTCGCCCGGCAGCGCAATCCCGGCCAGCGCCTGCCACACCCGGATCACGAACGCGTCGTCCTTCATCCCCTGCCCATTCGCCGCCGCCGCCAGGAACAATTGATGCGCCGCCGCGGCCATCGGCAGCGGAAAGGTCAGCGCGCGCGCCTGGTCCAGCACGATCCCCAGATCCTTGACGAAGATGTTCACCGCCGACAGCGGCGTGTCATCGCCCTCCAGGATATGCGGCACGCGGTTCTGCCACATCCAGGATGATCCGGCCGAGGCCGAGATCACCTCGAACAGCGTTTGCGGATCGGCGCCGGCGCGGATGCCCAGCGCCAGCGCCTCGGCCGCCGTTGCGATATGCACCCCGGCCAGCAGCTGGTTCACCATCTTCACCGTGCTGCCGACGCCAACGGCATCCCCCAGGCGCCACACCTTGCTGGAAATCGCCTCCAGCACCGGCGCCGCCCTGGCGAACGCCGCCTCGGCCCCCGACGCCATCACCGTCATCGTCCCGGCATGCGCGCCCACCTTGCCGCCGGAAACGGGTGCGTCCAGCATCAGGAACCCGGCCTCGGCGATCCGTGTGCCTAGCGCCCGCGCCGCCTCGGGCGCCACCGTCGCACAGCACAGCACCACCGCGCCCCGGCCGATCCGCGCCAGGCAGCCGGCCTCGCCGAACAGCACCGCCTCGGTCTGCGCCGCGTTGATCACGAACACCACCACCGCCTCGGTATCGGCCGGCAGGTCGGCGGGCGAGGCCACCGCCGCGCCGCCGGCGGCAGCAAATTCCGCCCGCGCCGCCTCGCGCAGCTCGCACCCCGTCACGTCGTGGCCCTTGCGCAGCAGGTTCAGCGCGGCCCCCATTCCCATGGTGCCGAGGCCGATGACGCCAACCTTCATGTCGTTCTCCCCGGAATGGCCGACGCGCCGTCCCGGGGCGTGATCGCTCCGGACGGCATGCCGACAGGCAGATCATGATCTAGCGGCCGTTGCGGAACCGCTCCACCGCCGCCACCAGCGCCCGCCTGATTCCCGCCTCCAGCGCCGAATGCCCAGCATCCGGCACGATCGTCAGGCGGGCATTGCGCCAGCAGGCGGCGAGTTCGAAGGATGTCGTGGTCGGGCAGATCATGTCGTAGCGCCCCTGCACGATCTCGGCCGGGATATGGCCGATCCGGTCCATGTGTCCCAGCAGCCCCTCGGGCGGCAGGAACAGGTCATTGGCGAAGTAGAATGCCTCGATCCGCGCCAGCCCCAGCGCCGTGCGATCCTGCGCGAACGAGGTGACGGTGTCCGGGCTGGGCATCAGCGTGCTGCAGGTCCCCTCATACACCGACCAGGCGCGCGCCGCCGGCAGGTGCACCGCGGGGTCGGGATGGGTCAGCCGGCGCAGATAGGCGCCCAGGATGTCACCACGCTCGTGCAGGGGAAGAAATCCGGCGAACTGGGCGTAGGCATCGGGGAACACCGCCTCCATGCCGTACAGGAACCAGTCCACCTCTTTCCGCCGGCCCAGGAACACGCCGCGCAGAACGCAGCCCGACACCCGTTCCGGATGCGCCTGCGCATAGGCCAGGGCGAGCGTCGAACCCCAGGATCCGCCGAACAGCAGCCAGCGGTCGACACCGAGGTGCCGGCGCAGGATCTCGATATCCGCGACCAGGTCCTGGGTGGTGTTGTTCTCCAGGCTGCCCAGCGGGCGCGACCGTCCGGCGCCGCGCTGGTCGAAGATCACCGTGCGCCAATAGCCGGGGTCGAAGAAGCGGCGATGCACGGCGCCGGCGCCGGCGCCCGGGCCGCCATGCAGGAACAGCACCGGCTGGCCGCGCGGATGCCCCACCTGCTCCCAGTACATGACATGGTTGGCCGAGAGCGGCAGGTAGCCGGTCTCGTAGGGTCCAATCTCGGGAAAGAGGTCGCCGCGGGGCATGGCAGCAATGGTATAGGCGCGCGCGGGCCGAGGGAAAGGGGTGGTGGTGCAGAGGTTGTGGATCGGGCTGGGTGCGCTGGCCGGATTGGGGGCGGTGGCGATGTCGGCGCTGGGCGCGCATGGCCTCGCCTGGATGGACCCGGCATCGCTGCGCATGGTGCACAGCGCGGTGCAGATGCAGGGCTGGCACGCGCTGGCGCTGCTGGCCTGCGGGTTGTGGGCACCCCGCGGCGGATGGCTGGTCCATGCCGCGGGATCCGCCTTCGTGGCCGGCATGCTGCTGTTCTGCGGCGCGGTCTACAGCCTCGCCTTGGGCGGGATCAGCCTCGGCGTCGTGGCCCCGATCGGCGGCACGCTGATCATGGTGGGCTGGCTGCTGCTGGCGCTGTCGGCCCTGCGGGGACGATGATCCAGGCCGCCTATCTGGCCGCCGAGGGGTTCGCGGCGCCGCTCGCCGCCGAACTCGCCCGCCGCGGCGCCACGATCTGCGGCTGGCATGGCCGCCTGGCCTTGTCGCCCGATCCGCCCATCGCCGCCGCCTGGGCGCTGGATATCTGGACCGCGCCGCGGACGATCGCGGTGCCCTCGGTGAAGGCGGGCGCCGACGCGCTGCGGGCGATCCAGCGCAACTGGGCCGCCTACCCCGTGGCGCATGCCCGCCGCATGGCGCTGATCGGCGAACGCCTGCCGCCGCTGCGGCCGCGCCCGCTGGCATTTCCCTGCGCCGCGCCAACCGGCCACCTGGGCGGCTGGACGCTGCTGGCGCCCGACCGGATGCTGGCCAGCCCGACCAAGTCCAGCCCGTTCGTGAACGGCGAGGTGCAGTTCCAGGAGGACCGGACGGGACCGCCGAACCGCGCCTATCTCAAGCTGTGGGAGGCGTGCGTGCGGTGGGGGATCTGGCCTTCCCCCGGGGAGACCTGTCTCGACCTCGGTGCCGCGCCGGGCGGCTGGACCTGGGCGCTGGCCAGCCTCGGCGCACGCGTGGTCGCGGTGGACAAGGCGCCGCTGGACCCCAGGGTCGCCGCGATGCCCGGTGTCGCCGCACGCCGCGACAGCGCCTTCGCACTTGCCCCCGAACCGGTGGACTGGCTGTTCAGCGACGTCGTCGCCTATCCCGGCCGCATGCTGGCCCTGGTACGGCGTTGGGTCGATTCGGGCCTTGCCTGCCGGATCATCTGCACCGTCAAATTCCAGGGCGACGCCGACGATACATTGGCCGACGCATTCGCCGCGATCCCGGGCGCGACGCTCCTGCACTTGTTCAACAACAAGCATGAACTGACGCTGCTGTGGTCGCGCCCCGCGGCGTGACACGCCGCCAGGACCGGCCGGGGAAGTGCCGTCAGGTAAATAACCAATGTCAATTCGTGCCGCAGAAGGATTGAACGGGTCACCGCTACAGTTGTTGACAGAGAGCCGTTCCTGACCGCTAAATTGCGAATAAGTCCAAACGAAGGACACCGCTCGCGACACGATCGCCGAGCGTCAGGGAAGGACATGCTCGGATGGCAGTCAGTACTACGGTCGACAACCCGGCACTTGCACCGGTCGTCAGACGTTCGACAGGGCAAGGCGGATTGGCGGCATCCGACCGCCTGTGGGCAGTCGCATTCGCCACCCCCTATGTCGCCGTCTTCATTCTCTTCGTCCTGTATCCCGTGGGCTACGGCCTCTGGCTTGGCGCCGACCTGGCGGCATTCCACCAGCTGATGGCCGACCCGGTCTATCCGTCCGCCATCGTCAACACGCTGATCTATCTCGCTGTTGCGGTGAACCTGAAACTGTTCCTGGCCCTGTTGCTGTCCGGATTCTTCATGCGGAAGGGCCTGTGGATGAAGATCCTGCTGCTGATCTTCATCCTGCCCTGGGCGGTGCCGGGCATTCCCAGTTTCATTTCCATCCACTGGATGCTGAACAGCCAATGGGGCCTGATCAACAATTTCATCTGGGACATGTTCCAGGTGGATGGCCCGCCCTGGCTGGACAACGCCAACCTCGCGCTCAGCTGCGTCATCTATGCGCATATCTGGAAGTGGCTGCCGTTCTGGACCATCATCTTCCTGGCCGGGCGCATGGCGATCCCGCGCGATCTCTATGAAGCCGCGGAAGTCGACGGCGCCAGCAGCTTCAGCCGGTTCATTCACATCACCTTCCCGCTGCTCGCCGGTCTCTATCTGGTGTGCACGCTGCTCAGCACGATCTGGGCGCTGGGAGACTTCAATTCCGTCCGCTTCATCTCCGGCGGCGGCCCCGCCCTCTCCACCCACGTCCTCGCCACGCTCGGTATTCGTAACGCATTCGAATTGGGCAATCCGTCCCTCGGCATGGTCGCCGTGCTGTCGGCGCTGCCGCTGCTGATCCCGCTCGTGATCCTGCTGATGCGCCAGCTCCGCAAGGGCGAGGTGCAGCTATGAATGTCGTCACCCGCGCGCGCGTCGACCGCAACGTCGTCAACGTCTTCGTTGCCCTGCTCAGCGCGTTCCTGCTCGTCTGGACCCTCCTGCCGCTCTACAACATGGTGCGCGTGGCACTGCAGGAGAAGGAAGACGTCTTCAGCAGCAGCGTCATTCCCACCGCGCCGACCTGGCACAGCTTCCAGACCGTGTTCGAGGAATCATACTGGCTGCTGGGCAATTTCTGGAGCCAGATGGGGACGAGCTTCTATATCGGGGTGACGGTGGCGTTCCTGACGCTGGCGATCGGCACGCTGACGGCCTTCACCATCAGCCGCATGCGGCTGCGCAACAGCTGGATGCTGACCAACGCCGCGCTGCTGACCTACACGATCCCGATGTCGTTCCTGGCCATCCCGTTCTATTCGATCATGGGAAAATACGGCCTGCTGGACAATCCGATCTCGGTCATCGCGGTGGAAGTGACCTTCGCGACGCCATACGCGATCTTCATCTTCAAGCAGTACGGCGCGTCCATCCCACATGAACTGGATGAGGCGGCCCGGATCGACGGCGCCACGCCACCGCAGATCTTCTTTCGCATCTACCTGCCGCTAATGGCGCCCGCGCTGGTCGCCATCGGCACCTACGCGCTGCTGCTGTCCTGGAACGAATACCTGTATGCGTTCCTGCTGCTGTCCTCGGATGAGCACATCACCGTACCGGTCGGCCTTGGGAAGTTCCTGAACAGCGATGAAGCGCCATGGAACTACCTGATGGCGGCCGCGATCATCTACGCCCTGCCGCCGATGATCATCTACTACACCGTCAGGCGCAAAATGAGCAGCGGCCTGACCATGGGTGGCGTGAAAGGCTGACGCCACCCACAAGAAACAAGGCGTCCCGGTTCGTCGAACCAGGGACGCCACGGAAGGCACCGTCCCGGAGGAAAACAGAGCATGCCACAGATTTCCCGACGCACGACACTCGCCGGAATCGGCGCCCTGACGGCCGCCTCCACCCTTCGCCCCAAACGCGCCAAGGCCGCCGGGACCGTCGAAGTCTGGTGGACGCAGGGCTTCTACAAGGCCGAGAACCAGGCGGTAATCGACGCCATGACCGACTGGGAGAAGGCCACGGGCAACAAGGTCAACCTGACCATCATGAACGGGCCCGACCTGATCACCAAGATGATCGCGGCCATGCAGGTCGGCGACGTGCCGGATCTGGTTCATGCCGTCACCGGCGACCGCTTCCTGGTGCCGCGCGCCGCATGGGACAACAAGCTGGTGGACGTGACAGACGTCATCGACAGCCAGAAGAACGAATGGCACGAAACCGCCCTGGCGAGCTCAAGGAACTACAACGAGGCCACGAAGAAATACTCGTACTACACCGTGCCCATCAAATGCTCCACCATGATGGAGATGGTGTGGCGCCCGCTGGTCGAGGACGCCGGCTTCTCGGACAAGGACATCCCGACCACGCAGGATGCCTACTACGACTTCTTCCAGGGCGTGCAGGACAAGCTGCGCGCCAAGGGCAAGCGGATCTACGGCCTAGGCTACTCGATGGCGACGAAGGAAGCCGACAGCGGCACGCTGTTCCATGCCTTCCTGGTCGCCTATGGCGGCGTCGGCATCGTGCTGCCCAATGGCAAGCTGAACATCGACGATCCCGCGGTGCAGAAGGCCGCCGTCACCGCGCTGGAACGGCTGACCACGCCGTTCAAGAAGGGCTATGTGCCGCCCGGCGCCATCAACTGGGGTGATGTCGACAACAACAACGCGTTCTTCGCCAAGCAGATCGTCATGACCCCGAACGCGACGATCTCGATCGCCGTCGCGCAGATGGAAAAGGAAGAGCAGTACTACAAGCAGATCATGACGCAGGGCATTCCGAACGGGAATGACGGCAAGCCGGTGCCCAGCATCGTCGGCGTGTCGCCCTGCTTCATTCCGAAAGGCGCCAAGAACATCGACGGCGCCAAGGAACTGCTGAAGGACTTCATCAAGCCGAAGAACCTGAATACCTATCTGAAGGAAACCCGCGGCCGCTTCCTGCCGGTGATGATGTCGGTGGTGAAGAACGATCCGTACTGGACGGATCCCAAGGATCCGCACCGCCACGTCGCCGTCGACGCCGGTCTGGTCAAGCCGACCATCCCCTGGTGGATGTCGTACAACCCGGCCTACTCGGCGGTGCTGTCCGAGCAGATCTGGACCCAGGCCGAGGCCAACATCACCCAGAAGGGCATGAAGCCCGAACAGGCGGCCGAGGAAGCGACGAAGCGCATCAAGACCATCTTCGAGCGCTTCCAGATCTCCTGAACCGGCATCTGAAGCGCTCCGGGCGGCGCCTGCCCCCTTCCAGGCCCGCCCGTCCTTTCCCTATACCCCGCTCATCCTGCAACCCGGCGAGCGGGGTTTTTCATGGCCGACACACCCACCTATGCGATCCCGCCCAGCTTCCTGGGCGTCGGCGCCCCCGCGGGTCCGACACGGTTCACCGTCGCCGGCATTCCGCTTGATATCGGCACCACCAATCGATCCGGCACGCGGGAAGGACCGGCGGCGATCCGGCGCGCCAGCCGGATGCTGGTGGACGGCGAGCACCCCGGCTTCTGGGTCGAACCCGCCGCAGTGGGCGTCGCGGATGTCGGCGACTTCGCGCTGGCGCTGGGCGATATCCCGGGCAGCCTGAGCCTGATCCAGCAGCAGGCCGCCGAAATCGATCACCTGATCGCGCTGGGCGGCGAGCACGGCGTGACGCTGCCCTTGCTGCGGGCCCTGGCGCACCGGCAGGGCGGCCCCGTCGCGCTGGTGCATTTCGATGCGCATGTCGACACCTGGCCCGACAATTTCGGCCAGGCCTATGCCCATGGCTCGCCCTTCTACCACGCCATCAACGAAGGCCTGATCCGCGCCGATCATATGATCCAGGTCGGCATCCGTTCCCCCGTGCAGCGCACGGTGTGGGACTGGACCATCGGCCAGGGCGTGACGATCCTGACCGCGCAGGACGTGCATGAGGCGGGTCCCGCCGCGGTGGCGGACCGCATCCGCCTGGCGGTCGGCGATGTGCCCGCCTATCTCAGCTTCGACATCGATGCGCTCGACCCCGCCTTCGCGCCCGGCACCGGCACGCCCGAGATCGGCGGGCTCGCGTCCTGGCAGGCGCAGGCCATCCTGCGGCGGCTGTCCGGGATCCGGTTCATCGGCATGGACGTGGTGGAGGTCGCGCCGGCCTACGACCATGCCGAGATCACGGCGCTGGCCGCGGCGACCCTCGTCTGGGAGTATCTGGCGCTGGTGGCCACAGGTTAAGGAATCGTAAATCCGGCCATGCGGATTTCGATGCGTGATGCGCAAAAAAACCGTGGCAATCTGCGCTGCTGGTCTTATATACGCGCTTCGCTCCGCCGCTGTGGCGGGCGAACGACGCATCGCACGTGCCGCGAGCCTGCAGCGGTCCCCCGCCAGGCACAGCAACGACGTAAACGCGTCCTTTTCGATGGATCCGGCCAACCGTGGGCCGGGGTCGTTTAGGAACCGCCTATGTCCGACCGCACCGACGTGATGCGAAGTACCACCCGCATCGTCTGACCCGACAAGCCGCGTCGCGAACGCGCGCGGCTTCCCACCATCCCCGCTTTGGTCATGTGCCGCGGCGCCGCAAACGCCCGGTCGTTGCTGACGAGGATTGCCACGATGCGTGTGCGTTCCGCTGTTTCCCCCCTGCGCCGGACTGTGCCGGCGCCGGTGTCCCTGCCCACTGTCGATGCCGTGGTCGCCGCCATGCGGCCCGAGGAGCCGGTGCATTGCCTGCGCCCGGGCGCGCTGCGCGCCGCCGCGGACGCCTTCGTCGAGGCGTTCCCGGGCGATGTGCTGTATGCCGTGAAGTGCAATCCCGATCCGGCCGTGCTGCACGCGCTGGCCGCCGGCGGCGTGCGGCATTTCGACTGCGCCTCGACCCAGGAGGTGCGGCTGATCCGCGCCATGTTCGCCGACGCCGCGATCCATTTCATGCATCCGGTGAAGGCGCGCGGCGCGATCCGCGAGGCCTGGTCGCAGCATGGCGTGCGGACCTTCGTGCTGGACAGCGCGGCCGAGCTCGACAAGATCCGCGCCGAAATCGCCGCCTCCGGCGTGGACGGCGAACTGACGCTGGTCGTGCGCCTGGCGCTGCCGAAGGGCGGCGCCCGCCTGGACCTGTCGGGCAAGTTCGGCGCCGAACCGGCGCTGGCCGCGGCGCTGCTGCGCGCCGCCCGCCCGCATGCCGTCCGGCTGGGGATCAGCTTCCATGTCGGCTCGCAGTGCCTCGATCCGCTGGCGTGGCGGGAGGCGCTGGCGCTGACCGGACAGGTGCTGGACGCGGCCGGCGTGGCGGCGGAGATCGTCGATATCGGCGGCGGTTTCCCCGTGCCCTACCCGGATCAGGACCCGCCGCCCCTCGGCGCGTTCCTGGCCGAGATCGAGGACGGGTTCGCCCGCCTGAACCTGCCCGCCGCTCGGCTCTGGGCGGAACCGGGGCGCGCCCTGGTGGCCGGCGGTGCATCGGTGGTGGTGCAGGTGCAGGGGCGGCGCGGCGATACGCTGTTCATCAACGACGGCATTTTCGGCAGCCTTGCCGATGCCGGCGCGCTGGGCTGGCGCTATCCGGTGCGGCTGATCCGTCCCGATGGCGGTGCGGTGTCGGATCAGGAGACCGGCTTTCGCTTCTATGGCCCGACCTGCGACAGCACGGATGTCATGGACGGGCCGTTCCGGCTGCCCGCCGATGCGCGGGAGGGCGACTGGATCGAGATCGGTCAGCTTGGCGCCTATGGCGCCAGCCTGCGCACGGCGTTCAACGGCTTCGATCAGGCGCGCCTGGTCGAGGTGCGCGATGCCCCGATGCTGGGCGCCGGCGCCGAACCGGCGTCCGAGGCGGACCGCGAGGCCGCCTGACAACGAACGGCGGCCGGGTGTTCACCCGGCACGCCGGGTCGGCGCCCGCGCGCTGATGGACGCAGGCGGCGGAATGCGGCCGGCCGTTGCCCGGGGCAATCTCCACCCGTCATTCGCTGTCGTCCCCGGACCGGCGCTGTCGTCCCCGGAGTTGTTCCGGGGACCCATCCAGGCACCGGTGCCGCGACGGATCCCCGCAAGAAGGCCCGGGGATGACGATGGATGGCGCGTCGACCGGCTTCGAATGACACGTCGGCCGGCTTCCTACCCGCAAGCGATAGCCGTGGGGATCAAGCCGATTCCACCGGGGCGCCGCTTTCCGCCCAGTCCTTGAACGCGCCCAGGTTGTAGACACGAGTGTATCCCATGTCCTGCAGCACCTTGCCGCTCAGGGCGGACCGGCCGCCCGAGGCGCAGTACAGGATCACCGTCTTGTCCTTGTCGAACGCCTTGTCGTGATAGGGCGTATCCGCGTCGGCGCGGAATTCCAGCATGCCGCGCGACACGTGGACCGCCCCCGGGACCTTGCCGGACGCCTCGAGCTCCGGCCGTTCCCGCACATCCACCACCAGCGTGTTGCCCTGCGCAATCATGTCCTGCGCCTGTTGCGGCGAGATCCTCGGCACCGCGGCATTGGCGGCTTCCATCATCTGCTTGACGTTGGTCGGCATCCTGTTCTCCTCCATTCTGTTCCGCACGCCGCGACGCAGCATGCGGGGACGATGCGGCGCGAGCCGTCATCCGAGCGTGCTGGATAGACGAAACGGCAAGCCGGACGAATGATCGCGCGTCCGGTTCAGTTGACCATGCGTCCAGATCCGGCAGGCCTGACCGGCGCCGGCGCAGTCCACCGCCTCGGCCAGCGCGGCCGCACACCACCGGGGCGGAAACGCCCGCCGCGGCGGGCCGTTGCCTACAACGCGCCGCCGCGCCGGCCGATCATCGCACCCAGGCGCAGGCGCAGCGCATTCAGCTTGATAAAGCCCTGCGCATCGACCTGGTCATACGCGCCCTGGTCATCCTCGAACGTCACCACACGCGTATCATAAAGGCTGTTCGGCGATTCCCGCCCGACACAGGTGACGTTGCCCTTGTACAGCTTCAGCCGCACCCGGCCGCTGACCGATTTCTGGCTTTCGTCGATCAGCGCCTGCAGCATCCGCCGCTCGGGACTGAACCAGAACCCGTTGTAGATCAGTTCCGCGTAGCGCGGCATCAGGCTGTCCTTCAGGTGCCCAGCCTCGCGATCCAGCGTGATGCTCTCCATCGAGCGGTGCGCCACCAGCAGGATCGTGCCGCCCGGCGTCTCGTACACGCCGCGCGACTTCATGCCGACGAACCGGTTCTCCACCAGATCCAGCCGGCCGATCCCGTTCGCCTTGCCAAGTTCGTTCAACCGCGTGAGCAGCGTCGCCGGCGACATCCGCACGCCGTCCAGCGCCACGGGATCACCGTTCTCGAAATCCATCGCGATCACGGTGGCCTTGTCCGGCGCGTCCTCGGGCCGGATGGTGCGCTGATAGACGATCTCGTCCGCCTCCATCGCCGGATCCTCCAGGATCTTCCCCTCGGAGGAGGAGTGCAGCAGGTTGGCATCGACGCTGAACGGCGCCTCGCCGCGCTTGTCCTTGGCGATGGGGATCTGGTTCTGTTCGGCGAACTCGATCAGCTTCGTGCGGCTGGTGAGATCCCATTCGCGCCACGGCGCGATGATTTTGATGTCGGGCTTCAGCGAATAATACGAAATCTCGAACCGCACCTGGTCGTTGCCCTTGCCGGTCGCGCCATGCGCCACCGCATCGGCGCCGACCTGTTCGGCGATCTCGATCTGGCGCTGCGCGATCAGCGGGCGGGCGATGGACGTGCCCAGCAGGTACTGGCCCTCATACAGCGCATTGGCGCGGAACATCGGAAAGACGAAGTCCTTCACGAAGGTCTCGCGCAGGTCGTCGATGAAGATCTCCTTGATGCCGAACATCTCGGCCTTCTGGCGTGCCGGCCCGAGCTCCTCGCCCTGGCCCAGGTCGGCGGTGAAGGTGACGACCTCGCATTGATAGGTGGTCTGCAGCCAGCGCAGGATCACGCTGGTGTCCAGCCCGCCGGAATAGGCGAGAACGACCTTCTTCACATCCTTCACACGCATGGCGGGCGATCTCCTCAGACGCGCGGGGGCGTAGCGCGCGGCGGCAAGCGAGGCAAGCGCACTCGCCGGGATTGAGAGCGGACGGCAGCCGAACCGTCCCCCCCGCCGCAGCCCCCGGCTGCCTACGCCGCCTGGTCCATCGTGGAGGTCAGCCCCGCCACCGTCGTCCGGTGCATGTCCCGCTTCTCCGACATGTCGAACGGGCGGGCCCGGTGCATCGTCGCCTGGTTGTCCCACATCACCAGGTCCCACGGCTTCCATTCATGCGAATACACGAACTTCCGCTGCGTCGCGTGCTCGGTCAGGTCCCGCAGGAACGCCCGCGCCTCGGGGATCGGCCAGCCGACGATCGTCCCCGCGTGCGATGCCAGGTACAGCGACCGCCGCCCGCTCGACGGGTGGCGCCGGATCAGCCGCTGCTTGACCGGCGCGAACGCCACCCGCTCCTGCTCGGTGAAGTCGCCGAAGCCGATCTGGGCGCGGGAGAACAGCTGGCTGTGCTCGCAGACCAGACCCTCGCATTCCGCCTTCGTTTCGTCGTCCAGCGCATCATAGGCGGCGCGCATGTCGGCGAATTCCGTGTTGCCGCCCCTGGACGGAATCACCCGCGCCGACAGCAGCGAATACTTTGCCGGCACCGGCTTGAAGGAACTGTCGGAATGCCACAGCCGCGTGCCCAGGCTGAACAGCCGGCGCCGGCTCTCCCGCCCCAGCACGTTCTCCTTCGAATCCAGGTTGGAGATATCGGCGATATGCGCGCCCAGCCGCTGCTCGGACTCGGTGCGCAGATTGTTGGTTGCCAGTTCCAGTTCGCCGAAGTTGCGGCTGAACGCCATCTGCGTCTCATCGGTGAAGCGCTGGTCGTGCCAGACCAGGACACCGTAATGATCCATCCCCTTTTCGATCTCCGCCGCCTGCTCCGGCGTCAGCGGCTTGGTGATGTCAAGGCCGGACGCGACGCCCGCGAAGAAAGGGCGGGAAACCGGGTCGATAGGCTGGATCGACAACGTCATGGCGTACCTCCATCCTGACTTTCACCCAGCCTGGGAAGCGGCGCCGCCGATGTCAACGCTGCTACTGTCGATGCTGGCCCTTCCCGAGCGGGCGGGCCTGTCGCCGTGTCTGTCCTATCCCAGCACCTGCTGCACCGCGCCCCGCAACTGCTCGAACTGGAACGGCTTGAACACGATGCACGCGGGATGATCGGCATTGATCCGATCGATCGTCGCCCGTTCCCGCGATCCCGTGATGTAGATGATCGGCGCGGGCAGCATGGCGTGGATCGCATGCGCCGCGTCCACGCCGTCCCGCTCGCCCTTCAGCCGCACATCCATGAACACCAGATCCGGCGCGTGCTGCCTGGCCAGGCTCTCCGCCTCCTCGGCCGTCGCGGCAAGGGCGCAGACTTCCAGGCCCATGTCCTCGGCCATCATCGTCAGCATGTCCGCGATGAAGAATTCGTCCTCGACGATCAGGACGCGCGTATTCGTCATGTGGCCTGCCCTTCTTCAAGGGGGAAGACAACGCTGACGCGCATGCCGCCGTTGCGTACTGTCTCCACCCGTCCGCCAAGCTGACGCGCCAGTCCGGCCACGATGTGACCGCCCTGGCTGTTTCCCGCCTGCGCACCGCCCGTCGCGCCGCAGCTTTCCGTCGTGGGCTCCCGCCCGTCATCCGCGACTTTCAGTTCTGCCATCCCGTCCGGACGGCGCCGGAAACCCACCGACAGATGGCGCGGTTCGGCATGCCTGAAACTGTTGGTCACCAGTTCCGTCGCCAGCAGCCCGACCGGAATGGCGGTGTCCAGTGTGACCATCGCGCTCTCGGTCTCCACCGCCAGGGCGATGCCGCGCTCCGCCGCGCCGGCCGATCCCGCCAGGTTCTCGATCAGTTCGCGCAGGAAGGGCGCGATATCGAAATACTCCAGGGACTCGGATGCCATCAGTTGCTGATGCACCAGCCCCAGCGAATAAACCCGGTTGCGCAGCACGTTGATCAGGTCCCGTGCCGCGGGATCGCTGATCCGCCGCCGCTCCATGAACAGCATCGCATCGATGACCTGCATGTTGTTCTTCACGCGGTGATAAACTTCCCGCAGCAACAGGTCGCGCTGCCGGATGGTGCGGGTCAGGTCGGCGGTCCGCGCCCGCACCCGCTCCTCGAGCTCGCCACGCGCTCGGGCCAGGACACGCAGCTGGTTGGCGAACCGGTTCATAAAGAACAGGAACAACACGCTTGCGGACACCAGCCAGCTGATGCGCCCCAGCGACCAACCCAGCGTGCCACGCCCGCCGCTGGCCAGTGTCAGCACGTTCACGCACAGCATCGCCGTCATCGCCATGCCCAGCCAGAGGAAAATGTGGCTGCGGCGGCCGGCGACCAGCAACGACAGGATGACGGTTCCCAGCATCATCGCGATGCTGACCGAGCGCAGGGCACCCACCGTGCCGGTGAAGCCCGCCCCGCGCAGCAGAGGCGGCAGCAGGTCGACGAAGCGGATGGCCATCATGGCGATGATCGCGGCGACGATCGCGACCAGAACCACGCCCCACCCCACTGCCCGGTCGACACGCTCGGCGCGGACCGGCTTCATCCAGTTGAGGCACTCGACGCAGATGGCCAGCAGGGTCAGGAAGGCATGGCCGACCCACCACATCATGATCGCCCAGGCCGAGGTCTGGTATGTACCCAGCAACGCGGCGCCCGGTTGCAGCACGCCCGGGAAGGTCAGCAGATGCAGCACCGCCATGGCCCCGGCGAACAGATAGGTGCAGCCCAGCAGCAGCAGCGACAACCGGCCGGTGGTGCGGAACAGCACGACCAGCAGGAACGCCGTCGCAAGATCGACGATCAAAACCACGGCCACGAAGAACGGGGTCAGCGCCGGAATCTCGGGCAGCTGGATCGCGGCGAAGGGAAGCGTGACAACCACCGCAAGTCCGTAGCCGGCGATGACCGCCACGATGAAGCGATAGGTCCGCGCCGTCGGCGCGTCGATGGCTTCCCCCAGCGACCACAGGCTCGGTGAAGGGACGGTGATACTCGTTGTCGCACTCCCCCTGCTCGCGACGCGCCTGCTGCTGCAAACGCCAGGAACGCCGGTGCCGCCAGATCCTTGCCGCGCGGGGAACGCTTGCAATGCGCAAAGGTTGCTTCTCCCGCTGTTTCCGTTGCCTGACGTGATGCATCCAAGCCACGGCGTCGCGCCGAGCGGTGCGCGACAGTTCGGTCTTCCCGACCCGGCAATAACGCCGCACACTGCGGGGATGAACGCCCCTCTGCTCTCCCCCCGTATCCGCGCCACCTTCGCCGCCCCGATCCCCACTGCCAAGGCCTGGGCCAGCCGCTATGACGGGCGTGCCGGGCCGACGATCGACCTGACACAGGCCGTGCCGGGATATTCGACCCATCCCGACCTCGCGGCGCGGCTGGCCGAGGGCGCGGCTTCGCCCATCCAGGCGCGCTATGGCACGATCGACGGGGATGAGGCGCTGCGGGCGACGCTGGCGGCCGACATCAACCGTATCTACGGCGCGGATATCGGGGCGGCGGATGTGGCGATCACCGCCGGGGCGAACCTGGCGTTCACCATGGCGCTGACGGTGCTGTGCGGCGTCGGCGACCAGGTGATGCTGCCGGTGCCCTGGTATTTCAACAACGCCATGGCCGTGACGATGCAGGGGCTGGAGACGCTGCCGCTGCCCTGCCTGGCCGAGGACGGGTTCATTCCCGATCCCGACCGCGCGGCCGCGCTGTTGACGCCGAGAACACGGGCGGTGGTGCTGATCAGCCCGAACAACCCCACCGGCGCCATCTATCCGCCCGAGGTGATCGCGCGCTTCGCCCGCCTGTGTCGTGAGCGGGGCATTTGGCTGATCATGGACGAATCCTACCGCGACTTCCTGCCGGAAACCGCCCTGCCGCCGCACACGCTGTTCCAGGATCCGGAATGGCGGGATGGCGTGATCCACCTGTATTCCTTCTCCAAGGCGTATTGTGTCGCCGGCCACCGTGTCGGCGCGATGGTCTGCGGGCCGCATGTGCGGGTGGAACTCAACAAGGTGCTGGACACGATGCAGATCTGCCCGCCGCGCGGGCCGCTGCCGGGCCTGAGCTGGGCGATCGACCACCTGCACGAGTGGAAGGCCGGCAACCGCGCGATCATCGCCGAACGCGCGCGCGTGTTCCGCGAGGGCGTCGGGCGGTTGCAGGACTGGCGTATCGACGCGCTGGGCACCTATTTCGCCTATATCCGCATTCCCGACGGCGAGCGTGACGCGATGGCGGTGGGTGAGGCGCTGGCGACGCAGTGCGGCCTGCTGTCACTGGTGGGGCCGTTCTTCGGTCCCGGGCAGGAACGGCATCTGCGCCTGGCCTTCGCCAATGTCGACCTTGACGCGATCGCGCAGGTGCCTGACAGGCTGCGCGCGCTGCCGGACGCGTAGCACCCGCGGGCCGCATGGCCGGCGGGATGGCGCGGACCGCCGCCCCGGTGGCAACCCGCGCGGCGGCATCCCGACTGTTCCGGCCGTGCCGTTCCGCCCCCCCGGCGTGACTTCCCGGCCAACCCCGGCTAGGAATCCCATACTGCCCGCCACGGCAGGCCCACAGAACCCAATGGGGAGCAAGAGTGCGATGACAATCAAGGTCGGTGATACGATTCCGTCCATGAAGCTGATGAAGGCCACTCCCGAGGGACCGAAGGAGACCTCGACGGACGAAGTGTTCAAGGGCAAGAAGGTCGTCCTGTTCGCGGTCCCTGGCGCCTTCACCCCCACCTGCAGCGCCAAGCACCTGCCCGGCTTCGTGCAGCAGGCCGACGCCATCAAGGCCAAGGGCGTCGACACCATCGCCTGCATTTCGGTGAACGACGCGTTCGTCATGGGCGCCTGGGGCAAGGACCAGTCCTGCGGCGACAAGGTGCTGATGCTCGCCGACGGGTCCGCGCATTTTGCGCAGGCGCTGGGGCTGGAAATGGATGTCTCCGCCCGCGGCATGGGCATGCGCAGCAAGCGCTATGCGCTGGTGGCCGAGAACGGCAAGGTGACCCATCTGGCGGAAGAGGCGCCGGGCGCGTTCGAGGTCAGCAGCGCCGACGCGATCCTCGCCAAGCTGTAATGCCGCGGATTTGAGGGCCGGAGGGCGGCGCTGTCCCGCGCCGCCCTTTTTCTTTGTGCGTGTTCTTTGTGCGTTCCGTCCGCTTGCGGCCAACGGCCGCGCCGCCGCCGCGCGTGCATCACCGCGCGCGCAGGAAGAACCCCACCGTGACGGTGGCACTCAGCAGCACGACCAGGATGCGGATCAGCACCGCCGGCACGCGCTGGGCGATGCGCGCGCCCAGGTAGCCGCCCAGGACGGCAAAGACCAGCATGGCCAACGCTTCCCGCCAGCGCACGGCGCCCGCGGCGGCAAAGAACAGCACCGCCGCGCCGTTGGCGGCGCTGACCAGCAGCGTGCGGGCGCCGGCCATGGATTTCAGATCCGTCGTATCAAGCAGGCTCCAGACCGCGAGCATCATCAGGCCGACCGCACCGCCGAAATAGCCGCCATAGATCGCGATCACGAACTGCACCGGGATCAGGACGGCCGGCCCGATGCGCAGGTGGCGGCTGAGCGCCAGGCCGAGTTCCCGCCCGCCGGCGAAGGTGAGCGTGGCGAGCAGCAGCAGCCAGGGAATCACTTCGTTGAAGGCGGCTTGCGGCGCGAACAGCAGCAGCGCGGCGCCGAGGAGGCCGCCGGCGACGCTGATGGGCAGCAGGATGCGCAGCCGCACCCCGGCAATGCCGCCCAGGTCATGGCGATAGGCCCAGGTGCTGGCGATGGTGCCGGGGAACAGCGCGACCGTGCTGGTGGCATTCGCCGTCACCGCCGGAAGGCCTGCGAAGACCAGCATGGGAAATGTCACGAACGACCCGCCGCCGGCGATCGCGTTCATGGCGCCGGCCAGAAATCCAGCGACGATCAGCAGCGGAACATGGTCCATGCGCCGCATGGTGGCCGGCGCTGCGGCGTCGGGCAACGGCGCATGCTTCGCCCGCGGCCGAACCCTCACCGCCGCTTTGTGTGCGCTGGCAACGATGATGCGTGGCGGCCCCTGCCGCCATCAATCCGGTTCGACGGCGCTGCGTCGGGGATCGGTCCGTGTTAGGCTTGCGTGGCGGCAGGGCGTTGCGGCGCCGTGCGGGCTTGCCGCGGAACGAACGGATGCGACGCTGGCGCTAGGCGCATGCCTGCCAGGCAGTGGGCCGCGGAGCGCCACAAATGCGGAGCCGATCAGATGATGCGCTCATTACGGGTCATGCGCCGGCATGCCCTGCCCAGGCCGTGCATGCCGGCCCGTGCGCTGCCATCGCGTGGGATCGGGATCGGGCTGGCGGCCTGCCTTTGCCTCGCGGCCGGGGCCGTGATCGATCGCGCCGGCCCGGGCACGGGGGGCGCGGGCGTGATGACCAGCGGCGTGCCGGCGGTCGTGGCGCCGCTGCACCCGGCAATGCCGCCGATGCTGCCACCCGGGGCAGCGGGTTCGGAACGGGTCGCCATTGTCGTGCCCGCCCCGCTGGTCCGCGCCGCCCGCATGGTGACGCCGCGCCGGATGTGGGATCGGCCCCCGGCCATCCCGATGCCGCCGCCGCCGCCAGACACCACGACGACATCGTTGCAACCGCGGCCGGACCGCGCGACCGGATCCATGCCCGCGTGACCGCGACGGCGGATCGCGACAGCTCCGGACCTGACGATTCGAACATGCAACATAAAGACCGCGGCGCCGCGATCCGCATCCGCCCATGGGCTCAGCAATTATTTGTCATGAAACGACACGAAAATGCCCGAGGTCGTTCCGGACATGAGCCTTATCGCCGAGCCTGCCGGCCGTTAACAATGCTGTCCGTCGGCCCTGTTCGATTCGTACCCGTCGGCTGTTTCGTTACGATTTCGATGCAGGACGTCGCAGGAAGTTGGGCACGCAATGCTTCTGCGATCGGTGTCATCCCGCAGCGGACTCGCCTGGCGCCCGGGCGTTTGTCTTGCCCTGACGATCCTGCTGGGAACCGACCCGGGCTGGACCGCGCCCGCCCTGCCCCAACCCGTGTCGGACGCTGCGTCCTCCGACGCGGCATCCCCCGGCACCGACGGCAACGGCCGGGTCGCCGCGCTGATCACAAGGATCGAGGAGCAGGTTCAGGCCGGACGGATGGTCGCACCCGTCGATGACAACGCCATGAACACCGTAGGGACACTGATCGCGCTGGTTCCGATCGTCGCCACATCCGACCTGCAGCTGATCCGGCAGATTCCGGCACGGTTCGCCGGTCGCGCCGACGCGGCCGAGGCGGCGGGCCAGCACGCGCAGGCGCAGCATTTCCGGTTGCTGGCGCGGGCGTTCGAGGCAAAGGCGCCGGACGCCGGGACGGATGAAGGGGTGGATGACACCGGACCGCACCTGCCTCCCACCGGGCGTCCGGCGTCGGCCCTGCCGGTTCAGCCCCTGCCGCCTGAAGCCGCCGAACCGTTAGGCCGAACCAATGACGCAACCCCCGACGCGGTCCCCGGCGCGGTCCCGTCCGATCTTGCCGCCCTGGCCCTGCCGCTGCCGCCTCCGCCGCCGCCCCTCGCGAACGCCGGCACGACGACGCCATTGCCGGATGCCCGCCCCGTCCGCCGGAAGGGCAAGGGCGGCAAGGGATCCCGTCAGGCACGCAAAGCCGGCCGGAGCACGCAGTCCGCCGCCGCGACGCAGGACGCGACACGCGGGCATGCCGCCGTCGCGGACATCGCGCGTCTTCCATCGCCGGCGGATCCCACCGCCACGGCGCAGCGATAGGCGACGCCGTCCGCCGCCCCGGTTACGATTTCGGCACGTTCCGTTCCAGCTCCGCCAGCCACACCGTGGCGTTGCCGTCCGATGGCGCGCGCCAGTCGCCGCGCGGCGACAGCGATCCGCCGGCGCTCACTTTCGGGCCGTTCGGCATGGCGCTGCGCTTGAACTGGCTGAACGCGAAGAACCGGCGCAGGAACACCTCCATCCAGTGGCGGATCTGCGGCAGGTCGTAGGCCCTGCGCCGTTCGGGCGGGAAATGCGGCGGCCATGCGCCGCGTTCCGGATCCTCCCAGGTCTGCAGCGCCATATAGGCGATCTTCGACGGCGGAAATCCGTAGCGCAGCGTGTAGAACAGGGTAAAATCCTGCAGCGCGTAGGGGCCGATCTTCGCTTCCGTGCTCTGCGGCGTCTCACCCTCGGCCGACGGAACGAGTTCCGGAGAGATTTCAGTGGAAACGATTGCGTCCAGCGTTGCCAGCACGTCGTCCGGGAAGCGCTTCGTGCCGATGATCCAGCGGATCAGATGCTGGATCAGCGTCTTCGGCACGCCGGCATTGACGTTGTAATGCGCCATCTGGTCGCCGACGCCATAGGTGCACCAGCCCAGCGCCAGTTCCGACAGGTCGCCCGTGCCGATCACGATGCCGCCGTGGTGGTTCGCCAACCGGAACAGATAGTCGGTGCGCAGCCCGGCCTGCACATTCTCGAAGGTGATGTCGTACTGCGCCTGCTCGTCCGAGTGCGGATGGCCGATGTCGCCCAGCATCAGCCGGGCGGCGGGGCAGATATCGAGTTCCGCTGCCGTGACGCCCAGCGACCTCATCAGCCGCCAGGCATTGCCCTTGGTGTGGCTGGATGTGGCGAAGCCCGGCATCGTGTAGGCCAGGATGTTCGATCGCGGCAGGCCCAGCAGGTCGAACGCATGCGCGCAGACGATCAGCGCCTGGGTGGAATCGAGGCCGCCGGAAATGCCGATCACCACCTTCCCGATCCCCGCCGCGCGCAGCCGCTGCGTCAGGCCGGAGACCTGGATGTTGTAGGCCTCGTAGCAGTCCTGCTCCAGCCTGGTGGTATCGGCCGGAACGAACGGGAAGCGCTCGATCCGCCGGCGCAGGCCCAGGTCGCCCGCGGGCGCATCGACCCGGAAGCCGATCCGCCGCCAGGCACGCCCGGAACGGCGGCGATTGGTATCGAACGATCCCATCTGCAGCCGCTCCTGCCGCAGCAGGTCCAGGTCGATATCCGCGATCGCCGCCTGATCGGCCGCGGGGAAACGCTCGGTTTCCGCCAGCACCCTGCCGTTCTCGAACACCGACGCCTGGCCGTCCCACGCCAGATCCGTGGTCGATTCGCCCGCACCGGCGGCGGCATACACATAGGCGGCCAGGCAGCGCGCCGACTGCGACTGGCACAGCAGCCTGCGCGTCTCGGCCTTGCCGATCGTTATGTTGCTGGCCGAGAGGTTGGCGAGCACCGTGGCCCCCGAAGCGGCCGCCTCGCCGCTGGGCGGGCTGGGCACCCAGACATCCTCGCAGATCTCGGCGTGCACCACGAGGTCGCGCAGGTCCTCGGCCGCGAACAGCAGATCCGGCCCGAACGGCGCCGCATGGCCGGCAACCGTGATCTCGCCGCCCTCGGTCCCGTCGCCCGAGACGAAATGCCGCGGTTCGTAGAATTCCCGGTAGTTCGGCAGATGGATCTTCGGCACCACGCCCAGCAGGCGGCCGCGATGGATCGCCAGCGCGCAGTTGTACAGCGCGCCCCGGTGGCGCAGCGGCGCGCCGACCAGCAGCAGCGGCAGCAACGGCACCGATCCGGTGACGATCGTGTCCACCGCCGCCTCCACCGCATCCAGCACCGCCGCCTGCTGCAGCAGGTCGCCGATGGAGTAGCCGCTGAGGCCAAGCTCCGGAAACACCGCAACCGCCACGCCCTGCCGGTCGCACTCGGCGGCCATGTCCAGGATCGCGCGCGCATTCGCGGCGGGATCGGCCAGCGCCGTGCGCGTCGTGCACGCCGCGACCCGCGCGAAACCGTGACGGTAGAGGGAGCGGAAGGACATACGACGTGCATCCGGATCGTGATCCCGGCGAATATGGTCTGCCCCGGCCGGCTTCGCCATCCTGCGGTGGAACGTGTCCGCGGACATACCGTTATCCCCATCTGACGACGAAGTGAGGACCAATGGCAGGCAACCCTCTTGAGAACGATCCGTCCCGCGAGCAGCGCATCCGCGAACGCGCGTATCAGTTGTGGGAGGACGAAGGCAAACCGCACGGCCGCGACGTGGAATACTGGGAGCGTGCGCGTGAACTCGTGGGCATGGAAGACAGCGCCGGCGCCGCGCTGCTGCCCAATCCGCAGACCCATCCGGAGTCGCGCCGGGAAACCGGGATCGAGGAAGCGGAAATTCAGCAGAACCTGGGCGAATTCCCGGACCGGTTCGCCGACCAGGGCGACGTGCAGCCCACCCCGCAACCGAAGCGCCGCGCCCCCCGCCGGCCGCGGAAGACGAAGGCCTGATCTGTTACCCGTCGGCCGAGTAAGTCGACCGATGGTCGGCCGGTTCGCGCGCGCGGTTGATGAGGCGGCACCGCCGGAACTCTCCGGCCGAACGCCTCAGCTTCGCGCGCGACGTGTCTCCCGGCTTTCCAGCAGCGACGCGATCCGGTCCGCCAGTTGCGATCCCGTGACCGGCTTGCGCAGCAGCGAGAATGAGCCGCTGATGGCCCCGCCCACCGCCAGCGCGGCGCTGTCCCCCGCATAACCCGTCACCAGGATCGCCGGCAGCGCGGGCAGCTTGGCCTGGGCGGCGCGGATCAGGGTGAGCCCGTCCATGCCCGGCATCGTAAGATCGGTGACCAGGATATCCGGACGCAGCGACCCCGACAGTTCCGCAAGCGCGGCGTCACCGCCATCGGCCGGGACGACCGCGTAGCCGGCGTCCTCCAGCGCATCCACCATCACTTCCAGCACGATCGGATCGTCATCGACCAGCAACACCCGCGCCCGCCCCGCGGCGGGGTCCGGGCGCGCGGGTTCGACCTGCGTGTCGCGCGCGCCGGCCAGCCCCTTTGCAACCGGAAGCCACAGCGTCACCGTCGTGCCGCGGCCGGGTTCGCTGTCGATCGCCAGGCCGCCGCCGCTCTGTTCGGCGAACCCCTTCGCCATCGGCAGGCCCAGCCCGGTGCCCTTGCCCGGCTCCTTCGTGGTGTAGAACGGATCGGTCGCGCGGGCGAGCACGTCGGGCGACATCCCCTCGCCCGTGTCGGCGATGCCGATCGCGACATAGCTGCCGGCCGCAAGGCCCGCCGGATGCGTCGAGCCGGCTCCCAGCACCTCCTGCCAGGCCGTCATCGTCAAGGTCCCGCCCTGGGGCATCGCGTCCCGCGCATTGGTCGCCAGGTTCACCAGGACGGTCTCCAGCTGGCCGCGATCGGCGAACAACGGCGGCAGGCCGGCCGCGACCTCGGTGCGCATCGTCACCAGCCGCCCCAGCGTATGGCTGAACACCTCGGACAGATCGGCCAGCAGCGACGCGGCTTCGATCTGTTCCGCCCGCAGGTCGCCGCGGCGGGCAAACGACAGCAGCCGGCTGGTGATCGAGGCACCCCGCCGCGCGGCCTCGGAGATCATGCGAATATGGCGGCGGACGCTTTCGGGGTTGTCGCTGCGTCGTTCGATCAGTGCCGCGCCGCCCGAGACGGCCTGCAGCACATTGTTGAAGTCATGCGCGATGCCGCCGGCGATCTGGCCCAGCGCCTGCATCCGTTCGGCCTGCGCGGCCCGCCGCTGCGCCGCCTCGCGCGCCTCGATCTCCTCGCGGACCCGGACTTCCAGGCCGCGGTTCAGCCGCTGCAGCTCGTCCTGGGCCTGCCGCTCCTCCGTCACGTCGCGCAAAATCCCGATCAGCGTCACATGCCCTTTCTCGCGGATCGCCTCCGCTCGGCACAGCAGGAACCGGATCGCGCGGTCATTCGTGCGAATGATCCGGAAGGTGTGGGCGTAGCCATCGCAGTCGCCGCGGACGGTCTGCTCCAAAAGCGCCGCCAGGCCGGCGCGGTCCTCGGGATGGACGCGAGCACTGGCATGGCGCCAGGATTCGCTCGTGGTACCCTCGGGCAGGCCGCAGATCGCCGCGTACTGCTCGGAAATACTGGCTTCGGCGGCGCCCACCTCCCATTCGAAACTGCCGGTCCCGGCGATCTGGTGCGTCAGGCGCAGCAGGCTGGCCGCTTCCCGCAACGCTTCCTCGGCTTCCTTGCGATGCGTGATATCGATGTTGATGCCGACCATGCGGGCAGGCGTGCCGTCTTCCGCGCGCTCGACACGGGCGCGCCCCATCAGCCAGCGCCAGCCGCCGTCCGCCGCCCGGACGCGGTATTCCACTTCGAACCGACCGTCCGGATCCTGCATGGCCGCCAGCCCGACGGCCCGGACCCGCTCGCAATCGTCGGGATGCATTATGCTGCGCCACATCGCATAGGTCGGGCCGGTCTCCCGCGGCTCGAGCCCGTGCAGGATCCATTCGCGGCGATCCCAGGTCAGCACCCCGGTCCGGGCATTCCAGTCCCACACCCCCAGGTTTG
>JBFXDK010000049.1:35032-38206 GCA_050181195.1 Acetobacteraceae bacterium | reverse complement strand
AATGCGCCGGATATGGCGGATGGGCGCCGCCGGTCGCATACTCGGCACGCAAGCAGCAGGGAAGGTCCATTTCATGCGCCCGCAGGCCCAAGCCAAAATCGTTCGTCTGGCGGAAACGGAAACCACGTCGTTCGGCCCTCTCGCCCACTATCAGCGCCTGACGGGTGAGGACGGGTTGCCGGTGTTCACCGGCGTTCAGACATGCCAGCCCGGCTATGCCACACCGCTGCACTGGCATCCGTATGTCGAATGCCTGTTCGTCCTGGAAGGAACGATGGAGGCTTATCTTGAGGGACAGGAAGCAACGCCGGCTCGTCTGAATGCGGGCGATATGATCGCCTTGCCCGCGTGCACACCGCATGTCTTTCGCAATGCGGGCCAGTCCGTGCTACGGATCATGGGAATCCACGCTTCGCCAACACGAATTGTAAACAGAATAGAACGATAATCCGGCGGCAGACGAGTGTGTGATCACGGCAACGTTACGGAAAAATGCCCTCCCCCCGGCACGGTTATGACATAATTAACAGACAGGCTCGCAGAAGAAGGAATTATGACGCCACGTGAATCAGGACGGAGGCAGCGATGTGCACCACAACGAGTGAGACGCTCACCCTGGCCGGGATGCTGGCCGATCCGCTGATCCTTATGGCAATGCAACGTGACGGCATATCCGAGGACGACTGGTCCGATCTGCTTTTTCGGGTCAAGGACACGCTGGCGGCCCGCTGCCAGCAGGAGCATTGCGGCACTGTGGCGGTGGCCTGAGGTGCCCGTTCCGAGCCGGGGTTGACACGTCCGCGTCCTGAACCGCGGTGGAGGGCCTGGTCCGGATCATGGATAGGACGCCGCCGTTTCCGCGGCGAACCCTTGGCGTGGGCGGTCGGGGCGCGTCAGGGTTGGATGAAGCGTCGACGTCCAGAGCATCAACCTGGCAGTGAGGATTGAAGTAGCACGGCCCGGAGTTCCTGGCGCGGCACTGCTTTAACACTTTTAAGCGTTACCGCGCGATCGCTTTCCAGGTCAGAACTGGCCGAATCGATCTTAGCCTTCATTGTCGACTCCTGCGGCCTGCTGACCGGCTTGGCCTTCGATTGGCATTTGAACCATACGCGCCACACCGCACATCGCATGCCGTGGCGCGTATTCGACTGCTCCCTGAGCGGCGCGCATGCGTTCCGGCGACGCAAGACTCTCCCCAAGCCAGGACGGGAAAACACCAACGCGAGTGACCGGCCGGCCCTCCGCGCTGGTTGGCCCACGTTGATTGGCATGCGCCGGAAGGTCACAGGGTGCGGTTCGCCCGGGCAAGCACCGCCTCGAACAGCACCTGGCAGCCTGCCTCGGCCTCATGCGGCTCAATGCTCTCCGCCTCATTGTGTGACAGCCCGTCCTTGCACGGAGTGAAGATCATCGCCGTGGGGACATGGCGTGCCACATACACCGCGTCATGCCCGGCCCCAGATACAATCTCCCGCACCGAGTAGCCGGCCCGCGCCGCGCCTTGCCGCACCAGGTCGATGCAGGCGGGATCGAATGGCTGGGCCGGGATCTTGAACAGCGTGGTCAGGTCCAGCGCCACGCCGCATGCCTGGGCAATTGCCTGCGCCTCGCGCGTGAATTCGGCATCCAGCCGTTCCACCTCCTCGTCCCGCGGATGGCGGAATTCGACCGAGAACCGCACCTCACCAGGCACCACGTTGCGGCTGTTGGGTGCGACCAGCAACTGGCCCACCGTGCCGCGCCCGTCTTCCCCGCGGGCACGCATCATCCGGTCCACCAGGTCGATAATCCGGGCGGCGCAGACCAGCGCGTCCTTTCGGGCCGAGGGGGGGGTGGTGCCGGCATGGCTGTCCTGGCCGGTGGCGACGGCGTCGTACCACACCATGGCCTGGGCGCCGGTCACGATGCCGATCTGCCTCGTCTCCCGCTCCAGGATCGGCCCCTGTTCGATATGCAGTTCGAAATACGCGTCCGCCCGGAACGGAACCGCCGGCTGGTCGCCGCGATAGCCGATGCCGTCCAGCGCCGAGGCGACCGTCGTGCCCTCGGTGTCCGTCAGGGCCAGTGCCTTGTCCAACGTATAGACGCCCGACCACACGCCGGACCCCATCAGCGAGTGTCCAAAGCGGCTGCCTTCCTCATCCGTCCAGTTGATCAGTTCCAGGGGCGCTTCCGTGGTGATCCCCAGGTCGTTCAGCGACCGCATCACCTCCAGCCCCGCAATCACGCCCAACGCCCCGTCGAACTTGCCGCCCGAGGGCTGGCTGTCGAGATGCGAGCCGAACAGCACCGGCGCCCGTCTGGGGTCGCGGCCTGGGCGGCGGGCAAACATGTTGCCGATGGCATCGACGCGGACCGTCAGGCCCATGGCCTCGCACTCCGACCGAAACCGGTCGCGGGCGCGCTTGTCGACCTCGGTCAGGGTCAGGCGGCGCACGCCGCCTTTGGGCGTGGCGCCGATCGCGGCAAAGCCCATCAGGCTGTCCCACAGGCGCTTGCCGTCGATGCGTTGATTGGTCTGGGGTGTAGGGGACTGTGACATGACCGCATCTTGCCCTGCCCCCGGGTTCCTGCAAGCCTGGATCGCATGAATGCACCCACGATTCCGCGCCTCGGAGACCTGGACTCCGAGGCGGTCTGGCGCGCCCGCGTCGACCTTGCCGCCTGTTTCCGCATGGCCGCTCGGCTTGGCCTGCACGAAGGCGTCTGCAACCACCTGTCCTTCATGGTGCCCGGCCGCGACGACCTGTTCCTGGTGAACCCCGATGGCTGGTCGTTCGCGGAAATCACCGCCTCCCGCCTGCTGGTCTGCGACTTCAACCGCACCGTGGTCGAGGGGGACGGCGCGCCCGAGGACACCGCCTTCTTCATCCACGCCCGCGTCCACCGGAACGTCCCGCGCGCCCGCGCCGCCTTCCATACGCACATGCCGAATGCGACCGCGCTGGCGATGGTCGAGGGGCCGCCGTTGGTCTGGGCCGGGCAGTCGTCGCTGAAATTCTACGGCCGGACGGTGGTGGATGAGGACTATGGCGGCCTCGCACTGGATGAGGCCGAAGGCGACCGGATCGCCGCGGCGCTGGGCGAGGCGGATATCCTGTTCATGAAGCACCATGGCGTGCTGGTGGTGGCCCCGACCATCGCCAAGGCCTGGGACGATCTGTACTACCT
>JBFXDK010000049.1:0-34932 GCA_050181195.1 Acetobacteraceae bacterium | reverse complement strand
TGGATGAGGCCGAAGGCGACCGGATCGCCGCGGCGCTGGGCGAGGCGGATATCCTGTTCATGAAGCACCATGGCGTGCTGGTGGTGGCCCCGACCATCGCCAAGGCCTGGGACGATCTGTACTACCTAGAGCGGGCATGCGAGGTGCAACGCCTTGCCCAGGCCTCGGGCCGCCCGCTGGTCCCGATCCCGTCGGACATCGCGGAACGCACCGCTGCCCAGATGCGCCGCGGCGAGTCTCGCAATTCCGCCGGTCTGCACCTTGAAAGCATCAAGCGCCAACTCGACCGCGAGACCCCGGAGTATCGCCAATGAAGCCGGCGACTGCCCTTCTCCCCCTACTGCTCCTGCCGGCCTGCGCCCTGGTCGACCAGGACACGTTCGCGCCCACCCCCGAGGCCTCGCCGCAATCCGCCGCCACCCAAGTGCCGTCTGGCCCGCCCGTTGATCCCCGCACCCCGCTGGTGACCATTGATGAGGGCACGCCAGCGCCGAACTACCAGGAACCGCTGCGCTACGCCGTGCGCGCGGCCGAGGCGCGGGACCGGCGGGTGCAATACGACGTTGTCGCCATTGGCCCTACCCTGGAAAAGGCCGCCGAAGCGCAGGCTTTGGCCGAGGAGGTCATGCGTGCCATCCTCGCCCAGCGCGTCCCGGCCAACCGCGTCCATCTGGGCATGCAGGCCGACCCGACCGTCGCCGAGGCACAGGTGCGCATCTACGTCCGCTGACCGCCTGCCCGCCGCCTCGACCGCCGGCCTGGGATCGGGTCAGGTGCTTGAAGAAGCGGATGAACGCTCGCCGCCCGAACGCCGTAGCAGCGGGCCAGCCGCGTCCCCTACTCCGCCGCCGCGGCCACCAATTGCCCGCGCGGCGTCACCCGCAGCACCAGCATCGCCGCCGCCAGGCAGGCCACGCCGCTGGCGGCAAACGCGAGGAAATAGCTGCCAGAGATATCCCGCACCGCGCCCGCGCCATAGGCCGCCAGCGCGCCGCCCACCTGGTGCGCGGCGAAGATCCAGGACAGGATCACCGGCGCGTCCCGTCGCCCGAACACCTCGTTCGTCAAGGCAAAGGTCGCGGGCCCCGTCGCCACCCAGTCCAGGCCATAGAACACCGCGAACACCGACAGGCTGATCGGGTCGAAGGACGTGAAGGGGATCAGCACCAGGGACAGACCGCGCAGCCCGTAATACCAGAACAGCAGCACCCGCGGGCTGAACCGGTCGCACAGCCAGCCCGACCCGGCGGAGCCGATCAGGCTGAAGACGCCGATGACGGCGAGGATGGAGGCGCCGTTGATCTCGGCGATGCCGTTATCCGCGCAATAGGCGATCATGTGCGTGTTGATCAGCCCGTTGGTGGAAAATCCACAGATGCCGAAGGTCAGGCACAGCAGCCAGAAATCCATCGACTTTGATGCTCGCCCCAGCGCGCCGATCGCGACGGAGAACATGTTGCCACCGGCCGGCCGCTCGGTCGCCTTCACCGCGGTGGCGCCGTAGGCGGGGACGCCGACATGCGCAGGCGATTCGGGCAGCAGTAGCCAGACGATGGGTAGGATGCTCAGGATCACCACCATCACACCCACCGACACGCCCTGCCAGCCCCAGCGATCAGCCGCCAGGGCCATCAGCGGCAGGAACAGCAACTGACCGGCGGCATTGGCCGAGGTGATGATGCCCATCGCCAGCCCGGTGCGCTGCGCGAACCAGCGGTTGGAGATGGCGCTGCCCATGCCTACCGCGCTGCCGCCCGCGCCGATGCCGACCATCACGCCCCAGGTGAGGAACAGCTGCCAGGGCGCGGTCATGAAGGTGGAAAGCCCGGTCGCGGCCGCCAGGATCATCAGGCAGGCCAGCATGGTGCGCTTCAGGCCGATGATCTGCATCAGCCCGGTCAGAAACGGGCCGATCAGCCCCATCAGGATGATGTTGACGGAAATCGCGCCGGAAATGGTGCTGACGTCCCAGCCGAAGGCGCGCTGCAGCGGCACGATGATCACGCCCGGCGCGGCCCGCACCGCCACACCGGCGAGCGTGGCCATGAATACAACCGCCAGGACGACCCAGGCATAATGCAGGCGGTTGGAGCAGAGTTTCGCCAAGTGGGTCGTCAGCATGCGCAGGTCCTTCTCGTACGGCCGCGGGCCAGAGAAGAACCTAATATGCTGCGATGCGGAATCGGCAGTGCGCATCCGGCATGCCTGCCATCCCGGCGGTTCCGCGACCCCGTAGCGCTCGGGCAGGCCCGAGAACGACGGCAAAGGGGGACGAACACAAGGGCGCCCCCCGGAAATCTGGCCCCGTCCGCCCCGATGTGGCAGTCTGGCGGCAGACCACGCGTTTCAGCCCAAGGAAACAGCCAATGTCCGAGAACGTCGCCGACTTCCAGTTCCTCTCAGGGGTGAAAATCGTCGATTTCACCCAGTTCGAGGCCGGTCCGTCCTGCACCGAGGCGCTTGCCTGGCTCGGCGCCGACGTGGTGAAGATCGAGAACCCGAAGATGGGCGATCCCGGCCGCCGCCTGCGCCCCGGCCAGCCGGACAACGATCCGTATTACTTCCACGTGTTCAACGCGAACAAGAAGTCCATCACCGTCAACCTGAAGTCGCCCAAGGGCTTGGCGCTGGTGAAGGACATGTTGCGCAAGGCCGATGTGTGCATCGAAAACTTCGCCCCCGGCGCAATCGAGCGCCTGGGCCTGTCCTACGACGTGGTGAAGGAAATCAACCCCGGGATCATCTACGCCCAGGTTAAGGGGTTTGGCGAAGGCAGCCCGTACGAGAAGAACCTGGCATTCGACATGATCGCGCAGGCCTGCGGCGGCACGTTCAGCGTCACCGGGGAGAAGAACGGCCCGCCGACGCGCCCCGGCATTTCGCTCGGTGACACGGGCACCGGCATGCTGATGGCGATCACCATCCTGGGCGCGCTGTACAAGCGGCGGGAAACGGGCGAAGGCCACCGGCTGCAGGTCGCGATGCAGGACGCGATCATGCACTACATGCGCATCAATTTTGCCACCAACGGCCTGACCGGCAAGGCGGCAGAGCGCGGCGGGTCCAAGGTGCCGGGCGTGAACAACGCGCCGATGGGCCTGTATCCCTGCGCACCCGGCGGCCCGAACGACTATGTGTATATCATGACCAGCCGAGCGAACCCGGACCATTGGGACCGGCTGCTGAAGCTGGTGGGGCGCGAGGATCTGATCGGCAACACCCGCTACGACACGCCGGCCAAGCGCGTCGAGCTGGAGCCGGAAGTGGACGAGATCATCTCCGCCTGGACCCGCCAGCACAACAAGATGGACGCGATGCGCGCCGTGGGCGAGGCCGGCATTCCCGCCGGCGCGGTGCTGGATACGGCTGAATTGAATGCCGACACGACATTTGAACAACGCGGCATCATGCAGACGATGATCCATCCCGTACACCGGCCGTTCAAGATGCCCACCTGGCCGGTGCGGGTGGACGGCAAACCCACGCGCCTGAAGCCCTCACCCGTGCTGGGCGAGCACACCGACACGGTCCTGAGCGACTGGCTGGGCCTGAACGCCGAGGCGATCGCGGCACTGAAGGCAGACGGCGCGGTCTGACGCGGCCTTAGTGGTGGCCGGCGCGGGCTGGCCACCACGCAGCGTAACGGCTGCTCATGAGATCGTCGTGGGCAGCCTGCCTCAGTCCGTCACAACGCAATGCATCGCCGCCGACAAGCGTCGTGACAGGGACGGCGACGCAGGGTGCGTCGTCAGTATCGCAGGGCGGCGGCGGCGGGCACCTGACGCGGAATATCCCCAACCGGCAAGGCAAACGCCTGCCCTCCATTGGCCAGTGTCAGTACAGCGGCGACGTTCAGCAGGTCTTCGTCCGATCCCCCCTGACGGCCATGGGCCACCACCGTCGCGCCCGGGGTGAACCGCCCCCATAGTGCCTGGTCCTCGGCCACCGCCAGCGCTTCCACGCGGCCGTCCTGTGCCGCGGTCAGGACTTCCTCCAGCCTAATCGCGACCGTCTTCTCCCCTGCCCCCAGCCGGGCATTGATCCGGTCCAGCAGGTCCGACCGTTCGGCATGCAGGCCAGGATGCATCATCGCGAGCACGCGCGCGTGCAGCTCCGGGTCCGGCACCGCAAATGGGTTGAGGTGCAGCACCGCAGGATCCCGCTCGCTAAGCCGCGTTTCGGCCAGCAGATTGCCAGCCACATGCGGGTCGGACACGATCACCAGCGGCGCGGTAACCGCCCCGAGCGCCGCCTCGACGGCAAATACGATGCGCGCCGGATCCTCGACCAGGATGGACCTGCGCCGCGCCGCCAGATCCTCCTGCCCGCTGGCGATCTCACCGGCGAGACGTGAATCGAGTTCCGCCTGTGCCTCCGCCGGCAGCGCGTCCAGCGGCACCTCCTCCATGCGGAACGGCGTCGCGCTCAGCAGCCGCACATCCGCCTTGCTCAGCGCCAGGATGTTGAACCGCCGGTCGATCTCCAGCAGCGGCAGCAGCGGCTTGATGTGGAAATGCGTGCCGACCACGGTCACAGCCGGCGAGCTGGATGGCAGGGACCTCGCGTGCCCCCATCCCGCCCTGGCGAACAGCACCAGCCCTTGGCCACGATGCGCGGCCAGGTCTACGCCGGCCATGGCTTCCTGCATCGCCTGGCAGACCGCCTCGCACCGCTCGCCTTCCCAGCCCCGCCCGCTCATGGATGCGCGGACCTCGTCCACCAGGTTGCGCAGCCTTGCCTCCGGTGCTCGCAGATCCCGCTGTTCGGGCTCGAGTGGGAGGTAGACCAAAACCGCCGGATCAGCAGGGTGCAGCAGGCGGCGGAGAAGTTCGGCATCGAGCATCGTCACGCGTCCCTGGACCTGCCCCGCTTTCGCGGACACTCCAGATAGGCTTAACGGCCTAAGAGGTGTCGATGGCGGAGAGCAGTGGACAGCGGCGGTTCTTTCCGGACGCGTTTAAGCTTGAGGCGGTGGCGGCGGTCCGCGGTGGCCGCCCGGTCTCGGCGGTCGCAGCCGAGCTTGGCCTGCCGGACCGGCTGGTCCGCAGCTGGCTGGGCTGGGCGCAGCGCCGCACAGCGGTGGGGAGCGGCGCGTCGGCGCCGACGCCCACCCAGGAGCAGGCGGTGCCGGCGCGCCGCGTGGGTCCGAGCCCCGCGGATCAGGCGGCGGAGATCGGGCGGCTGCGGCGTGAGCTTGATCGGGTCCGGATGGAGCGCGACATCTTGGGAAAAGCTGCGCTCATCTTCGGCCGGGCGACGGGCCGGAGATGAGCTATGCCTTCATCCGCGAGCACGTCGTCGACTTCCCTGTCCAGGTCATGTGCGAGGTGCTGGGCGTGAGCCGGAGCGGCTACTACGATTGGGCCCGCCGGCCGGAGAGCGCGCGGGCGGTCGAGGACCGCGCCGTGGCGGCCGAGATCCGCACCTCGCACGAGGACAGTCGTGGGCGCTACGGCAGCCCGCGTGTGCATGCTGCGCTGCGTGGTCATGGCAGGCGGGTTGGCCGCAAGCGGGTGGCGCGGCTGATGCGCGGCATGAGCCTGTCGGCCAGGCGCAAGCGTCGGTTCCGCCGCACGACGGACAGCGCGCATGCCTATCCCGTGGCGCCGAACCTGCTCGAGCGCGACTTCACCGCCAGCGCGCCGGATCGGATCTGGCTGGCTGATTTGACCTACATCTGGACGGCCGAAGGGTGGCTATACTTGGCCGTGGTGCTCGACCTGTTCTCTCGCCGTGTCGTCGGCTGGGCCATGGCCGACCACCTCGGCCATGAACTCGCGCTGGCCGCGCTCGACATGGCCATCGCGCGTCAGCGTCCGGCGCCCGGCCTCACCCACCACTCGGACCGCGGCGTGCAATTTGCCGCGCGTGAGTACCGCAAGCGGCTGAAGCAGCACGGCATGCTGTGCTCCATGAGCCGCAAAGGCGATTGTTGGGACAATGCGCCAATGGAGAGCTTCTATGCCACGCTGAAGGGCGAGCTCGTCGAGCAACGCGATTACCTGACGCGCGACGAAGCCAGGTCCACTTCCAGTTCCTGGAGGGATGGTACAATCGCCGGCGCTTGCATTCAGCCTTGGGCTACATCACACCAGAGCAGAAGATAACGACGTTCCAGGCGGCTGCTTCAGCCGCGTAACACTGTCCGTGAAAGCGGGGCATGGCCACCCTTTCACTGGTGCCATAACACCTGGTCATGAGGCGCGTTCTGCTCACACGCCGGCTTATCGAAGGGCCGGGACGGTACCGGCAAGGCGATCACGTGAGGCGCCTCGGTCAGGAGACCCGCGCGCCTCAAAGCGGGTCTCCTGCCAAAGGCTGGATGGGAGCGTCCTCCGCCGGGGGCAGCCTTTCGGGCGCAATCCGCGGCATGAACCCACGTCCGCCGCCAACCGCAGGGACTACCCGGCAACGCGGCCTCGGGCCTATGGTGATCCCCAGTCCAACCGACCGACATGGAGGAAACCGCAATGACCGCCCTGACCAGGCATCTGGGCCAGTTCGTCGCCGACCTCTCGCCGAACCGCCTGCCCGAAGAAGCCGCGCGCATTGCCCGCATGGGATTCATTGACTGCATCGGCACCATGATTGCCGGCCGCAGGGAGGATTGCGTGCGGATCATGACCGACGTCCTGAACCCAGGCGATGGTCCGGCCACCTTAACCTTCGGCCCGCGCAAGAGTCCCGCGCCCGAGGCCGCGTGGATCAATGGCACCGCGGCACACGCCCTCGACTATGACGACGTCGGCCTGCGCGGCCATCCTTCCACCGTGCTCGTCCCCGCCATTCTCGCGGAAGCCGAGGCCCTCGGCGCCTCCGGGGCCGACATGATCACCGCCTATGTCGCGGGCTATGAGGTATGGGCCGAGCTGTTCCGGCGAGATAGCGGATTGCTGCATCAGAAGGGCTGGCACCCGACGGGCCTTTACGGTGCGGTTGGCGCCGCCGCGGCCTGCGCCAAGCTGCGCAAGCTGGATGCCGAAAAGTCCGCGATGGCCATCGCCCTGGGCGGATCGCAGTCCTCGGGCCTGATGTCGAATTTCGGCAGCATGACCAAGCCGTTCCATGCCGGAAAGGCGGCGCATGCAGGCATCATGGCGGCTCGCCTGGCCGAAGCCGGGTTCACTGCCAACACGGATGCGCTGGAGCACCCACAGGGCTTCCTGCACGCCATCTCGCCCAAGGGCGATGAGGACCGCACCAGCGCGCCGCGCGCCGGCAATGAGTGGGCGATCCTGACGGAAGGCCTGGGCATCAAGAAGTACCCGACCTGCTACTGCACCCATCGCGCCATCGATTGTGTGCTCGACCTTGTGGATGGAACTCCGATCAAGGCCGATGAGGTGAAGAAGGTCACCGTGAACATCAGCGATTATTTCGCGACGGTGCTGCGCAACCACCAGCCCGACACCGGCCTCGCCGCCAAATTCAGCATGGAATTCGCGATGGCGAGCGGCATCGTTGCCAAGCGTGTCGGGCTGCGCGAACTGACGGATGAGTTCGTGCAGCGGTCAGACATCCAGGCCCTGATGCGAAAGGTTGAAATCGTCACGACAACGGAATACGATCCTGATCTGCCGGGAGCTGCACCACACGATCTCGTGACCGTGGAGCTTGCCGACGGCCGAACCGTTGCAGGCGAGCCGGTCCGGCGCGCTACTGGCCATGCCTCGCGACCTCTCTCGGATACGCAATTATACGATAAGTTTGCCGACTGTCTCGACGTCGGCGGATCGGACATTCCGGCCGACGTGCTGTTCCGCCGGCTCTCGTCAATTCAGTCTATCTCAGCGCGCGAACTGACATCTTTGCGCTGATACTGCGTGGGCCGGCGCGCTGGCGCCGGTGCCCCGGCTTCGCTTCCCAGAGCCGCCGGCAGTAGTGCCGGCGGCTTCTTTATTGGCTGTTCGCACCTTTTCGCCAGTGTTCACATCTACGTTGAGATGCCGATCTCAATTTGATGTGATTTCGCATTCGGGATGCTAATTCGTCATTCTGTCTGCAACGGACTTACTGTCCCGCCCAGCTGGACGCATCCGGAAAGATTGCAGAAGCCAAGAGGAACATCCGCCGAGACCGAAACGACTGGCCGAGGCTGACCGATATGCAGATTTGTCGGCCCTGACCGCGGCACGTCGCTCCGGCGTGTCACCACTTCGCCTTTGACTTCATGGGTACGCAGAGGACTTCAGATGGCAACCTACACCTGGACGACGGGAACAAGCGGCGCCTGGACCACGGCCGCAAATTGGACACCCGCCGAGGTCCCAAACAACGCGACGGCGGACGTGGTGATCGATGCCGCCCCAGCGGGTAACACCGCCTACACCGTCTCGATCGGTGCCGGAGAAAGCATCACCGTCAATACGTTGTCGCTGAATGCCGTAACGAACCTCGAAGGCACCAACGTCGACCCTTACGACGCCGCTATCCTGGCGATGGAAAACGGCAGCACACTCGCCTTCGCCGCGGGTTCCGCGGGCACCATTGAAGGGCCATTGCAATCCGTCATCACGATGGACAACGCCACGATCGTCAATGCAGGCATTGTCAATGCTTTCATCCAGGGATCGGGCGATGTGCGGTTTACCGGCACGAACGCGATCAACTTTACCAACTGGGTGCAGTCGCTCGGCACCGTTACAATTGATACGACGCAGTTCGCGGAACTCGACGGCAATACGCTGTGGGACGGCATCTTTGAGCCGCAGGGCGACGGCGCCGTGTTCAATTTCGGCGGCGCCGGTGGCGGCCTGATCGTCAACATCGAGACGATGACCGGCCCGCCGCTGATCCCGACCGGCTGGACCGAGTTGATCTACAACGGCGCGAACACCGAGATTAATCAGTGGAACGGTACGGCCTATGTTCCGGTCGAGCAGACGCTGAGGTCGATCTCGAACCGGGCAACGCTCGAAGTGTTGGGCGGGCGCGACTTCACCAGCCCCAATACGTTCAGCCTCGGCGACGGCGGCGAGATCATCCTCGCTGCTGGCACGTTCACCACCGCGGGCCTGACGATCGCCTCGGGCGGTGACATCAAGGGCAGCGCGACCATCGCCGGCGACATCGTCAACAACGGCGTCATCGCGGCCTCCTCGCCTGGCCTGGTGATCACGGGCGCCATTACCGGCACCGGGACACTGACCTTCGCGGACACCGGCGGCACGATGACGGTGGGATCGGTCAGCCAAGGTGAAACCGTGGTCATGACCGAGGGCAACAACACCCTGCGTCTGTCCAATCCCGGCGCGTTCCAGGGCACAATCGTCGCCAATGTCGGGGACAATATCGAACTCCTCGGCGTCACCGCGACCACCGCCGTACTGACCAACGGAACGCTGGTGGTCAGCGACGGCACCCAGACCGTGGCGTCCCTGAATCTCGCTGGCGACTATACCGGCGACAGCTTCAGCGTCGTGATGTCCGGCGGCACCGCCCAGATCACCGTCACCGATGGCCCGCCGGTCTGCTATGTCCGCGGCACCCTTATCCTCACGACAAAGGGCGAGGTCGCGGTCGAGGACCTGCAGGTCGGCGATCTGGTCGTCACCGCATCCGGCAGCACCGCCCCGATCGTCTGGCTTGGGCGTCGCCGCGTGAACTGCGCGCGTCACCCCGAGCCGCGCAAGGTCTGGCCTGTCCGCATCCGCGCCGGCGCCTTCGGCCCGGAACTGCCGGCCCGCGACCTGGTTGTTTCGCCGCAGCACGCCGTCTACGCGGAAGGGGTGCTGGTGCCGATCCGCATCCTCGCCAACGGACTGAACGTGACGCAGGAAGCGGTTGAGACGGTCGAGTACTATCATGTCGAACTCGAACGTCATGACCTGCTGATCGCCGAAGGCCTCGCCTCCGAGAGCTACCTGGAGAACGGCGACCGCAACATGTTCGAGAACGGCGACGGCACGATGCAACTGCATCCCGACTTCTCGGCCTGGACGTGGGATGCGCGGGCCTGTGCCGAACTCCGGGTCGTCGGACCCGAGGTCGATGCGATCCGGGCCACGCTCCGGGCCCATGCAGGCCAGCAGGACCGTCCGGCGGCGCGGGCTGCCTGACCGGTCGGCCGCTTCCGTCCGCGGCCGCGAACCTCCCCCGCCCGCGCGGGGGAGGTTTCTTGCATACAGCGCCCCGGCGTTCGCTCCCTCGCCCTTTGACGGCGCGCGCTCCCCTGCCCTTTGACAGGGCGTGACACGTGAAGAAAAGTGCCGCCGGTTCTGGAAGGGGAGCACGGATGTCAACCACTGCAGGCACACCGCCGGCCATCAAGACGATTGGTTTCATCGGCCTCGGCGTCATGGGCGAACCGATGTGCGGGCACCTGGCCCGACGGTCGGGTCGCACAGTGCTGGCTTACGACCTGCGGAATGAGCCTTTGGCGCGGCTGGCGGAATTCGGCGTCAAGGGCGCAACGCCGGAACAGCTCGCACGCGACTGCGAACTCATCATCATGTCCCTGCCCGATGGCAAGGCCATGCAATCAGTGGTCGCGCAATTGGAACCCCACCTGAGACCCGGGCAGTGTGTGGTCGACACCTCCACCTCGTCGGTTGCCGCCACGCGCGAGATCGGCGCGCGGCTGGCGGACAAGGGGATCCTGTTCGCCGACGCCCCGGTCGCGCGCACGCGGGAAGCCGCAGCAAAGGGCGAACTGGCCATCATGGTCGGTGCGACCGACGAAACCTTCGCCCATGTGAAGGACATACTGGAAACCATGGGCACCGATGTCAGCCATTGCGGCCCGGTCGGCTGCGGGCAGGTGTTGAAGATCCTGAACAACATGCTGGTGTTCGAGAACACCCACGCCATCGCCGAGGCGATTGCCATCGGACGGCGCAACGGCGTCACGCCCGATACCCTGCTGCGCATCCTGTCCACCGGCAGCGGCGATAGTTTCGTGCTGCGCAACCACGGCATGAAGTCGATGGTCCCCGAAGCTTACCCGGAACGCGCGTTCAGCGTTCGCTACTCGATGAAGGACCTGTCCTACGCGCTGGAAATGGCCGACGAGGCCGGACTCAAAGTGGAAGGCGCGCGACTCGCGATGGAGCGGCTGAAGGCGGCCGAGGCGGCGGGCGATGGCGACCGCTACCACCCGGTCGTGCGCAAGCTGATCGACCCGCAATGACACGATTCCCCGGCGCCGACGCATGGCGCAACGCCTGCGCGACGGATGCGACCCTGGCCGCCTGGGCCGGTCCGTGGTCGGCCTGCTTCGCTGTCGAGAGCGGGTCCGACCGCACCGTGTTCACCTTCGCCGATGGCCGCGTCGCGGCGGCGGACCAGAATCCGGCCTTCACGCTGTCGGCCCCCGAGTCGGTCTGGGGAAAGCACCTGCAGCCGATCCCGCCGCGCCACCACCAGGGCATCTTCGCCATGGTCTACCGGGTGCCCGAATTTGAGATCCGCGGCGAGCAGCTGGCGTTCATGCAGCACGCCCATGTGGCGCGCCGGGTGCTGGAGATCGGCAAGTGGCTCGCGCTGGGCAACACCGGACCGGCGCCTGTGTCCCTGAACCCGCGGGGCGGTCCGCGCGCGGTGCCGCAGGTCCAGGGCGGCTATGTGCCGGTCACGGTCGGCGGCACGACGTATCAGGTCTACTACGAGACCGCCGGCAGCGGGCGCGACGTGCTGTGCATGCACACCGCGGGCGCCGACGGGCGGCAGTTCCACGGGTTGATGGCGGACCCCAGGATCACCGCCAATCACCGCCTGATCGCGTTCGACCTGCCCTGGCACGGCAAGTCGTTGCCGCCGGAAGGCGCCGTTCCCGGGTCCTGGCGGCTCAACACCGACCTTTATGTCAAGCTGATCATGGGCTTCGCGGCCGCGGCCGGCCTGGACAGGCCAGTCGCCCTCGGCGCGTCGATGTCCGGTGAGATCTGCCTGGAGCTCGCCTACCGCCATCCCGAGGCTTTCTCGGGTATCATCGCTTGCGAAGCGTGCGAGAAGATCGAACGACGCCAGACGGCCTGGGCGGCGCATCCACAGGTGAACCAGGCGTTATTCGTGCCGGAATGGATTCGCGCCCTGAGCGCGCCACAGAGCCCGTCCGAATACGCCGAGGCGATCAGCTGGCACTACAGCCAGGGCGGTCCGGCCGTGTTCTTCGGCGACATCGCATTCTATTCGGGCGATTGGGACGCACGGGAACGGGTCGGGCGGATCGACACCAACCGCTGCCGACTGTTCATGCTGACCGGGGAATACGACTATTCCTGCACCGTCGAGGCGTCGGCGGCAACGGCGGCGAAGATCCCAGGCGTTCGGTTCCAGGCCATGGAAGGGATCGGCCACTTCCCCTTCGCCGAGAACCCAGCGCTGTTTGCCCGCTATCTGCTGCCCATCCTGGACGAGTTGAAGGGCTGACCGGAGGCATGATTCAGCGCAATGAGATCATCTGGCTGGGCATCGCCGCAGGCGTGATGGGCTGCCTGGTCGGCGGGATGATGCTGGGGATCGGCATGGACCTGATCGTGAATGGCCAGCCCTGGGGATGGCTGCTGCTGCTGCCCGGCCCGCCCGTCTCGGCCATTCCCGGCTGGCTGCTCGCGCGCAAGCTGGCCCGGCAGCTGTAGGACCTGGCCGCCGGACGCTCCGCCGGCAGGCGTACGCGGCCGGTAAGGTCTGTGCGCGCGCCATGCGGAACCGGTCACGGAAGGTCACCGGCTCAGCGCGATCCGCCCGGTCACCGCGCCGGAGCGCGGGTCGATCAGCACGATCCGGTCGGCACCGCCGCCCTGGAGGTGGAGCGCGAGCCAATCCTGGATCGCCACGATGCCGGCGATCCGCGTGCCCGCCGGTTCGTCCAGCACTGCCGCTAGATTGGCGCTGACGGCCGGCGGGGGCGCGGTGCGGCGCATCATCGCCACGAACAAGCCCGCGGTGCCCAGCACGATCATCACCCCCATGACGATGGTCGCGATCTTCAGCACTCGCAGCGTACCGTCACCCATGTCCCTCGCCTTCCCCCGCGGCGCTATTGCGCGTAAGCGACCCCGTCATGTCCGTCGACTCAGTTCCGACCGGGCCGTTCCGCCTGACGGTCGATCCGGCCGCGGCCGGCCAGCGCATCGACCGGTTGCTGGCCGACTCGATCGGTGCGCTATCCCGATCGCGCGTGAAGGCGCTGATAGACGAGGGCCGGCTGCAATGCGATGGCCGATCGGTACGGGAGCCGGCGGAACCGGCGCGCGCCGGCGCGACCTATATACTGGATATCCCCCCGCCCTTGCCGGCAGCGCCCGAACCGCAGGTGATCCCGTTCACGATCCTGTATGAGGATCGCGACGTGATCGTGCTGGACAAGCCGGCCGGCCTCGTCGTGCACCCGGCACCCGGCAATTACGACGGGACGCTGGTGAACGCGCTGCTTGCCCACTGCGGGCCGGGTTTTACCGGCATTGGCGCCGAGAAGCGGCCGGGGATCGTGCACCGGCTCGACAAGGACACGTCGGGGATCATGGTCGTCGCCAAGACGCAACTTGCCAATGACGTCCTGACCACCGCCTTCGCCGCGCGCGACATCGACCGCGCCTATCTCGCCCTCTGCTGGGGCGTCCCGTCCGCCGTTGAGGGCGAGATCGAGGGAGCGATCGGCCGGGACCGGCGCGACCGCAAGCGCATGGCTGTGGTGATGAGCGGTGGAAAACCGGCGCTGACCCGTTTCCGATTGCTGAAACCATGGCAAATGGCCGTGAGCCTGCTGGAATGCAGGCTCGCAACCGGGCGGACACACCAGATTCGGGTTCATCTCGCCGCATCCGGCCACCCGCTAGTGGGCGATCCGGTCTATCTGCGGCGAATTCCTGCGGTTTCCCGCCTTTTGCCTCAGGCGCTCCGGTCCACGCTGCTGGACTTCCCGCGTCAAGCACTGCACGCTGCGCGGCTTGGATTCCGCCACCCTCGGACCGGCGAGGCGCTGCATTTTGAGACCGCGCTGCCGGCGGATTTACGCGAACTGGTTAACGCGCTGGACGGCTAAAATCCTTTGTTAACCATGAGTTAATCTTGACAGGACCATTCCAGTCCTGTATACGGATACTTGTCGATGCGGGTGGATGCCCTTCATCGAGTGGGAAGTCCGGGTTCACGCTGCCTGTGGGGGCGGGTCTCCGGGACGTGAAGTCCCTTCCTGCATCCAACGTGGCCTTTGCCACATTCATGTCCTGAACGTGCGCCTCACTGGGCACCTCCCATCTGGGCATGTTCAAGTGGCTGACGAAAGGAGCCTTGCGTGGCCTCTGCCGTCCTTAATATCGCCCCCGAGGGCAACCTCTCGCGGTATCTCCAGGAGATCCGCAAGTTTCCCATGCTCTCTCCCGAGGAGGAGCTTTCCCTCGCCCAGCGTTGGCGCGAGACCGAGGATATGGAGGCGGCGCATAAGCTTGTCACCTCCCATCTGCGTCTCGTCGCAAAAATTGCCATGGGCTATCGCGGCTACGGCTTGCCGGTCGGTGAACTGATCAGCGAAGGCAATGTCGGCATGATGCAGGCCGTGAAGCGGTTCGATCCGGATCGCGGCTTCCGGCTGGCAACCTACGCCATGTGGTGGATCCGTGCCGCTATTCAGGAATACATTCTGCATTCCTGGTCGCTCGTGAAGATGGGCACCACCGCTGCCCAGAAGAAACTGTTCTTCAACCTGCGGCGGCTCAAGGGTCAGATGCAGGCGATTGACGACGGTGACCTGCAGCCCGAGCAGGTGGCGAAGATTGCCCGCGTGCTGGACGTACCGGAACAGGATGTCGTCAACATGAACCGCCGGCTCGCGGCGCCGGATCACAGCCTGAACGCACCCGTTCGCCAGGACAGCGAAGGCGAGTGGCAGGATTGGCTGGTAGACGACACCGAGTCGCAGGAATCGGCCATCGCCGATCGGGAAGAACTCAGCGGCCGGAAAGCTCTGCTGTCAGGTGCGTTGAAGACGCTCAATGAACGGGAGCGGCACATCCTGATCGAGCGGCGGCTCAAGGACAATCCGACCACGCTCGAGGATCTGTCACAGCAGTACAACATCTCGCGGGAGCGGGTGCGCCAGATCGAGGTTCGCGCCTTCGAGAAACTGCAGAAGGCGATGAAGGCACAGATCGCCGAGCGGCGCATGAACGCGGGCACGCGCCAGGCTGCGCTCGCCGATCACTGATCGGCGGGCGCTTCCAGCCCCCACTCCCGGATCACCGCCTGGCGCTGCTCCTCGAGCCGCGCCATTCGCGCTGAAGCTGTTGTCTCCAGAGCAAAGCCGACCCCAAGCGGGATAAGCTGCGTCATCAGCCACCCACCGGCCGAAGCGGCCCAGGCGAGAGCTAACGCGTGGATGTTCGCAATCGATGCCCACGCGTCCCCAAGCCCCTGCCCGTAGTTCCACAACTCCCGTACCGGCTCAACGCAGGTAGCCAACGCGCACAGCAGGACGGCTCGGGCAACCGGCTTGCCCGGGGCAGACTCCAGCATCGCGACCACGATCGACGGCAGCAGCAAGATCGCAAGCTGCAATGCCGTCGCCGGCGCCAGGGCTGCCAGCGCGCCGCAGGCCAGACCCTGCATCCAGACCAGCGAACTCCCACTCCGCTTCGCCGCTGATGCTCCTGCCCTGGCCATCGTAACTTACGTCCCCCGGCGCAAACGCAGCAGTATGCTGCGCCTCATGCTGCATGTGCGGAGCGCGCGCATCACCCGATCGCCGCCAGCAGCATCGCCGTCGCGAGCGCGATCAGCCCAATACCGGCCGCCGCCTCCTGTCCGATCCGCGCCGCCTGGTCCGCACGGTGCGCGGCTCCTTCGGTCAATGACGCCAGTTCCGTGTCGATGAGGCGCAGTTCCTCCGCCGCCGCACGCGCGCCCTGGAGGTCGGCCGTCCGACGGGAAGGATCCTCGATCAGCGCCAGTATTGGTGTCAGGAAGCCCGCCGCGGCCAGGCTGGCGATTGATGCTGCCACTTCCTCCCGCCGCGGCCGGTTGTGCCAGAGCGAGACCAGCGGTGCGGCTGTCGCTGCGAACCAGGCACAGATCCGCGGCAGGGGTTGCGGCCAGTATCTGGTCTGCACCTGGGCCAGCAGTCGCATCTGAGCCAAGAGCCTGTCGGCCGTCTCCAGATGCCCATTCAACCCATTCACCTCGGTATCCAGCCGCCGCTCGGCCCTTGCGGCAATGAAGGCGATGATGTGGTTGTCCAACGGTTCGCCCGCCTCCGCCGGGGTGCCACCGAGACCCGCTTCCAACGCCGGCAACAGGTCCGCCAGGCGCGCGACCCACCGATCCCGCATCATCGGGCTGGCGCATGGCAGCAGGGGATTGACGGTGTAGATCAGCCGGGGCAGGCCGCCGCCCGGACCACGGATCTGCAGCAGACCTCTTTGTCGCCGCGCCTCGATCCGCACCATCGCAAGATCCAATCGTTCGGACCGCAAAATCGCCCAACTGGCTGACATTTCCGTCGAAACGATCTCCTCGAGCTTTTCGAGCAGGCTTGGATCATCGGCGACCCCGGCGGCGAGCGCACTTGGAATGCCATCTGGCCACAAGGCCGTGCCGCGCCAGCACAACGGTGCCAGCGGGTCGATCAGCACCGCCGCCCGCATCATCGTGCCCGCATCCGCGCGCCGCTCTTCCAGTCGCGACTCGCCAGCGCTGTGCCGCAGCAATTCCTCGATTCGCACGGCCAGCGTCGCATCGCCCAGGCTGCGGCGCAGCCACTGCATGACCTCGCCGGTGCGAATCGCCTGCGCTGCCAGCTCGGGTTCGGATGCGATCGCGTGGGCCAGGCTGCGGGCGTCCCAGATCGCCAGACGGCCGATCTGCAGCGGCCGCTGCGCCCGCCGCGGCGGGCGTGCCGCAACCCGCCGCCCCCGGGCGGAAACGGGATCGAGCAGGAGACTGGGCGGTGGCCGGTGCTCCGGGTCCTCGGCCAGCATGTTCCGGGCGAGATCGGCGATCGAGGGCGGCAACCTCTCATCGCCCACCAGCGCGGCGAAGCTGCCCAATTCCAGCTTGCGGCGGATCACAGCCAGGCGGTCAAGGCCCGCCATCGGCATGCGGCCGAGGGCAAGGGTGATCAGGAGAACGCCAAGGGCGTAGACGTCATCGGCGATCGTCCCTGCCCCCCTTGCGGCAGGGTGGCACATCGCACTGTAGGGCGGCTCGAACACGTCCGGCTGGTGCATGGCCGACGGCGCAGCCCAGGCGGCGCCCAGTGTGACGGCGCGACCGGGTGCTCCCAGGAACACATTGTCTGGCCGGATCGCCCGGTGCGTTAGACGGCGCTGCTGCAGCGAATCGAGAACGGCAGCAATGGGGCGCAGCACCTGGTTGATGATTGCGCCCTCGGTCCACGGGCTGAGATCGGTCGAAAGCGGCGACCCCAGGGGCGCCTGGCAGATCAGGTAATGCGCATCCCGGCCGTTCAGCGGCGGTCCGCTCATATGCGCGACAGGCATCAGCAGTTGATCGATCGCCTCGCCGAGTTCCTGCAGCGCATCGAACCGCGGCGGCGCCTCGCGCAGCATCGGCAGGGCCATGAAATCGGTGCGTCCCGATGCGACCTCAACGGTTGCGAATGCCATCTGGCCCCCACCCGCGTGCGGCAGGGGTTGGGAAGTGTCGATCGCATACGGCGCCGGCGCGCCGTCGGCGGCGGTAACGTCGATGTCAGGCGAACGGGCCATCCTGATCCCGGAAATCCTCTGCCGGGATGATGGCCACAAATTCTTGCCCCAAGGTTAATGGGAGCGCGACAATACGGTGCGGCGCTATGCCTCGAACGGGTCGCGCACCATGATCGTGTCGTCCCGCTCGGGACTGGTCGAGACCAGGGTCACCGGCGCTTCCACCAGTTCCTCAATGCGGCGCACATATTTCACCGCCTGGGCCGGCAGGTCGGCCCAGGACCGCGCGCCCCGCGACGAGCCGGACCAGCCTTCGACAACCTCATATTCGGGCACCACCGCCGCCTGTGCACCAGGGGCCGCCGGCAGATGGCGGAAATGCTGCCCGTTGATCCGGTAGCCGGTGCAGATCCTGACTTCCGGCAGCCCGTCCAGCACATCCAGCTTCGTCAGGGCGATGCCCTGGATGCCGCCGACCTTGATCGCCTGGCGCACCATCACAGCGTCGAACCACCCGCAGCGGCGGCGGCGTCCCGTAACGGTGCCGAATTCGTGCCCCCGATCGCCCAGCAGCTGGCCGGTTTCGTCCTTGAGTTCTGTCGGGAACGGCCCGGAGCCAACGCGAGTCGTGTACGCCTTGGCGATCCCCAGCACGAACCCCACCGCGCCGGGTCCCACGCCGGACCCTGCCGCGGCCGTGGCGGCGACGGTGTTGGAGGACGTCACGAACGGATAGGTGCCGTGGTCGACGTCCAGCATCACCGCCTGCGCGCCTTCGAACAGGATGCGCTTTCCGGCCCGCCGCAATTCGTCCAGCCGCTCCCATACCGGTTCGGCGAAGGGCAGGATCTGCGGCGCCAGCGCCATCAGCCCCGCCTGCAGCTTCGCCTTCTCGAACTGTTCGCCGCCCAGGCCGGCCAACAGCGTGTTGTAGTGCTGCAGCAGCTCATCCAGCCTGGCCGCGACCGTCTCCGGCTCCGCCAGGTCTGCGACCCGGATCGCGCGACGCGCTACCTTGTCCTCATAGGCCGGGCCGATGCCGCGGCCCGTGGTGCCGATCTTCCGCTCGCCCCGGGCCGCCTCGCGCGCGCGGTCCAGCGCGGGGTGCAGCGGCAGGATCAGAACGGCGTTCTCCGCGATGCGCAGCGTCTCGGGCGTCACCGTCAGCCCCTGCGCCTTGACGCGAGCGATCTCGGCCAGCAGCGCCTCGGGATCGATGACGACGCCATTGCCGATGACGCCCAGCTTGCCGCGCACCAGGCCGGACGGCAGCAGTGAAAGCTTGTAGGTCTCGTTGCCGACCACCAGCGTATGGCCGGCGTTATGTCCGCCCTGGAACCGCACCACGACATCGGCGCGGCTGGCCAGCCAGTCCACGACCTTTCCCTTGCCCTCGTCGCCCCATTGGGCGCCGATCACGGCGACATTGGCCATTGCTCAGCCCTCGACGTTCAGTGGTGTGGCGATGCCATCGGCAAGAATGTGGGTGCACCCGAGCCGATGCGCCTCGGTCCGAGTGTCCGCGACAAATGCCAGCGCGGCAACGGTGGCGTAGCCCTGGCTGCGCAGGGCAGCGGCCAGGGCCGGGTCGGCGCCGGCCGGGACGAACACGCGTGCACGTGCCTCCCGCCGCGGCGCGACGCGCAAAATCGCGTCTGGGAACAGAGTAACACCGGTGGCCGGCTCCGCCTCACCGCAGATATAGCGTCCGCCACGCCCGAGCTCCTCATGCCGCCCGGGTGCGTAGATCGTCACGGAGACGCCGGTCTCATAACGGAAGCCGCGAAACTCCACGGGATCGATCGTAAGCCGCAACCCGGGTGCCCGTGCGCGGATCGCGGCCACCGCCTGCGCCAGCCGCTCGGCCAGCATCGCGGCGGCCGGCGGCAGCGACGCTTCCCGCAGCGCGGCAAGTGCCCGGTCCGCCGGGCCGGCAGCGAGCAGCAATTGGGTCAGCACCTGGGCAAGCGGCCCGCCGATCTGCGTGACCGCGGCGACATCCTTGCGATCCAGTGCCCGCGACAGATGCGTCCGCTCGGCACCGCTTACGCCCGCGTCGTCCAGCAGCGACGGCGTGAGCATCGGCAGCGTCAGGTCGAAACTGACCCGGGTCAGGCCGACCGCCTGCAGCGCCTCGGCCGCGACCAGAATGGTTTCGGCGTCGGCCTCCGGGCTGTCGGGGCCGATCAGTTCGATTCCGGCCTGCGCCACCTGCCGGTCGGGCGCGAGTTGCGTGCCGCGCACGCGCAGGCATTGCCCGGCATAGGACAGGCGCAGCGGACGCGGCGCGCCAGCAAGGCGCGTGGAGGCAATACGGGCGACCTGCGGCGTGGTGTCGGCCCGCAGGCCCATCATACGCTGACTGTCCGGGTCCATCAGGCGGAAGGTCTGCTCCGCCACCGCCGCACCGGAACCGGCAAGGAGACTGTCCTCGAATTCCAGCAGCGGCGGCTTCACCCGCTGGTAGCCATGGGCGGCGAAGACGTCCATCAGCGCCTCGACGGCCGAGGCCTCGGTTTCCGCTTCGGGCGGCAGCAGGTCGCGCAGGCCGGCGGGCAGCAGCGCCGGGTTCGGGGGAGGATCGTCGGTCATGGCGTGCGGTCAGGTATCAGCAATCCGGCGCCAGAGAAACTCCCCCCGGGTCAGGCGCGCGAAGCCGCCCCGCCGTCGACGTGCGGACTGGTCCGTCAGTAGCCGCGGCTATACCGACCCGGAGCCATGGCGAGCGGATTGAGCGGCGCGCCATGCCGAGCGGCTCGCGTCGCGCCGGCGGTGGCCATGGTGTTGACGTCCACGATGCGAACTGGCTCCACCGGGTGCACGCAGGCGGCCAGGGACAAACCGGCCGCCGCCAGCAGGCAAATGGCACTCGCCGGCGGAACCAGGGTTGGGCGAGCGGGCTTAGGCGGCGGCGCGCTGGCGGCGGCATGCTCCATCCCTAGCCGATAGGCGGAGATTATTGCCTCAACGCCCAAAGGTTCGGCGCTCGCACTCCATAGCGCGCGCGAGCCCTCTGGCCAGAGCAGGCCGACGAGGCCGGCCAGCAGCAGCGGCACGGCCACGTCCCACGGCATGGTGCCGGATGCCACCGCCACCAGCGTCGGGCCGATGATCATCGCGCCGTGACCGGTCGTAACCTGCTTCATCCAGTCACCCGGCCGATAGTTCATAATGTGTTCTCCAAATTTGCCATGGTTCGCCACAGCGCCCAGGTCCCGGTTGCGGCCGGCTGGCGCGTGACAAGATAGGAAAATTTCCCCGATCATCGGGGACCGCGTCAATCAGGACGGCAGCCGCATCGATTGACAGCTGCAACGGGCGGGTCGACGCGGCACCCCCTCTGGGCTCCGGCGATCGTCCCGCGCAGGATGCGCCCGACCTGGGAGGAACACAGTCATGAAGATCACCGCCGTCGAAACGTATTGGACCCGCATCCCCTATGACATGGGCGGCAAGGCGGCGGTCCTGAGCGGCATCAACAATCAGGGGATGAACACGGTCTGGCTGCGCATCATCACCGACCAGGGGCTGGAGGGCTGGGGTGAGGCATTCGGCCACGGCGCCGCGGCCACCAGCATGGCGGTGCTGAATTCACAGCTCGCACCCAGCCTGCTGGGCCAGGACGCGCGCGACATCGCGGGCCTGCGGGATCGGCTGAGCAAGTCCTACCACCTGTTCGGGCGTAACGGGCCGCATGTCTACGCCCTGTCCGCGTTGGACATCGCCTTATGGGACATCGCCGGCAAGGCGGCCGGCCAGCCGCTGTGGCGTCTCCTCGGCGGGTCGCCGGTCACGTCCATGACCGCCTATGCGAGCCTGCTGCGCTATGGCACCGCGCCGCTTGTGGCGGCGAACTGCGAGCGGGCGGTGGCGCAGGGCTATCGCGACATCAAGCTGCACGAGATCACACTGCCGGAGATCGAGGCGGCGCGGGATGCTTCTGGCCCGGACGTGCGGATCATGTGCGACTGCAACTGCCCTTGGACGGTGTGGCAGGCGATCGACATGGCTCGGCAGCTTGAGGACGTGGACCTGACCTGGCTGGAGGAGCCGGTCTGGCCACCCGCCGACTACGATGGCCTGGCGCGGGTGCGACTGGAAGTCGGCATCCCGACCTCGGCCGGGGAGAACGCGGCCGGGTTGCACGATTTCAAGGTGGCGTTCGACGCCGATGCCCTGGATGTCGCGCAGCCCAGCGTCATCAAAATCGGCGGGCCGTCGGCAATGGTGGAGATTGCCGCGCTGTGCAGGGCGTATGGCGTCCGGATGGTGCCGCATAACGCCTATTTTGGGCCGGGATTCCTGACATCGCTGCATGTCAATGCCGCGCTCGCTCCCGACGCGCCGTTCGAGTGCCTTTTCCTGGATCTGGAAGCAAGCCCCTATCACGACCTGGTGGAGGCGAAGGACGGCAAGGTGTCGGTGCCGGACGGGCCGGGGCTGGGGCGCGATCCCGACATGGCGGTTCTGCGCAAATACCTGCTCGCCGAACCCACGGTCCATCGCGGCTGACCCGGAGTCCTGTTCCATGAAAATCACCCGCCTGCGGACCCAGGTCGTGCACCTGCCGATCGATCCGCCGATCCTGACGTCCATCATGGGATCGATCCGTTCGGCCGACTGCGTGCTGACCTTCCTCGACACCGATGAGGGGCTGACCGGCGAAGGGCTGGTCTTCTCCATCAACAACCGCCGCCTGGGCGTCATCCACCAGATGATCCGCGACCTCGAGGACCTCGTCATCGGACTCGATCCCCGCGTCGGCGGCAGCCTGAATGCGAAGGCGTGGAAGGATCTGAACTTCCTCGGCTACGAGGGCGTCTCGATCGTGGGTCTCGCCGCGATCGACAACGCGCTCTGGGACCTGCGCGGCAAGGCGGCGGGATTGAACGTCGCGCATCTGATCGGCGCCTGCCGGACCGCGGTGCCGACCTATGCGTCGGGCGGGCTATGGCTAGCCGGGTCGCTTGATGACCTGCAGAACGAGGCGCGGGGCTTTGTCGAGCGCGGCTTCCGCGCCGTGAAGACGCGGGTTGGTCCCACGGATCCGGACCGCATGGTGGCACGCGTGGCCGCCGTGCGCGAGGCGGTCGGCCCCGATGTCGCCGTCATGGTGGACGCCAACCAACAGATGAGCGTCAAGCAGGCGATCCGGATCGGGCGGATGATGGAGGAACTGAACCTGACCTGGTTCGAGGAACCCGTCATAGTCCACGACCATGAAGGCGAGGCGCAGATCGCGGCCGCGCTGGATACGCCGATCGCGTCCGGCGAGACCGTCTACACGCATCGCGGCATACTGAAGATGCTGGAGGCACGATCGGCGGACGTGCTGATGCCCGACCTGCAGCGAATGGGCGGCCCCACCGAGTTCCTCAAGGCCGGGCACCTGTGCGAGGCGTTCCACATCCCCTGCGCGAGCCACCTGTTCACCGAGATGAGCCTGGCGCTGCTCGCGGCGCTTCCGGGCGGCTACTATCTGGAACACATGCCCTGGTTCGAGAAGATCTACCGCGAGCGGATCGAACTGGACGGCAATGGCTGCGCCATCGTGCCGGACCGTCCAGGTTGGGGGTTCAGCTTCGACCCGGACGTAATCCGCCGCTACGGAGAATAAAGCGACGGCTGGTCCCGCCCGCGGCGCCGCCGTCCGCCAGGGGCGACGCACGATCGTCCGGCTGGCGATGACCAGCGTGGCGGCGCCGCGGCCCTGCGGGGGTGCGGCGCCGCTTACAGCGGCTTGGCGGCGTCAGGCGACCCGGCGGACGTTCCACATATACGCGGCGCCGCCTTCGATGACGCCGGTCAGGTATTTCCGGTAGGCGGTGCGGATCTGGAACTGGCCGCACAGCACGAACGGCACCTGGTCGAAGGCGCGGGCCTGGATCTTCGCGGCGATGGCGGCCTGCTCCTCGGGCGTGGTGGCGATTGTCCAATCACGCGTCATCGCCTCCATCTCAGCGTCCTCGTACCACCCGGCCCAGCCCTTCTGCCCAAGGCCGCGCATGGGGAAGTGCTCGACCGGCGTGCTCATGATCAGCGACGGCGACCAGGTGTGAAAGATCGACCAGCCGCCCTTCTCCACCGGCTCCTTGCTCGCTCGGCGATTGGTCAGCGTCGCCCAGTCGGTGGCGACCAGTTCGACGTTCATGCCGAGCCTCTTGAGGAGGTCGTAGGTGACGTCGCCCATGGGGCCGATGGTGGGCACGTCGGCGGGGCTGATGATGACCACCTTCTCATTCTTGTAGCCGGCTGCCTTCAGCGCGGCGCGGGCCTTGTCCAGATCGCCGGTCATCACGCTGCCGCCGGTCTCCTGACCATAGGGCGTGCCGCAGGGGAACATCGCCTTGCACAGTTTCAGCGCGGTCGCGTCGTTGCCGGTGATTGATTCCATGTAGTCCTGCTGGTTCACCGCCATCAGCACGGCGCGCCGCAATGCAACGTTGTTGAACGGCGGCTGCAGGTGGTTGAAGCGCAGGATGCCGTTGAAGCCGCTCGGGTTGGCGCTGCCGATGGTGATATCGGCGTTGCGGCGCAATTGCGGGATCAGGTCGGGCTGCACCTGCTCGTACCAGTCCACCTCGCCGGAGATCAGCGCAGCGGCAGCGGTCGCCGGTTCGGGAATGGTCGGCCACTCCATGCGGTCGAAATGCGCGACCTTGCCGCCGGCGGTCCAGTCCGCCGGCTCGCTGCGCGGCACGTAGTCGGGATTGCGGCTGTAGCTCGCGAAGGACCCGGGCGAAAATTCACCCATGTTGAACCTGTAGGGGCCACTGCCGATCGCCTCGGTGATCTGCTTGAACGGATCGGTCTTCGCGACGTGCTCGGGCATGATGAACGGCACCGAGGCACTGCCGCGGGTGATCGCCTCCAGGAACACCGGCACCTTGCGGGTCAGCGTGATCCGGATGGTGCGATCGTCCTGCACGCCCCATTCATCAACGAACTGCGCCACGGTCTGGCCGAATGTCTCGCGGCCGGCCCAGCGCTTCAGGCTCTGCACGCAGTCCTGCGCGCGGACCGGCTCGCCATTGTGGAATTTCAATCCCTCGCGCAGCTTGATCACGTAGGTGCGGCCGTCATCCGAGACCGTATAGCCCTCGGCCATCTGCGGGCTGATCTCCCGCCGCGTGTTCATGCCGAACAGCGTGTCGTAGATGGCGAAGCCGTGATTCGTGGTGACCAGCGACGTGTTGAACACCGTGTCCAGCGAAAACAGCGAGGTCAGCGGCACGACGCGCAGCATTTTCGTGCGGCCGGTCTGCGCATGGACGGCCGGCGCGGCGAGAGCGGCGGCCGCTCCAGCGGCGCCGCGCAGGAAGGTACGGCGTTGCATCGGGTTCTGTCTCCTCCAGTGCGGACCGGACTTCGAGGCCGGTCGCGGCGTATTCTTGGATTTCCCTTATATCAAAATCGATCCAGCACCTGATCCGCGAGCGCCCGCAGCACGTCCGGCATCGGACGGGCGCCCGCCCCGATCACCTGCGGCGTCAGGATCACGCGATCCACGCCGGGCTGGTCCAGAAGCCGGACGAACTGCGCCCGCACCTCCTCGGCTGTGCCGGCGAGTGCATAGCGTTCCACCAGGCTGTCGGGGACGAGCGCAGCGTGTTCGGGCGCGGCCGAGGCGTGGTGGCTGACATCGTAGCTCGCGTGCAGGCGCTCGACCGCGTCACGCTCCGCGCCGTCGAACCAGGCCGCCTGTGCGTTCGCCAGGGCACCGGCGACGCGCGCCCGCACCCGATCCCTGGCGTCACCGGGCGTGGCACCCAGGCTGTACGGTGCCCAGCAGGAGACCTCGAACTGGCCGAGGCCGTCCTGGCGCCCGGTTAGCCCGTCCCGCACCCAGCCCAGCGCGCGGGCGACGAGATCGGCCGAGAGGCCCTGGTGCAAGATCACGCCGTCGGCGATGCGCGCCGCCGTCCGGGTCATGCGCGGACCGGTGGCGGCGATCACCGCGGGAACCGCCAGCGGATTCTCAAGCCAGGACAGGCGTCCATCGGTGTCATCCGCAAACGTCACGGCCTCGCTGCGCAGCAGCCGCCGGACGACATCGATGCAGGACTCGACCTCGGCGACGCGCGCCGCCTTGCGTCCAATCGTGCGCAGCGAGGAAAACCCGGTGCCGATCCCCATCACCGCGCGCCCGCCGGACAGTTCAGCGAGCGTCGCCATGCCGCTTGCGAGCACGCTGTGGTGGCGCGTGACGGGCTGGGTAACGCCGGTCGCCGCCAGAAGATGGTGTGTGCGTGACAGGATGGCCGCCAGGGTGACCATCACCTCGCGGCAGAGAAGTTGCGAGTCGATCACCCAGACGCTATCGAACCCGATGCTTTCCGCCAGCGCCGCGTGGTCGGCGAGCGCCGCGGCCGGCTCGGTTCCCCACAAGGCGAGGCCGAGGCGCTTGCCGCGGAACAGGACCGGGGCGGAGATGGGCTACTCCGCCGCCAGGCCGGGCACGAAGGCCGGAACGTCCGCGCGACCGGTCTGGTCGATCGGCCGCGGCCACCACCTGTCCTCCCACTCCGCGAACAGCGGCTGCAGCCGGGGCATCACCTTCTCGGCGAACAGCTTGGTGTTGTACTTCGCGAGATCCTTGCCCATGTTGCCGAATTGCAGAAGCAGCATCAGGTGCGCGACGTTCAACTCGGTCGCCACTTCCGTGAGTTGCGCCACAACCTCATCCGGCGAGCCGATGATGACATAGCCCTTGTCGACGATGTCCTTCATCTCGGTGGCGCGGGCCTGCATGCGGGCGCTCTGCGTTGCCGCGCGTCCCACCTGGCTGGTCAGGCCGGCGCGCTGCGTCGCCTCGGTAATATAGCCGGGCGGGCTGGCCCACATCGGGTCGGTGAACAGGCAGCGGCCGTAGAAGTATTCCGCGGGTTCCCTGTATAGTTCCCACGCCTTCTCGCGGGTTTCGGCGACGCCGACGAACTGCAGGAAGGCGGCGCGGTTCGGATTGCGGTCCTTGCCCAGGCGCGCCATTTCGCGCCAGAACCCGTCCATCGTCTCCTTGCCGTCCTTGTAGCCGAAATAGGACAGGTAGGCGTAGACATAGTCCATCTGCGCGCACCACTGCCACGTCTCAACGGATCCGCCGCCCGGAATCCACACGGGCGGATGCGGATTCTGCAGCGGCCGCGGCCAGATATTGACATAGCGCTGCTGGTTGAAGCGGCCGTTGAACGCGAAGGTCTCCTTTTCCGTCCAGGCCTTCATCACCAAGTCATGCGCTTCATAGTAACGATCGCGCAGCTGGCTCGGGTTCGTGCCGTAGGCGTAGCAGTCGTCCATCGGCGTGCCGACCGGGAAGCCGGCGATCAGCCGTCCGCCCGAGATCACGTCGATCATCGCAAATTCCTCGGCCACGCGGGTCGGCGGATTGTACAGAGCCAGCGAGTTGCCCATCACGCAGATCGTCGCGTTGGTGGTGCGACGCGCGAGCGAGGAGGCGATCAGGTTCGGCGACGGCATCAGGCCGTAGCCGTTGGAATGATGCTCGTTCACGCAGACGGCGTCGAAGCCGCAATCGGCGGCGTATTCGAGCTCATCCATGAAGTCGTTATACATCAGGTGGGCGCGCTTCGGGTCGAACAACGAGGAATGGATGTCGACCCAAACCGAGCGGTGCTTCTGCCGGAAATCGTCCGGGAGCTCGGTGTATGGCATCAGATGGAACCACATGAGTTTCATGGACGCGTCCTGTTCGCTGGGGCGGCTACCAGCGAGTATGGACGGACAACCGGCGGGTCCGTCAACCCGCCGATGCCGCCATGCGACATTGTCGTCCTGCCACTCGCCCTTGGCCTGCTTCGCAAGCCAATCCCAGAGCATCCTTGCCATTTGCCGCACGCATCGCCACCGCAAGCGATGGCAGTGCAGGTCACGCCATGACGGGCATCACCGCGGCCCAGTCGTTTTCACACGTGCGGCCATGCCCCGACGGACGGTTGCTCAGCCATTCCTCCAGCGGCCGGGCACCCACATGTAGTCGCCGCTGCCCCGCTGCTCCCATCGCCCAGGCTCCCAAATGGCCCGAGGCTGCGGGCGGGCGACATAGATTCCGTCCTTCCAGGCCCAATCCGCGCCGTTCCAAACCCACTGGCCGCCCTGCCAGCCCAGCACCTGGGTGTCAGTGGGCGGCGGCGGCGGGATGGTTTCGACGCGGGCGGGCGGCGGAGCGGTGGGCGCGATGATGATCGTATCCTGCGCCCCGGCAGACGACACGGCGGACGCGACGAACGCAATCGCCGCACCGACCGAAAACATGCGCAAATTCATCCGAAACTCCACGTATTGCGGCGCTGCGACCAGCCTCGCCGGCTTGATCGTGCGGGTCCATCACACAGGAAGTACGAGACCCGACGCAAAACGCCAGAACTGCCACGAAAGTTCGGCTGGCATCACGAGCAATTCACTTATGTCAAAGCATTCTGGGAACGATCGTTCGGCAGCCGGGAATTGCGTCGTCGCCCGCGCACGCGGCCAGAGCCGAAGCCACGTCGGCGCCCGGGAGCATTAGTTGACCCAGTCAAATTTTCGGCAAACACTCCATCCATGAACGCCGGCAAGCAACCCGTGGGCACGCAGGACCGCATCGCGGCCGTTCGCGCCTTCAATCGCTTCTACACCGGCCGCATCGGCGTGGTACAGGAACGTATCCTCGCAAGCCGCTTCACCCTAACTGAAGCGCGGGTGCTGTACGAGCTCGCAACCCGGGAGCGTCCGGTGGCCTCGGCGATCGGCGCCGCCCTCAACCTCGATCCCGGCTATCTCAGCCGCATCCTGCAACGCTTCGAGGCGGATGGGCTGCTGACGCGAACCCAATCCCCCACCGACCGGCGTCAGAGCATGCTGTACCTGACGGAAGCAGGAAGAGCGGCCTTCGCGCCGCTGGACCGGCAATCCCATGAAGAGATCGGCGCAATGCTTGCGACCCTGCCGGAACCGGCGCAGGAAGCGGTGGTCGAAAGCATGGGCCGGATCGCCTCGCTCATCGGTGCGGGCGGCGGCGGGCACATCACGCTGCGCCCGCCCGCACCGGGCGATATCGGCTGGGTGATCGCCCGTCATGGCGCGCTGTATGCGCAGGAATACGGCTTCGATCATCGGTTCGAGGCGCTGACCGCGCAGGTGGCCGGTGACTTCCTGGCCGCGCATGATCCTGCGCGAGAGTGCTGCTGGATCGCCGAACGCGACGGTGTCCGCCTGGGATCGGTGTTCCTGATGCGCAAGTCGGACATGGTCGGGAAGCTGCGGCTGCTGATCGTCGAACCGTCCGCGCGCGGGCTGGGCATCGGCAAGCGGCTGGTCGCGGCGTGCATCGGCTTCGCCAGGGAAGCCGGCTATCACGAGCTCGTTCTGTGGACCAATGATGTGCTGCTGGCCGCCCGGTCGATCTACAAAAGCGCCGGGTTCCGGCTGGTCGGCAGTACGCCGCATGCCGATTTCGGTCCGGCGATGGTGGGCGAGGACTGGGCGCTGTCCCTGTCCGACGATCGAGATGCCCTGGCACCACGGCGCGGTGACCGCTACCATGCCGATCGTTCCCGACACGGAAAGGGCTGGTCATGCGTTCCACATTCGCCGCCTGCTGCACCTGCCTGACATTGCTGGCGCCACCCGCCGCGGCGCAGCCATCGCAATCGCTCTCGATCGGGGCCGGCGGGGCGTTCACCTCGATGGACCCACATTATCACAACCTCGGGCCGAATAATATCCTGACCACCTACGTATTCGAACCGCTGGTCCGGTTCGATCCGAAATACCAGGTGGAACCCAGCCTTGCGGTGTCGTGGAAGACGCTCGACGACCAGACCTGGGAGTTCAAGCTGCGCGAGGGCGTGGCGTTCCATGATGGCACGCCGTTCACCGCGGATGATGTGATCTTCACCTACGAACGTGTTCCCAAGGTTCTCAACAGCCCGTCCAGCTTCAATTTCGCCGTCAAGCCGATCGTACGGATGGAGGTGGTGGACCCGCACACGATCCGCTTCCACACCGCGGCGCCGGTGCCGTTGCTGGCAAACAATCTGGTCAGCGTGCGCATCGTATCCCGCAAGCATGGCGAAGCCGCGAATACCGCCGCCTACAACGCACTGACAACCGCGATCGGCACTGGCCCGTACCGCGTGACGGAATTCTCGGTCGGGGAGCGCGCCATGTTCCAACGCAACGATGCCTGGTGGGACAAGAAGCCGGCCTGGACCCGCGTAACTTATCGCGCAATCACCAACGACGCGTCGCGCAACGCGGCCCTGCAATCGGGCGAGATCGACATCATTGACCAGGTGCCCCCGCGCGACGTCGAAGACCTTCGCCGCAACCAGAAGATCTCGGTCGTGTCGATGCCGGGCCAGCGCCTGATCTACCTGGCCGTCGACAGCGGGCGGAAGGAAACGCCGTGGGTCACGGACGCCCATGGCAAGCGGCTGGACGTCAATCCGCTGCAGGACATCCGGGTGCGCAAGGCGTTGTCGCTGGCGATCAACCGCGGTGCGCTGCGCGACCGCATCATGGATGGTTTCAGCGCACCGACGGGACAGTTGATGCCGCAAGGCACCAGTGGCCACATCGATGCGATCAAGCCCGACCCGTACCAGCCTGACCAGGCGAAGAAGCTGCTGGCCGAAGCCGGATATCCCGAGGGCTTCGGCCTGACGCTGCACGGCCCCAACAACCGCTATGTGAACGACAGCAAGCTGGTCGAAGCCATCGCGCAGATGTGGACGCGGATCGGCGTCAAGACCGCTGTCGATACGATGCCGGCGGCGACCTTCTTCAGCCGAGCGGTCAGGGCGGAGTTCTCGGTGCGGCTCACAGGATGGGCGAGCGACACGGGCGAGGCGAGCAGCAACCTGACGGAGATGCTGGCATCATCAAACCCGGCGAAGGGGCGCGGTGCGGTCTTCGATCCCGCGCGCTACGCGAACCCGGAGGTCGACGCGATCATCGAGCAGTCCCTGGCGACCATCGACCTGGAGCAGCGGGAGGCGCTGTACCGTAAGGCTGAACTGATGGCATTGCCGGAATACCCGGTGATCCCGCTGCACCATCAGGTGAACGTCTTCGCGCTGCGGAAGGGTCTGGTTTTCAACATGCGGATGCAGGAGGGAATCCGGGCCTGGGACGTCCAGCCGCAGTGACCCGACCGCATCCCGCCGGCTGATGCCGCGGCCGGTTTGCCGCCGGAACGTCGGGGGAACGGGTCTGGCCACTTGTGCCGGACTTGGGTATGCACGTGCCTCGGAGCTCGCCGCCGCGCTGGCTCCCGCACGGAAGAAGGCCATCATATGCCCGACGCCCTGCCACAGTTGGGTCGGCGTCTGTTGCTGACGGGGCTGGGAAGCCTGCCTCTTACGGGGCTGGCGGGGGAAGTGCGCGCGATGGCTTCCGCAGCCGCGCCCGTCGACATGGCGACGATCCTCATTGCCGGTCCGGACGGGGGCAGTCTGGATCGCTGGGGCCGCACCGTGCAGCCGGCGCTGGCCCAGGGTCTGCCGCCCGAGGCGACGCTGCGCCTGAACAGTGTCGGCGCTGCCGACGGGGTAACTGGCGCGAACCAGTTCCTGGCCCGCGGGGAGCCGGACGGGCACACGGTGCTGCTCGCACCCGGCGACGCCGCCATGGCCTGGCTGGTGGGTGATCCGCGCGCGCAATACGATGTGGCCCGCTGGGTGCCGGTGATGGCGGGCACAACGGCCGCGGTGGTGGTCGTGCGTCCCGACGCGACCGGTAAGCGCGACGTCCGGATCGCCACGACCGGTCCGGCGACGGCGGATCTGCCCGCACTTTTGGGCCTCGATATCCTCGGCTGGCCCGCCGTTCCCGTCGTGCTGCCGACGCAGGAAGCGCGATTCGCCGCGCTGCGCCAGGGCGCAGTTGATGCGGTCTTTCTGCGCGGCCACAAGGTCACGGAGCTTCTGGCCCCGATGATCCGGTCTGGCTTGGTTCCGCTGTTCAGCCTGGGCGCGCAGGACGAGACGGGCAAGCCAATCCGCTGTCCAGGCCTACCGGACGTGCCGACCCTGCCCGAAGCCTATACCGCCGCGCGCGGCCCTATGCCGGAAGGCCCGCTATACGACTCCTGGCGCTCGTCGGCCGGCGCGGCACAACTGGACTTCGCGCTGGTCCTGCCGCATTTGACCCCGGCGGCCACCGTTGCGCTGTGGCGCCGCGCCGGAACCGAAGCCGCGGCCGCATTGGATGTGCGCAGGATTGCCCTGGAGCTTGGCGTACGACTGATAGGGGGCGCGGACGCTGCCGCCGCCGGCAAGGCGTTGATTGCCCCGCCGCAAGCGCGCGCCGAACTGCGACGCTGGCTGGCCATCCGCTTTGACTGGCGGCCCGCCTGAGCATCAGCCGGCGGTGCACCGTGAAGACGATGCCAATCGGCTGCAGGTATGAAGCCGGCACAATGATGCGCTCCTTGCGCGCTGTGATCAGGCACGCACGTCTCAAGCCGCGAAAGCCTGTGTCACCGCGTCTCCCCTGCCCGTCTGTTTGACCCGTTTGGCCAGCCCAGCGGGCGGCGAGTCGGGCTGGTCCGCTGACATGACCCGACCAGTGCCGGCCTTTGGTGCTTGCCGGTGGCAATAGCCGGCAGCAGTCGGCCGACACTGGTCTGTTTCAAAGGAAATATGGCGATGTGTGAACCGGTTAACGGTCGGCGTTGCCGTTTTCCGACACTCTGCGAAAAGCGCAGTGCTGACATCGCGATTTCGTGATTTCGCCATTGAAAGTTCCTGTCGCCTACCTGTACACGAAGCCGTGAGGAGAATGTCCGATGGCTCGAACCGACTGGTGGCGTGGTGCGGTAATCTATCAGATCTATCCGCGCAGCTTTTATGACAGCAACGGCGACGGCATCGGCGACCTTGCCGGCGTGACCCAGAAGCTCGACCATGTTGCGTCCCTGGGCGTCGACGCGATCTGGCTCTGCCCGTTCTTTCCGTCGCCGCAGAAGGATTTCGGGTATGACGTCGCGCACCACACCGGCGTCGATCCGATCTTCGGCACGCTCGAGGATTTCGACGCGCTCCTTGCCCGTGCCCATACACTTGGCCTGAAGGTGCTGATCGACCAGGTCTGGAGCCACACCTCCGACCGGCACCCGTGGTTTCTGGAAAGCCGCTCCAGCCAGACGAACCCGAAGGGCGACTGGTTCGTCTGGGCCGATCCCTCGCCCGACGGCACGCCACCAAACAACTGGCTTTCGGTTTTTGGAGGGTCCGCCTGGACGTGGGAGCCGCGGCGCCGGCAATACTATCTGCATCACTTCCTGAGTCATCAGCCGGCGGTAAACCTGCACAACCCCGCCGTGATGGATGCACTTCTGGAGACCGGCAAGTTCTGGCTGGATCGCGGCGTCGACGGATTCCGCCTGGATGCGATCGACTTCCTGCTGCACGACAAGGCGCTGCGCTCCAACCCCGCCGCGGCGGCGCCGGACGTCATCCCCGCCAAGCTGTTTGGCCTGCAGCACCACATCCACGACATGCTGCAGCCGGAAGCGATCGGGCTGCTGGGCCGCATCCGTGGGCTGATGGACCGCTATCCCGGCACCGCGACCCTGGGCGAGGCCTCCAGCCAACCCGGCGCGTTCGAGCGCGTGGTGTCCTATTCCTCGGGTGCCGACCGGCTGCACATGGCCTACACGCTGCGTCCGCTGCGCGGCGGGTTCGACTGGCAGACGGTCACGACCATGCTGCAGGACGTCGCCGCCGCCGGCGAGGACGGCTGGGTGTGCTGGTCCTTCAGCAACCATGATGTGGAGCGGGCGGTCAGCCGCTGGAATCCGCGCCGTGGCGAAGCTGCTCCGGACCCCGCCTTCGCCCGTCAGCTGATGGCGCTGCTGCTGACCCTGCGCGGCAGCGTATGCCTGTACCAGGGCGAGGAACTCGGCCTGACCGAGGCCGATCTGGCCGAACACCAGTTGCGCGACCCGTTCGGCATTGCCTACTGGCCCGAGTTCCGCGGCCGTGATGGCAGCCGCACGCCGATGCCCTGGCAGGCGGGCGTGCCGCATGGCGGGTTCACCGCCGCCGAAGCCGCTTGGCTGCCGTTACCCGACACGCACCACGCGCACGCGGTCGATGCGCATGAAGCCGACCCGGACGCGCTGCTGCACAGCTTCCGCCGCTTCCTGGCATGGCGCCACCGCCAGCCGGCACTGGTGACCGGCAGCCTGACGCCCGTGCTGCTGCCCGCGCCGCTGGTGGGGTTCGTGCGGGAGGTTGAGGGTCAGCGGCTGATCGCCGTGTTCAACCTGTCGGACCAGGCAGTCGAAGCCGACCTGTCCGGACACGGGCAGCTGGCGCCGATGGCGGACAGCGGGTTCGCGGCGCCGTGCGACTCCGGGCGGGTGAGCCTGCCCGCGCATGGCGTGCTGTTCGCTACGCTGTCGCAGACGGAGACCGCGGCTGAACGGGTGATGGAGCGGGTGTAGAGCGCCGGCTTCTTCCTCGGGAAGGCGCTGCGGGGCTGCGGCGGTGCCCGGCGCAAGACCGGGCACGATGAAGGGGGGACCAAACGCGACGAACGGAAGTCCGGACGTGAGGAGCGAACCGCCGCCGGCTCAGTCCGCCTTCGCCTGCACCACCACCCCGGCGCCCAGCAGATCCGCGATTTCAGTCTGAGAATAGCCGTGCTCCGCCAGGATTGCGGCGCTGTGCTCGCCCTTGGACGGCGAAACGGTCCTGGGCGCGCCATCCTGGAATTCCGGCATGCCGATCAGGTTGGGCAGCGGGATCGCCTGCGGCACCTGCGGATGGTGCGTCCAGGCGACCGCGCCGCTCTCGGACACATGCGGCTGCTTCAGGAAGTCGGTGTAGCTATTCAGCCCCTCATGCATCACCCGGTTGGAGGCGAGCCTTGCCGACCACACCGCGCTCGGCTGCGTCTCCAGCAGCGGGCGAAGGATCGCGTCCAGTTCTGCCGCATGTGCCTCCCGCCCGGCCGAGGTGGTGTAGCGCTCATCGGCCGCCAGGTGCTCCAGACCGACGGACTTGCAGTAGCCCTGCCACTCCCACAGCCGGACCACGGTGATGTTCATCCAGCCGTCGCCGGTCCTGTAGATCCCGCTGGGCGGCACCGATGGTCGCGCCGCGCCGCCGTCCAGATACGATCCCATCATTCGCACCACCTGCAGCCCGGCTGCGCCCTGCATCAGGCTCGCCTCGATGTGCCGCCCGCGCGGCTCATGCACGCGCGCATGCAGCGCGGCGGCGACGGCGGTGAAGCTGAAGATTGCCGTGCTCATGTCGATGGAGATGATCGGGATGCGGTGCGGGATGCCGTCCTGTCCGCGGTTTTCCGCCATCAGCCC
>JBFXDK010000048.1:0-38583 GCA_050181195.1 Acetobacteraceae bacterium | reverse complement strand
AGCCGTGTCACCGACTCCCCTGCCCTGCGGGATCTCGCGAAGGAAGAGGCCGAGATCAACCGCCTGCTGGCGGACAGTGATTTCAGCGACAAGCGGGTGGTGATCGGCGCGAAGACCGCCCCGGCGAAGCCAGCCGCGCGATAAAGGTCTTTCCAGCAAACGCGCCGCGCTGCCTGGCGCGAAGGCAGCGCCGGCACACGCGCGTCGGCTGAGCAGCGCGACAAGAGCCCTCCAGCACAGTCGTCCCGCTGCCCGAACGGGCCGGGACGCGTCGATGCCTCTCAGGACACGCCACTACGCCCAGTGCGTGGCCGCATCGCGCTGGCGGGGCCGGTGCCGGCACGGTGCCCGCCGGCCCCGCCGGGATCACGCCTATCGCGCTGACGGCGGCGATACAGGCGGCGGTGCGTCTGGCGCAGGCGGCGCCGCGGGTCCGGCCTGGCCGGGCAGCGGTGCTGCCCGAGAAGGACGCGCGGTCACATGGTAGCTGGCGTCCGGCCAGGGCCAGAAGCTGACTTCCATCGATGCCAGCGAATAGCCCGCGTTCGCGATCGCATCCAGCGTGCCACGGGCGATGCGCTGGCGGGCCCGCGACAGGACACCGGTCGCGTCCTCTCGATAGGAACGCAGCAGCGATTCGGCGCGCTGCACGTCATCGTCGGTCGGTTCGCGCGTGGCGGCGAACCGGTAGGTGGCGCCAGAGAAGAGACCCTTGCTGACGACGACGTCGGTCAGCTTCAGGCCGATCGCGTCGAAGATCGCGAACAGGCGCCTGTCCTCCTCGCTGATCTGGTTCGGCAGATAGCCCGAGGGCCCGGGCGGACCGGTCAGGTCCTGCCACCAGCCGCCGACCGCCTCCCCGGCGGAGCGGGCCATCTCGCCGGCCGATTTCGCCGTGTCGGACAGGAAATTCCCCTGTTCCGGCGGACTGTCCTGCGCCCGCGCGGGCACGCAGACGCTGGCCCAGGCGAACAGGGCCAGCGCGGCGATCCGGGATGATGTCAAGTGGGTGGTCTGTCGCGCGGTTCCGTGCATTCCGTCACTCGATGAAGGCAACGGCCTTCGTGCGTGCTTCCAGCCGCTGCGTCGGCGGCAATGCGATCAGGCCGGCACGGGTCAGGGCACCGCCCGGACCGATCATGGCCTCGCTCGTCAGTTCGAACGCGGCCGAACGGGCGGCGTCGCGCCGGTACGCATCGGCGGATCGAGGCAGCACGATCACCAGGTTCACCGCTCGTCTTGCCGGATAGCGCCCATCCGAGATATTCGCCGCACTCGGCAGGACATTGTCAATCAATAGCGGATTGACCACGCCGTCGAGCGCCGGGAGCTCCGTCACCGAAACCAGGGCGATGGCGCCCGGACCCGCTGTCTTCGCCCAGTCGGCGACCGGCTGGATGCCGGCCTGGCGCTGCTTGACGGACGGGCCGGCGCGCAGCGCGCCGCAGAAGGCAAGGCGGCCGGCGCGGTCGAACGGCAGGCTGGCGGCGGGCACCATGGCCTGGCAGCCGGTCTCCATCTGTGCCTCGAACACCTGGCGGGCCATCGACCCCGCCGGCGCCGCCAGCACCGAAATCGGCGCCGCGGGGTAGCCGGCGCCCAGGCTGCTCCAGGTCGCGGGGGGCGTGCCGGCGGCATTGGCGCCCAGGGCGCGGAACAGGTCGGCCGAGGCGACCGAGAACACCGGGCCGTTCGCGGGCGTCGCGAGCGCCAGCGCCTGATGGCCGATCGGGATCACCACGGCGTCCGCGCCGATCCCGCCGGTGCAGACGTCGATCTCGGCCTGTGTCGGCGTGCGCGGCACCACCGCCAGCCTGACCCGGTTGCCGGGCGTCGTGGTGCAGGCGGCATCCACCGCGCGGACATCCGCCTCGACCGCGCGGCCCTGGGTGCGCAGCGGGGCGACCGCCGCCGCCGCGCCCTCGCCGAGGTCGCGGTCGGTGAAGACCACCACGTCGCTGGCCGCCGCCGCCGCTGTCAGCGCGAGGCCGAAACAAGCTGCCAGTCCTGTCCGCCCGGTCCAGCCCCGCGCGCGCGATGGACGACACCCGGGCTCCTCGCCGCGGCCAGGGATGCGGAACGAAAGCGCGTGGCCGATTGTCATATGCATATCCCGATGTGTTAACGGACCGACATGACGATTGTGCCAAATGCGGAGTTATGCTGCTATAGGGAAGATCACAAATATCCAGAACCGAGCTTCGGTATCAGATCGGGAGTCCATCGTGCAGGACAGAAACGAGTGCAATCCGCCGGCCCGGCACGCCTGGCGCCGGTTCTCGCATGGCCTGATGGGCGCCATGGCCTGGATATCGGCCGCGGCGTTGCCGGCCTGGGCCGCCGCGCCCGGTGATAAGATTACCAACAGTATCAGGTTGGGCGCGGTGCAGATCCCGCTGCCCGAAGGGGAATGGACGGTGGCCGGCACCGGCAGGCAACCGTTCGAAATGCCGGCGATCGGCGCCTTCGGAACGATCGAGAACGTCGTGCTGTTCCTGCGCCATGGCAATGAAGTCGTGGCGGTCCTGGAAGCCAACGCCAATGCGCTGCCGGTGAACGACGGCTGGGGACGCACCCAGGCCTGCATCGCCGACAGGCAGCTGCATCTGCTGACGCGCTACAAGTCCGGATGGCAGACCGGCTGCATCTTCGTGACGACCAACCAGATCAGCCTCGACTCCGCCGGCCCCGCCGCCTGGAGCCAGGCACGCGATTTCGCCCGCAAGGAAAATCTGACGCTGCCGGCGAACTGGATCACCGCCGGCTTCCGCTCCAGCGACCGCCACGACCTGATCGACGCACGTTATCATTTCAGCCCCGCCCTGTTCCTGGGCGCTGCCGCCCCGGCGCTGGACAAGCCCGCGGAATGGACCGGCGAGGCGGTGAAGGCAGACAGGCTGCGCGAGTCGGCGGTGCAGGCCGTGATCGGCTGGGCCGACAACTACGACGCCTTTGTGGACCGCGGCCTGGTGAACCAGTTGCCGGCCAGTGGGGCCGCAGGCCCGACAGGCCTGATGCCGGAGGCCGCCGCCTACACCGGCGCCACCGCCCGGGTGGATGCCAAGCTGCGTGAACTGGACGCGCTGCATCGCCAGGGCAGGCTCAAATGGGACGCCTATCTCGAACAGTCGAAGGCGGCGCTCAAGGAAACCCCGGTCGTCAGCGCGGAGGTGCCGATGCTGTCGAACGCCGTGCGCAAGAACATCTCCTTCCGTACCTTCGGCACCGTCGTCGACTACATGATCGGCTACATGGTGACCGCGAATCACGCGACCTCCACCGGCATCGCCCTGTCGATCAATGCCACCGACTCGGTCTGGTTCGTGCTGAACGACCAGTACTGGGATGATTACTACGCGCGTCTGAACACGCACGACTCCGAACGGCTGGTCGACTTTACCTATATCGGCGGAGGGTCGGGCGCGTGAGGCCGATGTCCATGATGCGTCTGTTCACAGCTCTGCTCGCCCTGCTCTGCGGCATCGCGCAGGCCTCGGCGCAGGACATGATCGCCACCGGCACCGCGCTGCGCGGGGTGCTGACGCTGAACGGGAAGCAGGTGCCGCTGCCCGAAGGGGAGTGGGTCGTCGCCGCGGACGGCCCCAGCGACTGGTCCAATCCGGCAATCGGCGCCTATGGCTATCTGCGCACGCTGGTATTGTTCCGTTCGGCCGGCAATCGCATCGACGCCGTCGCGGAAATCAACACCAACGCGCTGCCCACCGCCGATGGCTGGGGCATGGCGGCCGAATGCGCCCGCACCGACCTGATCATGGCGGTGGTCCGCTACCGCGCCGGCTGGGACGGATCCTGCTTCTTCGTCACCCATACGCTGACGACCGCGGAAACCACGCCGGCCTGGAAGCGCGCGCGCGACTTCGCTCGTCTGAAGAACTGGGCGTTTTCCCCCACCTGGGTCACCGCCGGATTCCGGTCCGCCAACCGCAGCGACGTCATCGACGTGCGCTTCCATCTGGCGCCCGAGGCCTATGGCTTCGCTACCGAAACGCCGAACAGCTGGCGCGCCTCGGGCTGGATGGCGACGCGGCTGGACCGCGAACCCGCGCGCCTCGCCTTCACCCATGCGGTGAGTGACTGGGCGCTGCAATACAGCGACCTGCTGGAGGGCGGAATCAAGAACCGGCTGCCCGCCGAGGTCGCGCTCGCCATGCCGCGGGCCACCAAGGGCGATGCACCCGAAACCATGCTGCAGCATCGCCTGGCCGAGTTGGAGACGCTGCGCAAATCGGGTGCGCTGACGGCCGAGGAATTCGCCGTCCAGGCCCGCGCGCTGCAGGAGGCCGGCGATGGCTCCAGCAGCACGGCCCCCGACCTCGGCACCATCACCGCGGTCAAGGCACTGTCCTACCGCGTGATCGTGTCGATCTCACACATCTTCGTCGACTACTACTGGACCGGCAACTACGTCGCGACCGGCGCGCTGGAGATCCTGCAGATCACCATCAACAGCGCGAAATTCTATTTCCACGAACTGGCCTGGGCGCGCTGGGTCGGGTTCCCGCGCAACGACGCCGCGCGGACGCTGGACTTCAAGTATATCGGCGTCGGGATCTGATGCCGGGCGGCCGCGGGGCCGACCGGTATGCACGCGGCCGCACCACACCGGCCGCGTGCGAAATCAGCAGGAAGATGCCAGCCGGCGGCTCCGCGTCGCCTGGCGGGATACGTCAGGCCACTGGAACGGCCCGCCCGCGGGCCATCCTGCGCGAAAGGGGCCGCCGAGCCGGCCGGGATGGCGGCGTGCGCCCCGATACCCCAGGCTCTCCGCTCGATCGTCGCGCTTCGGCAGCGTCGCCTGCACCGCCTCACGATGAATTTTCCCCTGCCGGACCGGGATCACCTGGAATCGTAACGGCGTGCCGTGCGAGCCTGCAACGGTCGGCTCCCGATGCGACCTGCCCCGCTCGCCCGTGCGAGGCCACGACTCCGTTCCGACCAGGATAGCGCCATGCCGGACCTGACCACCTTCTCGCTTATCGCCGCCGTGCTGTGCAGCCTGATCGTGGGCCAGGCGGCGTTCCGCGCCGATACGCTGCGGGTACAGATCCATGTCGCACCCTCGATCGAGCAGACGGGCTTCAACGCCGCCATCGCCGAGGAGGTGTTCGCCGCGACCGCGTCCCGCCTGACGGAAGGCGATTCGCTGATCCCGCCCCCGACCCTGCGCGTGCGCGGACAACCCGGCCTCGTCGGCGCGCTCGCGAAATCAATGGCGATGTCCGATCTCGTCTCGGCGGCGCAGGATGGGCTCGGGATCGAAAATATGACGGTAACGGCCGCGATGACCCGTCCCGATCCGAAGACCGTCGCGAAGGCCGCTCCGCCGGCGGGCGGGCCCGCACAGACGAACGCGGCTGCCCCGCCGCTGGAGCTGGTGCTGGTGGTCAGCCAGGCCGGGCGGGGGCTGGATCAGACGCGCATCCGCCAGCCGCACGGCACCGATCCGATCTCCCTGGTGGAACAGGGTGCCTTCTGGACCATGGAGCGCGTTGCCCCCTATCGCGTCGTGTTCGCCGAATTCCTCGCTGCGACGCATGTCGGCAATGGCGACATGACCCGGGCCAGGGAAACGGCACTGCGTGTGCTGAGCCGCCGCTGGGAGGTGGAGCAGAGTTCCGAACGCGCCATGATCTACAACTCACTGGCGTTGATGGCGCTGTTCGACAACGACCCCGGTCAGGCCGAGACCCAGCTTCGGCTGGCGGAGCTGGTGCCTGGCGTGCAGTCCGCGGTGCGCGGCGCCCTCGCGTTCAACCACGCGATGCTCGCGGTCGCCCGCAAACGCCCCGGGGAGGCGCGGGAATGGTTCCAGGCGGGCCAGAAGCTTGCCTCCGGCATCGCCATTCCGGACTTCGACATCAATCTGAAGGTGATGGACGCGCTGGTTCTCTGGTCCAACGGCGATCTCACCGGAGCGGAGGCGGCCTTGCGGGCAGCGGTGAAGGCGGCGCCGGAAAGCGAGTCGGCGCATTTCTACCTGGCGCAGGTGCTGGACCTGAAGGGAGACCGCGCGGGATCGGCCGAGGCGCTGAGTGCCGCTCAGGCGGCTCGGCGATTCGATCCCAAGCACCAGGCGCTGGTGGTGTCGCTGTTCTGGGTCGACCCCGTAAAAGGTGAAACCAGGCTGCGGCGCTGACATTCTGCCGCGATAATCCGCCTGTCCTGCCATGAATAGTTGTGTTTGAACACCATATGCGCCAGGGTAACGGCCGAGTACGGACGCTGATGCATCCGTGTCTCCATTCCTGGAGGACCCTCATGTACAAGCTAGCCGTTCCCGCCGCCCTCGCCGTCTCCCTCATGCTGCCGGTGCAGGCCGCCCACGCACAGACATTGCCGATAACCCCGTCCCCGACCGCGTCCGAGCAGATGATGGTCATTCGCCCGTCACACCTGCTTGCGGTCGGCGCCGGCGTCATCGGTGGCGTGATCGTGGGTGAGATGCTGTTCGCAACCGATCTCGGCCTGGTCGTGGGCGGCGTGCTGGGCGGCTACCTGACGAATCTCTGGTACAACGGCCGCCAGCTTGAGCTGCATCTGGGCGCGACCCCCAAGTCCTGAGCGGGCGTGAAATCATTGCACAAGGCCGGGCGCCTGCGCGTCCGGTCCGTCCATCTGAATGCCGTGGCATGTGTCATGCTGGCCCTGGGCTGGCTGATACTCGGTTCGCCCGCACACGCCCAGACAGCGCCGGCTTCGCCATCGATCACCCGTCCTGCCATGGCTCCTGCCCCGCCTGCCGGCATCACGATGCAGGAAATCCAGGGACTGAGCTGCATGGCGCTGGGTACGCTCTCGTCCCTCAGCGTCTATCTCTACAGCGACGTCCTGACCGAGGCGCTGACGGGCACCGCGGTCAATCCCGTGTTGCTGATTCCAGTCCTGGCCACCGGGTTCGCGGCCGGCTGCGGCGTTGGGTCCACCATGTCGCCCGGTTTGCACTGGATCTTCAATCGGTTTCGCTGATCCGCGCCGGCTCGCCCTTCGCCTCTGCCGCTCCCCGCTACCGGGGCAGCGGCATTTCCTGACCGGCACCCGGCAACGCCCGATTCGCCGCCGCCGGCTCGTCCATGTAGGTCCACGCGATTTCCTGCGCGACATACACCGCGCCATTGGCCATCGCGCCCAGGGCCGACAGGCCGGCGGCCGCGGCGGCACTGCCAAGATATCCCCAGGCCACAACGAAATCGGTCATTGAGGCAAGCACGTGGTAGCCGACCGTCTTCGCGCCGAAATGGCCGATGCTGTCGCGGACGGCGTCGGTCATGGCGGCCTGCTGGAGTGGCTGCTGGCTGAGCGGCGTGTCGCCCCGGGTCCAGTCTGTCATCGGCCAGTCCTCGGCCGCGCCGATGCGCCCGCGGAAGCCTGCCGTCACCGCGGGCCACGAGGCGGTCATCCAGGCGGCCATGCGTTCGCCGTAGACGCGCCGCAGCATGGCGGACACCGGCATCGACGCATCAGCAACCGGCCACGGATGGAACAGGTATTTCACCTGCAACGAATCCATCGGGTCGGTGATGCGGTAGGTCACCAGCATCCAGGACGCCGGCATGCTCCAGCCCTGATCGACCGCTTCCCGCTGGGCACGCCGCCAGGCCGCGTCGACATCCGCGCTCGACAGGGAGGATGTGCCGTCGACGAAGGCGGCATAGGCGCAGGCGCCATCATGATCGGATGCGTACAAAGTCTGCCGGTAGGCGAACGCGGCTTCCTGGCAGCCTGGAGCCAGCCCCCAGGGAGCCGGCACACCCTGCCGGCTCGCCTGCACAAGCACCGCGGCCGTCACCGTGCGGTTGCGCACCTGCAGCAACACCATGCTGACCGGGGCATCCACGGATGGCGTGCCTTCGCGTGAGTAATGCGCCGCCACGTGCCACGTCCCCGGCGGCAGGACCACCTGCTTGCCCTCGACGGTCAGCACGCGGCGCGGCGGCGTGGCGGCCTGGATCGGTTCCCCGCCGGCGGGATCGGTGGCCAGCGACTGCCAGGTCACCACGCCAAGGCCCGCGGCCGTGACCAGGATCATGACGGACGCCACCCCGACCAGGGTGATACGGACCAGCTTGTACATCACGACTGCCCGGCGCGCCGGCACGTGTTCCGTCATCGGAACGTCACGATCTCGGGGTTCCTGAACGGGCTCACCGACAACGGCGCGTCATCCGCCCAGGACAGACGGAAATACAAGGTCGCGACCTCCGCGTAATTCTCGAAGGCATCACTCGAGTCGAGAGCCTTCTTGTGCAGGCTCTTCGCCGCGGCGGTATCCCCCAGAACCTCCTTCACCGCGCTCCACAGCTCGAAGGCGCTGGAATTGTCGGGGTTCGCCTGCGTCGCCAGTTCCAGCAGCCGGTCGGCTTCCAGCGGCTGGTGCAGGCCCATCTGCGCCGCGGCCTGCGTCATGTAGGCCGTCGACAACAGCACCGCGTTCGCCGGCGGCATGTGGTCCAGAAGCGTTCGCATGAGCTCGTCGGCAGCCGCATAGTTGTTCATCTGGATGTCGATGAACGCCAGGTTCAGCGCCGCAACGACGCTGTCCGGATTGCTCTTCAGTGCGGTCTGGAAGGCCGACCGGGCGCCCGCCTCATCATGCTTGAACAGCGCCGCCACACCGAGGAGATTCTCGAACAGGGATCGCTCGGGACTGATCGGCGTGTTCGGCAGCCGGGTGACCGCCGCGTTGGCCAGCGTAATTGCTCGCGTGAAATCACCGGTCCGCGTGCCTTCGTCGATCAGGTACAGCGTGGTGCGATAGGGGGCGAGGCGAGCGGCGCCGACCAGGGAGCAGCGCTTGACGAAGTTGAGCAGCGTCTCGTCCTTCATCGGAACGAGCACCTGGCGGAACAGTCCGGTGAACTTGCCGCGGCCGCTGACGACGGCATGCAGTTCTCCGCCCTCGTTGAACAGCGCGAGCCTGAGCCGGTCCGGCGTGTACCCCAGGTCGCCTTCCAGCGCATGTGCCAGGCCATCGATCTTCAGCGCCGACGCGATCGCCATGCCGACGCCCCGTTCGCGATCCGTGCGGATTTCGGTCGGCACGACCACTGAATGCACCCGGGCGATGTCGTGCAGATGCGCCGCGAATTCCTGCTCGACCGTCGCCCGGTCGACATTGACCTTGCTGCTGCTCGGCAGGTCGGCCACTTCCACCACGACCCGGTCGGCGTGGCGAATCGTTTCGAATGTCAGAAGCCCGAAGGCCATCGCCAGCGCAGCGAAAAGGGTCGTCAGATCCATGTTGTTCCGCCCCGTTACAACGCACCCCGGCCAGGATTGGCACGCCGCATGGCCGGCATATTACCGGACCCGCGGGCCGGATGCCATTACGGATGCGCATGGCCGGTCATTTCTTGAAATGGCAATTGCCTCTCCACAACGAACGCCCCTAGTATCGTCGCTACCGAAGATGGAGATGATGATGCGATCCCGCCTGCTTGGACCATTGCTGGCGTGTTCGGTATTGGCCGGGGTCGGCACGACCACGGCACCGGCGCACGCTGAACTGACACTTCCTCCAGCCAAGACGGTTGTTCCGGTCGTGCTGTGGGGCATCACCGGTGCGGTGATCGGCGCCATCGCCGTTCCGGTGGTCATGCCATCGCTCGTCGGCGGCGGCGCGGCCGCCGGTCCGGTCACGGCCATGACCTGGACCTGGGGCTCGTTCGTGACCAACCGCGCATTGATCGGCGCCGCGATCGGCGGCGCGCTGGGATACGCCATCGCGCCTCCCTGATCCCGTCGCTCGACCTGTCACCCTGTTGCACCCGGTCCAGCGATCCCATCGGACCGGGTTTTCTGCGCGCCCGGGCTGCCTCGGGCCGCGATCCTGAACGCCGGCGTCTCCGTCCTCGGGCCATGCCCGATGGCCCTGTCCCGCACCGCCCCCGCTCGCGTGACGTCCAGGCAAGCGGCAGCCGGCGCGGGAACAGCGCGTTATTGCGAAGCCTGGCGCTTCCCGGCGGCGACGCCGGACTGGTAGGCCTGGGCCTCGGACTTCTTCACCTGATCGTAGATCAGGCCGCCGGCCAGGCCCGCCGCGGCACCCGCCGCCGCGCCCAACCCGGCATTGCCGCCGATGGCGCCCAGCACGGCGCCGATGCCCGCGCCACCGGCGGTGCCCGTCAAGGCACGCTGCTGCGTGTCGCTCATGCCGGTGCATCCCGCGACGCTCGCTGCAAGCACCAGGGCGACAAGGGTCTTCTTCATGGGTCGTCTCTCCAACTCACTGACACGTTTTGATGCGATCGTCGGCCGGCGATCAGCGGCCCCTGCCCTTTGCGGCCGGACATGGATGCTTCTGGGCCAGGAAGCGGAACATCGATTCGAACGGACGCTGCTCCAGCCGAGCGGGTTCGGCCTTGGCCCATTCCACGAATTCATTGATCGCCGCATCGCGGGACGGCGGCGGCGACGGCAGGCAGAACAGCGGCGTCGGTCGGCGCGCGGCGTCATTGGCCTGCTGCACGCGAACGGCGCCGGCGACGAAGCCGTGGCAGAAGTTCAGCGCCGCCGTTCCCAGCGGCGCCTTCGGGTCGGCGCTGCACAGGGCAACGAGGTCACCGGTGGTCTCGACCGCGAAATTGGCCTCGGTGACCGCGCCGGCGGGAAGCGGCGCGAGCAGCGGCATGACGGCCAGCGCCGAACATGCGACGAGTTTCCTCACAGATTGCATTGTGGTCTTCCGTTCGTTGATGGGTGCGGCCGGTGCGGGATCGGGGCGTGCATCTGGCCGGCATGTTGCGCACGCAGGCGTGATGGGAGCAATCCGGCGGACACAGCGCCCGTACGAGGCGCCCCTGCGGCGGCTACTTGGCCCCTTTTCCCGGATTGCGCGGCGGTGCCGCGCCAGGGGAATTTGGCAGGTCTGACGGTGTTGCCATTCATTGCTGCGCGTTGCGGTCCAGCCATGAAAGCCCCCCGTCGGCCTGCACCATTTCCCTAGCGGGTTGGTACCCGATCGCAAGCAGGAAAGCGACAGGATTTCGCCGATCCCTGTTTCGTATTCCCGCACGTCCGCCACCTGTGGCAGAAGCGACGGACACAGGGCAGCGCCTCGGCACACCGGGGCCAAGGCGGATCAACAGCAGGGAGATGCGACGTGGCGATCGATTTTGCGAATGAACTGAAACGTCCGGTAACCCTGACCGTCGCCGCGGTCGCCGTGGTGGGCTGGCTGGTGGCGGCCTACACGGTCTCCTCGGCCCGCGGGGAACGCGGCACGCTGACGGCGCGGGTGCAGGAACTCGAGCGGGTGAACGCGACCACGGCCGCTGAACTGGACCGCCAGCGCAAGGCGGCCGGCACACTCGCCGAGGTGCAGCGCAAGGCCGCCGAGGCGCAGCAGGCAGCGCAGAAAGCTGCCGCCGAACGCGAACAGGCGGTGAAGGAAGCCGCCGATGCCGCCGCCGAACATGCCAGGACCGACACGCAAGTGACCGAACTGCGCGGCAGGCTGGCAGCGGTGCAGCGCGACCTCGCGGCTGCCGACACCGAGTCGCAGACGCGCACCCGCGCGCTCGCCGATCTGCGGACGCAGCACGACGGCGCCGGGCAGCGACTGACGCATCTGCGCGGTGAGGTCGAGACGACCGAGCGCGCCCTGGCCGAGGCGGTCCGGCGGCTGGAGGTGGCGCGTCATCAGGAAGCGGACATCCGCAAGGCCCTGGCCGACGCTTCCCGGCAGCTGGAAACCACCCGGCACCAGGAGGCGGAAGCGCGGCAGGCCGCGGCCGAAGCCGGCAAGCAACTGGAAGCGACCCGGCATCAGGAGGGTGAGGCACGCCGCGCCGTCAGCGAGACCGGCCGGCAGCTGGAAGCGACGAAGCGCGAGGAGACCGCGGCGCGCCAGGCAGTGGCCGAAGCCGGCAGGCAGCTGGAGGCAACCAGGCGTGAGCAGAGCGAGGCAAGCCGCGCGCTTGACCAACTCCGGCAGGACGCCGAGGCACGGTCCGCCGAGGTCACCCGCGCCGATGCCGGCGTCAAGGCGGCGCGGGATGCCCAGGCCGCGGCCCAGAAGCAGTTGGCCGACACGCAGAAGGATCTGGCGGACGCCCAGCGGCAGTTGACCGAAGCCCGCGCGACGTTGCGCCAGGTCAGCAGCCAGCCGGCCGAAGCACCGAAGCCGGTCACGCAGTAGCGTTCTCTTTCGGTCGAACGCCGGCGGCCGGTCGTTCAGCCGATCGGCCAATGGGACAGCAAAGGTTCCGCCCGCATCGTCAGGCGGAGCTTTTCTCGTCCACGGCGTCGGAAGGTCTCCGGCACCGGTGAAGGCCTGCGGCGTCGGCAAACACGCAGCGGCCTGTTCGCCGGCCTCAGCCGGCGGACGCCACAACGCCCTGGGATGGCGGGCGCTTGATCAGCCCCCAGATGCTGGGCAACTCGCCGACCGGGATCTCGATCAGCGCCGGACAGCCGCGGGCGAATGCCTGGCGCAGCGCCCGCTGCAGCGCCGACGGCGTCTCGGCCCGCAGCCCCATCATGCCGAAGCTTTCCGCAAGCGCCACGAAGTCCGGGTTGCGCAGATCGACGCCGATCATCCGCCCGCCATAGCTCGTCTGCTGGATTCGCTTCACGTTGCCGAACGCGCCGTCATTCATGACGATCGCCACCACGCCGATATTGTGCGCGACCGCGGTCGACAGTTCCTGCACGTTGAACATGAACCCGCCATCGCCCGAGATCGACAGCACCTTGCGGTCCGGGAAGGCCACCTTGGCGCCCAGCGCCGCCGGATACGCATAGCCCAGCGTGCCCTGGAACCCGGGGGTGATCAGCGTGCGCGACGCGTAGACCGGCATGCCGTACTGCACGAAGGTCGCGAGCTGCGTCACATCGGTCACCAGGATGCCGTCGTCGGGCAGTTCCTCGCGGATCACCCGCGCCAGGGCGTGCTGCTGCTCCAGCGTCGCCAGCTTTTCCGCCACGTCGCGCCTTATGTCGGACAGGGTTCCGGCGATCGACGGCCGCTCCGGCTCGCCACGCAGCGCATCCAGCAACCGCGACAAACCCGTCTCCGCTCGGCAGATCAGAGTCGCATCGGCCGGCTTGGGCAGCGCCGCCTGCGCGGGGTCGATGTCGATGCGCACGGTGCGCACCGCCCCTTCCCGCCCCCAGGACAGCGCCGGGGCGAGGAACCGCGTGCCGACGATCAGCGCGACGTCCACATCTTCCCAGTAGACCTGGCCCTGCAGCATGCCGGCGGCCAGCGGATGGCGGTCGGATAGCGCGCCGCGGCCGGTGCGGCTCATGATCACCGGGGCCTGCAGCCGTTCGGCCAGCCGGCGCAGATGCGCCTCGGCCCCGAACACGCCGGAGCCGACGAAGATCGCCGGCTTGCGCGCCCCGGCGAGCAGGCGCGCCGCTGCCGCCACCGCGGCGTCGTCGGGCGCCGGCCCGTCCGCAACCGTGAAGCCGTCGGGCAGCGTGACAGACGCGCTGCGCGCCATGACATCGGGCGCCATTTCCAGCACCGCCGGCTGGTTGCGCCCGTCCAGCATGGCGTGGAACGCCTGCGTCAGCAGCGCCGGTGCGGCCTCTGGCGATTCGGCCCGCGCCACAAAGGGCACCACGCCACGCAACGCGCCGGGCTGGTCCCGCAATTCGTGCGCAATGCCCAGGCCCTGGCCGATCTGGTACGACGGGATCTGCCCGGTCAGACCCAGCACGGGCACGTTGGACCCGGCCGCCGTGGCAAGCGCGGCCGTCGCGTTCAGGATGCCGGGGCCGGGCACGACGGTGAACACCCCGACCTTGCCCGAGGCCTGGGCATAGCCCAGCGCCATATAGGCCGAACCCTGCTCATGCCGCGTGTGCAGCGTGCGGATGGTCTGGCGCTGGCCATGCAGGGCATCGAACAGCGGGTCAAGCTGGATGCCCGGCAGGCCGAACACCGTATCGACGCCCAGTCGGCCAAGGGTGCGGACGATCGCCTGGCCGCCGGTCATGGATTCGGTCATGTCGTGGGTCCTGTCCTGTCGTGGGTCCCGTCAGGGCACGGGATCAGTCGACGCTGATCTTCTGCTCCCGGATGATCTTCTTGTACAAGGCATCATCCGCCAGATAGAATTCCCGCATCTCCTGCAGACCCATGTTGCGGGTCGCGAAGCCCATTTCCAGCATCCGCGCCTGCCATTCGGGTTTGGCGTTGATCTCGGCGATGGCCTTGTTCAGCTTCTCGCGGATCGGCTCCGGAATGCCCAGCGGGCCGTAGAAGCCCTGCCAGATGGGCGTGTTCACCTGCGGATACCCGAGCTCGTCGATGGTCGGCACATCCGGGAAATCCGGGTGGCGCGCCGGAGCGAACATCGCCAGCATCTTCAGCTTGCCGGCCTTCACGTGCGGGAATGCGTTCAACTCGATGATGGCGTCGATCACGCCGGCCAGCAGATCGTTCAATGCCGGGGCATTGCCGTTATAGGGCACGTTGACGAACTCGGTTCCCGTCAGCGCGCCCAGGTATTTCATGCGCAGTTCGGTCGGGCTGCCGACGCCGGACCCGCCATAGACCACCGCGCCCGGCTTCGCCTTGGCCTGGGCCATGAATTCCTGGAAATCCCGGGCGGTGTTCTTCGGGCCGGTGATCAGGCCGGAGATGTACATCGTCGTCATGGCGATCGCATCGACATCCTGCGCCTGGAACGGCGTCTTGCGCAGGTTCGTCACCGTGGTGATGACGGTCGAGGCGCACATGCACAGCGTGTAGCCGTCCGGCTTGGACCGCACGACCGATTCGAGGCCGATGATGCCGCCCGCGCCGCCGCGGTTTTCCACCACGAAGGCCTGGCCGAACATCTGCGACAACGCCTGCGCATAGGGGCGCGCGACGGTGTCGTTGGCGCCGCCCGGCGGGAAAGGCACCACGACCTTCACCGTGGTCTTCGGCCAGTCCGTATCGGCCATGGCGGAGAACGACACCAGCGAAACCATCATCAGCAGCAGTCCCGCACACCGACCCGTCACCCCTGCCACGATCGCGTTCCTTCCCATGCTTCCTGACCAATCCGAGTGTCGCACGTCGTTGCGCTGGCCGAAAGCCTACGGGGTGCGGGCAGTGCGCGCGACGCGGGATGCGGCACGCGGCCAGCAGTCCGCGCGTCATGCAGGTATTGCGATTCATTCTCATTCGCGCCATCATCCCGAGCGGAATCAGGAGAAACCCGCATGGTCATCCCACGCCGCCCTTCCCGTTCCGCGCCCTGTCTCGCCCACACGGAGGCACTGTCATGGTGATCTACCGCTGCGTCGGCGTGTCGGCGCTGGTCCGCCTGATGGCAGCCGACCGGGAGGCGGCAACCGGCTTCCCGGCCCGCGACGAACTTGCGCCGGACACGGCACGTTCCGCGGTCGCGGACAGGCGCATGCCGGAGAACACGCCACGCGCCGCCCCGATCGACCGGCGCCCCGTTTTCATCACGGCACCCGGCCGGACCGCCTGAGCCGGCGCGGCACGCGGCCGGGCAACGGGCCAACCCCACGCGCCGTCACGCGACCCCGGACACCCCGGCACCAGGCGCCTCGCTCGCCACCGGGTGGGCTGGGCCTCAGTCCGTGCTGCCGGGCACCGTGCCGGGCGGCAGGCTCTCGACATGGGCGCAGATGTCGCGGGGACGCGTGAGCCAGATCCGATCCCTGTGCTTCAGGATGTGCTCCATCGCACGCCTGAACTGCCGGATGCGGTAGGGTCGCCCGATCGAGAACGGGTGCAGGGAAATCGGGCAGACCAGCGGCTGCTTCTCCGATTGCTCCAGCATCTCATCGAACTGGTCGATGATCATGTCCGCGAATTCCTCCGAGGAGTAGCGCAACCACACCAGCGCGCGGTTGTCGTTCACCTCCACCGGATAGGGCATGGACAGGATGCGGCCCTTGCGGGTCTTCATCCACACCGGCTGGTCGTCCATCGTCCAGTCCATCACGTAGCGGTAGCCAGCCTCCTGCAGCAGGTCCATCGTCACGGCCGAGTTCGACAGCCAGGGGCTCATCCAGCCCACGGGCGGTGCGCCTTCCTGCCGCGTAATCGTCTCGGTCACCCGCTGGATCAGCGCCCGCTCCTCGGCTTCCGGCAGCTCCCCCTGCTCGTCGGAATTCGTCTCGCCATGGCCCAGAACCTCATCGCCGCGGGCGCGCAGGCGCGCGGGGATGTCGGGGGCCATGTCGTAGATGGCGGTGTTCATCTGGGCCTCGGCCGGAATGCCAAGCTGGTCGAACAGATCGAACAGCCGCCAGAGACCGACGCGGTTGCCGTAGTCGCGCCAGGAATAGACCGACGCCGACACGGCCTGGTCGGGCGGCGCGATCGCCGATCCCTTGCCGCCGCCGAACGCGAAGGCCTCGATGTTCAGTGCCACATAGACGGCAAGACGCTTGCCGCCCGGCCAGGTGTAGTCCGGCCGCGTGGTGATGTTGGAATAGGCGTAGCGGCCATGATGCGCCAGCACGACGGTTCTCCCCTGGTTGCGGATCAGCCGCCGAAGGATGAGCGGCGGGCGGCGCGAGTCAATCGCGCCAGCGCGCCGCCCGGACGGTGATTTCCACGGCCGGCACCATACGACGACATTCACGCGATTGCCCGGGCCGTGACTCCCGCGGGCATTTCACTCACAATACGAACCAAGGACCCTGTCCGGCGGCACATGACGCGCCGCACGGACGGCCTATGGGAGGATGCTGCACCATGCGGGCGTGTATACGCGCGATCTGTCTCGTGACCGGGCTTGCCATGACCTGCCTTGCCGTGGCCAGGCCGGCGGCGGCGCAGGACACATACCCCACCAAGCCGGTGCGCATGGTGGTGGCCTTCGCCGTCGGGGGATCGACCGACATTCTCGCGCGCCTGCTGGCGGCGAAACTCACCGAATCCCTCGGCCAGCAGGTTGTGGTCGACAATCGGCCCGGCGCCGGCGGCAACCTCGGCACCGACCTCTCCGCCAAGTCACCCCCCGACGGCTATACCATCCTGCTCGGCTCGATTTCGGCCTTCGCGATCAATCCCGGGCTGTATCGGAAGATGCCCTATGATCCGCTGGCCGACTTCGTCCCGATCGGCCAGGCCGGGATCACCAACTACGCGCTGGTGGTGAACAAGTCCGTCCCGGTGACCGACTTCAAGGGCCTTGTAGACATGGTGAAGGCGGCGCCCGGCAAATACACCTATGGATCGCCCGGCATCGGCGCCATGCCGCATCTCTGCACCGAGCAGATGAAGACGATGGCCGGCGGCCTGGACATCATCCACGTGCCCTATCGCGGTGCGGGACCAATGATGAACGACCTCGCGGCCGGGCAGATCACCATGGCGATCGACGCTGTCCCAACCTCGATCCCGCAGGTGCAGGCGGGAACCATCCGGGCGATCGGCAATGCCTCCATGACCCGCGCACGCTCGCTCGCGGATATCCCGACGCTGGATGAACAGGGGCTGAAGGGCTTCGAGTGCTATGTCTGGTTCGGCCTGTTCGCACCAGCGAAGACCCCGCCCCAGGTGGTCGCGCGGCTGAACCAGGCGCTCAACCAGGCGCTGGCCGACAAGATGGTCGCGACGCGTCTGAGCGACATGAACATCGAGATGATGCCGCATACCACGCCCGAAGCGTTCGGCGCGTTCGTCGAGGCCGAGTACGAGAAATGGGTGCCGGTCGTGAAGGCGTCCGGCGCGCAGCTGGACTGACGCTCAGGCCTGCACGCGACACCGTCCCGGCCACGGCCAAAGGGATAGCTTCAAGGGCATGCCGCGCCGCCAGCTGATGCGATCCGTACAGCCCAACCGGTTCGACATCCACGCCCGGATGTCCCGGTAAAGCGCGCCTTGCCCTGATCCCGGCCGGCTGCGGCGGTCAGGACCACGCGCGGCGCCTTCAGCCGGTTGCCCGGTCCGGCGTCGGGCCGCCTCAGTCGAACAGCGTCGCCAGCCGCCGTTTCATGCTGTCGGCGACATACAGCGCCAGCGCCTGGATCGTGCAGGTCGGGTTCACCCCGGCCGAGGTGACGAAGATGCTGCCATCGACGACGAACAGGTTCTTCACGTCGTGGCTGCGGCCCCATTCGTTCACCACCGAACGGTCGGGATCCGTCCCCATCCGCGCCGTGCCCATCAGGTGCCAGCCGCCGGCGGCCAGCGGCGCCTCGTGCCCCACGTCGTGCGCGCCCGCCGAACGCAGGACCTCGGTCCCGCGTGCCACCGCATGATCCAGCATGCGACGGCTGTTCTCGCTGAGCGTGTAGTCGATCCGCGGCGCGGGAATGCCGTTGCCGTCCTTCAACACCGGGTCCAGCGTGACGCGGTTGTGCGCCTCCGGCAGGTCCTCGCAGATCGCGACCATCCCGGTGCGCCGCATGAACAGCGAGCGGTAGGCGCGATGGTGATCCTCCCCCCAGGGCAGCCGGCCCGTCTCCATACCGGTCACGGCCGCCATCACCGGCCCCTGGCCGCGGGCGAATTCGAACGTGTAGCCGCGCACGAACCCGCGGGACGAGTCGGTCTCGTAGAATTCCTGGCTCCAGATGCAGTTGCCGGGGCCGCGATACCCATCCAGTTCCTGGTCGAAATAGCCGAAGATTCGGGCATAGGGATGGAACATCAGGTTCCGCCCGACCTGGCCGCTGGAATTGGCGATCCCGTTCGCGAAGCGGCCGGAGACGGAATTCAGCAGGATACGCGGCGTGCCGACGCCGTTGCAGGCGACGATCACCACCTCGGCTGGCTGGAGGTGCTCGATCCCGTCCGCGTCGTAATACACGACACCCGACGCCATGCCGTGCTCGTTCAGCGTGATCTCGCGCACCCGGCAGCGCGTGCGCAGCTCGACCCCGGCGCGGATCGCGGCGGGCCAGTAGGTGATGTCGCTGCTGGCCTTGGCCCCCTGCGCGCAGCCGGCGGTGCAATGGCCGAGGTTGATGCATTTCGCCCGCCCCTCGTAGTCCTGCGAGGCGACGGCGCTGTCCGACGGCCACCAGTGCCAGCCAAGGCGGTTCAGCCCACGCGCCAGCGTCGTGCCGGCGCGCCCCAGCGGCAGCGGCGGCATCGCCGGTTGCTTCGGCGGATAGGCGGGATCACCGGCCAGGCCCGAGACGCCCATCATGCGGTCGTTCTCGGCGTAGAACGGCGCCAGCGTCGCGTAGTCGATCGGCCAGTCATCCGCCACGCCATCGAGCGAGCGGACCCGGAAATCCGAGGGATGAAAGCGCGGAAAATGCCCTGCGTATAGGACGGTGCCGCCGCCGACTCCGTTGAAATTGGCGATCTTGATCGGCGAGTTGTCCTCGTTCACTGGGTAGTCCACCGGCAGGCGGCGCCGGTTGGGGCTGTAGTTGAATTCGTTGAGCTGGCGCTGCTCCCAGTCCCGCCCCGAGGAGGGATAGGTGGCGGGATTCATCCAGTCCCCCTGCTCCAGGCACAGGATGCGCATCTTCGTCTCGGCCAGGCTCCACGCCACGGCGCCGCCGGACGCGCCGGCCCCGATGATCAGAACGTCGACCGGATCGGCCATCGCAACACCCCGACAACATGCAGCCAGCCGAGCGTTCGGCGAGACCCCGGATCGGCGACGGCCGATCCGGGCGCAGCGCCGGCTACGGCGCCTCGTTGGTGAAAATGATCGTGCCCGACGCCGCGAACATGCCGCCCACGCCGTGGCAGACCGAGATCTGCGCGCCTTCCACCTGTGCCGGGGAAATCCCCCGCATCTGCCGTACACTCTCCTGCAGCGCATACATGCCGTACATGCCGGAGTGCATATACGACAACCCGCCGCCATTGGTGTTCAACGGCAACTTGCCGCCCGGCGCGGTATTGCGTCCGGCGATGAACGCAGCCGCCTCGCCGCGCGGGACGATGCCCAGGTCCTCGAGCCCATACAGCGGCAGATGCGCGAACGCGTCATAGATCATCAGGTGGTCGATATCGTTGCGGTTGATACCAGCCTGCTGGAACGCCGTGGGCCCGGCCACGCGGAACGCGCGGGAGGAGGTGAAGTCCTCCATCTGCGAGACCATCGGCGTCTCGACGCTCTCACCCGTCCCAAGGATGTAGACGGGCTTCGTCGGAAAATCCTTCGCCCGTTCGGCCGAGGTCAGGATCAGCGCGCCGCCGCCATCGGTCACCAGGCAGCACATCAGCAGCCGGAACGGCCAGGCGATCATGCGGCTGTTCAGCACGTCGTCGGTGGTGATCGGGTTGCGGAACGTCGCGCGCGGATGCATCGCCGCCCATTCGCGCTGCACGACGCAGACCTGGGCGATCTGCTCCTCGGTCACGCCATAGGTCTTCATGTAGCGCAGCACGGGGATGGTGAACATGCTGGGCGGCCCCATCGGGCCGAAGGGCTGCTCGAACTGCCCGTTCAGCGACTGCGGGTGCACACTGCGCGGCGGATTGCCGACGCGCGAGCGCCCGCTCTCGCCATGGGTGATCAGGATGGTCTTCGCCAGCCCCGCCTCGATCGCCGCCGCCGCGTGGCGGACATGGATCATGAAGCTGCACCCGCCCACCGCGGTGCCATCGACCCAGGTCGGCGTGATGCCCAGATAGTGCGCCAGCTGCACCGGCGTTTCGTTGGCACAGGCGATGCCGTCGATGTCCTTCGGCCGCAGGCCGCAATCGGCCATGGCGTTCAGCGCCGCGTCCGCGTGCAGCTGGATCTGCGACATGTCGGGAATGACGCCCAGACGGGTGGTTTCGGCCGCACCGACGACCGTGACTGCGTTTCTGCGCATCGGATCAGCCCTTCACCGGACGGAACAGGGGAAGCGTGATGTCGTCGGTCTGCTTCTCGAACACGACCTCAAGCGGCATGTCCAGCTGCAGCGCCTCGGGCGTCTGCTCGCAGTCCACGATGTTGGTCATCATCTTCACGCCCTCGGCCAGTTGCACGACGGCGATCGCATAGGGCGGCTTGAAGCCCGGCACCGCGCGGTGGTGGATCACATAGCTCCACAGGACCGCCCTGCCGGACGCCTTGAACACGGACACCTTGCGCGACCCGCAGGCCGAACAGAACGGCCGGGGCGGGAAATAGACCTTGCCGCAGCCGTCGCAGCGCTGCAGGCGCAGCTCGCCGGCCTTGGTCCCGTCCCAGAAATGCTGCGTTTCCGGCGTTGGTTGCGGCAACGCGCGGCCTGGCTCAGCCATGTGTCGTTTCCCTTCCTGGTACTGTGTTGAACGCCCGGATCAGGCGGGCTTGCGGCGTCCCGCGACATAGGAGACGCCTTCGGGTCCGGCCGTTTCGGAATGCAGGAGACCGGCCGGGACCTCGCACCAGTCGCCGGCGCGGTAGGTATGGCGGCCGTCCGGCCGGCCCATGGTGAGCGCGCCGGACAGCACCAGGACCCGCGCATCGAAATCATGCGTATGGTCCGGGTTGACGGTACCTGCGGCCATCTCGCGCGCCACCACCTCATAGCCGTCGCGGCGCAAGGCCGTCTCGAACTCCGCGCGATCCATGGCCCGTTTCCTCATCCGGTTGGTGCGACGGCCACGTTAGGGCCGGCCGGCGGCCCGGGCAACCAAGGCCGCGGGATCAGCTCACCAGCACCGCCTTGCCGATCACCTTGCGGTCGATCACCGCCTGCAGCGCCTCGGCGGCCTGATCCAGGCGGAACCTGTGGGAAATGCGGGGCTTCAGCAGCCCCTGCCCCGCCAGGTCCGCCAGCGTGTGCATGTTGGCGATCGCCAGCGCCGGCGCCGCCTCGTTCAGACCGCCCACGCGCACGCCGATCGCATCGATCCCCTTGATCAGCAGGTAGTTGCTGCGGATGTTGGTCGGCCCGCCGCCCAGGAAGCCCAGGATCAGCAGCCGCCCGCACCAGGCGAGGCAGCGCAGCGACTCCTCGGCCACCTTGTCGCCGATCGGGTCATAGACGATGTCGACGCCCCGCCCGCCGGTCAGCTCCTTCACCGCGTCGGTGAACCCGCCACGGTAGTCGATCGCGTGATCGGCGCCTTCTTCCAGGCAGGCCGCTCGCTTCTCCTCGGTGCTGGCGGTCGCGATCACCCTGGCGCCGAACAGCTTCGCCACCTGGATCGCCGCGATGCCGATGCCGCCGGCGGCGCCATGCACCAGCACCCATTCGCCCGCCTGCATGCGTCCGCGCTGCAACAGCGCGTGATAGGCGGTGGAGTAGGCGCCGCGGAATACGCCCGCCGCTTCGAGCTCCATCCCGTCCGGCACCTTGTCGCAGAGTTCGGCCTTGGCGTTGCCCAGTTCGGCGCACGCACCCAGCGAATGGCGGCTCATGACGCGGTCACCCACCGCGAAACCGCTCACGCCGGACCCGATGGCCACCACCTCGCCGGCCGCCTCGCCGCCGGGGATGAACGGCGGCTCGGGGCGGAACTGGTATTTTCCGGCCAGCATCAGCACGTCGACATACTGTACGCCGCGGGCGCGGATGCGCACCTGGATCTCACCCGCGCCGGGCGGCGGCGGATCGGGGACATCGCGCAACGCCAGCACCTCGGGGCCGCCAAACGCCTCGCAGACCATCGCCTTCACGACCACCTCCCAATTTTCGACACAAATTTGCCACGGAAATTCCATCAATTTCTCGGTAAGGCAATATCCCTGAGCCGTGATGGGTTGCCCCCGGTCAATTCGTTCGCTTATAGACGGGAGCAGAGTCGCTTCTCAGTCATACCGGGCACTAAGATGACGCATACCTCACCCATCGTTATCCAAGACCGGCCAGCCCCGAGTCCCGTGGCCGGTATCGACCCCAACCTGCTGCGCAAGGCCGCCATCTTCGCGGAACTCGAGCGACCGTCGCTGCAGCGCCTCGCGGGCATTTCGACGCTGGTCTCGGTGTCCGAGACCACGCTGCTGTGCCGGCAGGGCGACCAGCCGGACAGGCTCTACGTGGTGCTGTCCGGACAGGTGATCCTGTCCAACACGGCGCCCAACGGCACCAGCGCCGTGGTCGAGGTGATCCAGCCGGGCGGGCATTTCGTGCTCGCCACCCTGCTCGCCCGCCTGCCGCTGCTGCTGAACGCCCAGGCCGTCGCGTCCTCGCGGCTGATCGCGCTCGACGCCGCCGGCCTGCTGCAGCTGCTGCAGGAAGATCCGGGCATCGCCACCGCCATCATGCGGGCCGAAGCGATGGATTTCAGCGCCCTGGTACGCCAGGTCTGCGACCTGAAGCTGCGCACCACCGCGCAGCGCCTGGGCTGCTATCTGCTGGAACTCTCCGAGGATCCGGCCGGCAATTCCGTCGCCTTCCGCCTGCCGTTCGACAAGCGCCTGCTCGCCGCCCGCCTCGGCTGCCGGCAGGAAAACCTGTCGCGCGCCTTCGCCGCGCTGCGCAGCTTCGGCGTGGAAACCCATGGCGCGCGGGTGATCCTGCACGACATCAAGCGGCTGCGCGAATACGCGCTGCCCGATTCGCTGGACGACGCGGCACCGGCCTGAACCGCCAGCAAGGCAACGCCGCGGCACGCGACCAGCCTGCGCGGTCCGCCGCCTCAAGCCGGTCTGCCAGACCCGGTCTGCCAGACCCGTTGCGGACCACGACCGCGCTCAGGCGGCGGTGATCCCGGCCCAAAGCCGGTCCGCGCCCGCGGCGGCCATGTGACGGCCAAGCAGCCGGTTCCACTCGGTCTCGTTGCCGAACTCGTCGCGCCACGACCACAGCCTGCGGGTAACGAAATGCAGCGCGTGCTCGAACGTGAAGCCGATCGCACCATGCACCTGATGCGCGATCGAGGCGCCGATGCCGGCGGCCTCCCCCGCCCGCGCCTTGCCGGCCGCGATCGGCAGCACGCGCAGCCCATCCGCCACCGCCTCGGCGGCCAGATCGGCCGCGGCGCAGGCGGCGGCGGTCTGCCCGGCGAGCACCGCCAGGTTCTGCTGGATCGCCTGGAACTTGCCGATGGGACGGCCGAACTGGATGCGGTCCTGGGCGTATTGCGTGGTCATCGCGGTCAGCCGGACCAGGCCGCCGGCCAGTTGCTGCGCCCGTATCGCCGCCCCGGCGGCACGGAGTTCAGCCCGCGTCAGCCCGGCCGGCGCCGCCGCGGTCACCCCGCCATGGAAATGCAGCGTATCGCGCGGCTCATGCGCGACATTGGCCTCCTGCTCCACCGTCCAGGCCTCCCGCGGCACCAGGGCGACAAGGCCTGCGCCATCGCGTTCGGCCAGCACGGCGGCGGCCACCGCGTTCCGGCCCCAGGGCACGCGGTGCGCGGTCCCGGTCAGGCGCCAGCCGGCGCCATCGGGCTGCAGGACCAGCGACTCGGCCCCCGCGACCGGCGCGACCGTCAGCGGCCCCGCCGGCACCGCGATGCCGGCCTGCGCCAGCATCCAGCCTGCCAGCATCGTCTCGGCCAGGGGCAGCGGCAGCGCATGCTCGCCGGCCACCCGCAGCAGCGACAGCGCATCGGTGACGGCAACGCCGTAGCCGCCCGCCGACTCCGGCAACAAGGCCAGGTTCAGCCCAGCTTCCCCTACCGCCGTCCACGCCGCCGCCGGCCAGATCCCCTCATCGGCTGCCCGCAGGACGGCCTGCGTGCAATGCTCACGAAACAGGCGTTCCGCCGTTTCGCGCAGCAGATCTCCAGAAGCATGCTCTACATCTGTCATGAGGTCTGGCATTATCCCGTCATATGGCGAAATACTAGCACCGGTACACAAGGTCAGGAGCCCGGGTCGTGTCGAACGCCGCAGCAGTGCGAAAAGCCGTGTCCGCCCAGGCGTCGCTCGCCCAATCCCTGTTCGACCAACTCCGCCGCGACGGCCTCGATGAGCCCGGCGTCTCCCGCGATCCCTACGGCGCGGGGGAGCAGCGGGCGCATGCCACCGTCACCGAAGCGGCGCGCGCCCTCGCCCTCGGTGTCGAGAATGACGACGGCGCCAACCTCTATCTGACCATGGCCGGGCGGGACCGGTCGCTGCCGAAACTCGTCATCGGTTCGCATCTCGACTCGGTGCCGCATGGCGGCAATTTCGACGGCGCCGCCGGCGTGGTCGCAGGCCTGGTCGCGGTGTCGGCATTGCGCGAACTCGGACTGACGCCGGCGCGCGACATCGTGGTGATGGGCATCCGTGCCGAGGAAAGCATCTGGTTTCAGGTTTCCTATGTCGGCAGCCGGTCCGCGCTTGGCATGCTGCCCGACGGCGCGCTGGAGGTGCGGCGGATCGATACCGGCCGCACGCTCGCCGAACACATGACCGAATGCGGCGGCCGGCCCGAACGGGTGCGGGCCCGCACCCGTTTTCTCGACCCGGAATCGCTGCACGCCTATCTCGAACTGCATATCGAACAGGCGCCCAGCCTGGTCGAGGCCGGGAAGGCGGCGGCGATCTGCACCGGCATTCCCGGCAATTTCCGCTATCCCAATGCCTGGATCGAGGGCAGCAACGACCATGTCGGCCTGCCCCGCCGCTTCCGCCGCGACGCCGCCATGGCGGGGGCGGAATTCGCCATGGCGATGGACCGGCTGTGGGAGGAGCACGATGCACGCGGCATTCCGATGGCATGCACCATCGGGCGGTTCTACACCGATCCGGCGCAGCACGGCATGACGATCGTGCCGGGCGCATTTCATTTCAGTATCGACGTACGTGCCTACGACGAAGCCGTGCTGGCCGATCTCGATACGAAGGTGGAAGCGATCATCCGCGGCATTGAACAACGCCGCGGCGTGACATTCCACCTGGGCACCAAGGCACGCGCGGCGGTCGGCAATGTCGATCCCGCCATCCGCTCGGCGCTGCATCGCGCCGCGTCCGCACAGGATATACCAGTACTTGACCTGGGCAGCCCCGCGTCTCATGACGCTGCTGCATTTGCCGAGGCTGGCGTTCCCATGGGGATGATATTTGTCAAGAATGAAAACGGCAGCCACAACCCGCGCGAGGCGATGGCGCTGCCGGACTTCCTCGCGGCCACCACGATCCTGACGCAATGGATTGTTGATGAGATCGTCTCCTGACAGACCCACTACAGTCGTAGCGGCGTCGCCACGCCCCTGGCAGGCGCGTAAGAAGCGGGAAGAACGGTGGGTTCGCCTGCTGACGATCCCTGTCTATCTGGGCTGCGGGCTGGCCTTCGTGGGCGATATCACCCAGGAAATCTTCGTCAACTTTGGGCTGTTCTACATTCCGCTCGTCTGCACCGCGGTGCTCCACCGCAACCGCAACGCCGCATGGTGGCTGGCTGGACTCGCCACGACGATGATCATTCTCGGATTCTTTTTCCCGGTGATCAATCCGGACCATGCGGTTGCGGCAACAAACCGGATGCTTTCGATCACCACGGTCTTCATCACGGCGGCCCTGGTGCAATACGCCCGCAACATCCAGGAGCGGCTGGCCGACGAGACGAAACGCGCCGAGGCAGCGGAACGCCTGACATCGGATATCTTCACGTCGCTGAGCGAGGAGATCCGCAAGCCGCTGCACGCCGTGGTCGGGCTGTGCGGGGTGATGATGGCCAATTGCCGCCCCGATCAGCGCGAACCGCTGGGACGGGTGCAGAGCAGCAGCAAGCAGCTCGTCGAAATGATCGAGAACCTGATCGACCTCGCGCATATCGACCGGCGGCCGATCCGGGTCGAGCCAGTCGATGTCGACCGGATGGTGCACGAAGCCGCCGATGCGATCCGCCCCACCGCCGCAGACAAGCAGATCGCAGTGGCGGTGGACCCCGAGCCGGGACCGCCGCGAATCGTCCAGGCCGACGCATGGGCGATCCGCCGCATCCTGGACAATCTGCTGGCGAACGCGCTGCGATTCTCGCCGAGGGGCGCGGTGGTGGAACTGGTGACCGAAACGCAGCCGGACCGGGTGGAGGTGATCGTGCGCGACACCGGCGTCGGCATGCCGTCCGATGCGCTGCGCCGGCTGGAGGAACCACTGCCGCCTATCGAAGCCGATCGCGGTTCGCCCGATGACGCGACCGACACTGGCCTTACGCTCAGCCGGCGCCTGGCCCGTGCGATCGGGGCCGAACTGGTCTTCGACAGCGAACCAGGCTCCGGCACCACCGTGACGCTGCGCCTGCCGAACTGACCATTCGCCGCCCCCGCTGCCCGCAAGCACGACATCCGGGCACGTGGCGCCCGGACGAACCCTCCCACGCTGACACCGCGCGCTCGGGCAATGGACGACGGACGCCGGATCGGGTTCAACACCGCGGTCATCCTGCACGGAGCAAGCCCAGCGCATGAGCCGCCAACCCCCGGGCCGCCGGTCCGACTATTTCTGGTTCAACAGCATCACCACGCGGTGGATGGACAACGACGTGTTCCAGCACGTGAACAACGTCAACTACTTCTCCTACTTCGATACCGCGGTGACCTATTACGAGATGACCGAGAAGGTGGTCGGCCTGCTCGATGGCCCCACGCATTGCGTGGTCGCCGAGGTCGCCTGCCGCTATCACAGCTCGCTCGCCTTCCCCGACCGCGTCACCGTCGGTATCCGCGTCGCCCATGTCGGCCGCAGTTCGGTCCGCTACGAAGTCGGGATCTTCCGCAACGATGAGGATGTCGCGGCGGCCGAGGGGCATTTCGTGCATGTGTTCGTCGAACGCGGCGCGCAGCGCCCGGTGGCGATCCCCGACGCGTCCCGCGCCATCCTGCAGAAGATCGCCGCCCCGCCGGCCGCGTGATCAGAACGGCACGTCGCCGGCCACGATGATGCGCTGCATGAAACGGCGCATCCCCTCGGGGTAGTCGCCGTTCGCCTTGTGCATCAGGCAGCGATTGTCCCAGATCACCACGTCGCCCTGGCGCCATTTGTGGCGATACTGGAACTGCGGCTGGATCGAATGTTCAAGCAGGTCATCGATCAGCCGGTGGCCCTCCTCGCGATCCATTCCCACGATATGATCCATGCGCGCTCGGCCGATATACAGCGCCTTGCGGCCGGTCTCGGGATGGGTGCGCACCAGCGGATGCGTGGATGGCGGCCGCTGCGCCAGCAGCGCCGGGTCGTAGGTGCGGCTGCGCGCGAGGCCCGGACGGTCCGGCTTCATCATGTGCACCGCCTTCAGCCCGTCGATTCGCCGCTTCGTCTCCGCCGGCAGGGCTTCATAGGCGGCATACATGTTGGCGTACTGCGTGTCGCCGCCGGTCTCGGGCACGGTGATGCCATACAGCGCCGTCAGCGAACTCGGCGCCGCCATGAAACTGTCGTCCGTGTGCCAGTTCGCGCCCACGACCAGCCGTTTGCCGTCGCCCTTGGTGTCACGGTCCTCGCTGGACAGCGTCGTCACCGCCGGAAAGCCCGGCACATGCGGGATCTCGGGACGGATCTGCGGCTCGCCGAAGCGGCTGATCGCGGCCTGGAACGCGTCCGGGCCGATCTGCTGGCCGCGGATGCACAGCACGTGGTGGTCGAGCAGCAACCGCCGCAGCCGGTCCGTCAATGCGTCGTCCAGCGGCATGCGCAGGTCAACGCCCTCGACGGCGACGCCCGTGTGGCCTCCCAGGTTGATTACGGTGATCGGATCGGCCGAAGCCGCTGATGATGCAGACATGGATCGTCCTCCTGGCGGGAAGGCTGCGACGGACGGCGAGCGGGGGCAAGAGCGCCGGTGACAACCATCGGCCGTCGCGGGGGCCGATCCGCCCGCGCGGACCGGAACGGCGGACACCTACCTGGGCGGCACCGCCAGCCCGCCCGCCTTGCCGGACAGCGGCTTTGCGGCCCCCTTCAGGATGTCCAGGACCTTGGCGCGCACCTGGTCATAGGCCGGCAGGTCCGGATAGATCTCGTAGACCGCCTGGCGCGAACGCCGTCCTTCGCGATACAGCGAAACCAGCGTGAACAGGCGCTTGCCGGCGGCCAGGATGCCGGCATTGCGCCAGGTCTGGGCAAGCGCGCTGTCGGCCCGCAGCACCAGAAGGTTCCGGGGCTTCTCGGCCTCACTGACCGGGACGAAGGCGAGGCGGATCTCGTCGCCGCTGCCGGTGTCGAAATTCTCCCGCACCACGATCGTGCGGTTCGGCGTGTGGATCAGGTCGCGGATGATGAAGGGACGCAGCCGCAGCGCCGGGTCGAGCGAATTGCGCTGCGCCGTGATCAGTTCCCGCAGCGCCTCATCACGGCGGTCCAACTCACCCGAGGCCTGATGGAGCTGCACCATGAGCTCCCATACCGATGGCTCACCGGGCGCCAGCCCGACCAGCGTCCGGCCGAGGGGAAGCGCCGCGTCGGTGCGCCCCAGCGCCTGGTACAGACGCGCGACGGTCAGCAGCAGGACGGGCGACTGGGGGTCGGCGGAGAGCAGGGCTTCCGCCAGGCGCAACGCCTCCTCGGCGTTTCCGTCACGCTGCATCGCGTCGATGCGGGCAAGCTGCGCTTCCCTGTCCCCGGCCCGCGCGGTCCCGGCCGCTGGGCCCGCCAGCATCAACATAACCAGAACCAGACGGCAGGCGAGGCAGCGGGACATTGCGGCGCGAATTCGAAACGGATGTGCGACGGGCCGACTATGGCCCGCCGCACCATCCCGCTGCAAGAACGATCAGGCGGCCAGCCTGGCGTTGGTTGCCGACAGCAGCTCATCCGCCGGGCCGAAGAATTCATAGCGCACGCGTTCCCCCGGAACGCCAAGCCGCAGCAGTCCGCCCACAAGGTCGCGCAGGAATGGTTTCGGACCGCACAGATAATACGTCGCCGACGCAGCCGGCGTGTTCGCCGCCAGCCACTCGGCCGTGACCTGGCCCGCGATGTCGTACTGCGCGCCCGGACGATCCGCGGGCAGCGGTTCCGCATAAAATGTCGTCGTGGAAACGTTGGGCGCGCTGGCGGCCAGGGTCCGCACATGCTCGCGCATCGCATGCACGCGGCCGTTCAGCGCGCCGTGCACCCAGGCGGCCTTGCGGGCGGACCGCGCCGCGACGATCGCCTCCAGCATGCTCACCATCGGCGTCAGGCCGACGCCGCCGCTGACCAGCACCACTGGTTCGGTGCCGGCGGGGTCCAGGAAGAAATCGCCCGCCGGCGCGGCGACCCGCAGCACCGTGTTCGGCAGCGCCTTGTCATGCAGCCAGTTCGAGACCTGGCCGGGGGGCACGCCCGGCGTTGCTTCCCGCTTCACGGTGATACGGTAGGCGCGGTCGTTCGGCGCAGAGGAGATCGAATAGTTGCGCCGCAGCGCGCCGATCCCCGGCAGGTCCAGCGCGAACCCCAGGTACTGGCCGGGCTTGTGGCGCAGCACCTTGCCGCCATCCGCCGGGACCAGCGTGAAGGAGCGGATGATGCTGCTTTCGTCCTGCACGCGCTCCACCACGAAGTCCCGCCAGCCGTTCCAGCCGCCGGGCTGGCTGGCCAGGTCGCGGTAGATCGCCGCCTCCCGCCCGATCAGCAGGTCCGCCAGGAACCAGTAGGCCTCGCCCCAGGCGGTCATGATGTCGTCCGTCGCGGCGTCGCCCAGCACGTCCCGGATCGCGCCCAGCAGCGCCTCGGCCACATAGGGATAGTGCTCGGGCAGGATGTTCAGCGCGACATGCTTCTGCGCGATGCGCTCGACCGCGCCGGCCAGCACGCCAAGGTTATCGATATTCCGCGCATAGGCCAGCACGGCGCCCGCCAGGGCCTTGGGTTGCGAGCCGGTTTCGCCGTGATGGGATTGGTTGAACAGGTTGCGGATGGCCGCGTTCTGGAACATGCGCTCATACATGCGGCGCGTGATGGCCAGGCCGTGCGTTTCCAGGGCGGGAACGGTGGCCTTCACCAACGCGATGGTGGTGTCGGAGAGCGGAACAGGCATGGGAGTCCTCGAGATCGACAGGGTGGCAGCGCGCGGGACGCAAGGGGCCGGCCCGGTTCCCGCGTGGCGGACCGGACAGGCAGCGCGGATGCGGCCGGGGTGGCGACGGGCGGTGCCGGTCAGCCGGTGAAGCGCGGGAACAGCACGTTGTTCTCGGTGTGGATGTGCTCCAGCAGATCGGCGGTGAAGGCGTCGATCCCGGCATACAGTGCCCGCCAGGTCGGGCAGGCGCCCTCGGGGACCGCGAAATTGCCGGTCAGGCGTTCCAGTTCGCGCAGGTGCACACCGTGATCTTCATGCTCGATCAGCATGGCGCGGATCGGGGCGACGATGCCGGGATGGCCGCCCCGGCGCATCAGGGGAAACAGGACCGCTTCCTCCTTGCGCATGTGGTCTTCCAGCGCCGCGGCCATGGTCTCCAGGTGGAGCGCGAGGCCATGCGGGACGGCAGGATGCGCGCGATGCACCGCTTCCACCCGGCGGGCCAGGCGAAGCAGCTCCGGCAGGTCACGGCGATGCGTGGCATGGAACCGGGTTTCGATCCAGTCAACCAGATCGGGCGTGGCGGGCGGCCGTCCGGCGCCCTGCCCCCGTTCGGCCGCCGCGTCGAGCTCGGCTGCCAGATCGGCCAGCGGAATCCCCTTCTCCGCCGCGGCCTCGGCCAGTTTCACGCGGCCGCCACAGCAGAAATCCAGCTTGTGACGGCGAAACACGCCGGTTGCGCCCGGCAGGTCCACGGCGATCTCGGCCAGGGTCCGGGCGCCGAACGGCGCCGCTGCGGCCTGTGTGGTGCTCATCGCACGCTCCTCATGCGCCACGGGTCGTACGCCGTCCCTGTCGGGCGCTGACCGGCCCGCGTGGCGCGGCGGGCCGGAGGCGACTGCCAAAGTGGTATTGGCAATACCAGTTTCATGCGCCAGCGAATGTGGTATCGTCAATACCAAATTCAGGAGGTCGCAGCATGCGTCTGCTCGCATCGACCGACATGGCCTTGCGGGTGCTGATCTGGCTTGGCGGGCAGTCTGGCCACCGGCCGGTGAGCGTGGAGGCGCTTGCCGGGGCGCTGGGCGGATTGTCACGCAACCACCTGCACAAGATCGTGCAGGATCTGACGGCGCTTGGCGTCACGCGCACGGTGCGCGGGGTTGGCGGCGGCGTGAGCCTGGCGCGTCCGCCCGGGCAGATCCGACTTGGCACGCTGATCCGGCAGCTGGAAACCAGCCAGGCGATCGTGGAGTGCTTCCGTGCCGGCGACAGCGCCTGCGCGCTGCTGCCGCAGTGCCGGCTGCGCGGCCTGCTGGGATCGGCTCAGGGCCGGTTCTACGACAGTCTGGACGAGCACACGCTGGCGGACTGCCTGCCGCCCGGGGCAGGACCGATATCCGTGGCGCTACCGGCGTAGGGCCGGACGCGGCGACACCGCGTCCGGCGGACGATGTGTGCCTACGCGGCGCGCCACATTTCGCCGTCGCGCTGCACCTTGCGCTCGACTTCCATCTTCAGCAGATGCGCCAGCACGTTGCGTTCGGCGGCACGCCGCAGCCGCGGGTTCACCTGTGAATACAGCGTGTCCATCAGCGTGTAGGTCGTCGCCGGGCCTTCCTTCAGCTTGTCGGCGATCGCGTTCTCCCGCGCCATGCGATGCGTCAGCATCTCCTTCACCAGCGCGCGCGGATCGCGCAGTTCCGGACCGTGGCCGGGCAGGAACACGTCGTCGTCGCGTTTCAGCAGCAGCTCCAGGCTGTTGAAGTAGTCCTTCATGTCGCCATTGGGCGGGCTGACAACGCTGGTGGACCAGGACATCACATGATCGGCGCTGAACAGCACGCGATCGCCGTTCGCGGCCTTCAGCGCGAAGCACAGATGGTCGGCGGCATGGCCCGGCGTGTGCACGGCGAGCAGGCCCGCGATGGTATCGCCGTCCTTGAGCTTGATGTCGGCCTCGAACCGCTCATCGATGCTTTGCGTGAACCCGACCGTGGGCACATTGGTGCGCGCCTTCAGGTCGGCGACCGCGCCGAAATGGTCGTGGTGCGCATGGCTCAGCAGGATCAGCGCGATATTGCCGCCGGTGTGGCGCATGATCGCATCCACGTGTTCCGGATGATCTTCCGGCCCCGGGTCCAGCACGACCAGGCCCTCGCCGGTTTCGATCAGGTAGGTGTTGGTGCCGAAATAGGTCATCGGGCCGGGATTGGCGGCAACGATGCGGCTGATGCCGGGCATCACCGGCAGGTGGGCGCCGCGTTCCGGCTCCGGCTCGGTCAGGAAAGGCATGGCATCCTCAGGTTCGTTTTGCCCTGTCATGCCGGAAATCGCCAGGACTCGCAACGTGCGGGCGGGCCGTGGCAGGATCACGCACCGGTTTACGGGAGGAAACACACCATGCCAAAGGGCCTGCTGTTCGCGTCGTTCGACTTCTCGACGGCCTATGCCGACGAATTCCACGACTGGTACGACCTGGAACACATTCCCGAGCGCCTGCGCGTTCCGGGCTTCATCAACGCCGAACGCTGGATCGGCGACGAGAACAAGACCGTCGCGATCGCGACCTATGACCTGGAGACGCACGGCGTGCTGTCCAGCCCGCCCTACATGGCGATTGGCGGGGCGAACGGGTCGGTGTGGACCAAGCGCGTGACGTCGAAAGCCAAGCGCATCATGCGGTTCGAGGGCGAGCAGATCGTGCCCGGCGATGTCGCCGCGCCGTCGGGTGCGGGCGGGCTGCTGGTGGCGTCGATGAACGTCGATCCGGCGGCCGAGGCCGAGTTCACGGAGTGGTACAACACCGAGCACCTGCCGCAACTGGCCGCCGTGCCGGGCGTGCTGTGCGCGCGCCGCTTCCGTGCCGCCGGCCTGGGCGGGGAGCGGAAATACCTGGCGCTGTATCACCTCCGGGATGTCGGCGTGTCGCGGTCCGACGCCTGGCAGAAGGCGGCGAACACGCCCTGGACCGAGCGGATGCGGCCGCATTTCCGCGAACCGCTGGTGATCCGCTGCAACCGCTATCAGCGGGCGGGCTAGTGATCGCAACGGGGCGCCGGTTTGCTTGGCGCCCCGCCATGCCATCAGCCGGGAGGACACCATGCGCTTCGGCCTGCTGTATGAACTGCAACTGCCCCGCCCCTGGGACGACCGGTCGGAACACCGGCTGATCCATGAAGCCCTGGCCGAGGCGGAAATCGCCGACGAACTCGGCTTCGACTATCTCTGGGCGAACGAGCATCATTTCCTGGAGGAATACTCGCACAGTTCCGCGCCCGAGGTGTTCCTCGCCGCCGCCGCGGCGCGGACGAAGCGCATCCATGTCGGACATGCCGTGGTGCTGTCGCCGCCGGGCTACAACCCGCCGGCCCGCGTCGCCGAACGCATCGCAACGCTGGACCTGATCGCCAGCGGGCGGCTGGAATGGGGCACGGGACAGTCGGCGTCCCGCACCGAGCTGGAAGGCTTCAACGTCGATACCACGACCAAGCGCGAGCAATGGGCGGAGGCCACCGAGCAGACCGCCAACATGCTGGCGATGGAGCCGTATCCGGGGTTCGAGGGCCGGTTCTTCTCGATGCCCGCGCGCAATGTCGTGCCGAAACCGTTCCAGAAGCCGCATCCGCCGATCTGGGTCGCGTGCTCCAACCGCGAGACGATCCACGCCGCCGCCCGCAACGGCATCGGCGCGCTGGCCTTCGCCTTCATCGACGCAGCCGAGGCCGGCAAATGGGCCAGGGAATACTACGACATCATCAAGTCCGAGGAATGCGTGCCGATCGGCCATACGGTGAACGCGAACATCGCGATGGCGACGGGATTTTCCGTGCACCACGACGAAGCCGAGGCGAAGGCGCGCGGGCTGGAGGCGTTCCAGTATTTCGGCTTCGCGCTGGGGCATTACTATGTGTATGGCCAGCACAAGCCGGGTGCGACCCATCTGTGGGAGCGGTTCCAGATCGCGCGTCCCGATCTGCCCGACGTCGCGCATGGCAACGGTATCGGCACGCCGGAGCAACTGCGCCAGCGATTGCTGGAATACCAGAACGCCGGCGTCGATCAGGTGATCTTCATCCAGCAGGCCGGCCGCAACAGGCACGAGCACATCATCGACTCGCTCAAGCTGTTCGCGAACGAGGTGATGCCGTTCCTGAAGCAGGACCAGCACGAGCGCGACCGCCGCAAGCAGGAGGAACTGGCGCCCTATATCGAGGCGGCGCTGAAGCGGAAGAAGTGGATGGCGCCGCTGCCGGTCGATCAGATCCCGGTCGTGCAGGCCTATGGCAAGACGGTGGTGGCGTCCACGCAGCCGACGGACAAGCCGGGCTATCGCATCGGGTCGGCCGGCGGGTTCGAGGTGCCGATGGAGGACCTGGTGGAACGCCGGTCGAAGGGCGAAGCGGCGTAGCCCCCTGCCCGCCTATGCGGCGCCGGCTGCCATTCGTGCCGCGCCGGCGCCGCGGATCCGGTCGATCAGCCGCGACGGATCGGCCGGAACCGCGTCGCCGCGCCAGGTCACGTGCTGGTCCGGCCGGGACAGCACCAGCGCGTGGCCGTATGGGTCCCGGGGCGGCAGGTCCAGCACGGCCAGCGGCAGGCCGCGCAGCGCCGCGGCCTGGGCAAGCGGGCGCACATCCACCGACGGATCGAAACGCAGCAGCGTGAAATCCGCACCCATTGCGTCGTACAGCGACCGCCCGTCGTCCAGCCACACATGCGGCGTGCGGCAGCCCGGCACGGTCGAGGGCGTGAAGTCATACATCGTGTAGGGCGGCGGGTCCTCCCCGTCATACGCGATGATCGGCGAACGGTCGTAGAACGAGCCGAAATTCAGCCCGCCGCAGCAGAACTGCGGCACGTTCATCTCATGGAGCCGCCGCCCGAGTGCCTCGCGCGCCGCCTGGCCGGACGGGCCGGGGTCCTCGATGTCGGGCGGCACTTCGGCGCGGGCGCGGGCCAGCGCCAGCGACGTGCCCATGGCGTATTTCGAGACCTGTTCAGTGATCGGCCAGCGCTCCGCCTCGTGCGCCGCCAGGATATCGGGCGCGGCCCAGCCCTTCAGCACGCCGGCCAGCATCCAGGACAGGTTCATCGCGTCGGCGATGCCGGCATTCATGCCATACCCGGCAAACGGCACCCAGATATGCGCGGCGTCGCCACAGATGAACACACGCCTGTCGCGGAACCGGTCCGCCAGCATGCGCCGGCCGATCCAGTCCTCGCGCGTGATGGTTTCATACGGGAAGGACGGGCCGACGCCCAGGATGCTGCGGATGCAGGCATCGGCGTCGATCGCGGCGAAATCCGTCTCCTCCGGCCGCAGGTAGTTGTGGATCAACCAGGTCTCCCGCCCATCCACGGCGAACATGTTGGCGCTGCGGCGCGGGTTCATCACCTGCGTCGACCAGGCGGGGGCTGCCTGCATCAGCGCCGCCAGGCCGGGCGCACGGATGTAGCTCGATTGCGTGCGGCCGATCACCGCGTCCCCGGTCAGGCGCGCGCCGATCTGGCGGCGGATTTCCGAGGACGGGCCGTCGCACCCCACCAGATAGTCGCAGTCGATCAGCGAGCGATCGCCGGTTTCCATGTCCTCGGCTTCCGCGGTCACGCCGTCCGCGGTCTGGGTGAAGCCCAGCACGGTCAGGTTGTTGCGGAACGTCACTTTGGGCCGCGACGCGGCCTCCGCCGCCAGCAGCGGATCGAGGTAGATCTGGTTGATCCGGTGCGGCGGTTCCGGTGTCGGCCACCATCCGTCCGGGCCGGACTTGTCCGTATAGCGGTCGCGGCGGCAGGGAATGTGGATGCGCGCGAACTCGATCCCCACCGCCGTGGTGCGGAAGGCGATGTCGTTCGCATGGTCCGCCGGCAGGCCGGTGTCACGCACGCGCCGAGCGATGCCCAGGCGGCGGAAGATCTCCATCGTCCGCGCCGCCACGTGGTTGCATTTGACACCGGGCATCTGCCCGGGCGGGTTCCGTTCGGCCACCAGCACCGGAATGCCGCGCCAGGCGAGGTCGAGCGCGAGCGAGGAGCCGACCGGCCCGCCGCCCACGATCAGCACTTTCGTGCGCAGGCGTTGCATCAGGGCGGGCAGATCACGTTGACCAGCGCCTGGCGGCCGGACCGCACCGCATCGGCCGCACGGCGCAGTGCCGCCGGCAGGTCGGCCGGGCGTTCAACGCGCTCCCCATGACCGTCATGCGCGGCGACGATCTTTTCGAAGTTGGGCGCCGGCAGGTCGGCCAGGAACCTTCCATCCGCCTCGGCCGCCACGCCCTTGCCGTACATGTCCAGCGTGGCCCGCCGCACCGCGCCATACAGCGCGTTGTTGTAGATCACCGCCAGCACCGGCAGGTCCTGGAACTGCGCGATGTAGTGACACGCCGTCGGGTTGGCGAACATGTAGGCGCCGTCGCCCAGAACGGGGATCACCAGCTTGCCGGGGTTTGCCAGCTTGATCCCCAGCGCGGCGGGGAATCCCCATCCCAGGCCGCCGGCCGAGGACAGCGCGAACAGACTTCCGGGCGCCTGCAGCGGGCAGTATTCCTGGCGGAAGGAATACTCGCTGACCACGATGGTTTCACTGTCCACCACTTCGCGCAGGCAATGGTTCAGCCAGGGCAGCGTGATCGTGTTCGCCCTGCCCGCCTGTTCCGCTTCGTTCCGCCATCCCTCGCGCAGCTCGGCCGACCGCGCGCTGAGCGCCGCGTGGCGCGCATCGCGATGCGGCATCGCGCGAGCAGCGAGCGCGCTGTCCAGACCCTGCAGCACCGACAGCAGCGTCGCGGTAATCGTCAGGTCGGAGGGGAAGCTGCGCATGGGCAGGCGCGCATGCAGCGGGTCCTCGCCCACCTGCACGATGCGGGCATCCGGGTTCGGGGTTTCGCGGCTGGGCAGCCAGGGGACGTCGGTGTCCAGCACGATGACCAGATCCGCTTCCCGCAGCAGCGGCCCGGGCGCCGATCCCTGGAACATCGGATGATCCGACGACAGCGCGAAGTAGCGCGTGTTGAACGGCACCACGGGCAGCGCGAACCGGTCGGCGAGCTTCGCCAGTGCCTCGGCTTCGCGGGGGTCGCGGCCGAGCATGCCGGTGATCAGCAGCGGCATTCGGGCGGCGGCGATCCAGTCGGCGAGCTGGTCGATGTCGCGGGGTGCGGCGACGGGGGGATGCGGGCGGGCGCGGTGCGCGCGGTTGCTCTCGGCCGGCGTGGGCAGGGTTTCGCCCAGCACCTCCCGCGGGAGGCTGAGATAGACGGGTCCCTGCGGCGAAGCGGTGGCGAGTTCCATGGCGCGATCGACGACGGTGCCGGCCTGGTCGCCGCGCTTCATCTCGTAGTCCCACTTCACCATCTCGCGCAGCATGCCGGCCTGGTCGTACATCTCCTGCGCCCAGTGGATGTGCACGTTGCGGGAGCCTGTGGCGCCCGTCTCGGTGAACGGCGTGCGGCCGGAGGTGAGCAGCATGGGCACACGGTCGCGGCTGGCGTCGATCAGCATGTTGATTGCGTTCGCCGTACCAACATTGGTGTGGAGCATTATGGCCTGGGGCTTGCCGGTGGCAACGGTGTAGCCGTGCGCCATGCCGACCGCGACGTTTTCATGCGGCACGACCATCGGGCGCGGGACCGGGCGGTTGGTGCGGGCGGCGCGGGAGAACGCCTCGACGATCGGAGCGAAATCGGTGCCGGGGTTGACGAACAGGTGATCTATGCCGTGGGCGGACAGCGCGTCGAGGTATTCTTCCGCGGCGATGCGGGGCGGCATGTCCATGGAAGTTCTCCCGGTGCTGTTGCGTTTGCCGGAGTGTGGCGCCGGGTTGGGTGCGGCTGCAATGGGGGTGGTCGCGGGTGGGAGGGCGATTGTGGTATAAGA